>JBEBWF010000069.1:0-20005 GCA_040392285.1 Sphingobacterium sp. | reverse complement strand
ACAACACCCTTCACGGTCATTCCCGGGACGTCGGGTACGACTGTAGCTACAGTAATCCTGATGTCAGTCGATCCCAATACTAGCTCCTCGCTACCGCGCACTATAGTGATTTTATATATTCCCGACGGAAAGCCTTCAGGAAGAGCAAATGATACAGATTTATTATCTACAGCCGATACCGCTAGCGTGTATGTCTGGTTGCCGGTAGAAGCCGGAGTCAATTTTATTTTATCATTTTTTTCAAAACCTTGTCCCGAAAGTGTAATGATATCTGTTGCGGTAACAGCGAGTTGAGAAGGAATGGATACGTTGCTGAGCTGAATATTCTTCGTAGGTGCAGCGCCTTCGTTCTTCTGGCATCCTACGAACAATATTACCGAAGCAAAGGCCAAAATAGCGAATACGAAACCCAAAACTAACTGTCGAATGAATATGTTGGTCATATGGAAACAAAATGAAACCAATCCTTTCCATAACAATAATATGGGTTGTCTCTCTGGGTAAACAGGTATATTGCTCATTTTAAATAGTTTGTTGGTTAGCGTGTTGTCTAAATTTAATCTAATTCAAGTGTTAGTATAATTATAAACATAACTAAATTAGATACAAAAAATCATAAAACAAAATAAAAAATAAAAAAATGAATGTAAGTGAAAGCATACCGAAAGAGTTGAAATGCATTTTGTGTGTTTTTTTATTTTTTCACGCTGTGCAAAGCTAAGACTTACCTATTAAGTCAATATTAAGTTCGTGTTGACTATATGCTAATCTTTCCCACACCTGTGGAAATATTCATTTTTTAAAAGTTGGGTAATTGCTGCATATTTGTAAATATTCACTTTTACTTAACACCATGTCTTTATCAGATTTCTTTGCTCCGATCACCATTCCCCAAGCCAATTCTTTAAATGGGGAGTTTTATAATTCCCAGTTTGGCAAGATCATTACGGCTTTCGTTTCCGAATTTCCGTCTTGGGGCGAGGAAAATAAGCCAAACCTAGCGATCGTCGGTGTTGAAGAAGATCGGGCTGCTGTTAACAATAAAGGCACGGCAAAGGCACCCGATGCGGTACGGAAACATCTGTATAATCTTTATCAAGGAGATTATACCGTCAAGATCGTCGATTTGGGCAATATAAGTGCCGGTAAGCAAATTACAGACACCTATATCGCTCTGAAACTGGTTGTGGAGGAATTGGTTAAGCAAGATATTGTACCTATCATTATCGGGGGAGGACAGGATTTAACATTTGCTCAGTATCGCGGTTACGAAGAATTGGAACAACGTGTGGAGGTTGCCGTTATTGATTCCCGGTTTGATTTGGATCAGGATAATGCAGAAAAGGAGACATTGAATTCGCAAACGTATTTGAACAAGATCATCCTTCATCAACCGGACTATCTGTTTAATTTGAGTAATATGGCCTACCAAACTTACTTGGTGAGTAAAGAGTCGATCAATATGTACGATAAGCTGTTTTTTACAACACAGCGTATAGGAGCTATAGCTGGGCGGTTAGATCAGGCAGAGCCTGTAATTCGGGCTGCGGATATGGTAAGCTTTGATATTGGCGCCATTCGGGCCTCGGAAGCCCCGGGCAATGCACATGCAACACCAAATGGCCTTTTCGGTGATGAAGCTTGTCAGCTGGCGCGCTATGCAGGCATGTCAGACAAATGCAGTTCTATCGGATTTTATGAGTTCAACCCAACGTATGATCCTATGGAACATACCGCTATGTTGGTTGCTCAGATGATCTGGTGTTTTGTGGATGGTTATTACAATCGTAAGCAAGATGCGCCGCTTTATCCGAAATCTGCCTACATTATCTATCGGGCACCCTTGGAAAACGAAGACCATGAGTTGGTTTTTGTGAAAAGCAAAAAGTCAGATCGTTGGTGGATGCAGGTTCCTTATTTCGGAACAAAATCCGTCAATGAAAGGTATTATCTGGTACCTTGCCGCTATGAAGATTACCAATTGGCGGTTGGGGGAGAGATGCCTGACCTCTGGTGGAGGACACACCAAAAATTACAGTAAAGATATAATCATTTGCGCCTATGCGCAGATGTAAAAATCATTGTAACACAAAATCGTTTTTTCTATGGAAGCTTTTATAGGAACAGTCTGTATAGGGCTGGGCGTGGTATCTATCTATCTTTTTTGGCGCCTTGGTCGAAGCGTTTCACGGGAAAGGTATGAGCAGCTTGATCATGCAAAACGGGAAATCGATCTAGTTTTAGCCAGAGCTGTACAAAAAGAAGAGATGCTGCTAAAAGATGTGAATCATCTGAATGAGCTTCTGGGCAAGGAAACGGAGACTCGTCAATCGGTCGAAAGAACGTTGGAGGGTACCAATGCCTATTTACAAGCACAACAGGAAAAATTTCAGGAGCAGAAGGAGGAGTTGAATAGGATCCGAACACAATTTAATGTAGAATTTCAGGTATTAGCCAGCAAAATATTAGAAGAGAAATCACAGAAATTTACTGATCTGAATAAACAGAACATCGGTTTACTATTGGATCCACTCAAGGAACGGATCAAACACTTTGAAGATAAGGTCGAGAAAACCTATAATCAAGAAGCAGCCGAACGCAATGTGTTGAAAGGTGTGGTCGAACAATTGATGCAACAAAGTGTACAGATACAAGAGGAAGCCCATAATCTCACGAAAGCGCTTAAGGGGGACAATAAACAACAAGGCAACTGGGGCGAAGTGATCTTGGAACGTGTGTTGGAACGGTCAGGACTGATAAAAGATCAAGAATATAGTCTCCAAGTGTCTATACAGCAGGAGGGTGGCGGACGGTTGCAACCGGATGCCCTCATACAGTTGCCCGATAATAAACACTTGGTCGTCGATTCGAAAGTGTCATTGATCGCCTATGAAAAAGCTATAAATATAGAAAGCGAAGCCGAAAGGATCTTGTTTGTTAAACAGCATGTCGTCTCTATTGAGCAGCATGTTAAAGAATTGGCCGTAAAGGATTACCAAAGTCTATATGGTATTCATTCTCCGGATTTTGTTTTGTTATTTATGCCTATCGAGTCGGCTTTGAGCTTAGCGGTCACTTATAAACCGGAGCTTTTTAGTGAAGCTTGGGACCGGCGGGTCGTGATTGTGAGTCCTTCTACTTTATTAGCGACATTGCGTACGGTAGCATCGATGTGGAAGCAGGAGCGGCAGAATAAGAATGTGTTGGAGATTGCTCGCGAGGCAGGAGCTTTATACGATAAGTTTGTCGGTTTCCTGCATGATATGGAGCACATCCAAAGTCACCTTTTCAAAGCAACTGAAAAGCACCATGATGCCATGAAAAAGTTATCTTCCGGACCAGGGAATGTTATCCGGAAGATAGAAAATCTGAAAACATTGGGGGCGAAGGCTACCAAACAGATAGATGATAAACATTTGGAGTAGTCTTTTATGCTAATATCCCATTGCTTTATCGTCACCTCTTGGGTCGGCACCGGTTTGTAAATGGCCATTGGGCAATACAATAATGTTTTCTACACGACCTATCGGACCCCGTTTATGGATGGTGTAGCCATCTTCCTCAAGACTTTGGCGGATGGCCTCTGTTATTGCTTGTTCTTCCACATCAATGCGGTCGGGTTTCCATTGATGGTGGAAGCGTGATGCAGTGACCGATTCTTGCGCATTCATGCCAAACTCCAATACATTCAAAATAGTTTGAAAGACGGAGGTAATAATTGTAGAGCCTCCCGGAGTACCGACTACCATTCTTAATTTGCCGTCCTCATCGACAATAGTGGGCGTCATCGCACTCAACATACGTTTCCCTGGTTCTATAGCATTGGCTTTGCCGCCCAATAGACCATATAGGTTAGGTGTCCCGGGCTTGACGGAAAAGTCATCCATCTCATTGTTCAACAGGAAGCCGGCACCATGCACCCACACCAAAGAGCCATAGGAACCATTAATCGTTGTGGTCAGCGATACCGCATTTTTATGTTTATCGACGATACAAAAGTGGGTAGTTTGTTCAGATTCATAACCCGGGAATACGGCAGCTTTTACCTGGTCACTTGGTGTCGCTTTGTCCAACGATACCTTAGCCATGCGCTCTTGATTGAACGTTGGATCGGTCAGATTTTTAACAGGGACACGGTAAAAATCAGGATCCCCTAAGTGGGTGGCTCTATCTGCATACACCCTTCTTTCGGCTTCGACCATGGCGCGTACGGTGCTGTCGGACTGGAAGCCCCAAGTTGCCAAAGGATAATTTTGTACGGACTGCAGCAAAGCTAGCAAAGCAATACCTCCACTTGATGGTGGCGGCATAGAAGTAATCGTATAGTTTTTATAGGTACCTACAATTGGTTCACGCCATATAGCCTCATAATCGATTAAATCCTGATGGGCCATAATTCCATTCCCCCGGCTCATTTCGGCTACGATGAGATCGGCTGTTTCGCCTTTGTAAAAACCGTCTCTTCCTTTTTCGGCAATACGTTTTAGCGTTTCGCCCAGATCTTTCTGTACAAAAATATCTCCAGCTTTCCAGACTTCATCTTTAAGGATAGCTGCTCCGTTGGGATTAAATGTGTTAAACTCATCTTTGTAATGGTTAAATTCTTCCGCTTGTTGTTGTGTAATCTCAAATCCATTTATAGCCAAATCGATTGCAGGTTGCACCAGTGTTTTCCAGGGCAATGTACCATACTTCTTAAAGGCGGCGTCCATGCCGGCCACGGATCCGGGGACACCGGCAGCAAGATGTCCATATAAGCTAAGGTCTGTGATAGGATTGCCCTCCTGATCCAGATACATATCCCGGTCAGATCCACTTGGAGCTTTCTCGCGAAAATCTAAAGCTGTGCTGTTTCCAGTACTATCACGGTATACCATAAAGCCCCCACCGCCCAAATTCCCGGCATTAGGATAGACAACAGCCAATGCAAACTTGACAGCAATAGCGGCATCTATGGCATTCCCACCCTTTTTTAGGATATCCACACCGACTTGTGAGGCCAATGGATGGGCTGTTACTACAGCACCGTTTTTAAATTCGTTCGTTAGGGTATGCTCCGATTGTCCTGGACCACTACAAGACAGAAAAATAAAAGAGACAAAGAGGAGGTGGAATAGTGATTTCATCATAATTTATTGTAGTTTTTTATTGTTTTTGTGACGATCGGCATCGCGCATGTTTTTTTTGTCTAAGTTTTTTTCCAAAGCCTCCGTAAGATCGATTCCGGTTTGGTTAGCCAAGCATATTAACACAAATAGTACATCAGCCATTTCGTCTGCAAGATTGACTTCTTCGTCGGATTTTTTGAAGGATTGTTCGCCGTATTGGCGAGCCATGATACGGGCTACTTCCCCCACCTCTTCCATCAACATAGCCGTATTCGTGAGTTCGTTGAAATAACGGATACCCGTCGTGTTGATCCATTTGTCAACGATTTCTTGTGCTTCTTTTATGGTCATTTTTTTAGACGTTAGATATTAGATATGAGATTTAAAAATTATCCTTATCCTGTGTATTCATGATAATAGTTACCGGGCCATCGTTACGTAAATCTATTTTCATGTCGGCACCAAAGATACCCAACTGTACTTGTTTAGCCAATAAATTGGAAAGCATATTGGCCATCGCCTCATATAAGGGTTTAGCCTTATCGGGTTTTGCAGCTCGAATAAATGAGGGTCTATTTCCTTTTTTTGTTTGAGCAAGGAGTGTAAACTGCGAGATAAGCAGAATGTTGCCGTCTATGTCTTGTACGGATTTATTCATTAGCCCCTGCTCGTCCGAAAAGATACGGAGGTTGACGAATTTCTGTGCCAGCCATTTCATTTCTTCCTCGGTGTCGGACTCTTCTATGCCCAATAGAATGAGTAGGCCTTGATCTATCGCTCCGCTTACCTGTCCGTCCACCGTACAGGAAGCCTTTGTCACGCGTTGTATTACTGCTCGCATGGTTATAAAAGTAGAAAATTAAAACATAATCCGAAAATATAGGTATCACCTCTATACTTTAACAAAACACCTAGGTGTCGTATATTCTATAAAATTGAGTTTACTTCATCAAAAAAACAGCCTTAATGAAATGATTAAAGCTGTTCTTGTCGAAAAAATAAGTCTTTTTTATCCGATAAAGGTTCGTATTTTCGCCAGCATTTGGGGAAACCCCGAAAACTGGCGAAAATACGAACCTTTTTATCCTATCTGCAGTGCTGATTTTTAAAACCGGATATTCAGCCCTAACATAAAGTTTGTGGTAGCTTGCGGGAAGTAGAAGTTGTAATAATCTCGGGTGCCTTTGGACTCAAATATGTGTCCCCAGGTATAGCCGTTATTTTCATACTTTGTATTGAAAATATTATTTACCAATAGACTCAAATCAACTCTTTTCAAGCCAAAGGTTTGGAAAGTATACAATGCCCTGAAATTATGGACAAAATAAGGATCTATACTTCTTTCCTCGGCCGAGGAGTTATCCAGGTACATACGTGAGACATACTTGCTCAGTAAGCTTAACGATACCGATTCAGCAGGTTTGTAGGTGAAGTCATTGGATAATACTGTCGATGGGGACATTGCAATAGTCGTCTTATCGTAATGGAAAACCTCATCTCTTATGAGTTCCCATTGGTCATCGAGCACTTGTACATGCTCGTCAAAATCAATAATCTTATTGTCGCTCAATGCTGCGGTAGCACTCCAGATAAACTGGGGGGCTATGGACCAAGATCCATCCAATTCGACCCCTATACGGTGGCTTTTGGGAATGTTCATACGAAGGCTACCTCCAGTATCGTTGATCGCTCCAGTAGGAACCAACTGGTCTTTATACAACATCGCATAGAAATTTGTGCCGAGCGTGATACTTTCGTTGCGGAAGCGGTATCCGGCCTCGATATCCTGCATTTTCTCGGGCTTTGGAAATTCATTGCGTGGGTTCTCGACATAATCCTTACGTACCGGTTCCTTACCCGCATATGCATAGGAAGCATAGAGATTGGAGCTGCCGTTGAGGAAATAGGTTATACCCACCTTGGGATTAACGAAGTGGAGGTTGTCATTCAGGTTTAAGTCCTTGACCTTATCGTCATCACCTTCGACACGGTATGTGACATTTCGGTATTGAACATCCACATTGAACAACCAGTTGTCCATCCTGTAGTCCGCTTTACCATAGATGTTGAAGTCTGTTTTTTTGGCATCATTTAAGTAATATTTGTCGCCCAACTCGGTGTTGGAAGCGAAACGAGCCCATATCACCTCACCATAGTGGTCCCCAAGGTATTGGTTATAGGCACCTCCCAAGGTCAAGTTTAGGGGATCTGATGGTTTGTAGTTCATGGAATAAGTCACGCCGTAAAAATGATTGTCCAACCAACGTCTTCGTATCAGATCTGTACGTGATATGGTCTCTGATCCGACCACTGCATTTGGTATATCATACTTGGACAGCTTTTCATCGGGCCTATATTCTTCATAATACCCAGCACCTCGGGTATAGTGTAAAGCCGTGTTGAAATTCAGCCTATCATGCATCTTGTAGGTATAATGCAGATGGCTGTGTGTTTGGGTATAATTATCCGTTTGGTTGTCGTACGTATAGTAGTTGTAGGTGCGATCGGCATTCATAATGCGATCCAACTCTGGCCCCCCGTAAATTCCTAATCCATCATTGGCGTATTGTGTCAATAGACTTCGGTCACCTTTAATCAAAGGCTCCGGCGCACCATACCAAGCCTGATAGGTCTTCTCCTTACCAGAGAAAATAGTAGCCTTTAAAGTGTGCTTGTCGGTATAAAGGCCGCCATCTACATAAAAAGACTTCAAATCCGAATTAGCTCGTTCGATATACCCGTCTGAGACAATGCGTGACAGCCTAGCGTTAAAGGCATATTTATTATTGATGAGTCCAGAGCCCACTTTAAGGGTGTTTTTCCATGAATTGAAAGAACCAAAAGAATTATTGAGTTCTGCGTACGGCGAGGCTTCCAAGGCATCGGTCTGAATATTCAATGAAGCACCGAATGCCCCCGCACCATTCGTTGATGTTCCGATGCCGCGCTGAATTTGAATACTTTCTACGCTAGAAGCAAAATCAGGCAGATTGACAAAAAAGGAACCCATGCTTTCGGCATCATTTAAAGGAATCCCGTTCAAGGTAACATTGATACGTTGGTTGTCCGATCCCCGAATGCGCATGGAGGTATATCCAATACCTGCGCCCGCATCCGATCCGATGATGACACCGGGAGTCTGATCCAGCAGATAGGGGAGGTCCTGCCCCAGATTATTGACTTGAATATCTTCTTTAGACAAGTTCTTGAATGTGGTCGCGGAATTCTCTTTCGCACGGGTAGCATACACAAAGACATCTTCAACCTGTACAGTGGTTGGAAGGAGTGACAATGTGACATGTTGACGATGTGATGGATTGACTTTCATACTACGTTCCTTATAGCCTATAAAGGAGACTTTGAGGGTATGATTTTTACTTTCTAAATTTTGGAAGTAAGCTATTCCATGTTCATCCGTCAACCTTGTTACTTGATTTAGGGTCACATTAGCGCCGACTAATGGATGATCGTTTTGATCCAAAATCGTAATGGATAAATTGTTTTGTGCGAAGCCTAGCATCGCGAATAGGCACATAGCCCAAGTAGCATAAAACTGCTTTAACATAAAAAAATAATTAATTGAGTTAAACATAACTACTGCAAGGGGTCACAGTAGCACTTATTTAACCGCCCTTTCCCTACGCTGGCATTATCCAGATCAGGTATGTCTCATCTATAAAAATGAGACAGGGTATAATCTCAGCCTTTATTCGTGTCCGAAGAACAAGGCACCCCTATTTGATGCGGCAAAGTTAATTTATTTTTTTGTTATAAAAAAAATATTCTAATAATTTCACTTTGGAATCTTTTTTGCTGTGTTAAGTTAAAATTAAGAATTATTTTTGATGCTGGTTGCGCAGGTGGCAGAAGAGGGAAGTAGATTTTCTGTATTTGTGTACGTACCACATTAGCTTTATACAGGGAACGAATGTTAAAATATTTTTCAGCAGATTATGTATTGCCAGTTTCTTCTCCTCCAATAAGAAATGGAATAGTGGCAATTGACCAAGAAGGAGTGATAAGGGGTGTCTATAAGAGCGATGATGCGCCTACAGATGTACAGGTAACAAAGTTATCGGGAACACTTATACCCGGTTTTATCAATGGACATTGTCATTTAGAGCTATCGCATTTAAAGGGACAGACGCCGGAAAAAGGAGGCTTAGTTGATTTTTTATTGGCCGTGATGCGCCATAGAGGTAGCGACAACAAGGAAATTGAAAAAGCCATGAAAAAGGCGGATGAAATGATGTATAAGAACGGTATACAGGCCGTGGGTGACCATGTCAATACACCTATTTCTGCGCGGGTTAAGGAAAAAAGTAAAATCCTGTACCATACATTTGTTGAGGTAATAGGATTGCAGGATGATCTGGTCGAACAGAAGATCGATGAGGCTAGGGAGGTGGAATTCTTTTTTGATGTATCTCATTCTTCGATTACATTACATGCGCCCTATTCTTGCTCAAAAGCTATGCTGAGGGCGTTCAAAAAGTCTATATCCGAACGTAATATTATCAGCATCCATAACCAAGAAAGTGAAGAAGAGAATAAATTATTCCGTTATAAGACTGGAGACTTTCTACGGTTTTATGAAGAGATCGGGCTAGACACTTCGCTTCTTAAAGCGCAAGCTCGAAACTCTATTCAATCGTATTTGTCGTATTTACCTGCAAACAATACAGTCATCCTCGTGCACAACACATTCATGACGGTTAAGGATCTTGATTTTACGGATCGTATGGGTAGAGAAGTCACACTGTGTATCTGCCCAAAGGCAAACTTATATATAGAAGATACTTTACCGAAAATGAATCTTCTGGAACAAGATGTTGAGATTATCCTGGGGACGGATAGCTTGGCTTCCAATGATACCCTGGATATGCTGGAAGAATTAAAGGTTTTACATCAGCACTATCCGGATTTAGATTTTCTTACGACTATCCAATGGGCAACACTCAATGGCGCAAAGGCATTGGGTATGGACGAGCAACTCGGCTCCTTGGAAGTGGGTAAAGTGCCAGGACTTGTATTATTGAAAAATATGAAGCAGCTCCGGCTGACTGATAGTGTAAAAGTGGAACGTATTGTCTAAGTGGAGGCATTTACCAAGCCGGTAAATTGATTACCTTTATCGGAATGAAACATTGGAATATCACGGTCAAAGGGAAAGTACAGGGTGTTTATTTTCGATTGACCACCAAGGCCGTAGCCGACCAGTTAGGTGTGAAAGGCTTTGTCAGAAATCAGGAGGACGGATCTGTCTATATTGAGGCAGAAGGAGATGACTTTGCACTGAGTTCATTGGTTGACTTTTGTAAAGAAGGACCCGATCGAGCCGAAGTGGAAGAAGTGGATTGTGTGGAAATAACCGAGGTAAGGGGCTTTAAGAATTTTGAAGTCCTGAAAAAACTGAATTCATAATTTTCTGGGGGTGTCTAGTATAAAAAAATTTGTAAGTGATACCGTGATATATGGATTTACAACCATTATCTCGCGGATGCTGAGCTTTTTGATGACCCCTATCTATCTCAAAAAGTTTAAAGATGCTGCTGTATACGGTGTCTACTCCAATTTTTATGCGTGGGTCTCCATGTTAAATGCCCTGTTGGCATTTGGCATGGAGACTACTTTTTTTCGGTACCTGCAGAAAGTCGAAGAGCAGGATAAACGAAAGGTCTATAACAATAGCTTCATCATCACGCTGATGACCTCCATCTTGCTGCTGTCCACGGTCTTTTTGTTTACAAAACCCTTGGCTGCCTGGTTTGCCGATGGGGATCCTCTCGATGATTATATACAATACATCAAGTATTTTGCGTTAATATTGGTGACAGATGCGCTGGCTGTGGTACCCTTTGCGAGGTTGCGGGCACAGGGCAGACCCATACGGTATGGCTATCTCAAGTTTATCAATATTCTTATCACGGTATTTGCCAACTTGTTTTTGATTGTATTCTTACCGTCCTGGGTGCACAGCTCTGCTTTTTGGGCCGAATTTGCAGCGGGTTGGTTCGTCGAAGGCTGGCTAGGCTATGTGTTTCTCTCCAACCTATTGGCAAGTAGTGTAACGTTGCTGCTGTTGTTGCCCGAAATCCTTACCTTACAACTGCGCATGGACAAGGCGCTGATGAAAGATATGCTGCGCTACAGCTTTCCGATTTTGGTGGCGAATATTTCATTTATTGTGAATGAAAATCTGGATAAGATGTTCTTCCCAAAATTATTGCCCGGAGATGCTGGTAAAATCGAATTGGGAATTTATGGAGCCGTTGCTAAAATCGCCGTATTCTTGAACTTATTTGTGACCGCCTTCCGTTTAGGTGCTGAGCCGTTTTTCTTCTCCTATGCGAAGAATGAAGATGCCCCTCAGGCCTACGCCAAGATCATGGAGTATTTTGTCCTTCTTATGGTTTTAGTTATGGTGGCATTGACCGTGAATCTGGATTGGTTGAAGTATTTTATTGAGGGAAATGAAATGCATCCGGACGTATACTGGACCGGACTAAAGATTGTTCCGATATTGCTATTTAACTATGTGTTGCTAGGTGTGTATATGAATCTATCGGTATGGTATAAGCTGACTGATCAAACGCAGTATGCCCTCTATATTTCGGGCATAGGTGCGCTGATTACCATCTTATTGAATATTCTTTTGATCCCTAGATATTCGTACGTCGGCGCTGTGGCATCTACTACAGTCGTTTATTTCGTGATGGTGGGTTTATCTTTGTTTTGGGGACAGAAATATTACCCTATTCCATATAAGTTTTTAAAAATAGGTGCGTATCTCATCGCGGGATTGTCCATATCGTGGATCAGCTTCTTTGTCTTTGATAGCAACTTCTGGATAGGTAATAGCATGTTGATCGCGCTATGTTTGGTTATTGCATTTCTGGAAAAGGAAAATATTCGTACCATGATGAAAAAGGGGTAATAGCTGGACGTTAGACACAATTTTAAAAGACAACCTCGAATGAGAAAAATCCAACGGGAAGACATTCATATCATTAGCCGACACAGTGACCTGTCCGAAGAAGGAATTGACAGCGTTTTGAAAGAACATGTCTATAGTGACAAAGAAACATGGCAAAAATTTCTTCGACTGTTCTTTATTACCCTTGGGGTTGGTTTCACCGTGTCGGGGATAGTCTTCTTTTTTGCCTATAATTGGGCATACTTACCCAAGTTTGTCAAAATTGGCTTGATAGAAGGGTTGATGATTACAACGATAATCTTGGTGTTACTTCCTAAAATCAATATTCCCGTTAGGCAGATTATGCTAACAGGTTCAGCAATTTTAGTAGGTGTTTTGTTTGCTGTGTTTGGACAAATTTATCAGACGGGAGCTAATGCTTATGACTTCTTCTTGGCTTGGACAGCTTTTGTAACCTTATGGGTTATCGTTGCAAACTTTACCCCCTTGTGGTTGCTTTATCTCATTTTGATCAACACAACGTTTATTTTGTACACAGCGCAAGTTGCCAAAGACTGGTCGGAAGTTTTTGTTTTTACCTTTCTTTTTATCATTAACTCAACTCCACTGATTACCGCTATGTTGCTTGCTAAGTACAAGAAAACAGCAAACGTACCTAATTGGTTTCTGAATATAATCGCTTTAGCGTCTGTAACCTACGCTACGATTGGAATCGTTATTGGGATTTTTGACACCTATCAGATTACTTTCCTTATCTTGATTTTAATTGCTTTAATAATGTTTGCATGGGGTATTTGGTATGGACTAAAAGCGAAAAGTGGATTTTATCTTTCTATTATACCTTTCAGCCTTATTGTTATCGTATCGGCTTTACTTATCAAAATATCAGACGGAGAAATGATGTTTTTATTCGTCAGTCTGTTTATCATAGCCAGCGTTACTTTGGTTATTAAAAACCTGATTGATATTCAAAAGAAGTGGACACATGAGCAATAAAGAAAACATAAACGAGCTGTTGGATTATCTGCAAACCACAGAAAATAAAGTGGTGCAGTTTAACGAAGAAGCCATTATTACAGCTTATCAAAAAAATAACGATAATCAATCATTGGCTATAAAAATATTGTCCGTTTTTGGAGGAGTATTGGCAAGCCTTGCTTTTTTAGGCTTCCTTTTTATCGCAGGATTGTACAATTCCGATTTAGGTTTGTTGATTTTTGGAATACTTTTTATAACAGGAGCTCTGTGGATAAATAGCGCGTATGATAAAATAATCATCGATACAGTTAGCGTTTCATCTTTTATAATTGGTTTCATACTTTTTGGGTTCGGTTTGGAAAAATTACAAATAACCGAAAACGTCATCAGCATTATTTTTATTTTTATTGCACTTCTCTCCTTAAGTATAGTTCAAAACTATATCCTTTCCTTTATCGCTGTCCTGATAATAAACGGAAGTATTTTAGCACTAATCATAACGAATAAAGGCTATGACCTTATTCATATCTATGTTTCCGCACTTGCGCTGATAGTGACTTATGTTTTCCGGAAAGAGGCAAAGATAATTACAGGAAGTAAAGCCCTGTCGAAGTTATATAACTCTTTACGGGTAGGCTTGATTTTTTCGTTTTTGTCGGGCTTGGTAATTCTTGGTAAAAAGGGAATGCTTCCCCTATCTCCTAACTACATTTGGCTGTCTTCTGTCGTTATACTAGCAGTAATAATTTATTTACTATCCAATATATTTGAAATTTTGGATATAACCAAAATACAACATAAAGTAGGTGTTTACACTTTTAGCATTCTTTTATTGTTGTCCACTGCATTATCACCTGCCATATCAGGAGCTATCCTCATTATTCTGTTGAGTTTTTTTGTGAACTATAAAACAGGGTTGGCTATAGGTATTATTGCATTTATCTACTTTGTTTCTCAATACTACTACGACCTCAATTTTACCTTATTGACTAAATCTATACTCTTGTTTTTATCGGGTGTTCTTTTTATCGGTCTGTATTTGTTCACGCATAAAAAATTGACATCAAATGAAAAAGTATAAATGGATTATCATTCTTCTGAACCTTATTCTTTTGCTGGTGTATTTCAACCATTCAATTGTAAAGAAAGAGGAGCTGTTAAAGGAAGGACAATTGGTTTTATTGGAACTTGCCCCTGTTGATCCACGTTCTTTAATGCAAGGGGACTACATGGCTTTGCGGTATAAGATTTCAGAAGACATGGACTCGGAAAGTATTCCCAAACGAGGGTATTGTGTTGTTCAGCTCGACAGTAATGGCATAGCTACCAAGGTCAGGTTTCAAAAGGACTTGATGCCGTTGGATGAAAGCGAATACCTTATCGAATATACATCGCCGGACAAATGGAATATTAATATCGGCGCAGAATCTTTCTTTTTTCAAGAGGGACAAGCGGAAAAATATGAAAAGGCAAAATACGGAGGGATAAAAATAGATAAAAAAGGGAATAGCTTGTTAATTGGGCTCTATGACGAACAACTAAAAAATATAGAATAAACAGCAGTAATCCTTTCGGCTTTAAACGGCCTCTTCGGAAAAGTTGAATTTGATTTCTTCCAGAACCTCTTGGATATCTTCATAAGACTGCAGCTCTACTAACTTCATACGGTATTCTTTAAAATTGGGAATACCTTTGAAATAGTTGGCATAGTGTCTGCGCATTTCGAATATACCGGTGCGGTCACCTTTCCACTCGATAGATTTGGTTAGGTGAGTACGGCAAACCTCGACACGCTCGGCAACGCTGGGCCCTTCCAATCGTTCACCTGTACGGAAAAAATGCTTGATTTCCCGAAATATCCAAGGATAGCCGATAGAAGCACGACCTATCATGATGCCGTCGACTTCATATTCCTGCCGCCAAGCCGCAGCTTTCTCTACGGAATCGACATCACCATTTCCAAAAATCGGGATCTTTACACGAGGATTACGTTTCACATCACGGATCATCGTCCAGTCTGCCTGTCCTTTGTACATTTGTGCACGTGTACGTCCGTGAATAGCGAGCGCCTTGATCCCGATGTCTTGCAACCTTTCGGCCACTTCATATACATTTTTCGTGCTGTCGTCCCAACCTAATCGGGTCTTTACCGTGACAGGCAGGTGTGTGGCATCGACGACAGCTTTGGTCATGGCAACCATTTTGTCTATGTCTTGCAGTAAGCTAGCGCCGGCACCTCTGCAAGCTACGTTTTTGACGGGGCAGCCATAATTGATATCGATCAAGTTTGGATTTGCGAGTGTACAGATTTCCGCAGACTGACGCATGTGCTCAATATCAGATCCAAAGATTTGGATACCTATTGGTCGCTCGTATTCAAAAATATCCAACTTCTGACGGGATTTGGCTGCGTCTCGAATAAGACCCTCTGAAGAGATGAATTCAGTATACATCATATCTACTCCACTTTGCTTACATACAAATCGAAATGGAGGATCGCTAACGTCTTCCATAGGGGCAAGCAAAAGAGGAAAATCGCCTAATTCTATATTTTCGCCAATCTTTACGGACATGTTGCAAAAATACACATAAGTAGGCGAAATAAAAACGATTTGTAGATATCCCAAAAAAAGCCGTATATTTGACCGTATTCCTTAAAATTCTCAGGTAGAGAAACTGTAAATTTCCACTTTAAGCAATATACTTCAACTTTCTTAAATTCATTTAATGTCAAGAAGCCAGATAACATTCAACAAAAAAGAACGAGTCAAAAAGCAACAACAGAAAAAGCAAAAAAAGGCAGAGAAGAAAGAACTTACCAAGTCCAACAATAACAAAGGGAAGGCCTTGGAAGAAATGTTTGCCTATGTGGATGAATACGGCAATATCTCAGATACACCTCCTGAAAAACAATACAAATTCAAAGAAGAGGATTTGCTTCCCCCGAAAGATCCTACGGAAGAATACCAACACGGGAAGGTATCCTACTACAATCAAGAAGGCCATTATGGTTTTATCCGAGACAATCTTACTCGGGAGACTGTTTATTTCAATGATAAGATTGTCGGTAAGGTGCTAAACGTTGACCAAAAAGTAAAATATAAGTATATCCGTACCAAACAAGGAAATCAAGTTTCTGAAGTAGAAGTTTACGTGTAGGCGAGTTCCTATGTTTGTAAAAATGACAAACGGGAACAGCCCTTTTATTCTTTTTATAACAAAAAAAGAAATGCAGCTATAACATTACTGTTATAAGCTGCATTTTTACTTTGAAAACTAACTGTTTCCGCAGACTTACTATTGAGCTAGTCTAACGTTTACAGCGTTGATTCCTTTTTTTCCGTTTTCAACATCGTATGTTACGACGTCATTCTCACGAATGTTGTTGATGAGTCCTGAAGAATGTACAAACACATCCTGACCACCTTCTGTTGGTGTAATAAAACCAAAACCTTTTGTTTCGTTAAAAAACTTTACTGTTCCTTCTTGCATTGTATTATTGTATTTGATTAAAAAATTATTTTTAAATTTAAGCTATTGCGAGCTGAAAACCTATCAGCTTTTGTATATTTTGTAAATTTGTTCTTTCTTCGTCGCAGCAGAAAGAAAGTGCTGTTCCTTCTTTACCAGCTCTTCCGGTCCGTCCAATACGGTGTACATAAGTTTCCGAATCAGCGGGCATGTCGAAATTGATGACATGTGGAAGATCAGCGATGTCTATTCCTCTGGAGGCAATGTCTGTGGCGATAAGTATTTTTACCCGTCCGTTTTGAAAATCCGCTAATGCTTTTTGTCGAGCATTTTGAGATTTATTACCATGTATTGCGGCAGCGGATATCCCTTGTTTAACCAAGTTCTTGACCAATCGATCTGCCCCATGTTTTGTACGTGTGAATACGAGCGACTGCCCCATAGCCTTTTCCCGTAGGACTTTCACGAGTAGTTCAGTCTTTTTCTTTTTATCAATAAAATAGACTGATTGCTTTACGGAAGGTGCTGCTGAAGAAACGGGATCGACAGAGACTTCGGCAGGATTTTTTAAGATTGTATTAGCAAATTTCCGAATAGCAGCAGGCATAGTAGCCGAAAAGAATAAGGTTTGTCTGGATGTTGGTATCTGTTTCAAGATATTCTTAATATCGTGAATAAAGCCCATGTCCAGCATATTGTCTGCTTCGTCGAGTACTAAAAATTTCACATTGCTCAATGTGGCAAGCCTTTGGTTTAACAGATCCAATAGTCTTCCAGGCGTAGCGATAATAATATCTACCCCACGTTTAAGCTGTTCAACTTGCTTGACCTGCGATACTCCTCCAAAGATGACCACGTGGCGCAACTTCGTGTATTTGGCATATTGTTCAATATTTTGACCGATTTGCACAGCCAGCTCCCTAGTAGGGGCCAGCACTAATACTTGTGGTTTGCGGTTGTTGTCGTGAAGCAATGGATGAAGTGACTGTAATATGGGGAGAGCAAATGCTGCCGTTTTTCCAGTTCCCGTCTGCGCACAACCGATGATATCTCTACCTTGTAAAATGATGGGTATAGCTTGTTCCTGTATGGAGGTGGCTGTAGAATAACCTACCTCGCGGAGTGCTTTTTGTATGGGATCTATTAGTCCCAATTGTTCGAATGTCATGGTGATAAAATTAATGGCGGTATCTAAGGCTTAAATGTGTTGCTTCTTGATACGAGCCATTGAGCAGGAAGTTTCTCTGTAGGGAACCTTGCGTTTGTTTGCCTTGTAAGAATTGAAGCAGAATAGAACTTTTTTCGAAAAGATAACAGCAGATATTGTTGATTAAATAAAACATTATTAAACTAAATTGGCTGCTGAAAAAACGAAAACTAAATGAGGGGAGTAAACTACACCGTCTCAAAAATAGCGTTAGGCAGAGGCCTTATTACTCTACAAAGGTAGTATAATTATTTGTAAATCAAAGTTTTTTTATTTTTTGTATAAAGTAGTTCTGATAAATAGACGCATATTTCATCGGTCAACTAGTTTCTTGACAACACTTTCAGAACTTTCCAATGCGAACGAAAAGCATTTGTGAATGAGTTGAACTCATGATAAGTGACATTATATTCCTGACAGGTTTGCTTCACAATTCTGTTGATTGCAGGGTAATGAATATGGCTGATTTTAGGGAAAAGGTGATGTTCCACTTGAAAGTTCAATCCTCCCAAGAGCCAAGTCAACGTTTTGTTGCGTGTAGCAAAGTTGGCCGTCGTATGAAGCTGATGAACCATCCATTCGTTTTCGATCCGATCCGAGTCGATAACTCTGAACTCTGTCTCCGAGACGACATGTGCCAACTGGAATACGGTGGCTAGGCACAGTCCACAGATGCTACCTGCGATCAGCAAACCAATCAATGTAGGAAGCCAACCGACCATAATGACAGGGATGACAATAAAGAGCAGAAAGTGAAATACTTTACTTGCCCAGAATATGAGTTTCTCCCGTATAGGAAATTGGAATTTGTCCGAATTTTTTCCAAGACGCTGTCTGAAATATTTCTCATAATCCTGATAAAAGATCCAGGCTAGATACGAAACACCATATAAAATGACGAAATATACGTACTGATACTTGTGATGTTTTCTTAATTCCTGTTCCTTATGAAGGCGCATAAACTTGACCTCGATGTCGTGATCTTCACCTTCAATATTGGTATACGTATGGTGAGCAATGTTATGCTTGAGTTTCCAAAAATAGATATTACCACCTAGCAGATTTAAACTATAAGATAGGAACGCATTAAGGTTTTTATTTTTTGAAAAAGAATTATGGCCCGCATCGTGCATAACATTAAAACCTATCGCAGCGAGGTTCACGCCAAAGAGCATGCACAGCAAGACAGCGATAGCCCAATGTGGCTGTAGAAAAACAAGGGTAATATAAATGACTGTAAAAGTTAGAAAAAGCGTAGCGGCCTTGACAAATATGCGCTGGTCACCAGTCTTATCTTTTGAGCTGGTCGTAAAATAATGATTTATCTTTTCTTTGAGTGCTTTGGAGAATAATGTATTAACATTATTGAATTTGATGGATGATTTCATTGGAGGGATTACCTATCTTTTAAAGAGAATGTGAACAATTGATTATTAGACAGGGTTTTATTAATGTATAAATAATACAGTAAATATAAGGCTAATAAATGAATATTTTATCTTTCTGCTGTTAAATAGTTGTTAAATATCTGATAAGTCTTTTTTAAATCTGTGCGACGAACTCCTTGATAGCCTGTGTAGGATCGTCTGTTTTCATAAAATTTTCACCGATTAAAAAGCTCTGGAAGCCTTTGTTTTTTAAATCTCGTATAGTCGTGGGATTCGAAATACCGCTTTCGGATACCTTGATAAACCTATTTGGAATCTTGTTGACCAGATCATAGGAATGTTCGAGGGATACACTAAAATTCTTTAAATTTCGATTATTGACCCCAATGGCATCTATGGTATCAAAAATACTACGCTTTAATTCCTCTTCGTTGTGTACTTCGAGCAGCACACTTAATCCCAGCGATTTGGCATAAATTGAAAAAGATTGTATCTCTGCAGGGGTCAGACAAGCTGCAATCAATAAGATGACATCGGCTCCGTAAGCTTTGGCTTCTGCAATTTGGTAGCTGTCTATGATAAACTCTTTACGGAGAATAGGGATCGTTAAAACTTCACGAGCAGCTGTTAAGTCGGTTAAGTTTCCCTGAAAGAAATCGGAGTCTGTGAGCACCGAAACAGCCGAAGCGCCAGCAGCTTGATACCCTTGCACGACATCTTCTACAGCTGACTGTCCATTTATCAAGCCCTTTGAAGGAGAAGCACGTTTGTACTCCGCAATGATGCCTGTACGTTCGGGATGAAGGATGGATTCTTTTAAGGAATAACAAGTCCGTGAAAATAGCGGATATTGTTCCAGCTCAGCTAATGTAACCTTTGATTTGGCCTTCGCCACTTCTTGTTTTTTCTTTTCTAC
>JBEBWF010000068.1:0-20207 GCA_040392285.1 Sphingobacterium sp. | reverse complement strand
TATAAAAATGAATCTGATTACCTCCTTCATCGTTCAATCCAGAAACCTGGAATTTGTGGCTGGCACGGATCAAACCGTCATCCATCTTCGCCTTGAACGCCAACGGCCCACCATGATCAGCAATGGTTTGAGCTTCAGCCATAACTTTGCAACGGAATTTCCATCCGGGGAGATTAGTAAAAACGGTCGTCCGGTTGATATATGTTGCCTCAGTAAAAGTACTATAGAGGGTGTCAATACTCTGTGCATCGGGAAGATAAGCAGTCCTATATCTAATCTGGCCTGTTGCTACCGTGGGCATATTATCCAATATCCCGTTCGATGTTGAATGCGTAAAAAACTTCCGTTGTTCTTTGCCGCTTGCATCGGTATACCACACCTCTGAACCTGCAATTCGGGGAACTGTAGATTCTTCCCAAACTAAAGCAAGAGAAGATGAGCTGGATTGAAAATTCATATCGTACAACATACGTTTGTCCCAATCCACCACAAATTCTTCCCCATATACGGTACCACGCAATAATACTTTGCCGGAATTTGCTCCTGCTTCGTCAAAAGTCAGTACTTCCAATGCATAATCTCCTTCCGTCAAGCCATCAATAGAGATCTTAAGCGTGTCCATAATGGTTGTTAATACCTGTACGATTGAATCCCCTCTTTCGTTCCAATACACTTTCACGGTACTAACCTTCGCATCCGGCTCAGGCCACACAAACAATAATCGATTATTCCCGGAATATATCTTTGCTGTCCGGGCTTGTGGCACCTGCACTTTTCCATCTTGATCCAATACATTCTGGTCATTATCGATATCTTTGGCACAGCCTATCATCAATAATACACCACCTGCCAACAACCCAAATAATATGTTCTTACATCTTTTCACGATCCAGCGTTATTGAAGTTGTCCCCAAAAAGTTACTTCCTGTATATAATGATAATCCAGAAAACCCCAGGTCTCTAATATCTTAAATCGGAGGTAACGTACCGGAGGTATACCTTCAGGAAATATAAAATCTTCCCCTGTTGAAGTTGCATATAGATGATCCTCCTGCGTAACCGGTCCATCTCCGGAAGGCTTATACGAATTGCACTCCATCAAAAAGACCCAATCATCCCAACTTCCTGATGGATCGGGAGTGTCGGCCATTCCATAAACCTCCCATCTTTTGGGTGCAGCCTGTTGGTACGCCCATTGTTGCCCCGGCCCGCGGTGCCATAGTTTATATCGGCTCAACAGTGCTGTTCTACCCATATCAAAGGTAAACCACTGTGGCATACCCGTTCCTGGTTTAGTATGGAAAAGACCGAGGTTGCCACCAGGAGCTATCTGGCCATCCCAAATTCGATACATCTGTCCGTTTGAGATGTGAGCTTCCCATGTATCCGTTGGCAGGTGATATTCAGCAAATCGATCTTTGGGAATTTGTTCCTCAAAGATAGGCGTACGCTCCGCATAAATCGTATCGGATAGATTACCCCAACGGTCGCGAATAACTGCGCCAAACAAACGAGGTTCTGCCGCGAAGCCACGCACAGAATGCTTACCTTGCTCGCTTTTTGTATAATAGGTCTCCACCTCGGCCATTTTGCCATTCATATCGGTCAGGATAGTTACCGATAAACTAGCCTTGCCTGAGTTATCAAAAGCTATAGTTACCCCACCAAAGGTCTCGTCAATAGTCATCGAATTGTATGCTTCAATTAATGGAGATGTCAACGGATTAATTTTCACAGTCACGGGTGTTGACTCATTTTCACCTTTACTTACTGCATATAAGGTTACTTCATACTCCTCCTCTGACGGAAAACCATCGACGACCAAATGATCAGTATACAGCGATGACTTGGCTTCACGTACGACACCTGGACGTATAGAATACACGGCCTTAACATAACGAAGACTTTCACTATTCGGCAATACATAAGATATTTTGGCAGCACCAGGCAAATTTTCCACTTGAACGGATGTTACCGGACCGGGGGCCGTATCGTCGTCAATAGTTGATGTAAATTTTTCTGGCGAGCAACTTACTGCCAACAAAAGGCATAAAATCTGATAAAAAATATGGTTTCTTTTCATAATGTTCCTTTTAAAATTACCAACCTGGGTTTTGTACCGTATTCTTATTCGCCAAGAGTTCATTTTCACCAATCGGCCACAGATAGTCTTTTGTCGTAAATGTTTGGTTATATAACACCCGCTGGCGATAATAGCCCTCAGGGGTTTTCTGTTCGATGTCCCAACCTGTAATCGGTGCATTGAGTACTTCGACAGATTTTTTCCAACGTCTCAAATCCCAATAACGTTGCCCTTCCAAAGCCAATTCAATCAAACGTTCCTGATGTATGATCTCTCGAAGGCCGTCTCTACTGTCGGGTTTATCTTGAATTCTGGAATGCTGCTCCCAAGCCTCCTTTACGCCTGGTAGTCCGGCTCGTGTACGTACAAGGTCTAGAAACTCAAACACTTCTGGAGAAGTAGGTCCATCTACTTCGTTAAGGGCTTCAGCATATAGCAGATATACGTCCGCCAATCGAATTATCGGCCAAGGATATTGCTCTCGCGTATAACTAGTTTCACCAATAACATTCAGGTAATTTACAAGTTTCTTACCCCATATTCCAGTGACATTAAATTTATCCCGAGCGACATTAGAAGCCGGATCGCCTTTTTTTGCCGACACAAAGAACCAAGTATCGCTTTCCGTAAACCTTCCCTGTCCATACCATATTCCACCATCAAACCCTAATGTTGCGTAATATCTCTGTTCCCGGTCAAAATTAAACTTAGCTGTCGTATATCCTTCTTTGATCAAATCTTTTTCAGCCGCTGTTCCTGTTTTAAGGGCGAATCGATCACTATATTCCCAATCTACATCTTCCTCAATAGGAACCCCATTCATGGTGTAGAACTGAGCGGCAATCTTAAGTGGAATAGCCGCATTCCCGTGGACATTCTGATTCGCGCGGGTGGCAGGGTCTAATCCGCGTGGTGTAGACTGGATTTGCATATTATCAGTCATACTATTTGAATGCCCCCAAACAATCTCATCATTCCATCGCTCTGTAACCGCATTCCGAATATTCATTTGCGTCCGGATATTGGGCGAAACATTATACTGTGAGCCACTCTGGCTATAATAATACAGTCTGTGACCTACAGTTTCGCAGGCATCGACGGCATCCCGACATGCATCTTTGGCTTTTTGCCACTTTTCCAAAGAAAAGACTGGATTGAACAATAGATTCCCTTGTTTATCGCGAAAATTAGCATAATCTGGATTACCATTGAAGAGCGGGCTAGCGGCAGTTACCAACACATACGCTTTTAGTGATAAAGCTATAGGTTGAGTGATACGTCCAAGCTCTGATGCCTCCGAACTGATATAAGGCGGCAAGTCAGGCTCGGCCTCGTCCAATAATTCTACGATATAGTCGAAACAGTCATCCACAGGGTCTCGACGTACTTTAACGTCATCAATATCTGCATTTATAGGTAAATTCTCTTTCTTTAAAGGAATTGGTCCATACATGCGGATAAGGAAAAAATGATAATAGGCTTTCAAAAATTTAACTTCCGCAATCCATCGTACGCGTTCTGAATAATCCAAATCTGGCACTGACTCCACATTCTCCAAAAAAATATTACAATCTCGGATGGCTTGATATAAGTCACTTGCTGCACCGGATCCCTGACGCGTTCCTTGCCAATAATTTAAATACGGATTAACAACATTCTGAAAACCCCGGGCGATTTCCCAACCTGGTGTCTTATAATTTTCATGTAGCCATATCTCATCACCCGAAGTAAACGCTGGATTTTTCTCGATGTTACTAAGTTTAGGTAAATAACTGTAGCAACTGAACAAAAATCTTTCAGCGGATACACGCATATTAAATGACTTCTCTACGGTAGCGATATCATCTGGTACAATATCCAAATAACTCTGGCAGGCTCCCAGAAAGATAAGTGCTGAACTGTATATATATATTAATCTTTTTTTCATAATCGTATAGCTTATAATGACACTTGTAATCCAATATTGAACACCCGTTGAAGCGGGTAACGTAGACCATTGCCCGCCATCTCTACATCCCATAGTTTGAATTGGCTGAATGATAATAAATTTGTTCCATTAACATACAGCCTCATGTTATCCATCTTTATCCTATCCATCCAAGTCTTGGGGAAAGTATAACCTATTTCTACTTGTTTCAGTCTAAGAAAAGCACCATTCCGCATAAACCAAGTACTACGCTGCGTATTGTTTTCAATAACATTCGTACTTAATCTAGGAAACAAGGCATATAAATTTCTATTATCTTCTGACCAGTGGTCTTCGGCATAGGCTTGTAATAACTGGTTCGTAAAATTCGTTCCTGAATTGCGTTCGGCATCGCTATAATAATAGGCCACAAATGGTGCTGTTGCATGCGGATCTATCCAAAATGATTCCCTGGCAGCTCCTTGAAAAAAAGAGGATATATCAAACTTCTTGTAACCAAAAGAAAAACCAAATCCATAAACAATCTCAGGCATAGTAGGATAACCTATAGGCACCTGATCTAAGGTAGTAATTTGCCCGTCCCCATTGATATCCCGATATTTGATATCTCCCGCCATATATGGGCCGAAGTTCTGACGTGGAGAGTTAGCAACTTCAGCATCGTCCACAAACAGACTCTCAGCAATATAGCCCCATTCCTGGTTCATCGGATAGCCAATCTTTGATTTCCACCATTCATTCCCATAATCATATTCTTCATATACCTTATAAGCACTGGTTGCATAGGTAAAATTAGCTCTTGCTTGTACCCAAGCACCATTGGAAAAATGTTGATTATAGTCCAGCGACATATCCACACCTTGGCCTGTTGCCTCACCAATATTAGCCGCAGGAGTCTGCCAGAGCCCCATAGATGCCGGTGTAGAAGCGCGGGTTTGTAGGATTTTTGTCCGATGCTCACGGAAATATTCTCCAACGAAGTTCCATTGGTTCCAAAGCCCTAACTCAATGGCCAGATTAGTTTTGGCTGCTGTTTCCCAGGTAATGGCGGGATCTGAATAACGTCTAATAGATACCCCATTACGAGATTCTCCATTTGTTGTACCAAAAACGGCTCTCATAGCAGCGTCATTAGGATTTACATCCGATAGATAGAGGAAGCGTCCTGAACCTATGGCATCATTACCGACCAACCCGTAGGTACCACGTAACCGCAGATTGTTGACTACAGACTTAAACGGTTCCCAAAACTTTTCGTTAGACACCGTCCAAGCTAGCCCAGCCGAGGGGAAGAAACCAAATCGTTGATCCTTATAAAATCGCTCTGAACCATTATAGCCAAAGTTGAACTCCGCGTAATAACGATTATCATATGAATAGGTAGTACGGCCTGATAAACCCACATTACGGTATGGGAGAGATTCTTGTAAAGTTCCCGTATTGGCATCTAACGCTCCACGCATGATGTAGACGAGCATACCACTTAGGTTGTGCTTATTGGCAAATGTTCTGTTATAATTAACCGCTGTTTCCAAATAAACAGATGAATTGATCAATTTCTGCCCATTCGCAGGATTATAATCCAGATAATCTCTACCTTGCTCTTCATTGACGATATTGACTTGATAGGTATTGTCACGGATGCTATAAGCGCCACGCGCATAATAGAATGGAACATATTGCCGTACCATATCAAAGAATGAAATTCGAGCTGTATTGATTAATGCTCTCGCACTCAATCCCTGTGTGATAAAATCAAATTTTTGGGTTAGCTGAAATTGGGCATTCATATTGGAACGCTCATAATCTTTATAGCCCCGAACCATGTCGGCGTATGGATTCAGATAATTTCCCTCAGGAGTATTACCAAACATGATATGTTGAACATGTTTATGATCCTCATCTATCGGATAATAGGCTGGAAACTTTGCCGGGTTAGCCCGCATGACACGGGTGTAAAATCCACCTCCAGAATAAATCGGTCCTGTATAATCATCGAAAGTCCCTGATAATCGTGTTATCAGTTCAGTTGTAGGAGTCAAATTAATGTTAACATTTGCGCGTAACGACGACGTTCGAAGATCAATATTATTATTAAAATTATTACGTGGATCTACCTTCAACACACCATTATCCTTAGTAAAAGAACCCGCGACATAATAACGCGCGACTTTACCTCCGCCGCTCACACTTAGGTTAGCTCTTTGATTCATGGCGTAATCTTTAAATAGTTCCTTTCGCCAATCTACGGTAGGGAATATATAAGAACCTGATCCAGGTACGGTATTATTGATTTCTTCGTCCGTATACAGCAATTCTCCCAAAGGATCACGGGTCAATACGGCTTCATTATTCAGACGCATATAAGTTACGGGATCAGCAAGTTCAATATTTTTTGTCGGGGTAGATATTGAATTCTCTAAACGGAACGAAACCCTAGCCTTGCCTTCCTTCCCCTCTTTGGTGGTGACTAATATCACACCATTAGCACCTCGGGCCCCATACAATGCTGTAGCTGTGGCATCTTTCATAATCGAAAAACTCGCAATATCATCCGGATTCAGCCGAGCCAGATCTGTCGATGTCAACTCAATATTATCGATCAAGATCAAAGGGTCTTTTTTATAGCCAAATGTTGTCACACCACGAATAAAAAATTCGGCATTGTCGGCCCCTGGCTCCCCACTGCGCTGATAGGCAATAATACCCGCAAGACGTCCGGCTAAGGCAGTCGTCAAGTTACTTGAGGGCACTTTCAGTTCACTGGGATTGATAGAAGTGACCGAACCGATCAGATCTGTCCGCTTTTGCTTTCCGAAAGCGACAACCACTGCTTCCTCTAACTGAGAGGCCGATTCGACCAGTTGTACATTGATAACCTGTTGCCCCCTAACCGCAATCTCTTGCGTCTCATATCCTACTATGCTAAAGACTAAGATGACATCTTCGTTCGGCACATCAAGGATATACTTACCGTTTAAATCTGTTGTAGTACCTATACTGTTCTGATTTTTAACTGTAATCGATACTCCAGGCAAAACTCCCGTCGAGTCCCTGACAGTACCTCTCACCTCTTTGGTTTGAACATGTATGTCAGAAGCTCCATCCATGCCGGGGGAAAACGACCGCGCACTAATCGGAGATAAAGCTCCCAATGAGAACACACAACTGAGGATACACAAAAGGTATAACTGTTTACTCATAATTCATATGTTTAGAAATTGTTTATTGCTTTTACTTATCAACCCTACACACCTATCATAGGCTTATTTAGATTTTGGCATGTACTTACCACGCTGTGTTTGTTTTTCTTTAACTTATAATATGGTTTCTATTACACTGTTAGCAGAAGCTAAGTTCATCAAAACAAAACAGATTGATTCGTTTATTTGTTTCAATAACTCCTTATTTTGTCTTTTTATGGATCGCCTGTGCTATAATGCTTTAAATCTTTATTCTGTACTTCTCTAGCTTTAAAGTCTTTCTCACGGTATCGAGGTTTTTCATACGTCGCTGAGATGGGTAACTTAGCGAAGTTGCCAAAATACCATAGGCAAGCATCTCTCCACCAAACCGCTTCATCTTCTTGTACGATAAGCAGCTCTTGAACTTGTCGATATACAGAGGGATCTAAGGCATTTTCAACACTCTTCCAGTCATTTTGCATGTTCCGTACACCTTCTACGCCACTGTAATAGGAAAAGCAAAGCTCCTCCCAAAAAGTACGGCTAGAGTTCATAACATAGTTCCAAGGTACATGGTGAAACCATACTTTGAATTTTTCCGGACAGGTCGCTATATTATTAAAAGAGTCCCTGATGGTCTTGGAATATTGCTCTACCGCGCCACTACCTGTTGAAGTTCTGTCGAAACCTAAACCTCTATCATCAGCTTTATGAAAATTCTTTCGCCTCCAAGGCTGAGGTCCATAGTGATGTCCCAAGCTACTCAATACCGTTAAGCCTAATGGTGTCTGATAATTAACAAGATGCTCATACGATTCCAACATGATCTTTTTGATAACGGCGATTGCTGTGGGATCAGACGTAAGGGTCATTCGAATCCATTCTTCGGCTAGTTGTTGTGCAGTCAGTTGATAATCCCAGGCTAACCGACCATAGGCATACCAATTGGCTTGACCAAAAGGATGTCCGGTCCAATTGGTGGCACTTCCAATATTTGCAACACCTGCCATACCGGTAAGCCATTGTCCCTGTAAGCTGCCATCAATGATGCGACCTACAGTAGATCCTCTTCCCTGCACATAGGTATCCGATTCAAGGACTTCCTTATATAAAGATGCAAGATAGACGAGGTGTGTACTAAAGCCTAGATATTCTTGCGTAATCTGAAATTCCATCATTTGAGACGTATATTGCAATGCACCAAATAGAGGTGAAAATGGTTCCCGTGGTTGAAAATCCAAAGGACCATTTTTGGTTTGCAATAGCACGTTTGGAAGAAATTTTCCATCGAAAGGCTTAAATTCATCATAAGCATCTTTTACTCGATCTTGATTATGTGCTTCATATACAAAGGCTCGCCAAACCAATAATCCGTCGTGCGGTGCTAAAAGGCTTGCTAACATATTAGCACCATCGGCATGAGTACGACCATAATCTTGGGGACCAGGTTGCCCCTCCGAATTAGCCTTCACTAAAAAACCGCCAAAATCTGGTATTAACTTATAAATTGACATTATCCGCTCTTTCCACCACCTTCTCACTTGTTCGTTCATTGGGTCGGCCGTTTGGAGATTTCCCAATACTTTGGGTGAAGCAAAATTGATTGACAGAAAAATACGAATACCGTAAGGACGAAAAATATCAGCCAAGGCAGCTACTTTTTCTATATAAGCCGGAGTAAGTATCTGCGGAGAAGCGTTAACATTGTTTATAGCCACAGCATTTATACCTATAGAAGCATTTGCGCGAGCATAATCTTTGTAACGAGTGTCAATTTTATAGGGTAGTTCATCCCATTTCCATATCGATAGTCCTACGTATCCTCTTTCAACTGTTCCATTCAGATTGTCCCAATGATTCAACATTCTCCATTGCAACTTAGGCGCATGCAGTTCATGTGTGTGGGTCAGGTCACCGGAAATTTGAACGGTCCGCAACAAATGAAACGCACCATACAATACGCCTAGATCATCTTTACCTATAATGAAAAGAGAAGTACTCCTTCCCTTTCTGATACTTCTTATTAAAAATCCATTCTTTTGTAGTTGGAGTAAATCTGGTTGAAGTAACTTTTGATATTTCAAAGGCAGATCCTTCAGGGAAGCGATAATTACCTGAGAAGAGGCAGTATTCAATTCTGAAGTGATCTTTAAGGAGATATTCAACAATCCGGAGAGTCCCTTTTCCAGCTCTTGACGCGCTACGTCAATCGTCGGTGCCTCCCCTAAAACACATACGTTCTCGAGAATGTCTTTATAATCGCTCCGCTGTTGGATATTTGGAATCTTTTCGTAGTTAAGCCACAGATTATATCCATCACTGGCCCGGCAAATACTGCTAACGACACTTACAGCAATCAATATGAATATTTTGAAACTACGGTATAATGGCTTTTGCATCTTAAGATCTGTTATCTTCTCCTAATTGGTTACTTTACTACGAAGTTCCTCATTATCTAAGAAGTCCTATCCTACATTTGTTTCAAACTTATTACATATCGTCTCATTCGCATTATTTTCAGCAAAAATTCCATCTGAGAGCTAACTACCACCTACTATCTCTGTTTTTTTCGTGTATATTTGGGTATAAACACCTTATTTCTCTTACCTAATTGATAAAAAGTATATATATATTCATTCTGTTTTCTTTCTGGGCGGTCGTCTCAAAAGGGCAGCCTTTCTATTTTACACATTATCAGGTTGAGCAGGGGATTTCAAATAATGCCGTATTATGTAGTCTTCAGGATCATAAAGGCTTTATGTGGTTTGGAACCAAAGATGGGTTAAACAGATTTGATGGCTATTCTTTTAAAGTATTTCAAAATGACCCTTCGTCAGGCTCTTTACTGGGAAGCAATTATATTCGAGTCTTGCACGAAAGCTCGGATGGTAAAATATGGGTAGGAACAGATCAGGGTATCTATATATTTGATCCTTCTATCGAGAAATTTCATTTGCTCCACACCACTATCGTGGATGAGATATTAGATATCCAGGAAGATCAAGCGGGCGATATTTGGTTTATCAGCGATCTTGTCCTTTATCAATATCTTTCAAAAACGGACTCGATCGTACAAATCAGCCAGAAAGTAGATGTAGGTTCTTTCTGTTTTACCAATAATGCGGCAGAGGTCTGGCTAGGTACCACCAACGGCATGCTATTACACTATCAACGAACCACCAAAAAATTCGTTACTTACCCTATTTTTCAACAGTCGAACCCGAGTATTGATCACTGGATCGAAAAAATACACTATACACCTAATAACCAGTTTATTATAGGGACACGAAAACATGGTATAAAACTTTTCGATATAGCCAATCTTAGTTGTAAAAGTTTGCTATCCCGCGACAAAAAAAATGAAGCTATATTCGTACGGGATATTATCCATCATAAAGCACAAGAATATTGGTTTGCCACCGAGTCGGGCATTATTGTCTACGATATGTCCAATGATACACATACATTTATTACCCGGGAAAAGGATGATCCCTGGTCTTTAGCGGATAATGCAGTCTACACCTTTTGCAAAGATCAAGAAGGCGCCATATGGGTTGGGACTTATTTCGGTGGAATAAATTATTACGCGAAGAACAATACTTTTTTTGAAAAATTCTTTCCAAAGGACATTACGAACTCCATTTCGGGTTATGCCGTACGCGAAATCGTTGCGGATAAATATGGAAAGATATGGATAGGAACAGAAGACGGCGGCCTAAACAAATTTGATCCGAAAACCAACATATTTACGTCTTTCAAACCTGCTTCAGAAGCGAGTTCTATCGCGCATAGCAATATCCACGGGTTGCTTGCTACTGGGGATACCCTTTGGATTGGCACATTTGAACATGGATTAGATCTAATGGACATTAGGTCTGGAAAAGTTATTCGACATTATAATGCCGACGGTAAATCTTTAGGTAATAATTTTATTTTCAACATTTTAAAAACTAAAGAAAGAAGGCTGCTGTTGGCTACAGGCCGGGGTTTATATGAATACAATCCTGTCTCTAAGTCTTTTAATCGCTCGCCTTACGTTCCCAACTACATTTTTTACACGACACTATTTGAAGATAATGAAGGTACTATTTGGGTTGGTACTTGGCGAGATGGCTTATTTTATTTTAATCCTTCGACAAAAGAGAAGGGTCGTTTGATTCATGACCCTACAAATCCAAACAGTATCAGCAGCAACCGGGTAAATAGGGTCTTTCAAGACAGTAAAAACCATATATGGATTGCGACAGAAGGGGGACTTTGTAAATTCAACAAAAAAACGGGAAATTTTATCCGCTTTGATAAACGTAGTGGCCTCCCCAGCAATTTGATCCTATCCCTTATGGAAGACAATCAAGGTATGATGTGGATATCCACATCGAAAGGGCTCGTTCGGCTCGATCCCGAAAGTCAAGAAATGAAAGTTTTTACAAGAGCAAATGGTCTTTTAAGTGATCAGTTTAACTATAATTCTTCCTACAAGGATTCCTCTGGCAACTTATACTTCGGCAGTGTCAAGGGGTTGATTCGCTTTAATCCAAAAAATTATACCGAGACACAATATCAAGCCCCGGTTTATATTACTGGCTTCCAAATCGATAATCAGGAACTTACTATAGGAACAGCCGGTTCTCCCCTACAGTCCGCGATAAGTTTTACTGAGAAACTGACCTTAAAATATAATCAATCTACCTTTAGTATTGACTTTGCAGCGCTGAGCTATACTTCACCAACAATGACTGAATATGCCTATAAAATGGAGGGTCTTGATAAGGAATGGATACGTCTCAAAACAAACCGAAAGGTTTATTTCACGAACATAGCACCGGGCAAATATCTTTTCCGGGTGAATGTGGTAGATTCCAAAGGACAATTTAAGGGCAAGGAAACAAAGTTGTATATCGAAATATCCCCACCTTTTTGGGCAAGTACAGTTGCTTACTTATTCTATGTGACTTTAGCTATTGCGATAACCTATTTTATCATCAAAAGCTATGATAAAAAAATCAAAGAACGCAATAGGCGTCGGTTGGATTTAATAAAACATCAACGCGAAAAAACACTTTATCAAGCTAAAATTGATTTTTTCACCCTTGTCGTACACGAGATACGTACACCACTTACACTTATAAAAGCACCTCTGGAAAAGGTTATCCAAACTATTAATGCTACACCGGCTGTAAAACGAAATCTGGATTTAATTGAACGAAATACTGAGCGGCTAATCACCCTTTCTGGGCAATTATTGGATTTTCGAAAAGTGGAAGCTAGTGGTTTCAGCTTGTCATTCAAAAAAGTAGATGTGACGGCTTTGTTAGCGGAGACTTATGGTGGCTTCCGTCTATCGGCCGAGAAGAAAAAAGTTCAATTATCTCTTCATATGCTGCAAGAGCACATTTATGCAGATATGGATAGCGAGGCCTTTGTTAAAATCATCACCAACTTGATGGACAACGCCATTAAATATTGTCAAAGCTTTGTGAGTGTATATCTCGAATGTAATAACCTAGCTGTGCCTGCACACATCCAAATAAAGGTGGTCAATGACGGTCCACTCATTCCGGCAGAAATGAAGGAGAAAATTTTTGAACCATTCTATCGGATGAAAGAAGGTATCCATAAACAAGGTACGGGCATAGGCTTAGCTTTAGCGCGCTCGATGGCTGAATTATTAAATGGTTCCCTAAAATTGGAACTCACTGAAAACAATCTAAACACATTTATTCTTATCATACCTCAAATGCAGTCCGATGATGAACACGAAAAACGATAGTGATGCACTCAAGCCTACCCTGATAATAGCGGACGATCACCAGGAAATATTGGATTTCATTGCGGACGACCTCAGTGAAACCTATTTTACGCTAAAGGCAACAAACGGTCAGGAAGTATTGAATCTATTATCTGAACACACCGCACAGCTGATTATCAGTGATGTCATGATGCCTATAATGGATGGTTATGAGCTCTGCAGAACGATAAAATCCAATGTGGAGTTTAGTCATATCCCCATCATTTTGCTTACCGCAAAAAACACCTTACAGTCCAAAATAAAAGGACTCGAAGAAGGAGCAGATGCGTATATCGAAAAGCCTTTTTCCATCGCTCATTTGCAGGCACAAATACAAAGCCTTCTTGCCAATAGAAATAAAGTCCGGGAGTTCTTCGTCAGCTCTCCCTTGGCTCATATCAATACTATGGCACACAACCGGGCTGACGAAGCATTCCTTGAAAAATTAAATCAATTGATACAGGAACATATTGCCGATCCTGAGTTGGATGTGGAGAATTTAGCACAAATGATGTACATGAGTCGACCTACACTATACAGAAAGATAAAAGCTATTTCTGACCTCACACCCAATGATTTAATCAATATTTCGAGACTGAAGAAAGCCGCTGAACTATTGTCCATGGGACAATATAAAATTTTTGAGATCGCATATATGGTTGGTTATAATTCACAGACACATTTCGGTCGGAATTTTCAGAAGCAATTTGGCATAACTCCCAGCGAATATATTGAGACACAAAAAAACAGAAAACAGTAGAGGCGCGATTATCGCGCCTCCATCTTTATTTTACCTGATGTTGATACAGCTTTTGATGCATCTCGTGCAAATCTGTCTCAGGAATTTTTATAACTTTTCGATCATAGGTCATCAACCCATTTGTCTCAATTTCCACATCTGTAGTCTGCGTATACACCGCTGCAGAAAGTCCTAATGGGATAAGTCTATCCAGATCTGATATCAATCCTTCATAGCGTTCTTTCAGCTCATCTTTATTTTTAAAGCTCTGATATCCCCAATTGTCTTTTTCCTGCCAGGTGTTACCTTCTATGGGCAATCCCAATCCACCAAACTCGCCTAAAGCCAATATCTGCTTATCGCCAAATAAATCGGGTCTAGGCATGATCGCATTGGGATAATTATGAATGTCAAGGATATGCCCTGTCGGATAAAAATTACCTCCGCTAGCGCTATTGACCAAACGTGTAGGATCATACCTTTCTGTCCATTCCGTAATATCTACAGTTTTGAACTGTCCCCAAGCTTCATTAAAGGGTACCCATATCACGATAGAAGGAAAATTATATAAGGCATCTATGATGGCCTTCCATTCTTTTCTGAAAATAGTTTCCGACTCAGCTGTCCGTTCCTTATCGTGCATTTTACCCGTAGTAAGACCCGGGCGCATATCCCAATGGTTGCCTCCAAGATCACCGCTCGGCATATCTTGCCAAACCAAAAGGCCCAATCGATCGCAATGATAATACCAACGTGCCGGTTCGACTTTAATATGTTTGCGGATCATATTGAATCCCATCTCTTTCGTCTTTTCAATATCAAACAATAAAGCCTCATCTGTGGGAGCGGTATATAGCCCATCAGGCCACCATCCTTGATCCAATGGTCCATATTGAAAAACAAATGTATTATTTAACAACATGCGTTGAATACTATTTCCGTCCTTTTGCATGGAGATCTTGCGAAAAGCAAAATAAGAGGACGCATTATCTACAACCTTTCCTTTTCGTAGAATCTCGAACTTCAGGTCATATAAAAAAGGATTCTCAGGAGACCAATGAATGGGATCAGCAATTTTCAGCAAGGCTTGTGCTCCCGGAATAATCCGAACTTCACCGACCAACTCTCCTTTATTATAGGCGGATATATGCAATTGATCACCATGCTGAACACCTGAAACTTTAGTATCTATCGTTAACGTGTTATGATCTAAGTCAGGCGTATGTTTCGTCGACACAATATGTGTTTTCGCTACACCTTCCAACCAGACGGTTTGCCATATACCCGTAACAGGTGTATACCAAATTCCTTTCGGATTAACGACTTGTTTCCCATTAGGTTGAGGGCCTTCATCTGTAGGATCCCATACACCAATGACAATTTCCTGAACGCTTCCTTTCTTCAGAAATGGGGTGATATTGAATGAAAACGGATCAAAGCCCCCCTCATGTGACCCTACTTTTACGCCATTTACATATACTTCGGTCAGCCAATCTACCGCTCCGAAATGTAGAAGAACTTCTTTATTCCTCAAGGCTTTATCAATCGTGATGTTTTTCTTATACCATAGTGTATTTTCTTTTCCGACTGTCTTTCCAACACCGGACAGTGCCGATTCGACAGGATAAGGCACTAGTATTTCCCCGTCGACTCCTGTGGGCAATGCACCCAATTTGCCAGGACGAATAGCGTATTGCCAAAGTCCATTCAGGTTTTGCCAGTTTTCACGAACCAATTGAGGTCTTGGATATTCGGGCAAAGGATTGATAGGGTCTACTTTTTCTGCCCAGGGCGAGGTAATTTTGCCGGAAACAATTTGCCATTTTCCCTCTTGGGAAAACAAATTCACTGAAAGAAAAAGAAAGAGAATAACTAAAAATGTTGTCGTCTTATTGAAAATAACGCCTTGATTCATACAGATAAATTATATGGATTAAATCTTTTGCTTATATAGCCCATCTGGACTATTTGGTATTTATTACAAATAAAAGGTCTAATCAGCAATGTACTTCCTCATTTAGTCTCAAAACTTCATCATAAAATCTAATATAGATAAATAAGGAGGCCCTTCAAATTAACATCCTATCGTCATCCCGTTAGGAATGATGGCATTCTTTTTAACGACAACTATCCCATCCCGGACAGTATACTCATCATAGTCTCCATCTTTTAGATGACTTCCCCCGGTTATACGGACATCATTTCCGATACGACAATCCTTATCTAATATGGCTTTTTCGATGTAACATCGCTCGCCTACTCCTACAGGTGGCGGTTGTTGGGTATTTGTCAACTCGACCACCTCATTCAAGTTTTCATAATAATCAGAACCCATCATATAAGTCATTTTTATGACTGTACCTCGTCCAACTCGCGATCGTACTCCAATGACGGAGCGTTCTATCTTATCACCCATGACGATACAGCCATCCGCAACAATCGCATTGTTCAGCGTGGTGCCGGATATCTTCGATGGTGGAAGCATACGTGCCCTCGTAAAGACAGAATCTCCAAATAGATTAAAAGAAGGCAAGTTGTCTGTCAATTGGATGTTCGCTTCAAAAAACGAACCAATGGTTCCGATATCTGTCCAATACCCATCGAATCGATAACTCAACACCCTGCTTGTTCCAATCGCATCAGGAATGATCTCCTTGCCAAAATCCATTCCCGGGTTTTCAGTCAACAGTTTTCTCAATACATTCTTGGAGAATACATAGATACCCATCGATGCCAAGTAATTCCGTCCTTGCCTAACCAAGTCTTCTGGTACTTCGGAGGTCCAGTCGGCTAACAAATCGCTCGATGGCTTCTCGATGAAAGACGTAATTTCATTCGCCTCATTTGATTTTAAAATACCGAAACCTGTCGCATCCCGACCAGTCACGGGAATAGTCGCAATGGTGATTTCACCGCCATTCTGGACATGAAAATCTACCAATGCCGCATAATCCATCTGATACAACTGGTCACCGGACAATATCAATACATAATCAAAATCTACATTGACCAAGTTTTTTTGTGTTCTCCGCACAGCATCTGCTGTGCCCTCAAACCATCTATCGCCTTCGTTGGTCTGCTCCGCCGCTAAGATATCGACAAAGCCCTTACTAAAAATACTGAAATTGAACGAGTTTTTGATATGCTTATTCAGCGATGCTGAATTGTATTGCGTTAAAACAAAAATCTTATTATAGCCCGAATTTAAGCAATTCGAGATCGGAATATCGACCAGTCTATATTTTCCGGCAATCGGTACAGCTGGTTTTGACCGCTGATCGGTTAAAGGGTATAAGCGAGTTCCTCTTCCTCCTCCTAATACAATGGAAACAACTTTATGTAACATAATGATCTATCTATAATTGGTTATATAAATCTATATACTTCTGCGCGGACTTATCCCAGGAAAAATCCAATCCCATGGCACGCGATCGAATGGCAGTCCATTCCTTTTCTTTGCAATATGTTTTTAAAGATCGTTGGATAGCTTTTTCTGCATCATCACCCTCCAACTCAGCAAATACAAAGCCATACCCATCTTCCTCCGAGATATCTTTGACGGTGTCCTTCAACCCACCGACACCTCTTACGATGGGGATAGTCCCGTATTTTAGTGCATAAAGCTGATTTAATCCACAAGGTTCTACACGCGACGGCATCAACAACATATCGGATGCCGCATAGACTTGATGAGCCAAAGCCTCATTATATCCAACAAAGAGTCCCATATTTTCTGAAAATTCATCTTTTAAAGTGCGCATCTCCTCTTCAATCTGCACATCACCCGAGCCCAATATAAATATAGCAATTTCAGACGGCTTTTGCGAAAATAAATTGCGTATTATTTTACTTAAATAATCTGCTCCTTTTTCCAAGGCAAACCGTCCAATAAAAGAAAGAAGTGGCAAATCATCCTTTAAGCCGTATTTTTCACATAACATCTTCTTATTTTCCTGCTTGCCTTTGCGAACCGTCGTCAAAGAATATGTACAGGGGATTAATTTATCCGATAGGGGATTCCAATAAGAGGTATCTATCCCGTTTACTATGCCATGAGACTTCGCTGTTTCCTCACGGAATAAATTTTGTAGCCCGTTAGCTTCGACATAGAGTTCTTTCAGATAACCTTCAGATACTGTGGTATAGGCATCGCAACATTTGATAGCTGTTGCTAAGGGGTTAATCATACCATCCCAATCAAGCAACCCCCACCTCCATGTATCAAAAGGTGGCAGTATGATCGATTTGTTCCACCCCATCCACCCTTGGTATTGTCCATTATGCACTGTAAAAACAGTTTTCACTTCTTTCAGACTATTAAATTCATTCGAATGCCTTGTCAAAAAAGGGATGAGCCCCACATGATGGTCGTGACAGTGGATAACATCTGGTTGACCTCGCTCATATTTTATCCATCTTAAAACAGCATGTTGAAAGGCAATCCATTGTTCTGCTTCGTCGGCATAACAGTAGACTTCCGGGCGATCGAGTTTACCCGGAATTTTGATGAGATAAAGCGGAAACCCCAAAGTATCGTCGCGCTCTTTGAAAATTGTGTAACGCAACGGTTCTGACCCTTGATGGAATGAACCCTCAGTGACCTGATCAAACTCATGTTCTCGTACAAAAGGTGTATCAAACCAAGGCATGACCACCGAGGCATCTATTCCAAGCTTACATTGGTATTTAGGCAATGAACCAACGACATCGGCCAGCCCCCCTACTTTGGCTACAGGAAAGCATTCTACACTTACATGTATGACTTGCATAAAACTATTGCATTAATTTAAACACCAATCCCCCTAACGGAGGTAAACTTATCGCTATTGACTGCTCCTTACCCATCCATTGAACAGGTTCAGATGTCGGATGTTGATCGGCTATGTCAGAACCATAAAAACTTGAATCATCGGAGTTAAAAACCACTTCCCATTTTCCGCTTGCCGGCACACCCAACCGGTAGTTGTCATGGACAACAGGAGTTAGGTTCAACACAATCACGAGATCATTAAAGCGATCATGGCCTTTACGGATATAGGCAAAAATCGAATTTTGACGATCTCCATATTCGAGCCATTCAAACCCTTCTGCACTGAAGCTCTTCTCGTATAAAGCGGGCTCTCTCCGGTATAAATCATTTAGTGCTTTGACACACTGTTGCATGCCACGATGAGGCGCATATTCCAACAAGTGCCAGTCCAAAGAACGATTGACATTCCATTCGCTCGTTTGTCCGAATTCACCGCCCATAAAGAGCAATTTAGTACCCGAGAACGTGTACATATACAGATATAGTGCTCTTAGGTTGGCAAACTGTTGCCACTCGTCACCGGGCATTTTATAGATCAAGGATCGTTTGCCATACACTACTTCATCATGTGACAAGGGAAGCATAAAATGTTCATGGTAAGCATATACCGTCGCAAACGTCAATTTATCATGATGGTACTTCCTGTTGATCGGATCTTCACCAAAATACTCCAGCGTATCATGCATCCATCCCATCATCCATTTCATCCCAAAGCCTAGGCCGTTGTCATACGTCGGTTTACTGACACCAGGCCACGAAGTGGATTCTTCAGCAATGGTTTGCACGTCCGGAAAGCTGGCATATACCGCCTCATTAAATTCTTTGATAAAATGCACCGCCTCCAGATTTTCGCGTCCTCCGAATTCATTCGGTATCCACTCTCCTTCGTTTCGGGAATAATCTAGGTAAAGCATAGAAGCTACAGCATCGACACGCAGTCCATCAATATGATATCTATCCAACCAAAATAGCGCATTGCTAATCAGAAAAGAGCGTACTTCATTCCTGCCGTAATTAAAGATATACGATTTCCAATCCGGGTGAAAGCCCTTCCTTGGATCTTCATGTTCATATAATGCCGATCCGTCAAATCGCCATAGGCCGTGTGCATCACCAGGAAAATGGGATGGCACCCAGTCCATAATTACGCCAATATCGTTTTTATGCAATTCGTCTATTAAGTACATCAGATCCTGCGGTGCGCCATATCGCGAACTTGCCGCAAAATACCCTGTAATTTGATAGCCCCATGAAGGATAATAGGGATGCTCCATCAGTGGCATAAATTCCACATGTGTAAAACCCATTGTCTGAATATATGGAACTAATCCATCGGCGATTTCACGATAGTTCAAAAACCGGTCGGGATGATCTGGATCACGCATCCAGGAACCGATATGCAATTCGTATACCGAAAACGGTCGGTCAAGACGGTTTATTTCCTGTCTTTGACGCATCCATTTTTCATCGTTCCACTGATACCAGGTCGTACCAACGACCGAAGCTGTCTTCGGTGGCAGCTCCACGATTGTCGCAAAGGGATCACTTTTTTCGAGCTTTTCACCGTTCGGGGTAACAATATGGTATTTATACACTTCACCAATACCGATATCGTATATCACGCCTTCCCAAATACCACTTTCATCCCAACGGACAAAAAGTTCATGACTATAGG
>JBEBWF010000067.1:0-20866 GCA_040392285.1 Sphingobacterium sp. | reverse complement strand
AAATACCGCTTGCCAAACGCATTAATGTCGTTTCCAAGACTGTATCGTTCATCCAACAGGTTGTCGCCTCCAGCGAAGACGTGGAATGTTGTCCTTTTTATCTGAGGTAAGGCAACGTTTAGTTTTGCCTGTAGCAAATGATATTTCGCTGCGAAAGCCGTATTTCCATCGTCCAACGGAATATCGGACATAAAGTAGTGTTGTATATTCAGATCATAGCGTTTCCACAACCGGATCTGTAGCGCATTGGACCAGGTCCAGTCCGGTACCGCAGTCACCTTCTTGCCACTGTGGTCTTTGCCTGCTATACGGTAGTCACCAAAGCGGTAGTGCTGGTAAGCAGCAGCGGATTGTACGGATAGCGCGCGTAGTGCGCCGTTAGATTTCGGTGCAATTATATTCGCCCATAGGCTCATTTCTATTCCCCTTTGTTTCATTTCGCCAGCATTGACGTAATAGTCTTCGCCCAGCTCGTTGACTCTACGGACAATTCCGTTCTCCATATTGTACCGGTAGGCCGTGAGATCAATCAGCAACCGCTGGGCGGAAAAGGCATACCGGAATCCGGTCTCGATGTTTACTCCTGTCTCAGCCTGCAGGTCTGTATTGATGATCCGGTCGGAAGGACGTATCTCTTCCAGTGTCGGCGTGGAATAGCCTCTTGCAATAGAAGCTCGCCAGGTGAGGTTGTCGCTGAATGCGTAAGACGACGCTATGCGGGGCATCCATATGCCTGCAAAATCGATCGTTCCCCGCGGATCGGCCACTACAGGGAAATCTTCTACATAACGTACCGTATTTTTGTTGTAACCTAAGGATGCTTCGATAGTCCACCTGTCCCACAAACGGGCCATTGTCCTATAGAACACATTTAGCTGAAAGTTATCCAATTGGTCTTCATCCTGAGTCGCCCCTGGTGTCCCTTCGTCGTTATCGTAGTTTTTTCTTTCATTCCATCCCCAGTAGGCCTCGGTGCCGACCTGCATCTGCCAGGAAATAGCTGCCTTGTCCTTATGCCAGGAAAGGTAGGTGCGGGCACCCAGATTTTTTTCGTCCCGAAATTCGTAATTCGTGATAAAAGGGTTTTCAAAATCGGTGTTTGAGCCGAACAGACTGACGGTATGGGACAGGTTTTCATTGATCTGAGCGTTGTGCGTCAGTCCTACGATGGCCGTTTTGTTGTAGATCGCAGCTTGCTGCTCTTTAGCACCTGGGTTTGGGCCTGCTGCGGGTCTGGACATTTTAGGGTTTTCATCGAACTGCGCTTCCGTAAGTCCTCCCGGAGTTTGATAATCCAGATCGGTGTATAGGGCAAAAAGGCGAAGCTGATTTTTCGGGGAATACTGCCATTGGTGTGCCGTCTGGAATGTCTTGCGGTGCAGTGCCGTATGTTCCCGGTAACCATCCGAACGCAGGAAGGACTGATCGAAGGAGAACTGGTACTTCTCGGAGAGTTTCTGCTGTAAGGACAGCTGCTCCTGAAACAGACCGAACGAACCACCAGTGAGCAGGATATCCAGGTTGTCCTGTACCGCTCCAAAACCTTTGGGATCGATCTGGATGACACCACCGGAGTTGGCACCGAATAGTGAACCGTCCGGCCCTTTGACGACAGTCAGTGAAGCTATGCTATAAGGATCCAAAAGGTTGAGGTAAGTATTCCCTCCCGCATCGGTCAGCGGAAACTCATCGATATATATTTTTGTATTACGAATACCGAAGGGCGAGCGTATGAGACTTCCACGCATGGCTAGTCGGTAGGATCCGGGCGAGCGTTCTTCCATCCGTATACCTGGAACAGTATTAAGTGCAGAAGTGAGCGTGCTTGTGCCTTGTTGCGATAGCACGTTGGCAGCGATAATCTGTGTAGAAGATGTTACACTCATCAACGGTTGTTGCAGAAAATAAACTTTGACCTGAACGGGTTGGAGGGTGATTTGAGAATTATCGATGGAGGACTGACTATACACCGGATTCGACAATGACAGGCATGCCAAACACCCTATAGCCCAGCTTAACGTATTGTTAAAAGATGGAATATGCATAAGTGTAGCTAAAGTAATCATAAGTTTTGAGAATATCACTTAGCATAAAAAATGTTATAAAAATTCGCTAATTTTTATTAACTTAATTGGCTTAATGTTGTTTATAGTGCAAAGGTATAGTCTTAAAACTTTTAAATATGATAATCAAACATGAAATAACGGAGACAAAAGGAGCCTTTGTAGCCTTTGAGGATAATAAGAAGATAGGGGAGATGGTTTACTCTTCGGCAGGAGGTGATAAAATCATCATCGAACATACCGAAGTTCATCCAGATGAAAAGGGAAAAGGTATAGGCCGTGTATTGTTGGATAGGATTGTTGAATATGCACGTGACAACAATATAAAAATTGTCCCTTTATGCCCTTATGCTAAATCCATGTTTGACAGAGATGTTAATATTCGGGATGTATTGGCTTAAATATACATTTAGAGTGGTTCACACAAGGATGTAGCTTTAACTTACACGCCTGCGAGACAAAATAACAATCTTGCAATTTACTTCTACGAGGCTGTGGTTTAGAATTACCCGGCTGCAAAACAAAAATACATTCATGTAATTTACTTTTACAAGACTGTGGTTTAGAATTACCAACCTGCGAGGCAAAATAACAATCTTGCAATTTACTTCTACGAGGCTGTGGTTTAGAATTACCCGGCTGCAAAACAAAAATACATTCATGTAATTTACTTTTACAAGACTGTGGTTTAGAATTACCAACCTGCGAGGCAAAATAACAATCTTGCAATTTACTTTTACAAGACTGTAGTTTGGAGATACCCGCTTGCAAAACAAAAATACATTCGTGTAATCTACTTTTACAAGGATGTTTGCTCCAACCGAAAAAGCAATTCCATATCTGTATAAAACGTCCTTAAAACGTTATAAAGCGATATTTTTCAAGAAAAACAAGATTTTTTCGACAAAAAAAGAGGGTAATATTCCGCCAAAAAGTTTTCCGGTATTCTTGAATTTTGGCGGAATATTACCCCTCATACCCCAAAAAATAAAGTAAATTATCCCGGCATTACCCTATAGGTAGGATCTTCCTCGATATTAACTTCGATAATTCCTTGGGCATTTTGTAAGAGATTTCGACAATCTTCACTTAAATGACGTAAGACAACTTTCTTGTTCAGCTTTACATATTTGTCGGTCAATTTGTGCAGCGCATCGATGGCTGACATATCGACGACACGCGACTCTTGAAAATCAACAATAATTAAATCGGGATCGTTCGTAGGGTCGAATTTTCCCATAAACAGGGTAGTCGAACCAAAAAATAACGGACCGTAGATCTCGTATACCTTATGCCCCTCATCATTTATAGATTTCCGTGCCCGAATTCTTTTGGCATTATCCCAAGCAAAAACAAGTGCCGCCACCACTACGCCTACTAAAACGGCCAGGGCTAAATTATGGAGGACGACGGTAATTGCTGCGACGAGAATTCCGACGAAGATATCTGATTTGGGCATTTTATTGATGATCCGCAGGGAGACCCACTGAAATGTGCCGATGGCGACCATCATCATGACACCTACTAAAGCTGCCATGGGAATCTGCTCGATAAATGGTGCGCCAACAAGGATAATCGCGAGTATCGTCAGTGCTCCGATGATAGCCGATAGACGGGTTTTGGCACCTGCATTCAGATTAACCAAGGTTTGTGCGACCATAGCACACCCGCCCATGCCGCCAAAAAATCCATTGACGATATTTGCTGTTCCCTGAGCCATAGCTTCTCTATTACCACTGCCTTTCGAATTGGTGATCTCATCGACCATATTCAAGGTCAATAGCGACTCGATCAAACCTACTCCAGCCATGACGAGGGCATAGGGAAAGATAATTTGTAGCGTCGCTAGGTTAAGGGGCACGATAGGAATATGAAAAGTAGGCAAAGAGCCACTGACATGTGCAATGTCGGCTACTTTTTTGGTGTCAATATCGGCAAAATAGACAAATGTAAAGACAGCCAAGATGGCTACTAATGATGCTGGGATGGCTTTGGTTAGTCTGGGAAGTAAAACTACGATAAGAACTGTCAGGGCAACCAAGGCTATCATGGTGTACAGTTGAACGCCTTGCAACCAGGTAAATGTTAGGCCCTCATACACTTTGAATTGTTCGATCTGGGCCATGAAAATAATAATAGCCAATCCATTCAAAAAGCCATACATCACCGGCTGGGGAATGAGACGTACAAACTTTCCCAACTTAAATATACCGGCGAGCAGCTGGATTATGCCGCCTAATACAACTGTTGCGAATAGATATTCGACACCATGACTGGCAATCAAAGCGATAAGAACGACTATCGTGGCTCCTGCTCCACCAGAGACCATGCCAGGACGCCCACCTAGGATTGCAGTTACTAGCCCCATCAGGAAAGCAGCATACAGTCCGGTAAGGGGTGTCAACCCAGCAAGAATGGCGAATGATAGCGATTCAGGTATCATCGTCATCGCAACAGTCAATCCGGCAAAGATTTCGGATTTCAAGTTAATTTTGGAAAGATTTAGATCGGGCATTCGCATATAGGAGCTTCTCGGTTATGATGGAGTTTGATTGAAAAAGGTGTTTAGTAGATCACTTTTCGATAAATTTCGGAATACGGAAGTATCCGTGCTGACCAAATCTTGTGCAAGTTTGGTTTTCTTTTTTTGCAGGTTTATGATTTTTTCTTCAATAGTATCTGTACAAATCAAGCGAACGGCAATGACATTTTTGGTTTGTCCGATCCGATAACTTCGGTCGATAGCTTGGTTTTCTACAGCGGGGTTCCACCAAGGGTCGATGAGGTACACATAATCTGCTTCTGTGAGGTTCAGTCCAATACCGCCCGCTTTTAAGCTGATCAAAAATACACGAACGTTGTCATTCGTTTGGAAATGATGTACCTTGGAGCCTCTGTCTTTGGTCTGTCCTGTCAGGTATTCGAACGCAATATGCTTATGCTCCAGCTCCGTTCTGATCAAGTCGAGCATGCCAACAAACTGTGAAAAGACCAAAATTTTATGCTCGCTTGCTTTGTTTTCGATCTGTTCCATCAAAACTTCGATCTTGACGGCATTTGCACCGGAATATCCTTCTTTTAGTAATACCGGGGAATTGCAGATCTGACGCAGTTTGGTCAATCCTGTTAATACGTGCATGCTATTTCTGTGAATTTCTTCCTCGTCATTGGTTTCTATATATTCACGCAACGCCCTTTCATAAGTGTCGTACACGTTCCGCTGCTCGGTGTTCATCGTACAATAAATGACCATCTCCGTTTTTTCAGGGAGTTCCTGGGCGACTTGCTTTTTCGTCCTTCGAAGAATGAAAGGTTTTATTTTTTGTTGGAGTTCAGCAGCACGCTTGCTGTATTCAAATTTGTCGATCGGTAATGCATAGGTGTCTTTAAAATATTGTTGGCTGCCTAACAATCCAGGACAGGCAAACGAGAGTTGTCCATAAAGGTCAAAGGTATTGTTCTCGATAGGTGTGCCGGTCAATACAATCTTATTTCGGGACTGGAGAAGGCGCGCTGCCTTGTATCGCTCCGAATTCGGATTTTTGATGGCTTGGGATTCATCCAAGAAAATACAGTTGAATCGGAAAGTTTTTAGAAAGCTTATGTCAGTGAGCAGCATGCCATAGCTCGTTAACACCACTTCATAGGACGCCATTTGCTTGGTGTCTCTTTGCCTTTCGGTACCATAATGAATCAATACGGAGATAGACGGTGCGAATTTGGCTATTTCTTCCTCCCAATTGAACAGGAGGGAAGTAGGCACAATGATCAGGTTAGTGTTGTGTTGGTGCTTTTCCCGTTGGGATAAGATGAAAGCAATAATCTGCACAGTCTTCCCTAAGCCCATATCATCCGCTAGACAACCACCAAAGTTAAAGCTGTCGAGAAAATTCAGCCAATTGAGACCATGCTGTTGGTAGGGACGTAAAGTGGTTTTTAAAGCTGGGGGTATGACTACCTCCGGGATCTGTTTAACATTCGAAAACTGTTTGGAATAGGTGCTGATTTCTTCTTGTACCTCCGCAGTCAACACCTCTTTCTCGAACAGGGTTGACAATGCGGTGAAATTAATCTTCGGTATTTTTAGGTCTTCCTTTTCGATGTTACCGATCTGAAAATAAGATGCAATCTTATCTATCCATTCATCGGGTAAGATGCCTCGTGTGCCGTCACCGAGTTGAATGAATTTACTCTTATGGCGGATGGCGCGGTGCAATTGCTGAAGGGTAGCTTCTTTTTTTCCAAAACGTACTTTTATTTTGGCATTGAACCAATCGACACCACTAATGACCTGAATGTTGATCTTTGCTCGATGGGGACTTAAAGTGTTATTCTTTAGTTCATTGAATCCCAGTATTGTTATGCCTTCATTCGTCCAAGCTTCAAAAGCTGATAGAAACCAACGGTCATCTAGGAATTTATCCTTATGCAGGTAAAAATATTCGTATTCCTGAACTTGCTCTTTGAAGTCGTCATGTTGTTGCATGATGATCTTCGTGAGTTGGATCTCCGCTTCTCTGTGGCGTTCAATCTTAAATACGTTGCCATTCTGGTCTGTATCGAATAACTGTTTGCGCGAGTATACGGGGATTTCCACATCACCGTATTTCATAACGGGCGTGATTGTGACAAACTGACTTTCTTGGTTCAGATAGATAATACGTTCCATCTGAAAGTTCTTTTCCACCAATTGTGCGGGAGTGGCTGTGTGGATGTAACTGTAGTGGATATGAACATGTTCTCCTAATGGCGATAGTACTGTCTCTAGGAATTCATCGTATTTGGAGAAGTGGACAAGCAGGATTTCATTATTTGACTTGAAAAATTTGATCACACGGAGCATATCGGGATTATCCAATAGGCTAAGTGTATTTTGATGCAATACAAAACAACCGTTTTTAACGATTACATTTTTAAAGGGCAACGAGCTGTCATGGAGGAGCAGCTCGCCTGTGATTTCATAAAAGGGCTCTTTTTTTAGGACGGTCAGTTGGATCTCTGCATGTGCAAGATCCAACTCCACGGGTAGTAACGATCGTGCAGAAATGTTCTCCGCAACATTTTGGTCGTGATAATATATTGCTAATTCCAATGGATTTTGGGCAATAATCTTCAGCGCTTCCCATTCGGCTGCATTATGATCCTCCGTATATTTGTTCTGGAAAGCAACCAAAGCACTGTAAAACTTGATTTCTGCAGGATTAGCGGTTTGCCAGATCAAGGGCATAGGATCGATATTTTCCACCGGATTTTTTATTTTTCCAGACTGTGTCGGGAAGGCTTCCATTAACAAAAAGTTCAGCTGGTTGTAATATCGGTGCTTACGGATGACCAACAGTTGTTTTTTATCTGGATGATAGGCTGCCAATTCAGCCCATTTGGGTTTTCGTTTAGGTAATAAATCTTCCTTAATTATTTGTTTATCTATCTTAATTAATTCTTTGTTCCTAAGTAAGATATCTAGTTGTCCTCTGTGGTATTCGAGTCGAAAGTAGCTGTCAAGATTCAACTCATTGTCGAGTCCGTAATCTTTAGCCGTTGTCAACAACGTGCGGTGGCGTAGGTCTTGGTCAAAAAAAATGCGAAAGGTGTTTTGTTCCATGATACACCAAATGATTTCGGCTTGGTGTTCGCAAAGCTTGTCTGTACGGTTGGAGCAAGAGCACGTGGATATTAATGATAGGCCTACTTGGCTTACAGCAACTTTAGGATAGGTTAAGGCAAATGTAGTTTTCGTAAATACACCACTGTTGACTTCAAGGGTGAGTGGATAGATCTGCTGAAAATCCTTATGCTCCGCGAAGACTCCGCTTGAAGAGTGTTTCAATAGATCGTATAAGGATAGCGTAGAGATACTAAAGTCCGATAAAATATGTTCCTGCGGCTGCCCCATTGCTTTTAGTTCGCTGTTTTAGTCAAATTTATCTAACAATCCCAATAGCCCGGTTAGACCACCGGTATGAATGAACAGGATACGATCATTGGGTTGAAATGTATTTTTATCAATAAGATCATGAAGGGCAAAAAGTGCTTTACCCGTATAGGTTGGTTCGATCATAATCCCTGTTCTCGCCACAAAATTTTTGATAAAATCAATCAGTTCTGGTTTTGTCTTTGCATACCCACCAAAGTGATAATCGCTGTGTAATATCGTTTGTGTTACCGGAGCCTGTAGCTTTTTCATCTCTTCCAGTATAAAATTTCCTCCTTTCAGCACAGGGACGACATGCAACTTACTGTTTAAGTTGTTATCAGCTAAGGCCCTAGCAATTCCTGCAACGGTAGTCCCAGTACCTGCCGCACAAAAGATGTGTGTATAGGTATTGGAAAGCTCTGTGATAATCTCGTGACAGCCGATGGTTGCTTCAATGCCTGATCCTCCTTCATCGATGAAATAAGCCTCGTCTGCATAAGGGAGGTCAACGAACAATTGGTGTTTGTGACGATATAGCTCTCTGGATACGAAATGAAGCTTCATGCCAAACAATTTGCACATCGTTAAGACCGGATTAGCGACAACTTCACCACGAATGAATGCTTCAGTTGAATATCCAAAAGTAGCTCCTGCACAGGCTGTTGCCAAAATATGGTTAGACCATGCACCCCCAAATGTAACGAGATGTCTTTTGCCCTCTTGTTCCGCTTTTTTCAAATTGTACTTTAGCTTTCTCCATTTATTCCCTGAGATAAAAGGATGAATCATATCATCGCGCTTGAACCACACGTCGACACTCCTGTCGCTATACAGGGGATGAGTGATCTGCTGCTCGGGGCTGTGGAAAGAAAAGTCCTTTGTCATCTTTCGAATTATGTGAAGATAGGCCCGCAAAGTTACTAGTTTTTGATGGAATTCATTTACTTTTGTGGTGATGGCAAAAGATGTAGAATTACAAGAGCAGGAGGAGCAGGAGCTGTATGAACATATCCGTATCGTGGCGGACAAAGGGCAAGCCTTGTTGCGTGTGGATAAGTTTTTGATGAATCGGGTAGAGAACACTTCGCGTAATCGTATACAACATGCGATTGATGCCGGTGCTGTTCGGATCAACGATCAGCCGATAAAGGCAAGCTATAAGATTAAGCCATTCGATGTTGTAACCATGGTCCTTCCAGATCCTCCGCGAGATACCGAAGTATATCCTGAAAATATTCCGTTGGACATTATTTATGAAGATGATGATGTATTGCTGGTGAATAAAGAGGCGGGGATGGTTGTACATCCCGGATACAACAATTACTCCGGTACGTTGGTCAATGCGTTGGCTTATCACCTTTCCTTATTACCAACTTTACCGGGGAATACCGGTCGCCCTGGTTTGGTACATCGTATAGACAAAGATACATCGGGACTTTTGATTATTGCCAAAAGCGAATGGGCAATGACCTATCTGGCAAAACAGTTTTTCGAACATACCATTAGCCGAAAATACATAGCCTTGGTGTGGGGGGATATAGCCGAAGATGGCACGGTAACCGGCTATATTGGACGCAGCCTTAAGGATAGAAGGATTATGACCCTTTATAATGACGCTGATCAAGGAAAATGGTCAGTTACCCATTACCGGGTATTGGAAAGGCTCGGCTACGTGACATTAATCGAATGTGAACTGGAAACTGGCCGTACCCACCAGATACGTGCACATATGAAGTCTATTGGACATCCGCTGTTTAATGATACGAGCTATGGTGGAGATCATATCCTTAAAGGAACAGTTTTTAATAAATATAAACAGTTTGTAGACAACTGCTTTCAACTATTACCTAGACAGGCTCTTCATGCAAAGTCATTGGGTTTTCAACACCCGAAGAGTAAGGAAATTTTACATTTTGAAGTACCAATTCCCGAAGATTTTCGTTTAGCATTAGAGAAATGGAGATCTTATGCATCTGGAAAGGAATTGAACAAATAGATTTATGCCGATACATTATATCAATCACAATGGCACATTGGTGTCCGAAGATACAGCCATCTTGAAAGTTGGCAACAGGAGCTTTCGGTATGCAGACGGAATTTTTGAAACCATGCTTTATAAAGATGGAGAGATTCGTTTCCTCAAGTTTCATATCGAACGTTTACAGCGCAGTATGCAGAAAATCCATTTGGAGCAGGTCAATAAATTCGATGCTTATTTTGTTAAAAGCATGACGGAGGAATTGATTCGGAAAAACAATATGATTGGACAGAAAATTCGTGTACGATTGATTGTTTATCGTGAGGGTGAGGGCTTATATACGCCACAAGGTAATAACCCAGTGTTTGTTTTACAGGTACACAAACTGGAAGAGCCACAGCGCGACAAGAAAGTCGGATTGATTGTGGGTCTGTATACCGAATATAAGAAGCCCTATAGCGATCTTTCAGATTTGAAATCCAATAATGCATTGCTCTATGTTATGGCAGGTCTCCATAAAGACAAATTAGGATATGACGATGTATTGATACTTAATCAGGAAGGTTATTTGTGTGAAGCGCTTACGTCGAATGTGTTTGTGTATTACGAAAAGACATTGTATACACCAGCGCTGAATCAGGCCTGTATCGATGGGGTTATGAGGCGTGTGGTCATGGATATAGCCGCCAATGAGGGTATCCCTGTTGTGGAGGCGGAGATGGGACCCGAAATCATGAATCAAGCCGATGAGATTTTTTGTACAAACGCTGTGCAGGGTATCCAATGGGTCATGGGGTATAAACAAAAGCGTTATTTCAACAAGATATCTCGTATTTTACAGGAAAGGCTGAATACATGGTCCTATAGCGATCAAGCTTAAGTCAATGGAGCGTGCCTAGTTGTTGCATAGGCCAGGTACATCGTTCTAATCTGTACGAGGTATTTACTATTTGAAAGATATTCCATCTTTTCTCCTTTGAAAGCCATATAGGCAGCTTTTTTTTCACTTTCAATAACAAAATTAAGGAATGTGTTGAAGTAGTGTTCCCGCTCTTCGAGAGAAGCTTTACTCGTTTTGCTGATATATTCCACTTGACCCTCGTCGATTTGAAGTCCTACGGTATTCCCCGAATCTCTTTTAAAACATACGAGCGGATTTTTTAAGGTATCTATATATATACCATATGCAACTTGGTCGTTAGCACATTGGAGAATATAACCTTGAAATGTGAAATTCCCGATATTCACACTGTCTACAAGTATGAGCTGCTTCATAAGTCGATAAATAGGTATATAAATATACATTTAAATTACGAAGTCCGCAATATTTTCGCCAAAACCCCCATAAAAATAGAAGGTATGGTACTTAGCTTCTGTCTTTAATAAGCAAAACAGATGGAATATAGGGTAGTCCTATATTACCGGTATCAAAAAAGTCCTTTGGTATGGGATTTGTACAAAGTAAGGTGTGCTCAACTTTACACCTCAGGGAATTCTTTGTATGCCAGGAAATTTTTATATTGACCCATGGCTCCCCGTTGATATGGCTATAATTACGCATGGACATGCTGACCATGCACGGTGGGGCATGAAAAAATATCTTTGCCATCATTTTACTGTACCCATATTAAAAAGCCGTATTGGTCCGGAAATCGCTGTGCAGGGTATTGGATATAACGAACCTCTGATGATCAACGGAGTTAAAGTGTCCTTGCACCCAGCTGGACATATTATCGGTTCCGCACAGGTGCGTTTGGAATATCGAGGAAAAGTAACGGTTATCTCAGGAGACTATAAGATACAGGACGACGGGTTGTCCACTCCATTTGAGCCCGTAAAATGTGATGTGTTTGTTACGGAAAGTACCTTTGGTTTGCCCATATACAATTGGCTTTCCGTACCGCAGCAAAATGAACAGCTTCGGCAATGGGTCGCACAGAATCAGTCTAACAACAAGACCTCTGTGTTCATAGGCTATTCTTTGGGAAAAGCACAACGAATTATGAAAGCCTTGGAGGAAGTAGCTCCTTTGTATGTGCATTATTCTATAGGCAAGCTTAACAAAGCCTATGAAAGTACAGGAATTCAGCTGCCTGATTATGAAATTATAGACCTGCGTGAAGATATTAAACGTATAAATAAAGGGATTGTCATCTTGCCGCCGTCACTACTGGATTCAAATGTAATAGGTCGTATTCCGAATAGGGCAAATGCGATCTGTTCGGGTTGGATGCAGGTAAGAGGAGCGCGGCGGTGGCGTAGTGCAGATGCGGGGTTTGCGATAAGCGACCACGCCGATTGGAATGGCCTACTGGATACGATACAAGCCACTGGTGCAGAGAAAGTATATGTGACACATGGAAAAACAGCCGTATTTGCCCGGTATTTGAACGAAATAGGTATCGATGCTGAAGAAGTGAAAACAGCATTTGGCGAGGAAGAAGAGGAAGTAGACGCTGTAATAGCCGCAGGCTTATGAAGACATTTGCTAATTTGATCCAAGCGTTGGATAGCACGAATAAAACCACGCTTAAGTTGGAGGCTATACGTCGATACTTGATCGAAGCTGACGGATCGGATAAATTGTGGTTTTTGGCCTTGTTTACGGGTAAACGTCCGAAGCGAAATGTGAATACGGCTTTCATGAAGCAGTGGGCTATAGAAATTGCTCAAATCCCTGAATGGCTATTCTTAGAAGCATATGCCGCTGTTGGCGATCTTGGCGAAACGATCTCATTAATTTTACCTCCTCCCAACTGTGCTATCGACCGGACACTTTCCGAATGGATGGATTTGATTATTCGTTTGAAGGATAAGACTGAGGAAGAAAAAAAGGCTTTTGTTTTGGAAGCGTGGGATAGCCTGCCTCATGCGGAGCGTTTTATTTTTAACAAATTGTTAGGTGGTAGCTTTAGAGTAGGAGTCTCTTCAAAAACCTTAATCAATGTTTTGGCTACATATTACGATATGGAGCCTAGTGCAGTGGCACATACGATTATGGGTGATTGGAAGATGTCAGATGTTAGTTTTGATCAGCTGATCCAAGGGCAGTATACCGAAACCACGCTGTCTAAACCTTATCCATTTTGTCTTGCCTATGCGGTGGAAAAAGATCCTGAAGAATTAGGTAGTATAGCGGATTGGCAGGTGGAATATAAGTGGGATGGCATTCGTGGCCAACTCATTAAAAGGCAGGGAGAAGTCTTCATTTGGTCAAGAGGTGAAGAGCTGGTCACGGAACAATTTCCGGAGATTAGGGATGAGCTTTTGCGGTGGGAAGGTGATTTTGTGATCGATGGTGAACTTCTGGCTTATAAAGAGCGGCAGGTACTCAATTTCTCGGCATTGCAACAGCGCTTGAACAGAAAAAACATATCCAAAAAGATGCTGGAAGAGATTCCTGTGGTAGTATTTGCTTACGACCTCTTAGAGTGGGAGGGTGAGGATTGGCGTGAGAAAAGGTTAAGCGATCGTCGCGGACAACTGGAAATGTTATTCAAGCGAAATGCTGCGACAAATTTACAGTTGTCACAGATTATAGCTAGTACGAGTTGGGATGAACTAAAGCAGGTTAGAGAAAATGTACGTACGATCAACAGCGAAGGTCTGATGTTAAAGCAGGTCGATTCGCGGTATCATGCCGGTAGAAAAAAAGGAGATTGGTGGAAATGGAAGATCGATCCTTTGACTATTGATGCTGTACTGGTGTATGCACAGAAGGGGAGTGGACGGAGAAGTGGGTATTACACCGATTATACCTTTGCGGTAAAGCAAGGAGATCAGTTGGTCACTATTGCCAAAGCGTATTCAGGATTGACCGACAAAGAAATTCAAGAAGTCAGTCGCTTTGTCCAAAAGAATGCTATCGAAAAATTTGGTCCTGTGCGCACGGTAAAACCTGAATTGGTGTTCGAAATTGCTTTTGAAGGGATTGGTTTCAGCAACCGACATAAATCGGGTGTGGCACTGCGTTTTCCACGCATTGTTCGTTGGAGAAGAGATAAAACAGCTGCAGATATCGATGATATTGCGGATATTAAAAGATTGATTCATTGAGGTGATACAAAAAATCGAAGATACAGCAGGATATCAAATTGTAACTGAATGGATGCAATCCAGAGGTAATGTAGCTTTTGCTTTTCAGCAAAAGACATGGCAGTATTATGGAAGGGGTTACAGCGGCATGGTCGTAGCACCTACAGGATTTGGAAAAACATTTTCTGTTTTTCTCGGTGTGTTGATTGATTTTATGAATTATCCCGATCGGCATGGAAAGGGGTTGAAGCTATTATGGGTTACACCCTTGCGCTCGTTGGCAAAAGATTTGGCAAAAGCTATGCAGGAAGCAATTGACGAAATCGGATTAGATTGGACGGTAGGTGTACGCAATGGCGATACCGACATCAAACAAAAGCAGCGGCAGAGTCGGCAGATGCCGGATGTATTGTTGGTAACACCTGAAAGCCTGCATCTTTTGCTTGCCCAAAAGGGAAGGGAGAATTTTTTTAAGTTATTGCAAGCTGTGGCTGTCGATGAATGGCATGAGCTTTTGGGAGGCAAACGTGGTGTCATGGTCGAACTTGCTCTCGCTTTTTTGAAATTTAGACAACCGACGTTGCGGGTGTGGGGTATTACAGCTACTATTGGTAATTTGGACGAGGCCCTTGACGTACTGATTCGCGGAAGCCAAAAGAAAATAAAAGTAGTTGCTAAAGAAAAAAAGCAAATAGACATCCTTCCAGTCTTTCCGGATGAGGTGGAGGTACTGCCTTGGGCGGGACATCTCGGTAGTAAATTGGTGAATAAGGTGGTGCCGATTATTCTTCAGAGCAAATCAACCATTGTTTTTACCAATACCAGAAGCCAAAGCGAAGCCTGGTATCAGTTGCTCTTGGAAGCATATCCAGATTTTGCAGGACAGTTGGCTCTCCATCACAGTTCTATTGACGGGCCTATTCGCCAATGGATTGAGGAGGCATTGGGTGAAGGAAGATTGAAGGCAGTGGTATCAACGTCTTCACTGGACCTGGGAGTAGATTTTAAACCTGTCGATACCGTTATTCAAGTGGGATCGAGTAAGGGAGTTGCTCGGTTTATGCAGCGGGCAGGACGTAGTGGTCACTCACCTTTTGAGGTGTCCAAGATATACTTTGTGCCCACACATTCTCTGGAATTGATCGAAGTAGCTGCGCTGAAAGAGGCCGTCAAGACGCAGACGATTGAAAACCGTGAACCATTGGTGCAGACTTTTGATGTTTTGGTGCAGTTCCTGGTTACTTTGGCACTCGGTGGTGGTTTTAGTGAGGAAGAGTTATATCCGGTTATTAAAAAGACCCATGCTTTTAGTTATATGTCCGAATCCGAATGGCAATGGTGTATCTCATTTATCACTATTGGAGGTATTATAGGTAAGAACTACGAAGAATTCCATAAGGTAGTGAGGCGCGAGGATGGACTGCTGGTTGTTGAGAAAAGACGTATCGCTATGCTTCATCGGATGAATATTGGTGTCATCGTTAGCGATGCGATTATGCGGGTAAAGTTTGTGTCGGGAGGCTATATCGGTATGGTCGAAGAGTATTTTATTTCCAAACTAAAACAGGGCGATAAGTTTGTCTTAGCCGGTCGTGTCTTGGAGTTGGCACGCACGAAGGAGATGACGGCATATGTCCGGTTGTCCTCCGGGAAGGCAATAACTCCCAGTTGGTTAGGGGGACGGTTACCATTAAGTTCTAACTTAAGTCATTTTTTACGGCAGAAATTGGCTTTATCCACTCATCCTGGTGCTAAAGACAAAGAGCTACAATTTTTGCATCCATTGGTGATACGGCAAAATGAGCATTCGCACATACCGGCGGAGGACGAATTTCTGGTCGAGCTTATCCAAACACGAGAGGGGTATCATTTATTTATGTACCCTTTTGAAGGGCGGTTGGTACATGAAGTCATGACTACATTGATGGCTTATCGCCTTAGTCGTTTGTATCCGATCAGTTTTTCGATGGCTATGAATGATTATGGATTTGAACTCTTTTCTGATTCAGAAATCAAGCTGGATCAGGTACAATTGAATCAAATTTTGAGCGAAAGGAATTTAATGGAGGATGTGCTGAGCAGCATCAATGCGACAGAAATGGCCAAGCGGAAATTTCGGGATATTGCGGTCATCTCAGGCTTGGTGGTGCAGACCTATCCCGATCAACAAAAGAGTAACAAATCCTTACAGTCTTCTTCGGGCATAATTTTCAAGGTGCTGGAGGAATATGATCCCCAAAACTTATTGTTGAAACAAGCTTATATGGAGGTTTTTAATCAGCAATTGGAAGAACATCGGCTCGTGGCCGCATTCCAACGTATCAATAAGAGTAACATTATTCTTAAATTTGCCACGGGTTTTACACCGTTGAGCTTCCCCATCAAGGTAGACAGCTTGCGTCAATCCTTGTCTAGCGAAGATCTAATGACCCGTGTTCAAAAATTACAGGACAGCAATCAGAAAACGAATAGGAGGAAACGATGACGATTATGGAGCAGTCCATAACTTTTGCCGGAGAAGAGATGTCGTTGACAAATCAACGTGTACTCTACTGGCCACGGGCAAAGGCCTTAGTATTGTCCGACCTGCATTTGGGGAAGGCTGCGCATTTCCGTAAAAACGGTATTGCTATGCCCAGGCAAATAGCAGAACAAGATATATACAGACTTGAGCAGTTGATTATGCATTATGCCGCGGAGCAAGTGATCATTACAGGTGACTTGATACACGCAGGAGCAAATAAAGAGTTAGAATTATTCGCTGCTTTGACATCACGATTGCCGCAGGTCAAATTTATTCTTATCAAAGGGAACCATGATCGACTCACGGATGACAAATTGAAAGCGCTTGGTGTATACGCTATTTATACAACATGGACTATCGACCGTATAGGTTTTTCCCATCAATATGATAGGAATACGAGTATACCTACCATTAGCGGACATATTCATCCCGGTATTACGTTGCAATTTCCTACAAACAAACGATCAAGGTACCCGTGCTATGTCGTCACAGAAAGCCAGATTATTCTCCCCGCATTTAGTTTGTTTACTGGTCTGGATACCTTATCCTTGCCAGAAAAGGCAGTCTGTTATGCTTTTTATGAAGAGGGAATTTTTAAGGTCGATTAAATCCAACGATTATCTCCCAAACTTAAAATATTCCGAAAGCAGATGCTTTTTACCCTGTAACCAATTCGAGACCATTTCCATACCTGTAACGGAAAAAGTAATTCCATTGCCGCCAAAGCCGCAAACAAAGTAGGAGTTTCTAAAATCTTTGTGTGTGCCTATATATGGTAGTCCATCTTTGGTTTCACCAAATGTCCCAGCCCATGCAAAGTCAGCAAAGAACTCCTTGTCCGGGAAAATTCTATGGAAAGCTTTAACGAGCTTTTGTTCTTTTTTGTTGATTAACTTATCACGTTTGATAGGGTCTCGGAATTCTTCATCTTCGCCACCTATTAAGAAGCGGCCATCATCCGAAGTGCGCATATAGAGATAGGGAGCATCTGTATTCCAGATCAACACATCATTGTACGGGCGGTACATTTCTTCATTAACCTCCGAAACAATAGCATAAGAACTGAGTAGGTTTACAAACTTTTCCCGGATGATACTTGTACTTTCATATCCTACACAATAAATAATTTTTTTCGCTTTGATTGTAGCACCGGTAGAGGTCGTACCAAGATTAAATCCTTTTTTGTACTGTACTTTAATCAATTCCGTTTTATCGTAAATTTCTAAACCTTTCTTCGTATTATAGTGCAGTAATTCATGTGCTAAGCGGAAGGCATCCACACTAGCACCTTGTTTAGATAGAATACCGCCGTATGATTGACGGATTCCGTACTTTTCAACGATATCCTCTTCTTCAAGCCAATCTACTTCATAACCAGCTTCTTTTCTTGCTATCCATTCTTTTTTGAGGTCTGCTACATCTTTTTTATGCGCAGCATAGTATAGGGAGTCTTTTAGTTTGAAGCCAGCTTCGGACTTTATCTTTTTGGTGATCTTGCTTAGGTTGTCGATGGATTTATAGCAAGCATCGTAACTAGCCACAGCACCTTTTTTTCCAATCATTTCTATCAGCTTGTTCAAAGGAACATCGATCTCATATTGTAACATGGATGTTGTGGCAGATGAACTGCCATTACACACTTCCCGCTTATCGATCAATACGGTTTTATAGCCATCCTGAATACATTGGTGAGCGATTAGGCAGCCGGTAATACCGCCTCCGATGATAAGTACATCACAGTCCGTATCATGCTGAAGTGAAGGATAGCTGGCCAACAGTCCATTTTTTATCAACCAGAAGGGCTCGTTTGATTTTAAATCCATACTTTAAAAGAGACCAAATAGTTCGGAGTCTATTTTTTGGATAATCTTGCCTAGGTCTTCCGGATTGTTGGCGAAGTCTAGATTGTCTTTATCCAAGACTAAAAGCTTACCATCGCTGTAATTATTGATCCATTTGTCATATTTATCATTCAGTTTAGATAGATAGTCTAAGCGGATCGCTGCTTCATAATCCCGTCCCCGTATTTGTATATTGCTTACTAATGTAGGAACAGAGGCTTTTAAATAGATCAGCAAATCAGGTGGCTTGATGTAATGAATAATGCTCTGAAAGATGCTACTATAATTCTCAAAGTCTCTGGCACTCATCAATCCCATATCGTATAGGTTTTCTGCAAAGATATAAGCATCTTCATAGATCGTCCTATCTTGGATCATATTGATGTCCTTGCTTTGTAATTCGACAATATGTTTGAAACGGGTATTCAAAAAGAAGATTTGCAAGTTGAATGCCCAGCGCTTCATATCACTATAGAAATCTTCCAGATAGGGGTTGTTTTCTACCTCTTCAAACTGAGGCTCATAGTTGAGGTGATGGGCCAACATTTGTGTTAGGGTTGTCTTTCCTGCACCGATATTTCCTACGATCGCTATATGCATTTTCTTTAAAATTTAATACAGTCTCTTTAGCCCAATGATTTCTCTTACTTCTTGTATAGTTTTTTGTGCACTGGCTTGAGCCTTTTCAGCTCCCAGCTTTACGACTTTCTGAATATACGTATTATCTTTTGATATTTCTTCTATTCTGGAGCGTACCGGTTCTGTAGCCTGCACCATATCTTCAGCCAATTGTTTTTTGAAGTCGCCATAACGGATTTCGCAGCGGTTGTATAAATCATCAAAATGTACCAACGTATCAGGTGTCGAAACGACCTTCATCAAATCAAACAGATTCTGTATGGCCTCCGGCTTGGTCTGATTAGGTTCAGTAGGCCCGGAGTCAGAAACGGCACGCATGATCTTTTTACGTATAGCCTCCGGTGTGTCAGACAAGTAGATGCAATCGGCTTCACCATTGGATTTGCCCATCTTTCCCTGTCCGGTTAACCCAGGAACCTTCACGAGCTTATCTGAATAGGAAAAAGCAAAGGCTTCTTTGAAATAGTCGACAGCATACAGATGATTAAAACGGTTGCCAAAGTTGCGTGTCATTTCCAGATGCTGCTCCTGATCCTTACCTACAGGCACCTTGGTGCCGTGGTGGATCAATATATCACAGGCCATCAACACCGGATAAGTCAATAGCCCGGCATTGACATTATTTGGATTTGCCCGTATTTTATCTTTAAAAGAAGTAGACCGCTCGAGTTCGCCGAGATAAGCATTCATATTCATATACAAATACAGTTCAGCAACTTCTGGTACATCCGATTGGATATAAATAGTTGATTTTTCGGGATCTATACCTGCTGCCAGATATTCGACGACGACATTACGTACTGTAGACTGTAGATCCTGTGGCGTAGGATGGGTAGTCAACGAGTGAAGATCCGCAATAAAGAAGAAGCAGTTGTATTCATTTTGCATTTTCACAAAATTGCCCAACGCCCCATAATAATTCCCTAAATGTAATTTTCCGGTACTTCTGATACCACTAACAACAGTTTCCATACGAGGGCGAATTTACGGATTAATTCGGTTTTTTTTAGGAAGTTTTTGGAATGTCTAGGATAGGAGAAGAGATAAAGAGCAATCATAATCGGCTAAAGATAAAATCTGCAGGAATGTTTAGTGTATAATAAATCCCTTTTAAGAAATCAATATCGGGTTTCCTTTTTCCTTTTAATATCTGGTTTAATTTTGGAAGAGGAATGTCTGTTTGTTTAGATAGTTCGGTTTGGCTCATGTCTTTTTCAAACATTTTTAACTTCACCATTTCGATAATAGTTTTAGGAGCAGGAAAAGCATAATATTTATTTTCGTATTCACGGACTTCGTGTGTTAAGGATTGTAAAGTTTCAAGCTCCTGAGTTGTTACGTTCCCTTCACCCTTTTTCATGATTTCATTAACAAGATCCAAGGCTTTACTGTATTGTTGTTCAGTTTTTATTTTCATCTTACAAACCTCTTAAATTTAAACTATCGTATTCTTTGTGTGTACCTATAAAACGGATAAAAACCGTTCTCACATTAAAAAATATCCTCGCTATAAGCCTGCAGTCGTTTCCTTTAATATTAAAGACATAAAGGCTGTTACCAATATTATCGACACTATTAAAATCCCTTTTCATTTCTGCAAAATTTTTCCAGTCTGCATTTGTTGTTATATCGTGCCAACGTTCTAAGGGTATGTAATGTTTTGGATAGGTTTCTGCATATTCTTTGATGATCTTTTTCGATATGACTACCATAACACAAAGATAGGTTAGAAATTTCATAAAATGAAATAAAATTCTATTATCATAAATAGTATGGGCTTAAAACAAAAAAGCCACTTTTAAATATATAAAAGCGGCTTTTTGTGTCCCCGGCGGGAGTCGAACCCACATCTTCAGAACCGGAATCTGAAAT
>JBEBWF010000066.1:0-22033 GCA_040392285.1 Sphingobacterium sp. | reverse complement strand
ACCCATTCCGACGAATTGGGCCCCTTGACCAGGAAAAATATAGGCTGTCTTCATACGTTGTGTTTATGTGTTCTTTACGTTCTCCTTAATTATTTGCGACAAATATAATAAAAGTGACGGTGTGACCCGATAGCATTGTTAACCCCCTTTGCATTATGTATCCTGTTAATCTTCCGGAACGAAAGACAACGATAAAAGCCGTTGTGGGGCAAAAAACTCTGCTGCCAAATCTTGAATATCTTGGGAGCTAACCTCGTCTATTTTGGCAAAGACCTCCTCTAAGGTTACCACACGGTTATAGTCCAAAATATTTTTTGCCTCTGCGATAATCATATTCATTCTGTTTTCTTCGGCCAAGGCGATCTGTCCCTTGAATTTGTGCTTTGCCCGCTGCAACTGTATTCCACTCAGTGGCTGGCTACGCAATTTATATAATTCCTTTTGAACAAGTTTAATGGCCTTTGGCAATTTTTCTTCGTCTGTACCGAGGTAAATACTGAAATTTCCTACATCGCTATACATTGTAAAACTTGATTCAACCGTATAGGCTATACCGTGTTTTTCTCGTATACCCAAGTTAAGAATAGAGCTCATCCCCATCCCCCCAAGCAAATTGTTGAGCAAGAGCATGCCCATTTTGCGTTCATCGAAGTAGCCGAAAAGCTGCGATCCGACCATATAGTGTGCTTGGTTAATCGGTTTTTTGATGATATGATGCTCACTCTGATGTAGGGAAACAGTCTCCCGATGGTCAATGGCTTTATTCGGCTGAATCCGACCAAAGATTTTCTTACTCAGTTTTTCTACCTGCAACAGGGAGTAGTCCCCCGATAAGGCAACCACAATCTGGTCTGTGTAATAGGTCTGTTGTATAAAATCTAAGACATCGGTCCGTGAGAGGTTTTTCAAGTCATTCTCTAGCCCTAGTATATTGTGTCCCAAACCAGATCCTTTGAATATGAGGTCTTCAAAGTCATCCATAATCGATTCCTCCGGACTATCCGCATAAGAAGCTATTTCATCCAGAATGACACTCTTCTCTTTTTCGAGCTCATGGGGAGGGAAGATTGAATGAAAAAGGACATCCTCAAACAAGTCGAGGGCTCGCTCCAGATAAGGGTTCAGAAACGAAGCATGTAAACACGTATATTCCTTTGTGGTATAGGCATTCAGATCCCCGCCTACTTGTTCTAAGCGGTTGAGAATCTGATTGGTCGATCTCTTTTCGGTACGCTTGAATAAAAGATGTTCAATAAAATGGGCTAGACCAAACTTTCCCTCACTTTCCTGCCTTGAACCCGCATTGACAATCAGACAACAATGGGTAATAGGTGAATTTTGGTAATGCAATAACACACGAATACCATTTTCCAACCGGATTAGATTATATTCCTTCATTAAAAAAATGCATTAAATGCTGTGCAAAGCTAAGCAAATTAGTGATATAGTTACGAAGTTACAGGTGCTATAGTTATAAGGTTTAGCGTTATAAGGTGATATAATTATAACTATGTAACCTTAAAATTAGTGATCAGTGAAGGATCTCAAATCTCGTGTCTCACATCTCAATACTTGGTACTTAATACTCCATACTCCATACTCAACGCTACAAAGCCAATTTCAACTGAGGGTCTGTCACGCGGAACGTACGTCGATGGTGGGGGCTGAAGCCGTGAGTAAGCACAGCATTACGGTGTACTACAGTAGGGTAACCTTTATTGGATCCCCATTCGTACATCGGATATTCATCCGCAAGGCGATGCATATATTCGTCGCGGTAGGTTTTTGCCAAAATAGATGCTGCGGCTATCGAAAGATACTTGCCATCGCCTTTGATGATGCATTGATGGGGAACTTTCGGGTAAGGTATAAAACGGTTGCCGTCTACGAGGATAAACTGCGGGGCGATTGACAGCGCATCGATAGCAAGATGCATGGCTCTATAAGACGCATTGTGGATGTTAATTTTATCAATCTCTTGTGGCGAGATGCTCGCAACTGCATAGGCTAGTGCCTCGCGCTCGATAACAGGGCGGAGATCCATACGTTTCTTTTCAGAGAGCTTTTTTGAATCATTTAAAATAGGGTTGTGGTAATCCCTTGGAAAAATAACAGCAGCGGCGAATACAGGTCCTGCCAAGCATCCTCTGCCGGCTTCATCGCAACCTACTTCGATCAGCTGTTCTTGGAAATAGGATAATAATATTGATGATGACATAACGTGTAACTTCTCTGTGATGATTTTGTGTTAACATTTATTTACACTACTATTTCTTTCTTTTGTACCTATATTGAAGCTGTTAACGCAAAAACGGCAAAACTTTTGTGTAAAAGTAACTATTGTCGGAGAAAAGAGCAAGGACAAAGGAATAAGGATTAAAGACGAGGAACAGAGAGCGAAGATCAAGAGGCAAAGAAACAAAAGCTACAATGCTATGATAAAGTGCAAATATTGTTTGTGGATAATTGGCATATTGCTGCCTCTGCTGTCTTTTTCCCAAAAGAAGAAGAAGGCGCAGGATTATACATTTTTATCCATTCCTGATATTGCAGTAGATGGCAATTTAACGGAATGGGAAGGTAGTTTTTATTTGGCGGATAGCGAGTTATGGCATTGCGCCTTGTCACGTGATGCCGGTCATCTCTATGCTGCCGTTGTCATTAAAGATCCGGCACTGCAGAATGAGGCTATCCTTCGCGGTATTATATTGAATTTAAGTTACGATCATAAAAAGAGAGACGGTGCACAATTGGTTTTTCCAATAGCCGATAGGGAGAGTATTCGTGCATTACGACAGGATGAAGATCGAGATGTGAAAAATATGAAACAGGACATGCTGAACAGTACACGCGGTTATTTTGTCAAAGGTTTTAGTAAGGTGCCAGATGGGTTACTATCCTTTCAAAATAATTACGGTATTCATGCGATAGCAAAATTGGACAGCAGTCAACGCTTGTGCTATGAGGCCATAATTCCTTTAGAATTGATCACCTTCAAATCCGATAAAATAGCCGTGCAATTGACGGTGAATACCCAATATGCACAGATACAACGAGCTGCTAAAGGGCGTACTCCGGCCTATGGCGGAATGTATGGTATATATCGTCCAGTAGGACCTACACTAAAAAATCCGTATGGAGAGCAAACAGAAATTTGGGTCGTGGACACATTAAAATAATGTATATAATTAAGCAATGAATAGAAAATACAATCAAGGAATTTTAGCAGTAATTTTAGTTTTACAAGTGCTATTTGCGCAGGGGCAATCGGGAAAAACGGTGCAGGGGCTATTACGTGATACAGCCTTTCGTGTGATTGCCGGAGCTTCTGTACAGTTGACTTCTCCTGTGGATTCCTTGGTGACAAGTTCTTCGATAGGAGGTGTCTATACCTTCAATAATGTACAAGCAGATCGGTTTAAGATCCAAGTGAATAGTATTGGCTTCGAATCTTTTGAAAAGGAAGTCGATTTCCCGAAAGGAGAATCCAAGATCATGATTCCTTCTTTTGTGCTAGTCGGTATTCCGAATATGTTGGAGGAAGTGGTGATTAATGGCGTAATTACCGTACAAGTAAAAGGCGATACGGTAGAGTATTCAACCAAAGATCTCAAGTTGAGAGAGGGTGCAGTAGCAGAGGACGCCCTGAAAAAATTACAAGGGGTCGAGGTGGATAAAGACGGAAACGTGACAGCACAGGGAGAGTCCGTGACTCGCGTACGTATTAATGGCAAAGACTTCTTTGGAGGAGATGTGAAGACAGCCACACAAAACTTGCCAGCGAATATCATCGAAAAGATGCAGATTGTTGACGATTATGGTGATATGGCCAACCTGACAGGTAACAAATCGGGGGATTCGGAGAAGGTATTAAACATTGTTATCGATCCACAATATAACAAAGGTTACATGACGACATTGCGTGTCGGAGGAGGTACTGAAGAACGTTATCAAGCTACAGGTATGTGGATGGGCTTAAATAACAATACCCAAGTTTCCGTATTGGGTAATCTGAATAATATGAATGCCCAGCTGTTTGACTTCCAGTCTATGGGTGGTGGTGCGCGCAGACGATCGGGAGGGGGAGGACGCTCTAGAGGCGGCATGTTTGGCGGAGCGGAAGGTATTACCAATACAGGTTCGATCGGTGTAAACATTCGCCATGACTTTAGTGAAAAACTCAAAACCTACGGAAGTTATTCCTATGGACGTGACGATAACAATACGCTATCAAATTCTTTTACCGAGTATATCGGACAGGATCTGACAGAAGAAGCCGAAAAAGACAATAACAGTATACGTGCCAACCATCGGTTTGAAGGGAATCTGGAGTGGAATATCTCGGATAGGGATTATATCAAAATAACACCACAATTGGGCTTCGATGATAATACATCGGACAACTGGTCCAATTCTATCTTCACCGCAGGATCGATTTTGGATAATATACAAGATCAGACCTCACTAACGGATATGAATGCTCCACGCTATAATTTCAGCGGTTTGTACAATCGTAAGCTGAATGATAAGGGGCGGAATTTGTTTATAAATTTCAATTATGATAACGCCGTTACGGAGAGTGAATATAATCAAATTCTCGACCAAAAGGTGTATGATCCAGCAAATCAAGGGGCTTTGCTCCGGACGATATACGAAGAAGCACTACGTGAAGCCCAAAACAAAAGCTGGAATGCCGGAACATCAGTAACATACACGGAACCTCTTTCGGAGAAAGGACGTTTGGAGTTGAGTTATGATTACAATATCAATGATTATGACAATTCGGATAAGCAAGATCAGGAGGCCGTTGATCAAGATGGCAATGACATAAGTTCTCCCCGGTTAAATTATGCTTACGATTATGATTATCAATTCACCACGCATCGATTTGGCGCAAGTTATCGGTTTGAAAATGATAAGGTGAAATATTCCTTCGGCGCTTCAGTGCAACCATCTTTATTGCAAGGAGACGCCTATAGTACCACAGCGCATGAGATTATTGACCGTAAGAACTTCAATTTTATACCTATTGCGCGTTTTGAATATAAATTTTCAAGACAATCCAATTTGAGCTTACAGTATTCGGGACAGTCTAATGAACCATCAGTATCCCAGATATTGCCATTTGAGGTGTCAACCAACCGCACCATGACGACTATCGGTAATCCGGAATTGGACCCTGAATTCAGGCATCGGGCGAATCTACGCTATCGTGCCGGAGATTTTCAGAAGGGTACAACTTTTTTTGCATTTCTTCGTGCGGAGTTGACACAAGATAAGATTGTGTCACTCAACAAACGGTACAATGTTGCCGGGGAGGGTCTTTTTCAGGAAGTGGGCTATCAAAATGAAACCGATCCTGTATATAGCATAAGTTCTTTTTATCATTTTGGTCGTTCACTCAAAGATAAAACCTACAACATCATGTACATGGGAGGGGTAAACTATAGCAAAAATATTTCTTATCTAGCCACGGAGGAAAATACTCCTTTGGAGGACTATAGCAAGAATTTGACGAACAATACAATATTATCACAGAATCTGTTTTTCCGTTACAATCCTTCTGAAAATTTGGAGTTGAACCCTGGTGTTCGCTATACGTATAACGTGACAAAGTCTTCATTGCCTCAATTTGAGGCGCCCAACGTAACTTCCATAGCACCATCTTTTATCGGCTCGGTAAATATTACACCGACGACAATTTTCGGAGCAGACGTGTCGAAAACCTTTAACAAAGGTTATTCCGACAATGTCAATCCGTTTGTTATCAATACCTATATTGAACAGCGATTGTTGAAAGGGCAACGAGGAACTCTTCGCTTGCAAGGATTCGACTTGTTAAATGAGCAGACGAATATCAACCGTACAGTAGGAGAGGTTTTGACGGATAGTCGCACAAACCGGTTAGCTCGTTATTTTATGTTGACCTTTACATTCCGCCTACAGAAATTCTCTGGGATTACTCCACAAGCAGAAACGAGATTCCCTGGTGGAATGCGCCCACCGAGGATGTAAATGCAGCGGTGTGAGGCAATAAGAGGTGGTCTATGGTACTCGTAGAGAAATTGTATGATATCAAAACAAATAAAATTGATTATCTTTACCTAATTAAAGTAATTCAATCATAAAATGACTATTTACGAGAAAGTAGAGCAAGCTTTAGATACCATGAGACCCTACCTCCAAACAGATGGGGGTAATGTCAGTATCGAAGAGATCACAAGCGACAACGTGGTGAAATTGCGGCTTTTGGGTACTTGTGCTAGCTGTTCGATGAGTATTATGACTTTTAAGGCCGGATTGGAGCAAGCTATAAAAAGGGCAGTTCCAGAAATTGTGTCTGTAGAAGCATTGAATATCACAGAAATGGATGATCCTAATGCTATAAATCCCAGCCAGTTGTAGCGCTATAATCCAGAAGGATTAACACATTTTAACAGCGTGTGCGTGAATATTTGTTTAGTTTTGTTAAAGTGCGACGTTTTCAAACATACCTGCTTGTTTTTTTTCTGTGTCTTAGCGGATACCTATCGTCTGGGCAGCAAAAAAATATCCTCCAGTTTAGTGGATTGATTACCTCTACCAATAATTCCGATCTTCCTGTTGCCTTCGCAACAATCAAGAATATTTCATTTAGGGATCAAACATTTATCTCAAATAATGATGGTTATTTTTCGTTTGTTGCGCATGCCGGTGACACCATATTATTTACAAGTGTCGGATTTAGCCCGCTGACCTATGTCATCCCTTCTGTGCAGAGCGATAGGTTTACGGCTCATATCCAAATGCGCAGCCTCGTCATCGAACTCCCTGCGGTAACTCCTTATCCCTGGGCCAGCTACGAAGACTATTTGACCGACTTTATGGCACTGAAACCAGGCGATGATCCTGTTTCAGCTGCGAAGCGAAATCTCAGTCCTGAGGCAATGGCTGCTTTAGCCCGCATCGTGCCACGTAGTGCCGAAGAAATCCAAAGTTATCATTCCCTACAGCGGCATACAACCATGAGTAATAAGAATATCAATCAACGTATGAACAACCCACTGCTGAATCCTTTCGCCTGGGGAGAACTGATCAACCAAATACGAAGGGGTGACTTTAGTCGCGAAAAGTTGAAGTATTAGGTAGGACTAAGTATTAGGTATTGAGTATTAAGTACCAAGTATTGAGATGTGAGATGTGAGATACGAAATTTGAGATACTTCACTGATCACTAATTTTAAGGTTACATAGTTATAACTATATCACCTTGTAACGCTAAACCTTATAACTATACCGCCTGCAACCCTGTAACTACATAACCCTATTGATAAAGCGAAATAAATAATCGTATTTTGTAGATAGGGGATTCGTAAAATACGGATTATTACCCATAAGGGGAATGAGCAGTTAGATAGAAAATATGAAAAAGTCTTTTTGGACGTTATTTTTTTCGGTTTTGTCAGTCATATCTGGATATAGCCAACAGAATATCCAATTTACCCAATATATCTTCAACTCGTTGAGCGTCAATCCTGCTTATGCGGGTTACAAGGAAGAATGGTTTGGCCAACTGGGGCTTCGTAGTCAATGGGCAGGATGGAGGGGCGCGCCAAAAACAGGATCTATATCGCTGGATGGCGTTTTGGATGAGGTCGAGCGTCGCCATGGTGTAGGTGTGCAGGTTATAGGTGATCAACTTGGAGCCCAAAGTGCAATAAGTGTTTATGGACATTATGCGCTTCGGTTGCAGCTGGATCCTTATGACAGGCAGCGCTTAAGCTTAGGTGTAGCTGCAGGCTTCACCCAATATGGACTCGATGGCAACAAGTTGGAATACAACGATCAAGGCGACGAATCAATACCTTTGGGTGTAATCAGTACGTGGAAGCCGGATATTCGTCTAGGGGTCTACTATAGTAATCCATCATGGTATGCTGGTGTATCGGTGCAGGATCTTTTTGCGGGAACAGAAAGCGACCAAGATTTCCAGTTCAGCAAAAATTCGTTAGAAAGCATCTACCGCAATATACAAGGGTATTTTATTGCTGGCGCTTTATTGGAGTTGGAGCGAGACCTCCAACTGCGTCCCAGTATATTGGTGAAGGATGATTTTCGGGGTCCGACTACTCTTGATGTGAATGCGATGTTTATCTTTAATGATCGTTTGTGGCTAGGTGCCGGTTACCGCACGCGCGCCCGTATATTTCCTCGTGATTATAGTGACTATTCAGTCAATAAGCTCAGTGCACTAAATGCAGTTAGCGGCATCGTGCAGTTTTATCTTACGCCTAAATTTTCAGTGGGATATTCGTACGATCATATGCTCAACAAAATGGCTGGTCTCCAGTCTGGGAGTCATGAGGTAACCCTAGGTGTCAGGCTTGGGCAATACAATCGCCGTATAGTAAGCCCGAGGTTTTTTTAACCAACAGCGATTGTTGATTTATCCTGTGTCCAATGGTCTAACAATGTAGGATTGAGGATATTGCATGTTTTTAACAAATCTCGAACAGGGTATCTTTTTACCACTTCGATCAATGCTTGGAGATGGCGATCATGATGTAAATCGGTGCCTACAAAATCATACATTCCCGATTTGATCAGTGTCAATGCCGCAACCTTTACTTCTGTACTATAGTATCTGCAGATGGAAAGCAAATTCATTTGTAGGAAACATCCCGCATCCCGTATCTGCTTGTACATATTAAAATTGTAATGGAAATAATTGTAGCGTTCGGGGTGGGCCAATATAGGCTTATAGCCTAGGTTTTGGATATCCAAAATAGTTTGGAAAAGGCTTTGGGATTCCGACAGATAAGACATTTCGATCAGCACATAACCCCCAGGCATAACGCAGAGGTTATCCTTCTCGATCAAATGCGGCAAACCGTGGTCAATCATGTGTTCCGCAGCAGCAAAAATTTGTGTTTTATTACCTTCCGCCTGTAGGGCCTTCTGGAGTTCTACACAGGATTTAGAGATGGTGGATTTTGTATTGGGGTGTATATCCTCCATAATGTGGGGTGTACAGATGAATTTGTGAAGCCCCAAAGCATTCAAACCCTTTATAAGTTTTAGTGATTGCGCTGTATCAGCACTCCCATCGTCTATTCCAGGTAAAAGATGGTTGTGCATATCCACCTCCAAAAAAGCTAACTTACCTAAAACTTTCACTGTAGGACTGCTTGGCTTGCTTTTAAATAAATGTGATAAAAAGTTCATAAATCAACTTATTCTTTAATTAGGTATCCATCTTTATAACGGAATGTTACCCCCAAATGCTACCTCTTTTATTTATTTTTTAATAGTACAGTGTTTTTCGTAGGTGTAAAACTAGCACAACAAATTACGTGCCATATCTTATTACTTTTTATTTTTGACTTTTTCCCCTAACTTTAGCCATCGATTGACAAGTATGAAGTAAAAGAACGCTACCAAAATAAAATTATGAAGAGCCCAATAGAAGACACCGTCAAAAAAAGAAGAGATTACAATCCCGGACCACGGGTAGGTATTACTTTTTCCACATTTGATCTGTTGCATGCAGGACACATTATGATGTTGGCCGAAGCCAAGCGTCAATGCGATTATTTGATTTGTGGCCTACAGATGGACCCCACCTTGGATAGACCCGACAAAAATAGACCCACACAAACCGTGGTAGAACGTTATATCCAACTCAGAGGATGCCAGTATGTGGATGAGATTGTCCCTTATTCAACGGAACAAGATTTAGAAGATATCTTGCGGTCCTTCAAACTGGATGTACGTATCGTCGGTGATGAGTACAAGGATAAGGACTTTACTGGACGCAAATACTGTGAGGAAAAAGGTATCGAACTATATTTTAACAGTCGTGACCACCGCTTCTCCAGCTCCGATTTACGTCGTATTGTCGCCGAAAAAGAAGCGGAGAAGAATAACAGATAGTAAAAGCTCGATTTCGCGATCTTGCAGTTTTACGATTTAACATTAACGTAAATGAAGAGAACAATACTTATAACCGGGGGAGCTGGTTTTATCGGTTCACATGTTGTGCGGGAGTTTGTGACCAAATACCCCAGCTATCATATCATCAACCTGGATGCGTTGACCTATGCAGGCAATCTAGAGAACTTGAAGGATATTGAGCATCATGCGAACTATACCTTTGTTAAAGCTGATATTACAGATTCAGCAGCTATGATGTCCATTTTTCAACAATACCAACCCGATGGGGTCATACATTTGGCTGCCGAATCTCATGTAGATCGCTCCATCACTGACCCAGTTGCTTTCGTGATGACCAATGTTATCGGTACGGTCAACCTGTTGAATGCGGCTAAAGAAATATGGAAGGACAATTACGAGGGCAAGCGCTTCCACCATGTATCCACCGATGAGGTGTATGGAGCCTTGGGTGACACGGGTCTGTTTACTGAAGAGACCAAATATGATCCCCACTCGCCTTATTCCGCTTCCAAAGCTTCTTCTGATCACTTTGTTCGTGCCTATCAGGATACCTACGGATTACCTGTAGTGATTACAAATTGTTCCAACAACTATGGCCCCAATCATTTTCCCGAAAAGCTTATCCCACTGTGCATACATAATATTTTGAATAACAAACCCCTGCCTATTTATGGGGATGGAAAATATACTAGGGATTGGCTGTATGTCATCGATCATGCCAAGGCGATAGATCTTGTCTTTCATCAAGGACGAGATGGCGAAGCTTATAATGTGGGCGGTTTCAATGAGTGGAAGAATATCGATTTGGTTAAAGAACTGTGTAAACAGATGGACGAAAAGTTAGGAAAACCGGCAGGTACATCAGCACAATTAATTACTTTTGTCACGGATCGGCCGGGCCACGATTTGCGCTATGCCATTGACGCGACGAAGATCAACCAAGAGTTGGGATACCAGCCGTCGGTAACCTTCGAGCAAGGGCTTAGTATCACGATAGATTGGTACCTGAATAATCAAGAATGGCTGAACAATGTGACCAGTGGCGACTATCAGCGATATTACGAAAAGCAATATGGAGCGTAGGGGATCGAGCACTCATCAGCCATTGAAAAAGAATTAGATGAACTTAAAAGAAACAAAATTACAAGGCTGCTATATTTTAGAGCCTATTAAATATGGAGATAGCCGAGGATACTTCTTTGAAAGTTTCAACGAGCGCGTCTTTCAGCAGCTTAGCGGCACCAATACCCATTTTGTGCAGGACAACCAGTCCTTCTCGACGAAAGGTGTCCTGCGTGGGCTCCATGCGCAGACGGGTGAGCATGCACAAGCAAAATTAGTACGTGTGCTACACGGAGAGGTTCTCGATGTTGCGGTAGACGCGCGTAAAGACTCCCCGACTTTCGGGCAGCATGAGACGGTTCTCCTCTCTGCAGCCAACAACCTGCAATTGTTTATACCTAGGGGATTTCTGCATGGTTTTGTTGTATTGAGTGATACTGCTGAATTTTTCTACAAGTGCGACAACTTCTATCATAAAGAATCCGAGTGCGGCATTAAGTTTGATGACCCCGACTTAGAGATAAATTGGATATTGCCTCCTAATGAATTGATCATATCCGATAAAGATGCTGTTTTACCGTCTTTTAAGCAGGTTTTTCGGAGTTAGGGAGGAGATAGCTTTGGTAGGCTTGTTAGAAATATTTGTTTGATTTTGTGTATCTTTGTAGGAGAAAGGAGATGTTATGAAAACGACAAAAAAGGAAATAGATAAGGAAAATATTGATCAACTCATAGCAGAAGCAGAGGAGCTGGTAAAGCAGAAAAAAATGTCTAAGACTTGGCTAGCTTTTCTGAAAGCTGTAAAAGATCCGGGAGAAATCACCGATATGAGAGCCGTGTTAAAGTAAGCTATGGAGCGATATTTGTTGGATACAAATGTTTTAGCATTTGTTATTTTAGGTGATTATGATAATCTTTCCGTTGACATTAGGACCTTATTGGGAGACTACACTAGCCAATTGTACGTTAGTTCTGTTTCTGTTGTTGAACTTTTACAATTATACCGTATTGGAAAAATCAAACCGAGACAATATAAAACGGCTTGGCAATTAGAGGAAGCAATCGAAAAAGATTTTCATATCAAAATACTTCCCTTTGGAGAAGAACACACTAAAATACTTTCGACTCTCCGTATCTCCAATGGACATAACGACCCTTTCGATCATGCGATTATTTCCCATGCCCTTACAGAAAAACTTACGCTAATTTCCTCTGATCGTAAGTTTGAAGCTTATACCTCCCAAAAGCTAAAATTCGTTTTCAATAAACGGTAAAAATCCAATTCATCGTTTTGATTTAATAGACTTTAGATCGACTATTTTTTCCTTCTCTCGCAATCCACTTCTATTTTTCAGCTGTGATATTTCTGACACCATTCGGTTTTTAGTTCCCTACTTATATTCTTCAACGAAGAATTCTACCTTTCTAATGACTAAGTAATACCAACTTATAGGTTAACTCTGATTTTAGTCACTATTTAAACAGTGTTTATACACTGTTTGTACAGTCGTGACTGACCAAGCACTGAATGAGCACTGAGTAAGCACTGAACAAGCAGTGTCTAAAAGCAGAAGTTGATGTCTGTTTGGACAATCGTTGTCATCAACCCAACTGGTTAGCTAAAATGTCTCTATACGTTGACGCTAACTATATTTATATCGAAATAATGCAATTATGTTCGGAAGGCTTTAAGAATAGGAGGGGATAATAGAAGATTATTAATTGTTTTATGATAATTGAAGATGGTCATCTGTCTGAAAAACAGTATCAATAATGTAAATAATAGGAGTAGTCTAAGGCCATTGGTTGACTTAATTTTGATTTGAAATTAAAAAACAACCAAAATGAAAGCTAAAGAATTGATATTAGGTTTGGATGAGGTGGGGATCAACGACATCCAGCTTGTAGGAGGTAAGAATGCTTCCTTAGGGGAGATGTTAAATAATCTAGGTGATTTAGGAATAAAAATACCGAAGGGATTTATCATTACCGTTGAGGCCTATAATTATTTTGTTGACTACAATGATTTGTCGCACTTTATAGCTCAAACCCTTGAAAATCTTGACTCGGAAGATCTTTCTTTACTTCATAGCTGTGGAGAATCTATAAGGAACAGAATATTAGATGCAAAATTCCCGACAGAACTTGAACAGCAAATTATTCAGGCATATCATGAATTGTCTTTGATCTACGTACAGGAAAATGTCGATGTAGCCGTTCGTTCTTCTGCAACAGCAGAAGATCTTCCAGACGCATCATTTGCTGGTCAGCAAGAAACTTATCTTAATGTCAGAGGAAGCGAAGATATCTTGCAATCTATTAAAAGATGTTTTGCTTCATTGTTTACCAATAGAGCAATAAGCTATCGCAAGAGTTTTGGGTATGACCACCGAGACATTGGACTATCCGTCTGTGTACAGAAAATGGTAAGGTCAGATATCGGCTCTTCAGGTGTTGCTTTTTCTTTGGATACGGAGAGTGGTTTTAAAGATGTGGTTTTAATAAACGGCACTTTTGGCTTAGGTGAATTAGTTGTTCAAGGTGTAATCTCTCCTGATGAGTTTATTGTATTCAAACCTACACTAGCAATGGGGTTTAATGCGTTGGTTGAAAAAAAATTGGGAAGGAAGGACCAGAAGATGATTTACGGTGGTGGTCGTGAAAAAGTAAAAGTAGTTCCCACGACTGCCGCTGAAGCATATTCTTTCTGTTTGACAGATGAGCAAGCTCAATTGTTGGCAAGGTGGGTTCTCTCCATAGAAGAATACTATTCTAAAGTAAAGGGGCATTGGTGTCCAATGGATGTAGAGTGGGCATTGGATGGAGACACTAAGGAGCTGTTTGTCGTACAAGCGAGACCCGAGACGATACATTCGAGAAAAGATGTGGGTAAAATTGTCAATTATAGCATAGATGGTAATTGTAAACAACATGAGGTTCTTCTCAAAGGTATTGCAGTAGGAGACAAAGTTGGAGCAGGCAAAGTGAAAATTGTCAACGGGAATATAGCTACTATAGGACAAGTGCAATTCAATAGAGGAGATGTGTTGGTGACGGAAATGACAGATCCAGATTGGGAACCGCTCATGAAAATGGCTTCTGCGATAGTTACCGAAAGAGGAGGAAGAACCTGTCATGCAGCTATCGTAGCAAGAGAACTGGGTATACCTGCCCTAGTAGGATCGCAACATGCTCGCCAGTTGTTAGAAGAGGGGTGTGAGGTCACTGTTTCATGTGCGGAAGGAGATGTGGGTCTCGTTTATAAAGGGTTGTTGGATATTATAAAGACAGAAATCGATGTTAGTACCCTTCCTAAATCAACAGTGCCTATTATGCTTAATGTGGCATCACCCGATATAGCCTTTCAATATGCGGGATTGCCACATTCGGGTATAGGATTGGCTAGGCTTGAATTTATTATCAATAATTATATAAAAGTTCATCCTCTTGCTCTTTTAGAAAGAGATAAAATAGAGGATAATGATTTGTCAAGGCGAATAGAAAATCTTGTAAAGCCCTATGCGGACGGTAAGGAATTCTTTATAGAAAAGCTATCGCAAGGAATTGCTAAAATCGCTTCATCATGCTACCCTAAGCCAGCGATAGTAAGATTTTCTGATTTTAAGAGCAATGAGTATGCAAACTTAATTGGAGGAAAGCAATATGAGCCGGAAGAAGAAAACCCTATGCTAGGATGGAGGGGAGCATCTCGATACTATTCTGTTGAATACAAAGAGGCTTTTTCGTTGGAATGTCAAGCGATAAAGAAAGTGAGAGAAGAGATGGGATTGGATAATGTCATCGTCATGATTCCGTTTTGCCGTACAGTAGAAGAATTGCATAAAGTTTATGAGATTATGGCACAAAACGGCTTGCTCCGCGGAAGAAATGGACTAAAGGTTTATTTGATGGCTGAGTTGCCGTCAAACTTCCTGCTAGCTGAAGAATTTGCCGAACACATAGATGGCTTTTCCATTGGATCTAACGACCTCACCCAACTCGTCTTGGGGCTGGATAGGGACTCTTCTCAGGTGGCGCACCTTTATGACGAAAGGAATGCAGCAATAAAAAGGATGATCAGTATGTTGTTGCAATCTGTTAAAAATTTACCTGTTAAAGTGGGTATTTGTGGCCAAGGCCCCTCTGACTATCCAGAATTTTCTAAATTTCTAATTGAGGAAGGTATTGACACAATTTCGGTTACGCCAGATTCTTTTTATAAGACTTTGAATATTACGGGGCATGAAAAGGCCTTATTTTTATAAGATAGAATATGATTCTATGTTTTGAATAGTGGCAATTTATATGGAGATTTCAGGGATGTTATGGTGATGATCCGAAGTCACCCCTGTGAGATTTATGAAATATTGTATTAGCTATAGAGAGGATAGTAGCAGTCTTAGGTGTATTTGGTCTTTATATTTGAAGTATTATTAAAAACACCAAGTGATGAACCGGTATATAGGAAGGATGAGGGTTCCTAATCTTTCCTGAATTACGAGTAATTTTAAAATATGATGAATAAACAAGAGATTCAAAAATGTATAAGAACATCGGTTGCTGTGATGATGGTTGCTTTTTTTTCCTGTATATGCAATTCATTGTACGGTCAGGAGGGACCTGTTGTTATCCAGAATCAACGCGAACTATTTGTCGATAATTACCTTAATTTAAAGTTAGAAAATATAGAGAATCGTCTGGCAACCCCAATAGCAGCAAGTGGAGGGATCAAGTTTGATAAGCCCTGGGAAGGGAATGCCGTTCTTTACTTTACGATTTTCCATGACGGCCGTCACTACAAAATGTACTACCGGGGAAAAGGACGGGTCAGAGGAGAGCTAATGGATGTCACCTGCTATGCCGAAAGTGAAGATGGGATCGAGTGGAAGCGTCCAAATCTGAGAATACATGAAGTTAACGGCACGTTGGATAATAACGTGATTTTGGTCAATGACCCGTTTGAGGTTTCCCATAATTTTGCGGCTATGTATGACGGTAGACCAGGTGTTCCAAAAGAAGAACGGTATAAGGGAGTCGGAGGAAGTAATCACCCCGGGAAGCCGGGAAGCGGTCTGAACCGTATGGTTTCTTCGGATGGGATACATTGGCAGCGTTATACGGATACTGCTGAGCTTTTTCCCGAATATGAACTTGATTCGCACAATATCCTGACATGGTTGCCTGAGGAACAATGTTATGCCATTTATCTGAGAACATATACAGGGAAAAAGCCGGGTGGTAAACCGTTCGAGAGAGAAGGGCCGGGTGGAATTCGAACCATTGCAAGGTCGGTTTCCAAAGATTTTGTCCATTGGACAAAACCTGAAGTAATGGACTTTGGAGATACTAAGATGGAACATCTGTACACCAATAATACCCAACCTTATTATCGGGCACCTCACATTCTTATTGCGATGCCGTCCCGATATTCTCCTGGGGTCACGGTTTTGAGCCCAAAGGAGATGGACGAGATAAAATTGGCTGAAGCACATCGTAAAGGAGCCTCTGATGCGGTGTTCATGACCTCAAGAGGGGGTAATACATACGAAAGAAAATTTATGCAGACTTTTGTCCGGCCGGGTTTCAATCGAAGAAACTGGGGAGCAAGGAGCAATGCGCCTGCCACCGGTCTTCTCCAGACCTCGGCTACAGAAACTTCCTTTTATGTATCGCGTGGTTACGCTTCTCCACGACCCTTTATCGAAAGGATGGTCGTTCGTACCGATGGGTTTGCCTCTTTGCATGCAGGATATGAGGCCGGGAGTGCGACGACCAGACCGGTTATTTTGAAGGGAAACAAAGTGTCAGCCAATTTTTCGACCAGTACTACTGGATACGTGAAAATAGTTATATTGGATGGAGACGGGAATGAGTTGGCTGGTTTTGGAGAGAAAGATGCCCTTCCGTTGGTGGGCGATATAATAGACCAGGAGGCAAAATGGATGAGTGGAAAGAGTATTAAGGATATCAGCGGAAAGACCGTCCGTATAAAATTTATCCTCAAAGATGCTGATTTATACTCATTTTATGTTGTTGATTAATTTTACGCGTATGTATGCTCAAATTCGTGTTTCTGGAATATTTAGTTTGTTGCTGTTATCGCTTTTGACCTTTTCCTCGTTGTGGAGCCATGCGCAGCAAGCCAAATGGGACAGCACGCTTCGAACCGCGATGTACGATACCCGTGTCCAGTTTTACAAAGGATTTCCAAAAAGCCAAGAAGATATCGTGTTTTTGGGTAACAGCATTACGTTTTGGGGGGCGTGGGATAGCTTTCTGAGAAATGAACACGTCAAAAACCACGGTATTCCGGGCGACAATACTTTCGGTGTGTTAGAACGATTGAGCGATATTATTCAAGGACAGCCGGAGAAAATTTTTCTCATGATCGGTATCAATGATTTGGGTAAAAATACACCGGATAATGTGATTATAGCCAACTGTACCAGGATGATGAAGCAGATACGAGAGGATTCTCCACGGACTTCCGTCTATTTTCAATCTATGTTGCCTACTAATTCGGGACCGGGCAAACTAAAGCACCTGTACCATAAGAATGATCGGATTCGATATATCAATAGAGAGTTGGAAAAGGTTTCGAAATCCCTTGGCGTGACATGGATCGATCTACATCCTTTACTAGCAGACGGGCAGGGAAATCTCAAAGCTGAATACACGTATGATGGCGTACATTTACTTTTTGAGGGGTATAAGCTTTGGGCTGCTATGTTGCAGGATAAAGGCTATCTTCCCACACAACAGCTCATTTGGGGCAGTACGCCTAAAACTACGGTGTACGATGCCCGTATTCAATTTTACAAAGAATCCCCAAAAAGCAAAGAAGATATTGTATTCGTGGGGGATAACCTTACGTTTTGGGCAGAATGGAGCAGCTTCCTGAAAAACAAACAGGTCAAAAATTATGGTGTTAATAACGACAATACTTTTAAAGTATTGGATAGATTGGACGATGTCATTCAGGGAGAGCCAAAGAAAATCTTTCTCATGATTGGCCTCAATGACTTGGGGCGGAACACTCCGGACAGCGAAATTATTGCGAATTGTACCGACATGATGAAGAAGATACGAAAAGGTTCGCCGCAGACTGCTGTATATTTTCAGTCTATATTGCCTACTAATCATTGGTTCAACAAGCAAAAGCATCTGTACCATAAGAACGATCGTATCCGGTACATCAACGGAGAACTGGAAAAAGTGTCGAAGTCTTTAGGCGTGACGTGGGTCGATTTGTATGCTGTTGTTGCGGACGAACAGGGAGATCTCAGGTTTGAGTACACGTATGATGGGGTAAATCTGACTTTTGCTGGGTACGAGGCATGGGCTGATGTTTTGCGTAACAATTATTTGTAAATAGTACATCATTTAATATTTATTAGTTTTTTAAGCAATCATGAAAATAGATCAATTACCGTTTCACAATAAGGATATTTGGGTTGTTGGCGGTGCAGGCCATTTGGGTAGTGCATGTGTCCGTATGCTCCATGAGTTAGGGGGGAAGGTACTGTGTGTGGATTTGAATCAAGCCGCCCATGAATTTGTGCAAAAGAACAACTTGGATAATGTGGAGCCCTGCTCCCTGAATATTCAAAATATCGATGAAATGAGGTCTTTTGTCGCGCATTGGATTGAAAATCGGGGAGTTCCTGATGGGTTGGTTTTGTTGCCCACAGCACATACCAAAAAGAAGATGGAAGATTTGACCGAAGAAGAATTTGACTATGCCAATCATGGTGGGGTTACATCTATCTTTATGATGGCCCGGGAAGTAGGAAGTCATATGGCCCGCGAGAAGCGGGGGAGTATCGTGCTTTGCTCAAGCATGTACGGTATAGTTTCGCCAGATCCTAAACTATACGAATCGGCCATGCTGAATAAGAATCCTGTGGAGTATGGTGTTGGAAAAGCAGGGATTATTCAGATGGCTAAATATTTAGCTGTTCATTGGGGATACCGGAATGTTCGATGCAATAGTATTTCCCCAGGGCCATTCCCTAAGCCGGTTTATCAAAAGGAAGATCAAGAGTTCATAGCACGACTTGCAGCAAAGACACCATTAGGACGAACCGGTAAACCGGAAGAGGTTGCTGGCCCGGTTTCGTTTCTGCTATCTGACGCTGCATCATATGTGACAGGTCACAATCTGGTCGTTGATGGAGGATGGACTATTTGGTAATTTTTAAATCTTACAGGTCTATAATGGTTTTTATTGATGTTTAATTAAGTCTATCTATATGAAATTATCACGTAGAAAAATGCTCGCCACTACTGCCTCGTTGGCTGCCGGAGCAACTCTACCGTCGTTTGCCCCTGGTGCTGACTGGGAAGCCGGGGATTCCACCGTTCGGGAATTGCCCTGGTCTGAGCAGCGTAGTCAGGTTCAGCGGCATTGGCTGGATTTACTTGGAGACTTTCCTACCGAAGTGCCCGCGCTGGCACCGATCATGCGGAAAGTCACTTTTGAGCCAGGATGTCCGTCCGAACGTTTGACTAAAGAGCAGCTTGCCATACTCAAGCAACAGGTTGCTGAGGAGAATGGCCGCATAGACCGTTATCACGTCAGTTTCCAGACGGAGGCGAATGATCGGGTGACCGGATGGCTGCTTGTACCGGAGCGTGCCCGGCAAAAACCTACTCCGGCGATGATCTGTATACATAGCACCACGGCCGGTTCGGGTAAGGATCAGACAATAGGGATATCCGGTCGTACGACCGTAAGTCCGCCGGACACTGATGAGGGCGGCAGATCGTATGGATTGCATCTGGCACGATACGGTTATGTGAGCCTGAGTATCGATATGATTGCGGACGGCGAACGCATCGAACCCGGTGAGCAGGTTATGGAGACACGTCCTTTCTATGCCCGGCATCCTGAATGGTCTATCGTGGGAAAGAATACATGGGATATCATGCGGAGTGTGGATTTTCTGCAGACTCTGGATGTTGTCGACTCCTGGCATATTGGTTGTGTAGGCCTGTCGTTGGGCGGGCATACGGCCGTGTTTGCCGGTGCTTTTGATAGTCGGATTGGAGCTACCATTAGTGTGGGAGGAGTCCTTGACTGGCACCGTCCGGGCGAACATTGGTCGCGAAGCAAGGGTCGGTATATCTATATCAAAAAATATAGACCTTATGTCGATAATCCCGAATTGCCTGTTCCGGTAGATTTTGATGAACTGATGATGATGGTCGCTCCGCGCCCGATGCTGATCCTTTCGAGTGAGTGGGAGTTTTACAACCGCCGTAATCTGTTGGATAAGTGTCTCTCTGTATCCAAGGTCTATCGGGAGTGGCGTGATGTGAAAGGATTGCCCAGTGTGATTGATATACGGCAGTCACTGACGAGCTATGCAGATACATTGAGCTACTACAAGGAGCGTTATGATCTGTCACCGGAAGCAGTAGAAAAGGCACTCCGGGGAATAGGTGCGGGAGACTGCTTTGGATGGTTTTCTTATCCCGGCGGACATAGTTATCCGCCTTTGGCAAGACAGTACACCTTTGCCTGGTTGGATCGTTGGCTCGGTCGGGAAGACCGTTGGTCCGGGAGCTCTAAGCGCCCTTAATTGAATAAGGTGATATTCTTCGAGACAGTTATGGAACCATTCATAAAGAAGCAACTAAAGGGAATATGGGGAACGCTACAAATTCCATTTGACGAAAACGATCGTATCGACTTTGCATGTTTGGCGGATGAGATAGACTTTCTGACAAGCACTACTTTACACGGAGTCTATTCCAACGGTACAGCTGCGGAGTTTTATAATCAGACGGAAGCCGAATATGATAAGATCAATGAACTAATGGCTGCCAAATGTCATGCAAAACAAGTTCCTTTTCAGATTGGTGCATGCCACATGAGTCCGATCATATCGTTAGAGCGGATAGCACGGGCCAAGTCACTCAAACCCGCTGCCTTTCAAATTATATTACCCGATTGGTTGATCGTCAATCCGGAAGAACAAGTTAGGTTTTTGCTGAAGATAGCAGAAATATCCAGCCCAATCCCTATTGTATTGTATCATCCGGGGCATGCCAAGACCAAACTTACGTCTTCGGCAATCTTGGAATTGTCATTACACATCAAGCAGCTTATCGGTGTGAAAATAGGACGCATTGACCCCCAATCGGATGAGCATATCCGGAAGCTGAGCGAAAGTGTTGCCGTGTTTACTCCGGGGCACCACCTTGCAAGTGGTATGAAAGCAGGAATGAGTGTCGGCTCGTATTCGAATGTGGCTTGTATCGACCCCGATGCGGCAAGGAAATGGTATGATATCATTCGTGAAGACATAGAAGAGGGCCTTAGGATTGAAAACAGGATTTTAGCTTTTTTTGACCGTCATATTATTCCTTTTGCCAGAATGGGTTATTGCGATGCCGCGTTGGACAAGCTATTGAAAGCTGTTGGCGGGAGACACCCGATAGGTACGAAAGTGCGATGGCCGTATCAAAGCTTTGATGAAGATCAAGTAGCCCGTATCCGTACCGCTGCAAAAAGAGAACTGCCGGATTTTTTTGCAATTAATTAATATTAGAAAAAGAATTATCAAATGGTATTGACTAAACAAAGGAAAACAAATGATTAAAGTAGGTATAGTGGGGATGAATAGCGGCAATGCGCATCCCGTTTCCTGGTCTTCTATTATCAATGGCGTCTTTGACGGGCAACTGATTTCGGAGCTCGGATATCCGGCAGTATCAGCTTATCTGGAAGCGAACCGGGATACGATAGGCATACGTGAGGCGAGGGTGAGCCATATCTGGACACAGGATATGGAATTGTCTGCAAAAATTGCACGATGTTGTGGGATCGAACATCCCTGTCAGGAATTGGAAGATATGATCGGCGAAGTGGATGCGGTGATTATTGCACGAGACGATGCCGAATACCATAAGGAACTTGCTGAGCCTTTTTTGAATGTCAATATACCTGTCTTTATTGATAAGCCGTTGGCGATCAACCGTGCGGATTTAGCATGGTTTAGTGCTATGCACGATGCCGGAAAGTTCATTATGT
>JBEBWF010000065.1:0-22352 GCA_040392285.1 Sphingobacterium sp. | reverse complement strand
CAGGACCCATACATTAAAAGTGTATTGCTCTACCAGCTGAGCTACAGGATCCTAATTCTTAAACGAATTACCCTTCTTTGTTTGAAGTGCTGCAAAAGTAGTTATTTTTGTGATATATGCCAACTAAAATGTAGAGTTTTTAAATATTTTAGAAAATAGTACATTTTCTGAAAATAGTTTCTCTAACCTGATGTATGCTAAGTTATTGGTTATAAGCAGGTTGGTTTGGCAATCTCACTTAGATACCTTGTAGAGAAGATAACTGGATTGCTTATTTGGTGACTAATTTAAGTCTGGACTTTTGGGAAAATTAGCAACATGTGCATATTTAGGACCTAAACTTATCAATGTACGCTTCCACAAATCTTCTCCATCATTGTCAAATATCAACGAACTCGTATAATCGTCATGTACAGCCCAGCTATTTTGGTCAATCTCTTGATCGAGTTGCCCCGTCGACCAACCTGAATAGCCGAGAAAGAATTTAACTTCAGTCGGCTGAATGAGGTCTTCATTGATTAAAAGTATTAATCTTTCGAAATCTCCGCCCCAATAGATATCCTGATAGATATTTGTGCCGGAAAGTAACTTGTCGTAAGCTCGGTGCAAAAAGAATAAAGCGTTGTGTTCTACAGGGCCGCCAAAGTGTAATTTGAATTTTTCGTTTTGCACATCTTCAAGTAAATCAGATAAAATCAGATTAGATGGATGGTTTAAAACTAACCCTACTGTTCCATCCCCATTATGCTCGCAAAGCATAACGACCGAACGTTCAAAATTGGGGTCTAACATGAACGGTTCTGAAATTAGTAAAGAACCTTGAATGGGTGTATTCGTATTAAACATGACGGCACGCTATAATGATGTAATTATTTAAATCTACTAAAAAAGTATAGTTTTTAGAAATTATTGCAATCAAATGGATTAAAATACTGAATTTTCCCTTAGCTTTTATTAAGTTTGTGACTCAATATTTGGTATTTAATGGCGATCGAGCACAAGGATATAGCGGCTATCCGGGAAGATTATTCAAGAGGAAGTCTTACTGAGAATGAGGTAGATAAAAATCCTTTTTCTCAATTCAAAGTCTGGTTTGAGCAGGCTCTCCAAGCAAGGGTAATGGAACCTAATGCCATGGTTTTATCTACAATTAACCAGGAAGGCTTCCCTTCGTCAAGAGTGGTATTGCTGAAAGATATGAAGCAAGATGGTTTCAGCTTCTTTACAAATTACAATAGTCAGAAAGGACAGGATTTAGAACGAAGTAATACAGTTGGTTTGTTGTTCTTTTGGCCCGAGCTACAACGACAGGTTCGTATTGAAGGCTTTGTAACACGTCTTTCTGAAGAGGATTCAAATGAGTATTTTGCTAGTCGGCCAAGAGGAAGTCAGGTAGGTGCATGGGCTTCTCCACAGAGTAAGATCATCGAAAATAGGGCTTATTTGGAAAAACAGGTGATACAGTATGAGGGAGCATTTGGCAATCAAGATGCCATTCCTCGTCCACATTTTTGGGGAGGTTTTTTTGTCCGTCCTATACGTTTTGAATTTTGGCAGGGAAGAAGCTCTAGATTACACGATAGGATAGCCTATCAAAAAGAAGATGTACAATGGAAAATTAATCGTCTTGCACCATGATAGAAAAAATTGTCGGGGACATAAAAGGAGTCTTCGGAGAAGATTCCATAGCGAGCTACGAAAATGTCGGACTCCAGCCTAGTATCTCAGTGAATACCCTGTATTTAGTACGTGTGTGTCGATGGTTGCGTGATTCTCCGGATTATCACTTTGATTTTCTGTCTAACATAGCAGCGGTTGATTATTATCCAGAACAGCGTTTTGCTGTAGTGTATCATTTATCTTCTATACCATTCCAGTATCAGCTCACGCTACGTGTTGAACTTTCAAACGATAGGTCTTTGGATAGTCTTCCCGAAGTACCTTCTGTTTCTTCCGTATGGCGTACAGCAGATTGGCATGAACGCGAGGCTTTCGATTTAATGGGGATATTTTTTACGGGCCATCCTGATTTAAGAAAAATCTTGATGCCGGATGACTGGGAAGGGTTTCCTTTACGGAAGGATTATCAGGATCCCGAAGAGTATCACGGAATACCGATCAAATAATTAAAGGCAGATTATTATGGACGTCAGATATAACGAAGGCTACCACAACTATAAAGACAAAATCGACCATATTGGCTCCACCGAGATGGTGATTAATATGGGGCCACAACACCCTTCTACACACGGTGTCTTGCGATTGGAGCTCATAACCGATGGTGAGCTGGTAAAAGAGGTTATCCCTCATTTGGGCTATTTACATCGCTGTTTTGATAAACACGCCGAGTCTATTAATTATACAAAGACCATTCCCTTTACTGATCGGTTAGACTATTTGGCTTCGATGAACAATAGTCATGCTTTTGTGATGGGGGTGGAGCGCATGTTGGGTATAGATCAGAAATTACCTAAACGTGTGGAATACATCCGCGTATTGGTCTGTGAATTAAATAGGATAGCTTCCCATCTCATTGCGATAGGTACCTACGGAATTGATATAGGAGCGTTTACTCCTTTCATGTGGTGCTTTAGAGATCGGGAACATATCATGAATATGTTGGAATGGGCATCTGGTTCAAGGATGTTGTACAATTATATTTGGATTGGAGGTTTGTATTACGATCTGCCTGTCGGTTTTGAGGAGCGGTGTAAAGAGTTTATCAATTATTTCAAACCAAAGCTCGAAGAATTGGATGGCTTGCTTTCCAATAATCAGATATTTATATCCAGAACAGCCAACATCGGAGTTTTGCCGGCTGATGTAGCGATTAATTACGGCTGTTCAGGTCCGATGCTGCGTGCTAGTGGGATAAAATGGGATCTCCGACGCATAGATGGATATTCTGTTTATCCAGAGTTGGAGTTTGAAATACCTTTAGGAAAAGGTGAAATGGGTACCTTAGGCGATTGTTGGGATCGGTATAAGGTAAGGGTAGATGAAGTACGCGAATCTGTTCGTATCATTGAGCAATGCTTGGAGCGGTTGACTTCCGATTTTGTGCGGACGAATGACTTTGACCCGCGGGCATTGGTTCCTAAGAAAGTCAACGTGAAGGCGCAACATTACTATGTACGAGCTGAAAATCCAAAAGGAGAGTTGGGTTTCTATTTTGAGACACAAGATAGAACAGATATTCCGCGTCGGATAAAAGCACGTGGTCCTAGCTTTAATAACTTATCTGTTATTTCAGAATTAGGCAAAGGTGTTTTGATTTCGGACTTGATCTCCATACTAGGTTCGATAGATATCGTTTTAGGTGAAGTCGATCGATAGCATGCCTGATCTCCGAAAGCTAATGCTGTTGTGATACCAGCTTAGCGACATATTTGCCGATAATATCAAACTCCAAATTAACGACTGTACCTACTTCTACGTATTGTAGGTTGGTGTGCTCTATGGTATACGGGATAATAGCTACAGAGAATTGATTTGTTTGCGAATTCACTACTGTTAGGCTGATCCCATTTACAGCTATAGACCCTTTTTCCACAGTAATGTTTTCTTTTGAAGCCGCATATTCGAAAGAAAATAACCAGCTGCCCTGTTGGTCTGTCTTTTCAATACAAATAGCCGTCTGATCTATATGCCCTTGCACAATATGCCCATCAAATCGACCGTTGGCTAAGGTACAGCGTTCTAAATTGACAAGCTCGCCTTCAACTAAAGTAGAAAGATTCGTTTTTTGCAAGGTTTCATCAATTGCTGTTACCTGATGGATATTGTCCTGTATATTTACCACAGTAAGGCAAACACCGTTGTGCGATACACTTTGATCAATTTTTAATTCATTGGAAATGGAAGATTCGATGAATATTTGAAGATTTCCTTGATCTTTTTCGATTTTTCTTACTACTCCTAAAGTTTCGATAATTCCTGTAAACATACTGTCGGTTATTCTTTGTGTAAAGATACTGAGTTTATCGTACATGTCAATTTGAAAAGTAAGCGATACTTCAGTTTCTAGAAGACGGTTGTTGATTTAGGGTAGAAGGCTGATTTTTAAAAAATTTTGTTTGTTTTGTATAAGAATACTATTTATATTTGTATTAGGTTTAGGTTGATTTCCTCGTTCGAGGATAAAAATTAAAGCCCGAGAAATTCCCAAAATTTCTTGGGCTTTTCTTATTTCCTACATCATCTCAAATTTGTGTATCAAAATGTCTCCTACATTTGTCTTTAACAAATACAGGAGATATCCTCATGAGCTTTTATTTAGCTTGTGGCTCATCATGAAAGAGGCTCAGGTTTTGGCGAAGTTCCTGCGGGCCTTGACCTATCATCGGGCAGTGGGATAAATTCGTTGTTATCATTAGGAGGTAAAATGAACCGACCTTGCTTCCAATCCTCCTTGGCCTGTTCGATACGTTCTTTTCGTGAAGAAACAAAATTCCACCAAATGAAACGTTCACCTAAGGGCTCGCCTCCCAAAAGCATCAGTGTCGTATTTTCTTTAGCAACGATCCGTGGATCGACACCTTTGGTAAAAACAAGCATCTTTCCTTCATCATAGGTTATTCCACCTATTTCAACAGCACCCTTGACAATATAGAAACCACGTTCTGAGTGCTCCTTCGGAAGAGCAAACAATGTACCTGGCTGCAATACGACATGAAGATAAAACAAGGGCGAATTTGTATTCACATTGCTATGTAGTCCGTAAGCATCACCGGCAATAAGTCGCATCCAAATGCCTTTTTCTGTAAAAACAGGCAATTGTTCTGGGGTGTAGTTGGCAAAGGCAGGTGCAGCTTCCTCGTCTTTTTCCGGGAGAGCCACCCAAGTTTGTATCATTTCTAATCCTCCTGCTAATGCAGATGGACTTTCAAATCTTTCCGAATGGGCTATTCCACTACCAGCTGTCATCCAGTTTACTTCGCCTGGACGAATGATTTGCTCTACACCCAAACTGTCACGATGTGTTACTTCACCGCCAAATAAGTAGCTGACTGTTGAAAGACCTATATGCGGATGAGGAAGTACATCTAGATCGGATGGCTGTGCGGAAGAGTTTACGATAGGGCCAGCGTGATCCATAAAGATGAAAGGACCTATCATTCGGCGTAACCGGAAAGGAAGGATACGTTTTACCTTCATCTCAGCACTTATCGCCGCAGTACGGGATTCAATAACGAGGTCAAGCATAGAAGTTTGTTTCGGTGTAATTATTCTAATATGCAATATAAATATTTAATTTACAAATACCAACGGAATATCAGTAGGCTTAATATCATGCATATACAATTGGTCTACTCGTTTAAATTATTTGCCTTAACAATTAACGCCTTTGGTTTTTATTGATTAGTTTTGTGTTCAATCGAACATTTATAACATTTCTGTGGCACTAGTATTTAAAGATGGACGTCCAGTAGTAAGGTTAAGAGCGTTTCGAGCGATCGATGACCCTAAAACTTGTGAACGTTTTATAGAGGGACATGCTCACGTTTTAACTGCTATAGGGGTAAAAAAGGTGACATCGTCCAAAAATGACTGGATGTATAATCCTGCGGCCTTCGTGTTAATTGTAGAATCTCTGGATGGAGAAAATGTATATGGTGGTGCTAGAATTCATGCTTCTGGGGGCTCACAACCACTTCCCATAGAAGAGGCTACTGGAATTATGGATCCCAAGATTTTTGATTTAGTATGGCTTCACGCGCAGGAAGGTGCAGGGGAAGGATGTGGATTGTGGAACTCCCGTGAGATTGCGGGTTACGGAATAGGTAGTATTTTTTTGACTAGGGCAGCAATAGCTATTGCTCCTCAGATAGGGATAAAATCATTATTTGCGCTTTGTGCTCCATATACTATTAATCTAACCAAAAGTGTTGGATATAGGCAAGAAACAAGCGTAGGAAATAATGGTACCTTTTATTATCCCAAATTAGATCTTCTTGCGACAACTATGATTTTAGATGATGTCAATAATTTGCCATTAGCGTCAAAGGAAGACAAAGATGCGATTATGGCACTACGAACCCACCGCGATGTAACAAGGGTGGAGATACTGCGTTCGAAAGAGATTGAGATACAATATAAGCTCCAACTAGATAATATGGAGCATTGGGACTTGAAAGCGCTGATCAAAGGAATGTCCAAACCTAAACCGACTGAGAAACCTTTTAATGAGAAAAATCTAAATATATTTTGATAAAGAATATGGCCGAAAAGCATTATGATATAGACTATTTGACCGAGACGGTAAAAATACTTGGTCATGTAAAACAGAAATCGTATGAATATTTCAAATCGCTACCAAATGGGGGAACTATCGTTGACTTAGGATGTGGCACCGGTCAGGATGTATTAAACATGGCTCATACTTTCGCTAATAATCAATTTAAATTTATCGGAATAGACCATGATCCTAATATGATAAAGAAAGGTAACGAATTAGCCGATTCGAACCCTGCTATAAGCTTTTTGTTGTCCGATGTGCTGAATCTTCCGTTACCCGACGCAAGTGTTAACGGGATACGTATGGAACGTTTAGTTCAGCATATTCCTGATCCGATAGGTCTTTTTATTGAAGTTCATCGTGTTTTAAGCGATGGGGGTATAATCGTATCGGTAGAATCTGATTGGAAAAGTCTCTCATTTTATAATGGAGACTTATCGGTAACCGATAAGTTGAATGATTATTTGTCTTCCAGGAAAGTAAACAATGGAAGGGCTGCTCAATCGTTATCTACCTATATGAATACTATCGCTTATAGTAATATTTCTATTGAAGTTCAGCCATTTGTCCTAACAAGTTATGAAGATGCTTGCACGTATCTTTGGATAGAAAAAATGGTTGATGAAATGTTGGCCTTGCGATTAATCGAGGAGAGCGAACATCAGAATTTTATAGAGGCACAAAAATATGCTGATAAGTTAGGCTTTTTCTCTTGTAGTATGAATATTGTTGTCGTTTCTGCTAGAAAATGAGATTATGAACGGTAGATTACTGCTACTCTTTCTACTTCCGATCCAGCTCTTTGGTCAGATTAGATTGACCGATCAAAATGATTTGATTATACCTGATTCTAGTTTATTTATTTTAAAATTAGATCGCGAAGTAGAAGCAAGTGAAGTCACTTCACTACGCGATGAATTTGTGCAAAACCAACGTCCAAATCCTAATTTGGGACTTAATAAATACAGTATATGGGTAACATTTGGACTTCACAATACGAGTAGTCAATCCACACATTACTTGTTAGATGTGGCTTACCCATTACTAGATGATGTAGAATTGTATACAGTGGATACTTCTGGAAATCTGAAGTCGCTCAGTCATTTTGGTACCTTTCACGACTTTAACATACGTACCTATCAGCATCCCAACTATATTTTCGATGTTGATATCCAACCATCCCAAGAACAACAGTATTATCTTCGAGTAAAAGGCGCAGAACAAATTATACTTCCCATTTCAATTGGTACCCCAAAGCGGATATGGGAAAAACTGACAGAAGAAAATATCTTAATAGGCGGATATTTAGGCGTGGTATTTATCATGGTTGTTTATAATTTCCTTTTGTTTCTATCTATAAGGGATTATGCCTATTTATATTATGTCATTTACGTCATCTTTTTAGGGCTTACTCAATTAGGTATAGTGGGTTTTAACTATCAGTGGCTTTGGCCTCATTTCCCCGCTTGGGAAACGATTAGCACGATTCTTTTTGCTTGTATTAGTAGTATGGCGGTACTTTTGTTTTCCGATCGGTTTCTTGACCTGAAAGCAAATGCTCCTTCCATTCGATGGGTACTTCTAGCATTATTTATACTTTTCCTTTTTAGTTTGCTATCCACAGCTCTCGGATACGCTCAGTTTGGATTTCACGTTATGCAGATAACGACATCAATAGAAACCGTTGTTCTAATTGTAACGTCTTTGTATATGTTGAAAAAGAGATACAGTTCTGTGAGGTACTTCTTCGCAGCATGGTTTGTATTACTTATTGGATCATTTATATTCCTGTTGAAAGATTATGGTGTTTTACCTTATAATTTATTTACAAGTAATTCCTTTAGGTTGGCATCGATCGGTGAAATGGCCTTACTCTCTTTTGCGTTAGCGGCACGTATCAATATCCTAAAAGAAGAGAAAGAAATGTCCCAAGCTCGCGAGCTTGCTGTTTCATTAGAGAATGCCCGTCTAATTCGTGAGCAAAACATCGTTTTGGAGCAAAAGGTCGATGAGCGAACTCGGGCTTTAACGGAAACGAATGAGTCGCTAGAGACCACGTTAATTCATCTAAAAGAAACACAGTCACAGCTTGTTGAAGCGGAGAAGATGGCTTCTTTGGGTCAACTTACGGCAGGTGTTGCTCATGAAATTAATAATCCTATTAATTTCGTAACCTCTAATGTAGCGCCGCTGAAACGTGATATTAAGATGATTTGGGATACATTGGAAGGGGTGGAGCGTGTGGCGTTAGCAGACAATTTGTCTGCTGCTGAAAAACAGTCTCAGATTAAGGCTTACAAAGAAGAAATGGATATAGATTATCTCAAAACCGAGGTTGATTTCTTACTAAAGGGCATGCATGACGGCGCCAGCAGAACTGCTGAAATCGTGAAAAGCCTCCGTATTTTTTCGCGTGTGGATGAAGATACGCTCAAATTTGCCGATATTAACGAAGGTGTGGAGTCGACTATGGTGATTATCGGCAGCTTGATAAATGGTAAGATCGAGGTTCGTAAGAATTACGGTAATTTGCCGATGATAGAATGTTATGCAGGAAAGCTTAATCAAGTGTTTTTGAATATTTTGACGAATGCAATTTACGCTATTGATAAGAAATTTGTAGGCGGGATAGGAGGGAAGTTGGAGATTGAGACAGCTATATGCGAAGATGAAACTTCGGTTTATATAAAAATTGCCGATAATGGTATTGGTATTCCGGAGGATATTCGTGGAAAACTTTTTGAACCTTTTTTTACGACGAAAGATGTTGGAGAAGGTACAGGGCTGGGAATGTCTATTGCATATAATACAATAGCGAAGCATCATGGCAAGATTATGGTCGAGTCCGTAGTAGGGAAAGGATCGGCATTTAAACTCATTATTCCAATTAGACAAAATATTTAAGAGAAAGTAGTCCTTAAACACCATAAATATCATTAACTTCGTTTATAACGATATTCAGATTACATCACGTTATGCAAAAAGAGCTCGAAGTATTATATATCGATGATGAGTTGAACAATCTAATTGGATTCAAGGCTAACTTTAGATACAATTATGTTATTCATACGGCGTCAAGTACTGCTGAGGCGCGGGAAATACTCTTTGCGAATCCGGATATACGCATCATCTTTTGTGATCAGCGGATGCCTGGTGAGCTGGGTGTAGACTTTTTGCATAGCATTAAAAAAGATTTTCCAAGGCCTATTCGGATTTTATTAACCGCTTATGCGGATATGGAAACGGTAATAGATGCGGTGAACAAGGGCCATATTTTTAGGTTTGTTCGTAAACCTTGGCAGGAAGAAGATATCATTTCGTCCATCGAAGAAGCGAATAAGCTTTATATAACGAGTTCCTTGTTAGATATTAGGAACGAGGAGCTACAAAAAGCTTATAATGAACTGGATAAGTTTGCATACAGTGTGAGTCACGATCTCCGTGATCCGCTCTCCGGAGTTCAATCGGCTATCAAGCTCGCATTGGGGTTTGACAAAATCGAAGATATTCGTGAATTGTTGGTTCTAATGGACGACTCCTTAACCAGGTTGGACGCCTATATCGATAGTCTACGTGATTATTATTTGTTGAGAAGAGGTGAGCTTACATTATCTAATATTGATTTTCACGAACTTTTCGAAAGTATAGGGCAGTTTTACAAAATGTCTACGCAGAATAATGACGTTGCATTTAAAATACATGTTGTGCAAACTGACATCTTTAAAGGTGATAAGGCGGTTCTTGAATTAATTTTACATAACCTATTGTCAAATGCTTTCAAATATCAACGCATAGATTCTGACAGTAAATTAGTTAACCTGTCTGTTACGGTGGAAAATGGTAATGCTATTATCGTGATTACGGATACGGGCATTGGAATTTCTTCCGAACATATAGGTGATATTTTTAAGTTATTCTTTAGAGGGAGCGATCAAGCAAAAGGTATGGGGTTCGGTCTTTATAATGTACAAAGTGCTTTACTAAAATTACAGGGTACCATTGATGTGAAATCACAAATAGGAGTTGGAACTACATTCACACTTGTCATTCCAAGTAAATAACCTACACTGTACACGGAGTGCGATTAATTAGGAAAGTAACTTTTGCCGAAGTAAAAACTCCAGTTGTTCGTTCGATACCTCCAACTTTGAATTTGCCTCCATTATCTTTTTTTGTTCCGCATAAACCTCATATGCGCGTTGTATAGTTTGATCCAGTTCCTCCTCACTCCAAGGTTTATTTAGGTAATGAAAGATTTTTCCTTTGTTTACGGCATCTATTACTGCCCCCATATCGGTATATCCAGTGAGCAGAATACGCATAGGACTGGCATCGAGCTTAATGACCTCTTCTAGAAATTCTACGCCTGTCATTTCGGGCATTCGTTGATCCGTGATAATTATATCTATTGGATTTTCTTTTATGATATCTATTGCGGCAGAACCACTTATAGCGGTGTATACTTTATATTTTAATCGAAATGTTGCCCGAAAAGAAATCAAATTGTTTTCCTCATCGTCCACATATAATACCGTAATTTTGTTGTTCTTATTTTGCATGTGTTTTCATCTTTTTATGTAATGAATAAAAGAGAAAAATGAATCATCCAAGTTACTAAAAGTCTTTTAACAATCAAAAATACGGTTTTTTTTGGTCTCACCCACCTTTGTTATCTTTATTCCAAAATTATTTGATAGAATACTGCAATATCGAACCCAAGCTGGCTCCTATTTTCTTTAGGACTAACAATTACACCTCATTTGCTACCCTTGCAAACTTATTCCTGTAATCTATTGGTGTAAGTCCTGTAATCTTTTTAAAGGTATCTCGAAACGCCCTAGTGTCCGTATAACCTACATCAAACATGATTTCAGTTACATTCCTTCGTGAAGCTTCAAAAAATTTTTTGGCGGCCTCTATCCGTACTCTTTGTATATACTCTATGGGCGTATTGTTGGTAGCCTCTTTAAATTTTCTTTCAAAAGTTCTGCGGCCCGTATTAATCAGTTTTGCCAAAGTTTCTATTGATATTTTATCACAATAGTGCTTTTCAATGTAATCCTGTACTTTTTGGATATCTTCGTGTCCGTGATTTCGTTGACCTTTGAATATCGCAAATTGAGATTGACTATCTCTTCCGATATCCAAAGCAAAATATTTTGAAATCATGACTGCTGTTTCTCTGTCTGCGAATTTCTCAACCAGATACAATATCAAATTCCACAAACTGCTCGCTCCACCACTGCTGTAGATATTATCGTGTTCGGTTATTATCGCCCCATCTTCTACCTCCACATCAGGGTATCTTTCGCTAAATTCGTCGATATGCGCCCAATGTGTCGAGCATTTTTTACCATTGAGTAAACCCGTTTCAGCCAATAGAAAAGCACCGATACATAAACTGGCAAGACTTGAACCTTTCTCGTGTAACTTCTTAAAATAAGGTATTGCGTCAGCATTGGCCTGAATCCCTTTGGCCGTATCGCCAAAGGTGGGTGGTATGATCAGTAAGTCCGTTGTGGTCACATCTTTGAGCAGTCTATCGGTTTTTATGGTGTATTCGCCATTGTTAGCGGGTACGTATTCTTGTAAGCCCACATATTCAACTTTGAAAATAGGTTTTTTACCAAATGCAGTTAAAAACTCATTAGCGGTATGAAAGGTCCTAAATGGCGGTGTCACCGCTTCAATCACCCCATACTCAGGTACAAAGACAGAAATCTGCATAGTAACGAAAGTATTAAGTTGCAAGGTAAAAAATAGTTTTGTCATAATCCACCCCTAAAATTGTCGTTTTCACAACAGCCGCGTTCTTATATACAGTCGTAATTTTGAATTGTAGAATTTAACAAATAAAAAATATACCACAATGGCACAAGTAACAAGGATTACGGTAGAAGCAACAACAAATGCTCCCGTAGCAAAAGTTTGGAAAGCTTGGAATACCCCAAGCGACATTATACAATGGAATACGCCTGACCCCAGTTGGCATACCCCAAGCAGTGAAAATGACTTGAGAGTTGGCGGTAAGTTCAAAAATAGAATGGAAGCAAAAGATGGCAGCTTTGGTTTTGACTTCGAAGGCATTTATGATCAGGTAGAGCTGCACAAAGAAATCACGTATATCATGTCTGACGGAAGAAAGTCTACGACCTTGTTTACAGCACAAAATGGTCAAACCCATATAGAAACCATATTTGATGCTGAAACAGAAAATGACCCTGAATTTCAGAAACAAGGATGGCAAGCTATCTTGGACAACTTTGTGAAATACGTCGAATCAACTGATTTATAAACCATTAATAATTAATAAGATGAACAAGAATAAAATCATTTTTTGGGTGGCAACGACAATCATTATCCTTTGGGAAGGTGTGATGCCACTTAGCACGTTGCTGTTTTCACCAGAGTATGCAACCGTAGGTACCGCGCCGTTGGGCTATCCCGATTATTTTGCTTATGCGCTTATCATCGCCAAGGCGCTTGGTGTAGTAGCCATTTCCTATCCTAAAATCCCCGGTAAGCTAAAGGAATGGGCATATGCAGGGCTCACCTTTAGTTTGATCTTTGCATTCATCAGTCATGCCTGCGTAGATCAAATCGTGGGGTATATGTTGCTGCCATTGGTGGTATTGGGCATTCTGGCTGTTTCTTATAGCTACAACAATAAAATCCAGATCAATCGTTAAGACGAATTAAGGTAAAACTAAATTTAAATATGTAGAACCTGAAATTCCTGATGCTTAATTTATCTGCTATGCTTGACCCTAATCGTAGTAAATTTGTGAGTGCGATCTTCATTACATTTTCTGGTAATTGCAGGAGAGCACTCACTTATTACCAAACATGCTTTGGAGGCACTTTGCAATTTGAAACTTTTGAAAAAGAATTAGAAGGTTATTCAGAAATACCTGTCGTCAGCGGGTACCTTGTTTCCGATAGCGTGGTTATTTATGGTTCGGACTTGGTACACAACGAAGGAAGAATACTCGGAAATTATCTATCTATTTTTCTACATTGTAAAAATATGGATGATAGACAAGCGCTTATTGAAAAACTGAGATCCGAAAAGGAGAATATCTTAGTCAAGAATGGCGATGCTGACAAATTAGTTGAGGTAACTGACGTTTTTGATGTGAGGTGGGTGTTGGGCGTGTAGAAACGGAGCTGCTCAACCGACCTTCGAATATTTTATAGCAATGCCGACTATTTATAAATTATATTTTGAATCTTAATAACTTTCCGATACCCGCCATCATACTCATGACAAAAGCAGGAGGTTTTATCGAGACAATTTCACTGCTATATTTTTTAAAAGCCATAGCAAGATAGATGATTGACTTAATGTCAGAGGTGCTTTTGAGTTTACCTTCATTGGTCAATTTTTCAAATGTCTGTAACATCGTTGAAAAATTTCGCCTGGGTGTAAGATGATACAAAGAGACAATCTTCCGTATCTCGTGAACGGTAACTGTGAGCCATGTTTTTAGGTGTAAAAATTTCTTCCCCTTCATGTACAGTTACCCATTTGTTTGCATGATAAACCTGAAGTTGTCCTTTAATGATTTTGAAATATTCTTCTTGTTCCGGATGGGTATGGATGGGAGGCCCATCTGCACCTGCCTTAATAAGAATTTGACCATTCTCTGAGTTGTCCACGTCATTAATGAACATAATCTGAGAGTTAAATACCTTCATTAGGTCTACATTGGGTTTGAATGTTGTTTTCATAATTTACTGGAGATTTCTTCTACTAAAATTTTATTTCCTGCTTTATCGTAATACGTACAGATCCTTTTTTCCAAGCACACTGCCCACTTTTCAATCCCTGATTTCGCACAGTCGCAACGAAATGTCGGATAATCGGTTTTTCCTTGTTGATGCGCTTTCAGGGCAGCGTTAAACTGTACGGAATTTGAAGTTTCCGCCACGGTTAGTGAGTCATACTTGCTTGCTGTTGAACGCCTATAGTTATTTGCGCCATAGTAATCAATATGACCGTCGGTTACATACGTTTGGTAATAGACTACACCTAAGGTTTTGATTTCTGAAATATACGACGGAAAATCGGCACCTGATTTCACCTTACTGTGAGCCTGTTTGACTTGGTTTAACGTAAACATTTTTTTTGGTTATTTATTACCATGCAAAAATTGCCAATTGGCAAACGCTGTAATTGTAAAAAGTCGTTTTTCTACAAAAATCGTTTAAACTCTTCGGGCGTGGCTCCCGTGAATCGTTTAAAATCACTAATAAAATGAGCTTGGTCGAAGAAGTTATTCTCGTAGCAGATTTCGGTCAGGGATTTGGTACCGCTTAAGTTTTCAAGCACCGCATTAAAACGGACAATAGTTGAAAACTTTTTAGGTGTGATTCCAACAAGCTTTCTAAACCGTTTTTCAAAAGGGCTTTGGCTAATGGAAAGCCGTTCATTCAACGCTTTAATCCGGAGTGTTCCTTTGCTTTGGTATATAAGCTTTACTGCTTCACCAATAAGTTTGTCTGGTTGAATGTCTTTTAGTTGCGATAATAAAAAGTGTTCAACTATACTCACCCGTTGCCTGTCTGTATGGGCACAGGCAAGCTTTTCTTCAACTTCGCTTAGACAACTTTTTGCGAAAATTTCATCGAGGGAAATGCTCAGATTAAACAGTTCATTGGCAGGAATAGAAGAAAAATGTATAAATCCAATTTCGGTAAAATAGACCAGAACCGTTCCGATGTTTGCCGAGTTCTTGAAGATTTTATACCGATCTGAAATTCCGGTAATCCCCGCTGATGTCAGTTTATTTTCAATGTTGTTTTGAATGGTCGCGAGTTGTCCCTTGAATTGAAATCCAATAACAAGACCAGAAGAAGGAAACACTTTATATTCTATTTCTACATCGTTCTCCGACACTACAAAGTATTTGATGTAGGGTTCCAACTGTCTTGTCGGTATAAATTTGTCAAATTTCATTCTATCGGTGCCATCTGGATGTAGTTTCAGTTATATCTGCCATGAGGACTACCAATATGTAGGCCTACTGGAACCAGAGCAAATATGATCATATCATCAAAAATACTAAAAAAACAATTGACCCCTATATTTACGAATAAGTACCCGATGATAAGCTATAAAAAAAGCCTCGACTTGCATTGAGGCTTTAAAGCGATCCCGCTGGGATTGTCTGCGTCCCAATTCCCCCAACTCAAACCGCAGAGAAATTGTTCGAACCCATCCCAACCCTTCTGTTCGCATCCCATGGATACAAAAGGAGCCCTCCTTTCGATTGAACTTTTTTTGTGACTCACTGGAACAAAACTCGAACACTTTATTGTCGGATTTACGGCGGTTGAGCCAATTGAAGGAATGTACTGATCAAAGCAAAATTGTTGAGTCATCCGTGAAATATGAAAGTCCGAACCAGCAATAATCTTATCCATCAGAATATCAGCAAATTACAGGGCAAAAAAAATGGGACAAGTCTATCTTTTTTAGACTTGTCCCAAGACGTGAACCCACTGGTACAGAACTCGAACCATTTATTGGAAGATTTAAGGCGATTGAACCAATTGAAAGAGAATAAAAATCATGATGATTTAGACCAACAATTAACCCAAAGTAAAACTAGTATGAATAAATCCAGAAAAAGATTATGAATAAAAGCTATTCACTTCAGGCTACATCTTTTGCAATTATATGATAATTATCGTGGTCAGTGTGCCAATGGACAAGATATGCTGTTTACCGACCTAAGAGGGGTTGGTAGACCGAAGTCCGATTTCTTTCACAAATGCTCTTTGCGGCAGCTTCAGATTGTTAACCACTAGGAAAGCAAGGTCTTCCGGTTGCAATACTTTTTCCTCGTTACCATCCGTGAATTGGGCATTCAGGGGCATTTCTGTAGCAATGGTCCTCGGGTTAACCGTAGTTGTTGGAAGTTTTTAGGCGACTGAACCAGCTGAGGCCGAACAGATTGCTCAAACGCGCACAGCTTTTTCGACCCAAATTCAAAAGTCAAAAAAAGTTATGCTTATCGTTAATTTTAAAACATTGAGACCAAATTGACAAGTCTAAGTTTTATCTCAAACCAATGATTAGGCTCCTCAGTTCTTCAACGGAATAGTACTTTCCAAATTCATTTTTACGGTGCAGCATCCGATGACAATTCGAACATACCATAGCAATATCCGATGGAAAGTTAAACCGTTCACCGCTTGTAGCAATCGGAAACCTATGATGACCTTCAATAAACAGATTTCCATGATGGCCGAACTGCCCTGTAAATTCAAAATCACAAGCTTCACAAATCAGGCGGTTATTGTTTTTGATTAGGGCAATTCTTTTGGCTTCTTTAATCAAATATGGATTTCTCTCCCTATCCTTGTGTGTTTTTAACTGAATAAATTCTTTTCCCTCAAGTGCACTAAACTCAGGATCATTTGTAAAACTGGAATCTGCCTGATAGTTTATCAGAAAAGAATCAATGTCTTTCACAAAATTGCCATCAAATAAATTCCAAATGTCCCGCTGAATGTCAGTTAATTTAGAAGTTCTATTAAGCGTCTGAACCTCATTGATCTTTCCAGAATTAGGTACTTTAAAACTCAGATGCCTTGCATGTGTATGAATTCCAATGACACCGTTTTGGATTGAAGCCTTAGGAGAATGTGCCAGTAACACCACCTCACGGAACCATTTTACAAATTCATTCTTGTTTTTATTCGGTATTGGAGGGCTATAGTCCAAAGGTGTAACTAAATGCGTCAAGTACGTTTCCTTTGGCACGTCCCTGATCAGCTCTGGTTTTTGGAACAACATTATTATTTCTCCCGGCTGAACCTTAAAGGCACCAGGGTATTGTGACTGGCTAAATCCCAATGGAAATGTAGAGCCCACTTCTCCATCGTAGTACGCCCAATCCCTACCACCATCACGCTTTATATTTTTTACCCATTTTATGTCATTTTGACTCAATAAATGCATGTGTTTTATAAGGTTTAAATAAATAATTTACGTTTGATCTCAAGTCTAAAACTCCGAAGGTTTGTATTGACCTCATTACAAAGTTCGATCAATACTCTTGACAAACGTTGGCCTTCCCGTTCTTCATCTGCATCGACCTTAATGCCAGTCCAATGAAATGCACGTGGCTCTAATTCAATAGTATAGTCTTCGTTCCTTTGGTTGTATGGATACATATCGAAATGATCTCCAATCATTTGATTTAACTCATCTAATTGATCTGTAAAAACAGCTGCCGCTTGAGCAAGATCTGGATCAAGAAATGTATTGCTTGCTTTTTTTAAAAAATCGCTAAAATCATCGAGTAAATCTTGTTCACTTGATAAAATTCTATGAGAATTCTTTACCCTATTCAATATATAGACAATACGGTCTTCATCACAAAGCGCTATGAGACGTTCAAATATTGCTTTGTCATGGGATATGGATTGATTTTCTAATTGCGGATCTGGTGGTGCAATGTAATTAACATTTTGAACACCATACACAGTATTACCGTTATTCTGGAGATTTAGGGTAGGTGAAATAGCTGAAAGTTGTTTGTTGATGTTTTGTCTCATCCATTTAAAATGTTCTTCCCGCCATCCCTTTAATTTCTCGACCGGAAAATCGCTTCCTTTGTTCTTATCGATCATTCCTGCACATGTACCACACAAATAAATTGCATTTTCAATATTACGTCGTTCATCGGGATTAAAGACTGGGATATCCCTCGGCCCATTTTTTTTAGCAGGTAGTATGTGGGCGACCTGTCCCATAAATATGACTTGGTTTTCATCTAATTCACTTGGCCCAATGGTCATTAACCTGCAATCAGGATTGGAACAAATAAAACCTGCACGCTCTTTTGCGTTTTTTTTAACCGCTGGAGAAAATTCAGCCCTTTTCTCTTCTTGATCTATAGACATTTGCTTCAATTAATAATACGCAAAATAGTCATTATATCCCGGGAGAACCGATATTAAAAAAGAATTTGGTTAACGGGGTCAAAATTTAGGGACATGTTCGAGAGCAGGTAAATTATTTAGAATTAGATTCATAAATTCCTACGATATAATGGTCGTACAGGATAATCGTAATTTATTCTTTGGTTTCGCTTTGTATTTTAAATTTTAAACTTCTCAGTTCTATATCAAGGAAATCCAAGTAACATAATGCTTTTAAACTGTTCAATTTATTTCCATAAATATTATTCATACCATGCAAAACGCTGTGCCTATTCAGTTCAAAAGGGCTGTTATTTTGCAGACTCTTTGTGTCAATGTTTATTGTATGTTCGGAATAAATTGGCGCGTTAGTTGCAAAAGGGTTATTGAAACTATATCGTTCGATTACGCCTCGTAGGTAATGAGAAACAACTAAGGTCCCTGGTTTCTTTTTTAAACCTCTTCGACTTTTATTAAAGATAAAGTTTGTTTGCTCAGACCCTATAATTTCATTTATCCCTTTATTTGCTATAAATTCAGCAATTATAAAAAATAGAGGTATCGAGGCAAAGTACATCTCTTGAAAATGGCACTTTTCTGCATCACTCAGCATTTTCTTGATTTCAGGATACTTTTTAACCAATAATTGGAAAATCTCTGCCGCCTGTGATGAATAATATTCCTCAAACCATGAATCTACTCGATCATATTCATTTTCACTCAATAAGTATATGGCCGTATAGCTAAATTTATCGGTATGACTACCATTCAAAAACCACCCCATGTCGGCAAGGTCATTTATTAGTTTCCGATCAACCTTACCCCATCTATCCTTCATTTCTTTTATGGACTCGATAATAATCTCGGCGAACTCCTCTTTGCTATTTTCCATTTTTAAAGATAAATAAACAAAGTCAATAAGCCAATAAATTACAATAGCCTTCCGTCACTTAGATGATTTTATTGAAATGTTTAAGAGTGATATATTTTAGTCAATATCTTTGATTAATTTAGGAAAATCAATAAAAGACACGTCCTTATCGCCGTTTATTTTCTGTTCATATTGTCTCCCTTCTTGGTCGAAAAAAATTATTTCCCAGATTGAAAACTGTCGATCAAATTCTTCAATTTGTGCTAAAGCTTTATAATCTTCATATGGGATTTTAACAGCATACTTTTCAATGTCCCAGAAGTCGTGCCATCCTTCAGTAGGCTCATCTCCTTTGCGTTTGAAAAAGGAATCAGTTGGAAATATCAGTATTTTAAATGCCGGAGCGTTGTCCAAGTACAAAAAGAATTCTTCTTCTTCTAGAGCAATTCTAAATATTGGCATAATATCCCTTCGATGCTTTTGAAGAGAAGCTTTATTAATTTTTAGCTGTTCAGTGAAGTTTCTATATAAAAATACTGAAGCAAATAATGTTAACCCAACAATTAGCCAATCTGTTATTGTACCCCATAACACTGGATCGTAAGTGCAATTACAAGGCATAGTTATTTCTTTTTTGTTGACTTCGTTACAAGGCAATAATAACGAGTATAAGAGACTAAGCAAATAATAATTGATATTAAACTAATGGATCCCGCAATCGACCCAAGCAATAATAAAATACATGATTCAAACTTTTCACCAAATCCTATGGCAACCAGAGCTGTGATAAATACAAATAAATTGAAATTTAATTGTGGTAAATTGATTAGAGATTTTTCCATAACAATAGTTTTGGATATAAATATAGATAATATTTAAGATTTCCACCTTCCTTCGCGGAATGACAATTTTAGAACTAGAAGACTATTTCCACGGTATCGACTTACCAAGAACAATTGTGCTAAATCAAGCGACAACCATCACAAATATGGACGTCTTCCTTGAAACTACTTTCATGAGAGCGAAAGCTAGTTAAGGCCAACCGAAAAACATCCTAGTATTGGGAATTTGAAAAAATTGCATGATATTTTGGAGGAGAATCAGGAATAAATAGCATTACCTAAAATCTATCGAAAAGTAAAAATGAACCATAAGTATATAACTTATAGCGCATTACTTCATAAGCTTGTGAACCCACTTGTACAGAACTTGAACCATTTATTGAAAGATTTACGGCGATTGAACCATATAAAAATAATTAAAGATGATACTAATCAATCAGGAAAAATAGTCAATAACGGCACTTAGATTCTGGAATTTCAAAAGCACCCATATTTCCCTCTATTTGATAGTATCAGAATGACTCAGGACATTTAAAGTTTATTTACAACTAATCATTATTCATATTTAAGAATAAGTGATATAGGCGTATTTCTTGGTTGTGCCTTTGGAATGTGTTATAACCTGTTTTTAAATCAGCTTTATGACTTATTGGATCCAATTCCACAAAATCCATATCACCTTTAAACACACTATCTGAAATGTAAAATTTATATGCATCCCACAGTTTTGAGAAATTTTTGGCGTATGAAAGGATTATTATAAAATTTTCTTTATTGCCACCAGTGTCGTAGCGGTTTAAAAGTTTGTCAATATGCATTTTTATTACAGTATCTTTTTTACCACAAGATTCAATTTTTAATGTCTCAATTATCGTTTTGACATTTCCATTGTTTGAAATATCTCGAATTGTAATATCCAACTCTCCACTTGTAGCCTTTCTTTTATCAGATGATCCAGAATTGCCGCTTCTTGACTGATCCGCAATATAATATTTTTGCATACGGAGAAGATCACAAATGTAGTCATTCCACTGATCTTCGGTTAAACTTAAATTTTTCCTTGACTGAATTGTAATAAGTGAATTCTGAAGATCTTTAAAAATATTTTCTTTTACAGGAGCCGTATAGGACAAGCTTATCAGTTCCTTCCAAGAGTCTAATTGAATTTGCATTTTTTGAAAGAAATCAGTTTCTGCGAGTGCTTTATACTCTATCGAATCTGTATTAAGTCGAAGCTTCGTAATAGTTTCCAATACTTTTTCGTATTTCTCCAACAGATCTATTTTATCCGGATTAAATATTTCTGCTGTATAAATTTGTTCCGATACTTTTGCAATTTGGGTAGTATATAAACGCTTCAAATCATAGTCGTGATTATTTATATATCCTTTTTTTTCTTTGATGGCAGCTATATGCATTACTAACTTTTCAACGAAAAAATCTCGAATTTGAATGGGTGTAGCATCCTCTCCAAGCTCTTTTAGTAGTCTGGCTATGTGTATTTTATTCATCTTATCACTTAGAGACCTAACTGATTTTTTCATCTTAGAATGATATCCTTCAAACAGTTCATCTTCCAATTCACCTTCATTCTGGAATTTGAAGGTAATGAATGGATTAAATAGGGTTTGAATATCAATAAGGAGGTAAATAAGATGTTTTTTTACAACTTCAATTATATATACATTTGGATTGTCAAATTCATCATTCTCCTTAGTTTTAATCTTCCTTTTTAGGATATGAGCTTCTCTTGCAATTATTTTTGCAATTTGAATATTTTGACTAGCGTAAAAGCTAATCGATTGGGCATCTTTGGCATTGTTAAAAAAATCCAAGAATGCTTTTTTTAACCTTTCATACTCAAATTCAATTATCTTAAGAAATAATTCGGATTTTGCATCCGGTGGCGGAGGTATATCCAAATTAATAAGAGCCTCTTCTTTCTCGTTTGGTATTAAAGTTATGGTAATTTGAGGCGGAGTTGTAGTATCTTCAATTGCTAAGTTAACCTCGTCCCCATGTTTTAATGATGGCACCAAAGCAGGAAAATGTCGTAATAAATTATCAGGTAAAGTTTCGTCTACTATTATTTCGGTAGAAAAAAATTCCTTTTCTATTTTACTTAGACCATCAATATTATCATAACTTTTTAAATGAGGTCTTAAATCACCATTAATAATTCTATTATAAAGCTTAAACTCATTCATATTTTCCACAAAAACCTAAAATCAAATAACAACGTACTTAAAAAGTAATATAGCCATAATACTACAAATTATTCCCGATTTTGGCCAAAATAGAAAAAAGGGGGAACAAAAATCAGTCAGGATAAAAAGGTGATTGAATTATAAAATTAAAATATGCTGTTTTGATTAGGCAGGCGAAAAATCCAGTCCAGAAAGTTCCGTTGCGAAATCTTTCGAAAATGATTTAAAATGATGAATAAGAGTTTCGTCTTTTAATTTCC
>JBEBWF010000064.1:0-22498 GCA_040392285.1 Sphingobacterium sp. | reverse complement strand
TATACGTATCCGCAGCCACAACCTCCAGGCCGTTGCTCGACTCAAAGCTCCCTACACCCTCTTGCGCTCTTACGATGAAAGTCCAGCAAATTAAACCGATGAGTATCCACGTCCTTTTCATACTTCATCAATTTGTTTTCGCACGGTTGCGCAACATCGGGTTGGAGATCACTTTACGGGTTGATATTGGCGTGCAGTTTTGAACCGTGATTTCTATCGCTTTAAAAATATCACAATTTCCGTTTTCAAAATGTTTGGTATAACGAATTTGGGTTGTACCGGGTGAAACTCCTGTTACCACACCATTGACATCTACTGTTGCAACGTTTGTGTTTTGGCTCGACCAGACGCCATCCGAATCCGGATTAGACAGTTCTAGGGTTTGCTCCATACACAAAGGGATTCCACCTTCTTCAATTACAATCTCAGATAGTGAATTTATGGTAATGGTGATGCCTGTTTTTGGGCTGGGATAGGTTACCGGATCACCGGATCGTTTATTGGAAATCCTATATTCCGCCTGTAATGTACCACTTGTAAATGCAGGGTCACGGTCGAATGTGATAACTCCTGTGGTCGTGTCGACACTTAAGATACCTTTTCCAGTGACAATCAGATCCGTAGAATTATTGGTCGTATTGCTCGGATTACCAAAATCAAATAGCCGGATGGAAGAGTACAGAAGCACAAACGGATCGCCTTCGACAGGATCAGCAGGAATAGCGTAATCATCAATATCGAAGTTGGCATCCGCAGGCACACACATTCCTATAGACACCGAATTGGTCGTTGGAGGTGCCCCTGCATAAGAAGGTGGCGCGGTACAATTATACGAAGAAGTATCCAATGGCGTCATAGTATCCGGACGCATGACATTAGACACTGTTCCCCCTGGCGCATCAAAGATATTGCTACCTGTTTGTGATGCGTCGAAAAAAAGAATGGAATTAGGTTCGTCCCCATTCATAGAACCACCTGTATTCATATTGGTCGTGCCTGTAAAATAAAAAGCCCCATATCCACTTATATGTCCAGAGTTCGTAAAGTTAACGCCCCTAATATGACCCGTTGCTGCGTTTTTGACAATGGAGGCTGTACCTTGCACTTGAAGCCCTTCATTTGCTCCTGTACCCGTAGCCCATATCAACCCATTATTTTGTGCTTCCCCATTGCCTATGAAAACATTCCGGGCCACTACAGTACAATTATTGACCAATAAAGAACCCGCCGCATTTTGTTCAAACTGTCCCGATACATTTATTGTTCCATTGTTGAATACCTGATTAATCGCTTGATTCATTTTAAAATTACCGGTCGTAGCATGTGTTACCGTAATAGTCCCATTATTGGTCAGCATCGGACCATTGTACTGAATTTCAGGCACGTCGATAAATTCCAATAGATCATCATTGGTTAAATAGGTTGTTGAAGATATATTACTTGCCGTATTATGCACTTTCATTGTCCCATAATTGTTGAGTGTAGATGACAATGAACTGATGCGTTCAAACTCCCAGTAGCCCGAGTTATCCAAATCGCCCGTAAAGTTTACGTTTGCTCCATTCAGATAAACTTTTCCACCTAAACGGTTATCCCAAGAACCGCTATAGACATTTACACCCGCGGTAGTGTTAAAAATGGCTTGAGAGTAATTCGTGAAAGTAGTGCCATAAAAAGAAATTGTATTCACATTCATTTCACCGTAATTATCGACAGCACTACCATCCAGGGTTTCTAGCCCTCCTGCTACTGCCATGCTACCATAATTGTGAATAACACCTGCAAAATTTTGTAGATATGCTGATGTAAATGTACCCCAGTTTATAATAGAAAGTGTATGCGTTGCATTGTTGCTAAGTGGAAATGCCGTAACTGTTCCGTTATTAATGATCGTGCCACTAAAAGCGCCTTGAGTATAGCTGGCATTGAAAGTAGCTCCTGGAGAAATGCAAATCGTGCCTCCATTGAGGGTTACACCGCCAGACCAGCTGCCTGATGCCAAGCAATAGACCTCTCCCGTATTGACAGTAATAGCTCCTCCTGCAATGGTATGTGTACAATTCGAACATGAAAAGGCCAAGCCGACTGAGCTGGTATTGTTAGCCTGCACGGGATCTATCCCATCGTGGGCAACGGAAGCAGTATTGGAATAATTACCGGTAGCCAGCCTTTGCGCAGTAATAGTTAGAGTCGCCGAGCCACTTACAGCAAGATTTCCAATTTGCCACTTTCCTGTACCCGCGTTATACGACCCAACCGAAGCAGAGCTGCTCACATAAGAAAAACCGGAAGGCAGTTCATCCGTAACACTCACCCCTGTAGTAGCGTTCATCCCTATATTGTTGACTGTGATCGTGAAAATGACATTATCCCCGATTCCAGGGTTATTATTATTGATTGTTTTACTAATACTCAGATCAGCAGATGGAATAACTGGATTGACCACTACTGTCGAAGTATTGTTTGCCGGCACAGGATCAGTTCCTGCTCCGGCGATAGTAGCTGTGTTATTATACGTTCCGCTTGCCAATACTTTTGCTGTAATATCCAGGCTAGCTGATACGCCACTATTTAAGTTGCCAATCTTCCACTTACCCGTTGCATAATTATATGTCCCAACCGACGGATCGCTACTTACAAAAGAATATCCATTGGGTAGCACATCGGTCACGATTATACCTGTGGCATCAGCAGGTCCAAGATTCTCCGCCGTAATTGTAAATATTGTATTGTTCCCTGCATTGGGAGTGGCATTGTCAACTGTTTTAGAAACTTTCAGATCAGGGAAAACTGGTATTATAGAAGCTGAATCTGTATTATTGGTCACATTTGGATCCCCCTGATTACTGTATATACTCGCTTTATTCGTGTAATTTCCTGTTGCCAATACCTCGGCGGTAATATCCAATGTAGTTGTCGCGCTGTTTGACAGGTTTCCGATAGACCATTGACCGGTTCCTGGATTGTAAGACCCTGAAGAACTGCTTACATACTGATAACCATTTGGCAGAACGTCCGTCACTACCACACCCGTCGCATTATCTGGTCCGTTATTTTTCGCCTCTAAAGTGAATATTACATTGCTGTTTACATTCGCAGTCGGATTATTTACGTCTTTTGTTACTTCGATATCTGCCATAGTTATCTGACTGACAGACCCTGTAATTGTAGGACCTGTGGACCCACCCCAGCTATGCCTGATCCGAAGGGAGTTGTGCGTATTATACACATACAGTCTTATATATAGCGTTTCGCCCGGCAAAACAGGGCTGACATTGGCTAAGCTTCCAGACTTACTAGCCCAACTGCTTTGGTTTCCAATAGTTCCATTAAACGAGGAATATCCTTGTGAAAAATCTTTGGAATAACGGATCTCAAAATTGGCGGCAGGATTATTCCCTCCATCCATCTGTACCTCAAAATTAAATTGGTTCAGGTCTATTTTATAACTTCCAGTGGGTGAAATTGTAAACTGAACATATCTGGACTCATTAAGGTAGCCCCCGTTTTGGGAAGGATTAGGCCAGTTACCTGTTTGGAAATGTTGATTATATTGTCCACCATTGGTTAAAGTGCCTCCTCCGTAATTGGTGATGTTCGATGCGCTGATATGAGATGCTAAAATAGCAGGATCGAAACCAGTGTTCGCACCATTCCACCTAACCAGGCCCACATAATCCACGTCGATACTTACCGTAACAGTATTGGAAGTCAAACTATGGATATTGGTAACATTATATTGAAAACTGTCTGATCCAGCATAATTGCTGTTTGGCGTATAAGTAACCGTATTGTCAGGATTGACCACAGCTATACCATTGGAAGGGTTAGCAACTACCGTTACATAATCAAAGGCTCCACTTCCCGACGTGTCGTTAGCAAGGACATTGATGTTCTTGGTTTCATTTACCATCACTGAAACCGCATCAGCCACAGCGGTTGGAGGTGTGGGAGCGCTTATGGTAATAGTTACTGTCGCTTCGGTGGAAGTGCCATTTTCATCTGTAATAGTGTATTTAAAGCTATCCGACCCTGTATAGTTGGTGTTTGGCGTATAAGTCACATTTGTCAATCCGTTTACGGTAATGTTCTGCCCGTTTGTCGGTTGTTGAGTAATGGTAATCGCACTCAATGTACTGTAAGTGTCATTGGTCAAAATATTGATATCAACCGGAAAATTCTGTGCTGTTATAGCGTTGTCATTTATTGCGTTGGTTAATGAGGCAAGAGAAACAGTTCCTGTAATAGTAGGTGGATAGTTAGCGCCGCCCGAGCGCAGAATATGAAAATTTTGATTGGTATTATAAGCGTATATTCTGATTCTTACGGTTTCTCCGGGCATAACGGGATTCACAGAAGAAAAACTGTTGGAAGCACTTGTCCAACTGGTAGGAACACTTGTGTTCCCAATCATCGTATGATACGTAGCGAAATTATCTTTGGAATAACGAACCTGAAAATTTTGACCACTGCTTTGCGCTCTGTAGTAAAAATTGAAAGCATCTAGGTCTATTTTATATCCTGCATCAGGGGAAATGGTAAATTCCACATATTTTGATATATCGATACCCCCACCATTTTGTGAAGGGGTAGGCCAGCCTATTGTCTGGAAAAAACTTTCACTCCAAGTTAGATTATCTAATGAGATACCAATGCCCGTAATATTAGAAGCCGTAATATTACTTCCTACCAGGGTGGGAGCATAGCTGGTATTATTCCACCTCACCAAATCCGTCTGCCCTTTCGCAACCGTCCCCAAGGACAGTACAAAAAGCAATACAAATAATTTATGAAACAGATCCTTCTTCATACCGCTCAGTTTATGGAGAAGACGGTGTCTCTCTTACTTCAAAAACGATATTCATAAAAGACCCTTCATCGGCTGTAGATCCCGATACATGGTAGGTCAGTATTCCAGTATTTGTTACCTGTACGCTGTCAAACAACGTATTATCGTACCACGTAATATAATAATTGAGTTCATTTGGTTGGACGACCACGGGCAATGTTCCTGCACCAGGGCTTTTTACAGATGATCCCGATATACCGTTAAACTGCGCAGCATATATAGCGTGTAAATTTATGGAGCCAGTTTTTGTGCCATCGTTAAACGACATAGCCGAAATAGTACTATATTCAGTCGGTATATGTGCAGCTTCCGTAGGTATAATAATCGAAGGCATATAGAAAAACTTAGGCAAAGCCGCTTTCAGCTGTTTTAATACACCAGTACTTGGATCAGCTACTACGACACGGTCGGTCGTACTACCTGTTTGCAGGCCTTCAATAGCTAAAGTATTAGTACCATCTGTTTCGATAGAAGTAGGACCTGTCAACACACCACCAAGCTGAATATTACCACTTGTTTCGGTCAGACCATTATCTGCCGTCACGTTCAATCCTAATGCGGCAATATCCGCATCGTTGACCAATCTGTTCCATCGACCCGTATTGAGAACGACATTGGTTGTCCAATAATAATAGCCTGGTCTGACCTCACTATTGGTGTTCGTATTATACACCAACAAGGAATTGACTTTATTTTCATTTATAGCCGATTCGCCTTGAATCGGACTAAAATCAGTTAATCCCGTCAGAGCAACCCGCGGGATTAACAGTCCTTTTGAAGGGGACAGCATTTCGACAACAGCAGCTTTACTGGGATCACTGGTGCCATGACCAATCTGCCCATATACCGGAACCGTGATGATCAAAAATATACCGATGATTATACCCCACAAATGCCTCTTCATATCAAAATGCTGTCTCTGCAAAAATTATATTATATTTTTTATAAGCTGTATCAAACATTACCCATTGCAAGGAAGTATGTGACAATGAAACCTGCCTGCGATGGGCAAGTTTCATTGTTTCTCGTCGCAAGAATATAGCACTTTTTAATACAGCTTACCTATCTGGTTACTAGTTACGACCAACAATAAGCCAAGCCGAACCGTTAGATTTTAATACCCAACCTTGATAAGGTAATGCTCCATAAGTAAGAGGTGTTAGCGATCCTGCACGGAAAATATTTAAGTAGCCGTCGTGGTTATCATTTTCATTAGTAATTTTTACATTGACAACTTGACCTTCATTAGTAGCTACAGGATCAGGCAATGTAAGAGACAAGTCCGTATCGTCCAATGTTACTGAAATATTGACTTCCTGTACGAAAGAGCTATAATTCGTTAGAGAACTTATAACCAAATCGGCATTCATTGGTGAAGATATCGTTCTCGTTACGGTCCGTAATACACTATCCGCCTCAACCACTACAATTTTATTGGCTGCTGCTGCTGCTTGTAAACCGGTAATAGCCAATGTATTCGTTCCATCAGCCGCTATAGTTGTAGGCTGGATTAGAGCACCACCCAATTGAACTTTTCCTTTATCATTAATGTCGTCCGATCCGTCGTTTATGGTCAAACCATTATCAGCGCGCACCAATGAGGATAGATCAGCAGCCTGCAAAACACCATTCGGACCTAAGACCATCACTTTATCGTAAGTAGTAACGGTCTCTAATCCTTGAATAGCAAGTGTATTAGTTCCTCCATTGGTAATAAGTCTTGTGGTATCTTTTGTCAAAATACCCCCTAGTTCAACTCTATTGCTATCAGCTACATTTTTAGTCAAACCATTTCCGATGACAATAGCATTATTAACAAATGTCGCTGGATCCACCCATACGGCTGCAAAATTTCCACCGCCAGTATCTTGGGTTACCAAAACATGTCCTTCCGTAGCACTGGCTTTTACACTTACTTCATAATTCGTGGTATCTCCACTAGTAGTCGGCGTAACTTCGATGTTACCTACTCCCGTCACGGTTGTAGTCTTTACATCATCAGACGAAATAAAACGCACCCATTTTCCAATACCAGTTTGTGCACCGTTATCTTCCCAGTAGTAGTAACCTGGCGTTACTTCTGAATTCGAAGCCGTATTAAACACAAATAGCGAATTTGCAGGATTGGTAATCGGACTTGGATTCGTTAACGCAGTCAAAGCAATCCGCGGTATCAAAAGACCACGTTTACTCGATTGTATTTCCACTGCCGCAGACTTGTCGGGTGCATTTGTCCCGAAACCTTGTTGGGCGTAAACGGCTTGGCCTACCCATGCTGTAAGTAAGAATACAGCGATTAATATTACATTTTTCATTTTTTGATTTGTTTTTTATTTTGTTAATTGATTCGGTTTATTACTTAATTTTTTTTACGTGTTTTAGAATTTATTAATAATCCGCCAACCTGCTCCATCCGACACCAGGTCCCATCCTGAATAAGGTAGCGCTGTATAAAGATTCCCCGTAGGTACGCCAATTATATTTCCAATCACATTCACATAACCATCCTCATTGGTATCTTCTTTCTTGATGGTATATTTCTTTCCTTTATTGCTCGTTGTCGGTGTGGGTAGGGTAATTGTCACATGGCCACTACTTGCATCGCCCAGTATGACCGCATCACTCAACAAAGCTGTATAATCCACATCTGTCTCTACAATATTGGTCCGATCCGCATCAAGCTTACTCCATATTTCGTCGATAGCTTCTTGTACGCTGTTTGCGCTTAAACCTGAAGCTGTATTGTTGTAATTCAGCTGATTGGCATTGGCGTCTATCGTCGCCAGCGCATTCCCTTCGGCGTCACTAAATGTGTATACCCCATTCGATGTGGTAACACGAACCACACTAGGGTCTATTGTTACTTCCGCACCAACTTCATTGGTATAAGTGTATGTTCCATTGGGATTTTCCACCAACGTGGTACGCGTTTCTTGTACTTTCACAACTTGCTTAAAATCGATAGTCACCGGATTGCCACCTCCGTCAATAAATGCAATTTCATAGGTTGTAGGGTCATAGCTGATATTTGTGGCAGCACCTCCTGAAGCTAATACCCATTTGCTGCCATCATTGTAATAAATACCGACAACAACATCATTCTTCGGTGTTGTGTTGAATACCATCATCCCGGCAATATGTGCTGAAAGAGGTGCAGGAAGATTTGTTCTTTCCAATTCTACCCGAGCGTGCAATAAACCTTTGTTTTTACTAGCCAATTCCAAAATAGCATCGGTATTGGCCATTATACTCCCACCATCACCCCCATCCGAAAGTTTTTGTTGGGCGTAGCCCTTATTTGTAAGTACAGAAAGCAGCAAAAGTGCCAGCACAACCAATCTCATGAAACCAATCCTCTTATCTTAATTCAATAAACAATAAAACATTACGCAATATCATTTCATTATCGTATAAACACACTAACGACATATTTGAATAGATGACCTACATCCTAACTAATTTTAGACTATTTAGCAAACACGCAAGGTTAATCTTTACACCCAAGGTTAATACGGAATCGAATAAAGCTAAAACATTTCTTTTTTATTTAAAGTAAGCAAAGATAGAGCATCAAAACACTCGAAACAATGCCAGAAACACCCAATTTTGTAATTTGTAGCTGAACAACTACACAACTTGTAGTTGAATAACTACAAAGCAAGAAGGGGGCATAATCTTTTAAGAAGCTCCTTAGTCCTTTTTATTTAACTCGTTCCTCCTAAAGTGGATAAATACGGATGGGGGTAATCCGGTAACCATTTTAAATACAGCGGAAAACTTACTGTGGCTTGAAAAACCAGACATATCAGCAAGATAGGATAATTTGTAATCCAACAGCTCCCGGTCCAATCTAATTCGATTGATAATATAATGTATTCGACTATGCTGGACATAGCTGTTAAAATCTTTACCTCGATATTTTTTAATGATGTAAGACAGGTATCGCTGGTTGGTACCAAACCGGTTAGCTAATTTAGGCAATGAAATCTCTTTATCCAAAAAAAATGCTTCTTCTTCTAGCTTAACCAGCTCTTTAACTAACCTCTCCTCTGTCTCTTTGGAAATCATCAGATTATTTTCTTCGCTAGACAACATTAATTCCTCATTCGGAATATCTATCTGGGCCACCATCATCGCTTCCTTATCGTTCACTTGATCTACTAAGTCACGATAATATTCCTTCTCAACTTTTCTTTTACGTACAAGATAGAGTAATAGCATGACCAATACAGAAATCAGGATAAAAAATAAAAAACCTGTAAATACTAAATTATCTTCATTCCTTTGCTTCTCGGCTTCCAAACTGCTAACCAATTCATCCGCTATACGCTTTGCAGAACGCGATCTTATATCCTTTACCGCTGTATACAAATCTTGATATTGAATAGCTTTTGCAGAATCCCCAATTTTCCGGTAATAGCGTGAAAAAGAGTCATACAACAACATTTTAAGTTCCTCTCTATGCGATGATTCCAAATAAGGTTCTGCCAACTTGAGATAATGAAAAGCAGAGTCCGTCAAATCCTTGCGTATCGCAACCTCCGCTTGTGCCCTATAGATATAAGGCCTTAGGTTATTCTCTTCACCATCAATTCGCAACAGTGACGATCGCAGCAGCGAATCTGCAAGATCCAGTTCGTTTAAGTATAAATAGCAAACGCCCAATAGTTGATCATTCGTACCTTTTATCAACAGTATCCTGGAATCCTCTTGGGTTATCGAAGCTATGCTTTCTTTCGCTCCTTTTAAATAGGTCAATGCCCTTTCATAGGCATCGTCCTCCATGGCGTGAAGGGCTCTCTCATGTGCTATATTAATCTTTGTCAATAAATAGTTCGGTGCGTTCTTTTGCTTTTCGTTAGATTCTTCGGCAAGATTCAAATATTTGACAGATTCGGACATCAGTCCAACATGGCGAAAAGATGTTGCCAAAAAGCCTGAGACACGTGCTTGCCAACTGGTATTAGACGCTGCATTGGCAATTTTTTGGGCTTTAAGCCCCTCATCAAACTCTAAAACACGGTTGCCCAAGCTATGATGTATATTAGCCAAAAGCATATGTGACTTGATATGTTGCTCTTCATTCGCCGAAATTGACAGTAATGAGTCCGCCAATAGTAACGCATTCGGACCATCCAATGCAGAAATTCGCACTGAAATCTCCGTATACCGTTTATCAAAATCATTCTGTTGCCCTCGCGATTCCTGCACATTAAACAGTACACAGTAACCTATCAATAAAAGTAAACGGCTATTAAAAACAATAAAAAGTCTATACATCGTCTCGGCGCGTAAAAAAACAAGAGAGGTGTTAAGCAGCTCTCCAACTCACCTGCTTAACACCTCCTTCACATGCAACAAATATAACTTTATTCTTTGAAGAAACAAAGTTTCCATTTCATTGTGCTTTGCCAGAAAAATTATGTATTTGTTTAAACTTTAATCAAAGTTAAGATATCATATCTTACCAAGTGATGACCACATCAGCCACTACAGGCAAGTGGTCAAGGTCATTTAAGCCCGTTTTAGGTGCTGACACGTTGAAAATTTTAATGTTAGTACTCGTCACAATATTATCGATACTCGTATTAGGCACGTCTCCATTTCGTCCTTCCGAACGAACGGTCCCTCCTGCAGTTGCAAACCACCCCATGCTTCCTCCGTTGGCCATATTGAATCCCGCGTCCGTAAACTTTCGCTGTGCGGTATCAAATGCATTCATATCACCCATGCAGATAAAATATTCATATTGTCTAAGCTCATCTATAAGGGCCTGTAGCGATTGTTCATGCCAGGCCTTTTGCCAAGGGATATGTGTGGAAATCAGGGTAATCGTCTTCTCACCAACGATCAAATCGCCCAATAAGGCATAATAATCACCATCCCAATTCTTTTGTCGAATATTTTGCAGGGTATAATTAGTGGCTATACCATTGAAAATCCAACGGTTTTCTTTTCCGAGATATACTTGAGTATAGTAAGGTTTCAATAACTCATTTTCGGCATGGAACACGCTATCCTTATCAAAATATCTATTCCATTCGTTGAACACAAAAATGTCCAGACTTTGTTCGCCTATCCATCTTTTCCAATTATTCAACTCCGCCTTGGCCATCTTTCCACTGCCCTGAAATCCACCCAGCCTCCCTTGATTGAAATGCCCGACATTATAGGTCCCTACACGCAATTTTAGTGGTAGATTACCTACGGTCTGCGCGGACGAGTAGAGAGGTGCTGTTGCAGCTATCAACAGCAAGGTTAAAAAACGTATAATCATATTATTCTTTTGGATAAATATACTGTTACCAATTTATATTATGCGCTATAAAATCAATTAAGCTATCAGCCATCTTCTGGTGCTCAGCAACTGTGGGATGTCTCGGTGTATCTTTATAGGCGAAAAAATGTGTATAAATCTTATCGTCATGGAGATCTGCAATCGCATCATCGATAATCTGGACATAACGCCCTCCCTGAAACACGACCGCATTCATACTTCCCAAGGTACATATAATATGTGAATCTGGATAGCTTACCCTGATCTCGTTAATAAATGCCCGGTATTTCGCTGCCAGTTGCTGATCGGTAGGTTGTACACCTCCATAGCGTTTTTGAAATTCGCCTGGGTTATATGAAGGGGTATTTAAAACAGATGCATCATTTTGGAAGAGATTTACGACCACGATATCGGGCACATATCGTGTAAAATCCCATTTTTTGGACGCATCGTCCGGATTTATCCGATCGTATAGCTCGGGCATGATAATGTTGGTATAACCTATAGAGAGCCCTATGCCACTCATCGCTATACAGTGATATTGCGCATTAAAATGTCGGGCTGTAATAGCACCATAGGCCAAATAGTTATTTTCGTACTCGCTCGCCGGGCTATCCGTACCTGTATTATCTTCATTTGACCGTCCACAAGTGATAGAATTACCATAGAATTCTATTTTCCGTTGTTTCAAGGGCGGGACGTCCAATCCTTTGCCCTCTCCTATCAGTTCAAAACCGAAAAACATGGAATATCCCCGGCCATAGCCCGCATTCATGTGATTGATCTTGAATAGCTCCACCGTATGTTCACCTTCCGTCAGATTATCTGCCAGCGTGTAATAACGCCTTATCCTGTCAAGCTTTATTTTACCTTGCGCCTGCCCGTCTATGATGACCTCGAAATAGTTGTCATTGTTTGTGCTGAAATCCTGTAAAAATGCTTTAACTCCCGTTCCTTCGAACTTTACACGTATAGCCGTTCCAGGCCAATAGAGATAGGCCCCTTCTTTTGGTGTGACTTCTACACGGCCTTCGTATTGGATCTTCGCATCATCATAGGCAATGAATATTTTTTTCGGCTCTTTATCGTCTTTTTCTTCTTCGACGACGACGGGGTCTTCTTGATCTTTAGGATCAGAAGGGTTGTCCTTGCCACAGCCCAAAAGCAACAAAAGAAAAATAATATTTATAGTTTGTTTCATGTATTATACGGATAAATGGATTCTATTTATTATATCTTATCGCGACATAGCCCAAGGCCGTATTCGCAGTAGCCGCCAGTTCTGTAGTAGCGTATGTATTACCATTGCTGGCTAAGTTCTTATCCACGATAAGACGTATATACAGATTAGACTTACCCAACATACTCAGCGGCAACGGAATATTGATATTCTTGAACGCCGGCGACTGATGAAGCAGGGTATTCGACCAATTAGGTGCATCCGGCACGGTATATTTAGCAATCGGAGTCCATGTACCATCCATATTACCATGTTCGGACCATTCCACTGCCCAATACCGGGGTGTTCCAACACCTGCCGAAGCCCAGTTCAATGCTGTAAACTGCAGCGAAAGTTGCGAAGTAGTGATACCTGTTGTAGACACCTCAATAATCCAGGCTTCACCCCGACTCTTATCATAGTTCCACCAGGCTCTGTTGGCTGCGATACTGGCGAGCTTAGCTGCTCCCTTACCATCCGCATTGGTTCCAGTGGAGGTATTCTGTTTGGTACCATTGACCAGCACTCCATTGCCCCATTGGTTGTTATTCCCTAGACTGTTAGCACCCACTGGTCCCAGATACGAATAATCATCAGATCCGGTGACATTCACACTATTTGATGCATACAGGCGGCCATTGCTGCCATTAGTCGGGAAAGCGACACCGGACGTGATATTCGGATACTGGTATTCCGTAAGCAAGGTAGAAAAACCACTACTCACATTGTCTGCTAATGCTATATCTGCTTTTGTCAGATGCCGGATCTGATAACGGCCGATATTACCGTAATTGTCCGGATTTGGGTCATCCTCGTATTCGAAATGGGTGAACTTCTCGTGTACGATAACTCCGGAAACCTTGCCCGACCCCTGTGGCAATATAGCCCCCTCCCTGCGGTACGGTGTCTGCATATTCGTCAGCAGAAACATGCTATTGCCCCGGATGTCCCGCATCAGCAACGGGTATTTAGCCAGCCTGTTCGCGTTGAATAGCGTAGTATACCCTTCGTTGACGGGCGTAAATGGCCCTTTTCGTATAGGCAGTTCACAATCTTTCAGTGTCACGAATGTATAGATATCATCGTCTGTGAGTTCGGACATGTATTTTTCCTTCTTGACCAAGTCCGATGCTGTACCCTGTACTTGACTCATGACCATAGCCGAAGTCACCCCTCTGATCGTGTAAAAAGTCGGATTGCTTGCTACATCCACCGTGGTTCCTTTCAGCAGCAACTGTACTTTGCCATATCTTTTGAACACATTGTCCGCTACTGTCGCGGTCTCTATGCGAAAACCATACTGCCCATCCAGACTCTGTATATATACGGTACGGTCGTTCTGTGCATAATTGATAGCCGTCGGTGTAGTCTGCGGAGTTTCTCCCACATTCTTGTTCCCCACATCACTGATGATATATCCCTCGATAAACAGGTCTGCGGTGACCCGACTTCCTGCCCAAACTCTCGCTTCTGTAAAGGTAATTTCGGTACCAAAAAGATTTTGTGCATTGGCCTGCAACAGATACAGCGTAGAAACCAACTGTTGCCCCCAGCCATCCATATAGGTCAGCCGGATCTGTGCATTCCGCAGGTTGTTCATATCCGTATTAGGTTGTACGGTAAAGGTAAAACGCCCTGTTGTTTCGTTGTAGGCAAAATCATCGTCCACCCAGTTGCCCGGATCTCCGACAGGATAGACAATCTGTATATCTACCTCCTTCATCGGTACATTCGCCTCCAATATACCGGAGACCCTCCCTCCATCGCCCAAGACGTTCATATTGGTTACAGGAAAAACCAATTGGGGAGTCCGAAGACCACGCTGCTTGACCACGATGGTATCATAGCGTGCACTCTCTTTGGCGTAAAGGGCGACCACCCCCTTCCGTGCGAATCCTATATTTTCTTCATAATGGAGTGTAAAACTGGTATCCCCCTTAAGTTGCCGCACAGCACTGCTCATCCAGGTGTCTTCCTCCCCTACGATGACCTCGAAATCTTCGTTGGACAATACCTTCACACGGACCTCCCCCGCTTCCGCAGCCACAGTATATTCCGAAGTCTCTGCCCCCAATTCCGAAAAGCGTGAGATCTCTGCAACATCCTTTTTACACCCGTGTAGCCCGGTAAGGATCAAACCTGCCATCCAGATGAGATAGTATGCCGGTGATCGTTTTCCTATTTCTAATACTTTCATGATAAATAGCTTATTGAATATATTTAAAAGATACTACACCTAAACGCATTGATGTCCCTGCCATGGTCGATGTGATCGTACCATTCTCTGCCCCTGTTGCCGTAGCACAGATATTACTCTTGGCCTTCAGCTTCACATATACATTGGATTGTCCCAAAAGTGAATTTGGCAATTTGAAGGTATACGGTATCAAACCTGGTACCTGGAAAGGACGATCTGTATTCCACTGTGTCAAAGGTCTCACCGCATACGCTGAGTTTGGCAGTACCGTATAATTTGTTCCATCCAATGAGTATTCAACCTCCCAATAGGTCGGGATATGGTTGCTGGCATCACTCCCTGATCCTCCTCCTATCGTAAAATTCAGGAGCAAGGATTGGGCACTGATACCACTGGTCGAAAATTTGAATACAAAACCCTCGCCCTTATCCTGATCCGCATTCCACCATTTCACACCCGTATATTGAAAGCCACTATTATACACCCCGTTATGCGCAGGGTTCGTATTACATACGGGATGTGCTCCAACGCCACTACTTGCTCCGGCTACTGTACAGCTGAGTGTACCTGTACCGATAGCCGCTGCAGTATTGACCGCACCGGCAGCGCATAAACCATTGCTCATCCAGTTCCACTCGACCAATGTTGTTGCGAGCGAGGGATTGTTCAGCTGTATACTGCTCAGATCTACCGGACGCAGGGCGTAGCGACCTATATCCCCACTGCCACCGCCAAAGCGGAGGAGCTTATCATGTGTGATAATACCGCCGATCGTTCCGGACCCTGTCGGTACTGTAGTCCGCGCCCAGGGCGCACTGACATTGACTAAGATGTTCATATCTCCTCCCTGCCGGTCAAATATCCGAGTGGGAATAGCATCCGTATAGCCGCCATCAGCGACACCTGTCGTATTCCATGCGGTTTTGAGCACATAGCCACCACTCGTATTCATATAACCGCCATAAGGAACTGAAATCCCTACATCCCGTAGGGTCACATGGGTGTACATATCTTCATCGGTCAGATCAGCTATATATTTCAGTTTATTCACCACATTGGATGCTGTCCCGGCTTCGTTCTTTGCGATCACTGCCGAACGAACACCAACAATCGTATATCGGGTAGGATTAGCTTCTTTTCGCAAGATCAGCCCATCCAACGCAATATTGACCATATTGTACCGTTTGAGCGTATTGTCACTTTCGGTAGAAAACTTCAACCTAAATCCATATTGACCATCTGTAGATTGTATATACCCGGTCTTGGGTGCTTCGGTAAAATCTATACGGTTGAATGCTGTATTGGGGTTAGTTTCCATATTCAGGTTGCCCTCATCGCTGATGATCACACCACGTAATACTTTGAACGGTGCATTAATGGTCACTTGACCCGAAGCTCCCGTAATCATATTGCGCACCGCTTCAAATGTAATCGGCTCATAATCTTCATTAGATTGATACACATGATGGGTCAGGGTAACCAGATTCACACCATTGACACGTAGCCGGACTGTCACCTCAGCATTGCGCTCTATACCCGAACTGTTCGCACGTACGGCCAGTATCAGCAGGCTGTCATTGGTCAGGGTGACCTGTTCGATCCAGTCGTTGCCTTGTGCATAGACCACCTCCTTCTCCATCATCGGAAGATGTACACCTATATTTCCTTTCAGGATCACGGTATCGATCTTAGCTCCTTTGGTCAATTGCGAGGACATCGTCGACTTATGCGTCAGAAAAGCAGTCGAAAGCGATTGATCAATATCTACAAACGACGATACTTCTTTGCCAACGCCATCGACAAAGCTCAGGTAAATCCGTACAGTCCGGTTGCGGCCGGCTGTATTTTCCAGGGCATCGAAGATAAATCCTGCTTCAGTCAGCCGGGGATTGGCGATCCACTGTTCGGAGGTCTCGTCATCGTAAAGATACTCGAGCTCAACCTGACTGAGGTCATATTTCAAGTTACTGACAATAGGCAAGACGGTCGGCAGTCCTTCTTTGGACAATACAAACTTGGTCTTGGCAAAGCGCAACGCGACATCCAGGCCCTTCTGCACAATAAGGATTTCCTGCCTTTCATTGCCTTTGCTCAGAATCAAGGTGACCTTGCGCGCGCCACCGAAATTCTGTGAATACGTAAATGTCACATCCGAATTGCCACTACCTCGCAGTTTATTGACAGATACCCAGTCCACATCTTCCTCAAACTGTAAGTCCCATTCACCACTGGCATATACCATGATGTGCGTATTCCCTTCCAAAGCTTCCAGATGCAATTCATTGGAATTGACTGCCAGAGACAGATCCAGGTCTGTCTTCTTGTGGCACTGCATGAGAAACGGGAGGATCAGTAGCACGGCAAGTATCGCATGGGGTACTGTATATTTTGTGATAAATCCTTTCATTTTATTTCTATTTTTTAGTCTAAAACTATTTATTTCAATGCTACCTCCATATAAAAGGGCGGGTGATCCGAATACTTTGCCGTGAATTCGTCATAGATCGGATACGCCCGTATCACTTGCCGCAAAACAGAGCGGGTTGCAAAAAGAAAGTCAATGCGTGCCCCAGGATAGCTAAAGTCGTATGTCACACCGGCCGCCCGGGTACCGTACAGATAATGGATAGCATCTTCAAAGCCATCTTCCTCGATCTGATCGGTCACCCAATAATTGAGCGTTGGTTGTTCGGACGCATAGTCTTTTCGCGAACGGGAGTTAAAATCTCCGACAAGGATCCAGTTTGGCTCCTCGGAAAACTTGCGAATCGTACTGTCCAACACAATGTTGATCTCTTGCAATCGGTAATCATTACCCAAACCGTCTCCTGTCTGATGCCAGTAGGCCTGCGGCCATAAGTGCGTCGTCACAATATTGAAATCCGTACCCTTCAACTGGGCGAAAATAGCTCCATGGGAAGTATTCAATGTGACCTTCCTACGCGATTCCAACGGATATTTTGACGTCAACGCCACCGGATAATTGTCCGTCGACTTCACATTGGTGATGACATACGTATGTCCCCACCGCGCGGCCAACTTCTCCAGGTCTTTCTGTCGAAATCCATTGGCCTCCTGGAAAGCAATGATGTCCGGATCTATATTCTTTATCCACTGCACAAAATTGTCGTAATTGTTTGGCTTGTCGGTTTTCATCCCCTCCAATATATTGTAGCTGAGGATCTTCAACTTAGCTGGCAACACGACTGGCTCGGGAGTCTCTTCGTCCTCTATCCGGGGAACTTCACTATTGGTACATCCCGCCAACACTAACAGTGCCATGCCGAGTACGACCAAGGTATATGTACCGGAATATATTGTCTTCATAAATTTCATATCACGTATCTTAACAGATGTGCATTTAGTTTTTTCCATAGCGCTCATAGGCCTTATTGTCTAGCGCATATCCTGATTTGACAACCTCCACATCCGGAATAGGATAATATTCGTGACAAGGAAGCATATTGTTTTTTAGGGAGGCGTAATCCGTATAGTCGTAGGTCTGCTGATACCATATTCCCCATCTGACCAAATCGTATTTACGCTGATACTCACCCAACAATTCACGCGCACGCTCCTTCTGTATCTCTTCACGCAGCAAGTCGCCGTTTTTGAACACATAGTCAACGAGACCCGCCCGCTGACGTACCATATTGAGGTAGCGTATAGCCTCGGTCGGATCCTGCAGTTCCATGTAGTTTTCGGCCTGCATCAGTAAAGCATCTGCGTAGCGGAAGACTTTTTGGTTGTTGCCATCCGATACATTAAACATGTCATAAGACCAGAATTTAGGTCCAGGCCAGGGTTTTGTAGTCGTACCTTTGAAAGGTACACCCTTGTAGTCCCAAACCATATTCATCGCCAGACGGAGGTCGTCACCATCTCGTCGCTGTATAGACTGAAAGAAATAATTGTTTGGCCGCAAGGCGGTATAGGTCGTGGCCCGGGATCCCAGTTCGGGTATATCGACACCGTCATATATACTGCCCGTACTCCGCGTAGGCATACAGATCGCCGCTGCATTGGTCGTGACCTGCAGGCCTGTTTCTGAATACGTGAATTGTATCTCAAAAATAGATTCAGGGGTATTTTTATTTTTGAACATAATGTCCTCCAATGGATACTGGCTAAGATCTCCATAGATCTGCTCCAATTCGTCCATCGCATCCTTAGCCACATCCCAACGTTTGTTCCATTGGGCCAGCTTACCGATCATCATCCAGCCCATGGCTGATCCCGAACGATTGCCCGACACATCATTGGTACGTCTCTGCGGCAGGTAAGGCACATATTCCTGTAGCTCTTCGATCAGATAGTTGCGCGTATCCACGGCAGGCATCCGGCCTAGTTTGGAAACCTGGTCCAGTACTTCCGCATCGGACACATCTTCCGTATAGAAGGGTACATCGCCAAACGTCGATGTCAGAAACCAATAATAATAGGCCCGCATGACCATACCTTCGGCCAACAAGCGATTTTTCACGTCATTTTCCAGAGGCGATCGTCGGATCGCTGCAATGATAGCATTGCTACGCATCACACCCAGATAGCCTTGGGTCCACATCGTCGTCCCAAACCTCGGATTGGACGGTGATATGTCCACCTGCGCATCCAAGGTACCCGATGCAATGGACATCAGATCTGTCACGCCCTCCATCGTAATCAGGTAGGTAAAATTATAAATTGACCGCAAGGGGATATAGACTCCATTGAGCCCTGAAATAACCTGTGCCTCGGTCTGATAGTAATTGTCCGAATTGACAAACGATGTGGGCTGCTCCTCAATAGAGCAACTCTGAATCGTGCCAAACAAAAAAAGTATAATTAATAAACGTCTCATTATCAAATATTTTTTATAAAACTACTCTCTCCATTAATACCTGATCTGTATACTGGCCACGACCGTCCTTGGTTTAGGATAAGCTCCGATATCCACCCGGCGCAGTGTAGAGGTACTGCTCTGCGAGGATACATCCGGGTCGAAGCCGTTATATTTTTTCCATAGGAACAGGTTCTCGCCGGCTAGGGTAAACTGTATGTCCCGCAGCTTGTTATTAGTCAGCTTACCCATATCCCATCTATAGCCTAGCGCGATCGTTTTGAGCCGTAGATACGAAGCATCGTACACCATCCTGTCCGAAGCGATATTGTCCACTGCACCTGATCTGGGCAGGTCGGATGTAGGATTACGTACCGGATGCCAGGCATCCAGCATATAAGTATACTGATTGGTCATCGCTCCGTTGGCCATCCATTGTTCGGAGATGTTGTAGATCTTTCCGCCGACGGAATAATTCAGGAATACACCTAATGTCAGGTTTTTGTACTGAAAATTGTTCTGTAGTCCTCCATATACATAAGGATCGGAGTTACCCAAATAGATCAGGTCGTTCTCGTTCAGCACGCCATCGTGATTCTGATCGAGGTAGCGGGGTGCACCAGGTGTGTACATCGCCGGAGCAGTAGAAATATAACCTTTCGTTATCTTATTGCGATCTACTTCTTCCAGCGATTTCCATGTGCCGCCATATTGGAATCCCCATAATGCATTGAGCGGATAGTCTTTGACATACCCGTACATCATGTAGCTATTATTTCCATTGGCATTGTATACCGATACGTAATCTAATGTACCGATGTCTTCCACCATTTGCTTATTGCGCGAGATCGAGAATGTCGAAGACCATGAAAAATCGGGCTTAACGACATTTTTCGTTTCCAGACTCAACTCCAGACCTTTATTGGAAGTCTTACCAATATTGGCAAAACGGGTATTGTAACCTGTATGGCGGGGCGTCTGTACATCCAACAACAGGTCACTGGTGTAGGAGAGGTAGCCCTCCAAGGTAATATTTATCCGGCTATTGAACAGACCTATATCTGTAGCCACGTTGTACATGTCCGTTTTTTCCCAGGATAGCTGTTCACTGGCCAATCTGGATGGATAGAAAGCTACGGGTTGTGATCCGTCAAACAAATAACCACCCGTCGAAGAGCCTAATGCAGCTAACGAACGGTAAGAAGAAATACCATCGTTGCCGGTACGTCCCGCACTGGTCCGGATGGAAAATTCATTCAGCCAATTTACCGATTTCATAAAATCTTCGTTACTCACAGTCCATTTCAAGGCGGCCGATGGAAAAAATGCCCACTTGTTATCGGGAGCAAAGTTGGAGGCACCGTCTCTTCTGCCCGTTACTGTAAGGTAATATTTGCTCTTGAAATTATAATTAGCACGTGCCAGATAAGACATGGAAGTCTTGCTGCTATTGCCGGATGTCGCGTTATAATTTTCCTTATCGGGAATGGCATTCATATTGTTCCAGAGGATGGCATCCGACTGATATCCTTCTCCCTGCAAGGTCAGGTTATCACTGCTGATCTTTTGACCGATAAACCCTAACGTAAAATCCACATGATGCTTGTCTTCCCATTTTCTCATGTAGTTCAGTGTAGTCTGACTCATCAGGTTATTTTCCGTAAATTCCGCCCTATAGGCCAGTCCTCCTTCACTTTCGGATTTGATGGGCAATGTCCCCGGCTCATACCGATAGGTATGTGCAGCATAGGAATAATAGTTGACCTGAGAGTTTATCTTGAGGTTTTTGATCGGTTCGATCTCAATATATCCTGTGTTGGTCGAACCGTCACGTTTGAGGTTGCGGATCACACCTCCGTCTAATATAGCTCGGGGTGAGTTAAAGCTTTGACCGGAATACCAGAGGTCATTGAAATTCTCGTAAACCTTAATCATCGGGCTCAGATAAATAGCGCCATTCCACCAGTTGGCCCCTCCGATCGTGACCAAGTTCTGGTCTTCATCCCGTTTGGTCAGGTTGTATTTGTAACCGACTTTCATCCACGGAAAAAGTTTGTAATCGATATTCAACCTTCCTGTAAGTCTTCCTAATCCACTTTTTTCTATAATACCTTGGGTGTCGTCATAAGCGACAGATGCGTAATAACTGGTCTTGTTGGCGCCTCCTGCCAGGGACAGGATATGATTATGATACGGCGCTATACGTGTAATCTCATCCACCCAATCGGTTCCTTTGCCTCGTGAAAGCGGGTCAGGGTATGGATAATCCGATTGTGGCGAATTGATAGTGATACTTCCATAAGGGTCTGCCGTAGTAAAAAGCGCATAGTCATTACGGTATTGGGCATATTGAGATGCATCCATGATGTCTAACTTCCGCGGCAATTGGGATATCCCTACTGTACTTTTCAGTGTGATATTATCCTTACCCTTCCGGCCTTGCTTGGTCGTAATGATGATGACCCCGTTACTTCCCCTCGAACCATAAATGGCCGTAGCCGAAGCATCCTTGAGCACACTCACGGCTTCGATATCGGCCATATTGATATCCGCCAGATTGGTAACACCATCGATGACGCCATCGACTACGATAAGCGGCTCATTGGTCGCCGTAATAGAACGCGTTCCACGAATACGAATTGAAGTTGGTGCGCCGGGTTCTCCAGTCGAAGCCATAATATCGGCTCCTGGTACACGCCCCTGCAAAGCCAAATCCACCGAAAGCACAGGAGCATCCTTGATATCGTCCATCTTAATATTGACGACCGATCCTGTCAAATCTTTCTTCTTGACCTCTCCATATCCGATAACAACGACCTCATCCACATCAGTGACTTTCTCATTTAAGGTGACAAGAACCACCGTCTGTTCGTTTACATTGACTTCCTTAGTTTCATATCCGATGATAGAGAAGGAAAGCACAGCAGGGATCGTCGCCACCTTAATGGAAAATAACCCCGCTTCGTTGGTGATGACCTGCTGCGTCCCCGATTTTTCTTTGACGGTTACATTAGCCAACGGAAGACCTCCCGAGTCCTGTACCGTACCGTGGACCGTTCTGTCCTGTTGGGATAGATTGGTAAAGATATTGGTTTGCCTCAAGTTTTCCTTTTTTTCCTCCTTTCGGATAAGCACAA
>JBEBWF010000063.1:0-24138 GCA_040392285.1 Sphingobacterium sp. | reverse complement strand
GGTGATATCATCTGGCTTTTTTTATGCTAAAGTTCAAAATAGTTCCTTTTCGATTGTCGTATGTTTAAAATTCTGAGGAATATAGATTTTCTTTAATCTGAGGAAATATAATTTACTGTATTGTTTTTTTTATTCTAAGTCAGTGTACTTTATTTCGACAAACAAGGGTTGTTGTTTGTTTATTGAATATTAATTTTTGTAAACCATGCAATTTAGGTTATTAAATTAATTTTTTTATTTTGAAGTTTAATTTATTGTGTATATTTTTACAAAAAATAAATTAATCTAATCGTGTTTCTTCGTATACTCATTTTATTGCTTTTACCTTTAAGGACCCCTGCTCAGCTATTCAACGCAGCTCCTTTTTTAGGGATGGGCAATACGGGATTGGCACAAGGGTCCCTATATAGCATTTCTAATAACCCTGCCGGAATTGCGTTACTGGAAAACATACAAGCAGGGGTTGCCTATCAAAGTCATTTTCTTTCTTCAGAGATCCAATCCCAAGCCCTCTACTTGGCAGTACCTTTTTCATCTTCAAATGCTGTTGCATTCGGAGTAAATAGTTATGGGTTAAAAGAGGTGTCTAATTTATTGACTTTACGAGGAGTTTATTCCAAAAGGTTTGGTCATCTCTTTTCAAGTGCAATTAGTATCAATTCTCATCGTTACTATGTCAAAAACTATGAAGATGATCAAGCTCTTTCTTTAGATTTAGGGTTTCAATATTACGTCAATGACTATGTCACCATAGGTGCTTTAGCTCGAAATGTTACCTCCGCCCGGTATCAAGATCATATATTACAATATATTCCTGTAGAATTTGGATTAGGATTTTGTTATATAATGTCGAAGGAGCTCCGGATAGCTTGCGATGCCTATTATGACAAGTATATCCCGCTGAGCTATAGAGGAGGCATAGCCTTTAACGTGGATTCGCGGGTGTCTGTCCGTGGAGGCGTAGGATCTCATCCCATCCAATATTTTGGGGGAGTGGGGCTCGTCGTAGCCAAATTACATATTGATATCGCTTCATCTTTTCATTCTCGATTAGGAACCTCTCCTCAATTGGCAATCGCATATGTTTTTTAAATTAGGTTTATTTATTGCGTCGCTATTGACCCTCGTTACCACACCCTGTTTCTCCCAACAAGAAATAGGAAATATGGAAGAAATGCTGATAGAACAATTGACTGACATCACTGACGACGAAATCGATGTAAGCGAAGTGATAGATAAGCTATTGGATTATCAAAAGAAACCTTTAAATCTAAATACCGCGAATGAAAAGGAATTGTCCGACTTGATATTTCTTTCACCACAACAGATTCAAAGTATTCTTGACCATCGTACATTGACAGGTGAGTTTTTGTCTATATTGGAATTGCAAAGTATCCGTGATCTGGATTTACGTACGATTCAGCTCTTAAAGTTATTTGTTGAGGTAAGCCCACCTGCAATATGGAAAGAGCTAGATACAGAAAAAGCTTGGAAAGGAGCCGATCAAACTATGCTTTTACGATATGGAAGGATCTTGGAAAGGCAAGACGGTTATGGCATAAAAGAGGGTACGCGTTCCCGATATCTCGGAGATCCAAACCGATATTTCATGCGTTATAAGCTCAGTTACGAGGACAAAATTCAGTTATCGCTGAATATGGAAAAAGATGCAGGGGAACCCTTTTTCAAAAAAAAGCAATCTTTTGGTTTTGATTTCTATTCCGGGAGTTTGGCTTTTTTTCAGGTAAGCCGGTCGGTTAAGCAAATTGTAATTGGTGATTACGCATTACAGTTTGGTCAAGGGTTGATACTGTGGAATGGTCTCAGTTTTGGTAAAGGAGCATGGATAGGCGGCGTGGCCAAACAGGGTAGAGGTTTACAACCTTATTCTTCCATGAATGAAAATTTTTTACAACGTGGAATCGCAGGGACCTTTGCTTTTGGCCAATTCGAAATTACTCCTTTTATATCGTACAAGAGGCTGTCTGGAAATGTAGAACAGCATCCTGAAGGAGAACAAGTGATCGCGAGTATAAATTATTCGGGCTTGCACCGTACTCCTACCGAACAGTCTTATCGAAAAGCCATTGGACAGTTTAATTATGGTACACATTTATCGTATCACCGCAGCAGGTTCGTATTCGGATTGACCTACCTGTCGACGTCTTTTTCACATAAAGTAGTACGTGGCAGTGATCTGTACCAACGGTTTGACTTCAAAGGAAAATCTATCCAACAGATAGGGATGCACTATAGTTATACCTATAAAAATTTATATTTTTTTGGTGAAGCAGCCAAGAGTTTGGAAGGAGGTATAGCTCTTATTAATGGGGTTTTGGCAAGTGTACATCCCAAATTGTCTGTAATTGTCAGCTATCGTAATTATCAACGGAACTACCATCAATTCTATGCAAAGTCATTAGGGGAAGGTTCAAAAGTTACCAATGAAAAAGGTGTTTATTCCGGACTTGTATACCATCCCAATCGTAAAATCGAATGGGCAATTTATATGGATTCTTTCAGTTTCCCATGGTTGAGGTATCGTGTGGACGCACCGAGTCGAGGAATCGATTTCTTGTCTCAATGGACTTATTCCTGGTACAAGAAGGGTACGGTCAAGTTAAGATATAGACACCGTGTTCGTCAAGAAAATACGTTACCCCTTGATCGTCATGAAAATCTGCTCGCGAATGTGCTGCATGAGCAACTTCGAGCAGAGTTTCAATATAAATTAACGGATAATTGGCGGATAAAGAGTAGAGCGGAGTGGATAGGGTATGAAAAAGAAAGGAATGAACCTCGTCAAGGGTGGTTGATTTACCACGATGTATTTTGGAAAGGATATAAAAGTAGGTTACAAATGAATGTACGGCTAGCTTTCTTCAATACGCAAGGATATGATGCTCGGATATATGCGTATGAGAGCAATGTATTGTATGCTTCCGGCTTTCCAATGTATTATGATAAAGGTGTTCGGACGTATTTGAACATACGGTGGCGAGCAGCCCGAAAAATAGACTTATGGGTTAGATATGGGTGTACGAAATATATCGATAAGAAAAGTATTGGTTCTGGATTGGATGAAATAATCGGCAACACGAAATCCGATCTCACCATGCAGCTGAGATGGCAGTGGTAGCACAAAATGTTTTAGGTCTTTCCCTTGGCAAAGTGCCGATGGCTAAAATACTATTACCTTATATGTGGGGTATATTATTGGGGCATTATTTTGTGGTCTCCGCTTTGAATTTGGTGTTCGTAGGGATTACATTGTCTATTCTTACCCTCTCGATTGTCCTGTTGAATTTTTATCACGAACAGCCGAATTGGACGAATGGAGGAACTGCTCTGCTTATTCATTTATTTTTGGTGATGTTAGGATATTGGTCTAGCGTGAAAACTGATCCTACTGTACAACGTAATTATTTTGGGTCTGTTAATGCAGAGCAGTATGTCGGGGAAGTCGTGGATGAGCCTATTGTCCGGAAACAAAATGTTCGGTTTCCTGTGAAAATTAAATCAGCTCAGCATGGTGACTCTTCCTTTTCGGTTCAAGGAACTTTAATGGTTACTGTTTCGCGAAAAGATAGTACACCGGTTTCGTTGAAATATGGCGACGTTATTGCCTTCAAAAACAGCGTGACAGAAGTGCCCCCTCCTTATAATCCAGGTGAATTTGATTATAAAGCTTATTTGATCAATAAGAATGTTTGGCACCAATGCTACCTTTTTGCCGACCAGTACAAGCTACTATCTTCTCATGCTGGAAATCCCCTCATTTTACGGTCATTGCGGATCAGGAAGCTTTTAATTGATAAGTTTGAAGGCTACTTGCAGAATGATCAGGCATTTCAGGTGGCTGCCGCATTAATTTTTGGCTATCGGTCGCAAATCGATGCAGCTACATTACATGCGTTTACGGATACCGGAACTATTCATGTACTAAGCGTGTCGGGATTGCACGTGGGTCTGGTTTTTGGTTTTTTGAATCTATTGTTGGGATGGCTGGACCAGTTTAGGTACGGGAAAATGATACGATGTTTTCTTATACTGTCATCGGTATGGTCTTATGTTGTGCTTACTGGTATGGCTCCGCCGATCCTTCGTGCAGGGATTATGATTTCGTTTTTTCTCCTATCAATCCTCGTTGGACGCAGGCAGGTTGCACTCAATACCCTCGCAGCTTCGGCTTTCTTTATTCTTTTATTTGTTCCCGAATCCCTCTTTGATGTCGGATTCCAATTGTCTTATTTGGCTATGTTAGGTATTCTTTTACTTTATCCTATAATGCGGTCCCTCTATTTGCCACAAAATAAATACCTGTCCTGGATGGTGGAATACAGCTACGTTTCTATTTCTGCACAGTTGTTTACGCTACCGCTTGTGCTTCATTATTTTGGACAATTTCCTACGTATTTTTTGTTTGCCAATCTATTTATTGCGCTTCCAAGCACTGGAATCATGTATATTGGACTTGTATTGACCATTTGTCCTTTTCCTGTGGTCAATACCTATCTTGGGAAGATTTTGGATTGCCTTTTGGTTTTTTTCCTGGAGGGTCTGGAATGGATGGCAAACTTACCCTTGGCTGTTATTCGAGGGATAGATTGGCCTGTATTGCTTGTGATAATAGGGTTGGTATTTGTGATAGGACTAACTATTTCTTTAAACCATAAGAACAAAGTAGCGGTTTATATAAGTTCCCTTATGGCTGTAATCGCTGTTTCCACCACATGTTATCAGTTTATAACGAAAGCAAATTATTCTGGATTAAAGATCTACAATGTACGTTCTGAGTTTGCCTTAGCGTATTTAGAAAAGGGGGGAGTTGTGCTTTTCTCGTCGTATGATTCGATAAACCACCCCCGTCTTGTCTTTAGTGTACTGCCTGACTTGACACATTATGTTGATATAAATAAAATTGAATTTGTTCACGTCCAGAGCGACAAACAACATAATGCGATTATCCAAGTCGGTGATAAAAGTATTGTATTGCTCGAAGATAGGTGGTCAATGTCAAGTAGGGATTCAGTAGATTTTATTATTTGGCGCAAAAACAATAAAACTTCGCTAGATGGGGTGAAAAAGTACTTGAAAACAGCAGGAAAGGTTGTTTTTGATGGGAGTAATACGGACAAATACACTACAAAATTTGTGAAAGATTTGGACAGGAATGCATCTCGGATATATTGGCTAAAAGATAATTTTGCGTATGTTTGGAATAGGTATTAGCTATGAAATCGACTATTCATTCTGCACTAAAACAATATTGGGGATATGATACATTCCGGCCCTTGCAGGAAGATATTATTCACTCGGTATTACAAGGAAAGGATACGCTTGCTTTGATGCCGACAGGTGGAGGGAAATCCATTTGTTTTCAAGTTCCTAGCCTCGTACAGGAAGGAATATGTGTCGTCGTCAGTCCCTTGATCGCTTTAATGAAAGATCAAATTGAACATCTTCGTGCAAAAGGTATTGAAGCTTTAGCGATTTATTCGGGGATGGGATATCGAGAGATCGACATCGCTTTGGACAACTGTGTCTATGGGAAGATCAAATTTCTATACATCGCTCCAGAGCGTCTCCATTCAGACCTTGTAAAAGAACGCATCCGGTATATGAAGGTTAACCTTTTTGCTATTGACGAAGCACATTGTATCTCGCAATGGGGTTACGATTTCAGGCCATCCTATCTTCAACTAAGCCAATTGCGCGAACTACATCCCAAAGTGCCTATTTTGGCTTTGACAGCGACAGCTACACGTCGAGTTGTCGAAGACATCCAGCAACAATTGCTTTTTGCCGCCCCGAACGTACTAAAAACTGGTTTTGCAAGACCAAATCTGGCCTATATGGCCCTAGAGGAAGAAAACAAAATGGGTAGGATGTTGCGCATTATGAATAAAATGGGAGGAACGGGAATCGTATATGTACGAAATCGAAGGGAAACACAAGAGGTAGCTCGTTTTTTGGTGAACCATGGAATTCCGGCTGACTATTATCATGCTGGGCTTAGCATAAAGGAGCGGGGAGCTAAACAGGACGCATGGACGAACGGGAAGATCAGAGTTATTGTAGCGACGAATGCTTTTGGTATGGGTATAGATAAGTCAGAAGTGCGCTTTGTTATTCATTTGGATATTCCTGACTCGTTAGAAGCTTATTATCAGGAGGCGGGTCGAGCCGGTCGTGATGGAAAAAAGGCATTTCCGGTCTTGTTGTTTCAGCAAGAAGATAGAGATAGGCTGTGGACTTCCTTTCTAGCCAGTTTCCCACCGATACCATTTATCCAACAAGTGTATCATCACCTCAATAACTATTATCAGATAGCTTATGGAGCGGGTAAAGATTTGACAGTGGACTTTGACATCGTAAACTTTACAAAAAAATACGGACTTGATCTCATGGAGACAATTAGTGCTTTGAAATTCTTGGAGAGAGGGGGATGGCTCACGTTATCGGATGCCGTGTTTATTCCGTCGCGATTAAAGTTTGAAGTGGACTTTCAGGAACTTTATAAATTTCAGGTACAGTCTGCAAAGTATGATCCGTTGATCAAGATGGTGCTGCGAACGTACGGCGGTGTCTTTGATTTTTATGTTCCCATCAATGAATATGAATTTGCCAAAAAATTGAGTGTGTCTTATGCAGCTGTAGTTGACCTGTTAAAAAGCCTGCAACAACAAGAGATCCTTTCCTATCTAAAAAGTACCGATCAGCCACAGTTGCAATTTTTGCAACATCGGGTGGATTACAAAAACCTTTTTATAGATACCGATTTTATACGAGAGCAAAAGCAGATCAAAGAAGAGCAGATCAAGGCAATATATCACTACCTGGATGCCAAGGATTGTAGAAGTCAGGCTTTACTAAGTTATTTTGGTGAGGATGATTCGGAACCCTGCGGTGAATGTGATCTTTGCCTGATTACAAAACACCGAACCGATCAAGAGCAAAAAATTGCACAGCAAATTCGTGTGTTGCTGTTGGAAAAGCCGCTCGGTCTGCATGACCTTATTGATTCCCTCACTATAGGTAGCGAAAGTACGCGCATCCAGGTGCTGCGGAGCTTGGTTGATGAGGGAAAGATCGTGCTTAAAGAAGAAATGTATTATTGGTTTTAAAAGTGGCGGCTTTAATTCTCTCCAAAAGAATTCCTCAAACTATTTTGTTTTTCCTAAAAAATTGATAGCTTTAGTCAATAACCAAAATGAACAGTATATATATGGAACAATTTCTGATTTATGTGCCCGCAGTACTTGCCGTATTGGGGCTTCTTTTTATGGTTTCCAAAGCCCGTTGGGTTGGAAAACAGGATGCTGGTGATAGCCGGATGCAATTTATTTCTAAAAGTATTCAAGAAGGAGCGATGGCCTTTTTGAAGGCGGAATACCGTATTCTTTTTATTTTCGTGATCATAGCCTCTGTGGCTTTATTTATTGTATCGACTTTAGTCGAAACAACACACTGGGTCATCGTGGTCGCCTTTATTTTTGGGGCATTCTTTTCTGCTTTAGCAGGAAATATTGGTATGCGCATCGCAACCAGAGCCAATGTACGCACGACACAGGCCGCACGTACCAGCTTACCACAAGCGTTGAAAGTTTCTTTTTCTGGAGGTACAGTTATGGGTTTAGGCGTTGCAGGATTGGCTGTCTTGGGTTTAAGCATATTCTTTTTACTGTTCATTAACATGTTCTTGTCCGATGGGGGCAACTTCTATAACGAGATGACCGTCGTTCTCGAAGCCTTGGCGGGCTTTTCTTTAGGAGCCGAATCGATAGCATTGTTTGCCCGTGTAGGAGGAGGGATCTATACGAAGGCTGCTGATGTTGGAGCTGATCTAGTGGGTAAAGTAGAAGCTGGTATTCCAGAAGATGATCCCCGGAACCCAGCTACCATTGCAGATAATGTCGGCGATAATGTCGGCGATGTCGCGGGTATGGGAGCGGATTTGTTTGGTTCTTATGTGGCCACAGTATTGGCCTCTATGGTTTTGGGTAACTATATTATCAAGGATATGTCCGAAACAACTGGTATCACCTATACCGATTCTTTTCAGGGTATGGGGCCGATCCTTCTACCTATTGTGATAGCTGGTGTAGGTATATTGGCTTCTATCATCGGGACGTTCTTTGTGAAGATATCCAGCAATGATGCCAAAGAAGCTCAAGTACAGAAGGCATTAAACCTAGGGAATTGGGCAGCTATTCTTCTGACAGTGATAGCCTGTTTCTTCCTGATTCAATATATGCTTCCAGAAGTTATTCGGATGAAGTTCTTCGGAGAAGGCGTACAAGATGTTCCCCGTATGAATGTTTTCTATTCGACCATTGTCGGTCTAGCGGTAGGGGGACTAATTTCTTTCTTTACCGAGTATTACACCGGGTTAGGTAAAAAGCCTGTTTTGAACATTGTGAAAAATTCCTCTACTGGAGCTGCGACGAATATCATTGCCGGTCTTGCAACCGGTATGATATCCACATTTTCATCCGTATTGTTGTTTGCTTTAGCCATTTGGGGATCATATTCTTTAGCGGGTTTTTATGGTGTAGCGATTGCCGCCTCAGCGATGATGGCTACGACAGCCATGCAGTTGGCTATCGACGCTTTTGGACCTATAGCCGATAATGCTGGAGGTATTGCTGAAATGAGTGAATTGCCTAAAGAAGTACGTCAGCGTACAGATGTACTTGATTCCGTAGGAAATACTACTGCTGCGGTAGGGAAGGGGTTTGCTATTGCTTCGGCGGCACTAACGGCGTTGGCATTGTTTGCAGCTTATGTCACATTCACAGGTATTGACGGGATTAATATCTTCAAAGCAGATGTATTGGCCGCTTTGTTTATTGGAGGAATGATACCTGTTGTCTTTTCGGCCTTGGCTATACAATCAGTAGGAAAAGCAGCCATGGATATGGTCAATGAAGTCCGCCGCCAGTTTAGAGAAATTCCCGGCATTCTTGAAGGTACAGGTAAGCCTGAGTATAGCAAATGCGTAGATATTTCGACAAAAGCGGCTTTACGTGAGATGATGCTGCCGGGTGCCATTACCATCATCACGCCAATTATTGTAGGTTTTGTGATGGGCGCAGAAGCATTAGGAGCTTATATGGCAGGAGTTACGGTATCAGGGGTTCTTTGGGCTATTTTCCAGAATAATGCTGGAGGGGCGTGGGACAATGCGAAAAAGTCTTTTGAAGCGGGTGTAGAAATCAATGGAGAGATGACTTATAAAGGCTCGGAAGCGCACAAAGCAGCAGTAACTGGGGATACCGTTGGAGATCCATTTAAAGATACTTCGGGACCATCGATGAATATCTTGATTAAACTAACTTGTTTAATAGGCCTTGTGATTGCGCCGATTTTAGGTGGACATACACTAGATAATGCAAAGAAGAAAGAGAAGGAAGTGATCAAAGAGCAAGTCGTAAAGATTGAACCGGCTATTAATACCGTGGTGAAGAGGTAGAATAGGTTTTGTTCATTAAAATAAAAAGCCTTCCCATAGCAATAATATGGGGAGGCTTTTTTGTACTTATTGCTATTTCTTGATCCACCCAAACAATTTAGCAGCTCTGTCCGATAACCAAGAATAATCTGTAGCATCCACAGGTGGATTAAATAATTTGGATCCCAGCCCAACGGAATAGACGCCTGCGTCAAACCATCCGCGGATATTTTTTTCTTCCACATCCACACCACCGGTAGGCATGAATTTGACATTTGGAAACAAAGGCCTGATGGCCTTTAAAAAGTTTGGTCCAAGCGTATCACCGGGGAAGAGCTTGACTAAAGGCGCCCCTAATGATTCAGCCAACGCGATTTCGGTAGGGGTCATACAGCCCGGTATCCAAAGGATACCCCTGTCTAAAGTCACTTCAGCAATACTTTTCAAGACGATCGGGCTAACGATAAAGTCTGCACCCGCATCAATGAAATCCTGTGCTTGTTCAGCCGTTTTGATTGTTCCGATACCTAATACGAGATCGGGAAGGTTAGCTTTTTTATAGTCCACAAGAAGACGAAAGTTTTCCAAGGCGTTCGGACCCCGACTTACAAATTCGAAAACCCGTATACCTCCGGCGTATGAGGCTTTAAGGACTTCGATACAGGTATTACTGTCATCGTGGTAATATACCGGTATAACCGGATGTTTAGCTATAGTTTGTAGTATGTCGTTCATAAGAGTAATTTATGTCGTACGTATATCAATATTTACCGTTTCCAAAATCGCCTTCAACAAAAAGCTTTTGATAGCCTGCACCTGTTGCAATTTCAACGATTTCCTGTGGTGATTTGTTGTTTTTCAACGCATGTATCAGACCACCCATAAATGCGTCTCCACTACCAATACGGTCCAAGACCTCATGAGTTTCATACGCTTGTGAGATAGTCGTAATATCGGGGGTATGATACGTTCCGTAGAAGTAATTGTGCTGAGGATTGTCCATGAACCTAAAGGTGTTAGCGATGTGTTTTACCTTGGGGAATTTGGCAAATACCTCACGCGCAGATTTTTCGGCGTATGCAGTATATTCTTCGGAGCTTGTCTGACGGTGAAATGTGTCATCAATAGAGGTGCCCAACATTTTGTTTGCCGCCCAAATATTTCCCATGACGACATCGCAGTAGCGGACTAGGTTAGGCATGACATCGATGGGTTCTTTTCCGTATTGCCATAATCTATTCCTATAGTTCAAGTCTACGGAAATCGTGATTTTTCTCCTTTCGGCTTCGGCTAATAGGTTTTCCATCAGTGTAGCCATATTAGCGTTTAGTGCGGGGGTCAATGCCGTCCAATGAAACCAGTCGACTTGGTTGAACAAGTTGTCGAAGTCGATTTGTTCAGGTGTGAGCAAACTAAAGCTGGAATATTTCCGGTCATAAATGACCTCTCCCTTTGTTAAGCCATTGGAGGATAATAAAATATAGGATCCTATGCGGTCGCCCTGTTTTATAATCTTTGTGGTATCGATATCCAGCTTATCGAGTGTCGAAATGATCTCATCCGATAAAGCATGATCGGGAAACACACTGAAGTAGCTTGCAGGGGTGCCCATTTGTGATAAGGTTACAGCCACATTTGCTTCCGATCCTCCCGGATATATCCGGAGTAGATTGTTATTTGGCTCAAAAAAAGAGTTGCCCAGCGCTTGTTGTCTTATTAAGACTTCACCGAAGCATAATACACTATTCATGACTGCGATTTTTAAAATGAAAGCTAAAAATACAATTATTCATGCAAAAAAGCTCAATTGTTTTTGCTTAATTCTCATCGAAATCGTTGTAGTAATTAATAATTTATTAATTCCTCAATCTTAGGTATCTTGCAAAATACTTTGATTTTCTATAACAATTATAACATGAATATATTAAACAAGTTTTCTTTAAAAGGGAAAGTAATCGTCGTGACTGGCGGGACAGGTATCTTGGGTAAGAACTTCGTAAAAGCTCTTGCGGAGGCAGGAGCAAAGATTTGTATCATTGGGCGTAATTTGGAAAAGGCGAATGAACGCGTAGCAATGGTTGAATCGCTCGGTGGCGAAGCACTTGGTGTTGCTGCAAATGTCATGGATGAACAGTCGATGATCGATGCTAGAGGAAAAATCCTTGCCAAATGGGGAACAATCGATGGATTGGTTAATGCTGCTGGAGGAAATATACCGGGTGCTACGATAACTCCCGATCTGGATTTGTTTGCATCCGATGTGCAGGACACCATTAAAGCTATTGAGCTTAATTTGTTTGGTTCTATCATACCAACCCATGTTTTTGGTAAAGTGATCGCGGAGAAGGGAAGTGGAAGCATCGTCAATATTGGTTCGCTTTCGTCCAGCCAGGCTATTACCCGCGTATTGGGTTATACTGTGGCAAAAAATGGCATCATTGGATATACCAAATGGATGGCCACTGAATTGGCTTTACGATATGGTGATAAAGTTCGTGTAAACGCTATTGCACCAGGGGTTTTCCTGACAGAACAAAATAGGACACTCTTGACAAATACGGATGGTACCTATACGGAACGTGCTCAACGTTTTATTAATGGTACGCCCTTTTCTAGGTTGGGCGATCCATCGGAGTTGGAGGGAACTTTAGTTTATTTATTGAGTGACGCTTCAGCATTTGTTTCGGGCGAAACAGTGTATGTTGATGGCGGATTTAATGCGTGGAGTGGAGTTTAAAAGAACAAAAGAATATGAAAAAGAGATTTGAACAGACTTGGAGATGGTACGGACCAAATGACCCCGTATCTTTACAAGATATAAAACAAGCGGGCGCTACGGGCATTGTTTCCGCGTTACACCATATCGCCCATGGGGATCTTTGGCCGTTGGCAGATATTCAGGAACGAAAGCGAATTATCGAAGAAGCAGGATTGACTTGGTCGGTAGTCGAAAGTGTACCGGTACATGAAGCGATAAAGACAAGGCGGGCCGATGCTGGACAATACATGGAGAACTATAAACAAAGCCTTCGAAACCTAGCGGCTTGTGGCATATATATTATTACCTATAATTTTATGCCTGTCTTGGACTGGACAAGAACAAAGTTAGATTTGGAGATGCCAAACGGAGCCAAAGCTCTTTATTTTAATTGGACGGATTTGGCAGCTTTTGACCTCTTTATACTGAAAAGAGAGCAAGCAGAATCGGATTACCCGGAGAAAATTGTCGCAGCAGCAAAGGCTAAATTTTCTAGTTATAGCGATGCCGACATAGAAGCACTAAAGCAGGTAGTTCTCATGGGCATTCCAAGTGAAAAAGATATTACCTTAGACGATTTACAGCATAGCCTGACTGTTTATAAAGAGATTGGTTTTGAGGGGTTGCTGGATAATTTATTATGGTTTTTGGGAGAGATCGCTGAAGTGTGTGAAGAAAATAATATAAAAATGGCTATACACCCCGACGATCCGCCTTATCCAATTTTAGGGTTGCCTCGGATAGCTTCCAATAAGGAGGATTATCTAAAAATAATCCAAGGTGTAAATAAATCTTTCAATGGTGTCTGTTTTTGCACAGGGTCTTTGGGCGCAGGTGTACACAACAACGTGCCGGAGATCGCTGAAGCTATCAAACACCGGGTTTATTTTGCCCACTTTCGGAATGTTAGAAAGGACACTGATGGGAATTTTTTCGAAGCGGACCACCTAGATGGAGATGTAGATATGGCCGCAGTTTTAAAAATATTTATCGAAGAAAATCAAGGAAGGGAAACACCTATTCCATTCCGACCGGATCATGGACATCAAATGCTAGATGATCTTCATAAAATAACAAACCCTGGCTATTCGGCAATTGGTCGATTAAGAGGACTTGCGGAGATCAGGGGGTTGGAATTAGGATTGATGAGTTAATTTAATTAGTTTTATGTTGCCTAAACTAAAAAAAATATGAAAACACATACCGTTGGTAAGTATAGATGGACAATTTGTGCGTTGCTGTTCTTTGCAACGACCGTCAATTATTTAGATAGACAGGTGTTGAGCTTGTTGAAGCCACACTTGGAAGAACAATTTGGATGGTCAAATAGTGATTATGCAGATATCGCAGCGATTTTTCAATTCGTATATGCTATATCTATGCTTTTTGCTGGCCGGATTGTCGATAAATTGGGTACAAAATGGGGCTATGGCTGGGCTATTATCATATGGTCGGTGGGAGCAGTTATTCATGCCTACTCCATCACGATAGGCGAGACGATAATGGCTACGATTGGATGGATTGGAATAGCCGCAGTGCCAGTTTCGGTGATTGGATTTATGTTCTCCCGAACTATATTAGCGATCGGTGAAGCAGGTAACTTTCCGGCAGCAATAAAAGCAACTGCAGAGTATTTCCCCAAAAAAGAGCGATCATTGGCTACGGGTATATTCAATTCCGGAGCGAATGTCGGAGCTATTTTGGCACCGTTGACGGTACCCTGGATTGCCGGGCACTGGGGGTGGGAAGCGGCTTTTGAGATTATCGGAGGGGTAGGCTTCATCTGGATAATCTTTTGGTTGATTTTCTACGAAAGGCCAGAAAAGCAGAAGAGATTGTCTGCTGCGGAGCTGGCATATATCAATAGTGATCAAGAAGAAGAGCCCACGGTCGTGGAAATAGCCGCTCGGACAGAAACGGTGAAAGAGAAAGTATCGTGGTTTAAATTGCTAAGTTATAAGCAAACTTGGGCATTTACTATCGGTAAGTTTATGACCGATGGTGTTTGGTGGTTCTTTCTTTTTTGGTTGCCGGCCTATCTTAAAGATCAATATGGGATAGTAGATGAAGGAATTATGCTACCACTAGCTGTATTGTACAGTATGACAATGGTTGGAAGTATTGGAGGAGGTTGGTTCCCGAAGTATTTTATTGACAAAGGCTATGCACCATATGATGGTCGTATGAAAGCCATGTTAATGATTGCCGTGATCCCTCTTGTGGTTTTGCTAGCCCAACCCTTAGGTCATTACAGTTATTGGTTACCTGTGCTTTTAATTGGCGTGGGGGCTTCTGCACACCAAGCATGGAGTGCCAATATTTTTACAACCGTATCGGATATGTTCCCGAAGAAAGCTGTTGGATCTGTCGTAGGTATAGGAGGGATGGCAGGAGGAATAGGTGGTGTAGTGATTACAAAGATTGGTGGATACCTCTTTGATCATTACCAAGCTCTAGGACACATTGAAACTGGCTATACAATCATGTTTACGATCTGTGCTGTAGCTTACTTAATCGCGTGGTCTATTATGAAAGCATTGGTGCCAAAGATGAAATTAGTACAAATTTAAGGATGCCCTTATGCATTCGTAGATTTTCGAAGTTGAATAGACGAGTCAAGAAGTATTTCATGAACGTCTATTTGACTTCGGTTTTTAGAATTAATTAAGCTCATTAACTTCTCTATAGCGATATCTGCCATTTCAAATGTTGGTTGACGAATGGTCGATAACGAGGGATTAAGGCTATCCGCTATATCGGTATTTGCAAAGCCGATAACGGCAAGATCGTCTGGAACCTTAATGTCAAGTTTGGAAAGTACACCGAGTACCCGTGTAGTTAATGTATCCGTAGTTCCTAATATCGCATTTGGTGCATTATCCGAATGGAGCAATCGGATTAACTTCGTTTCCATATCTTTGTCGATGTCCTCCATAGAATTATTATAATTGCAATAGATAACATAAGAAGGATCAAAATCGATATGGTGATCTTCTAAAGCCTTTCGATAGCCTCTTAGCCTATTCTTGGTAACACCAATATTTTTGCCGCAGAGTACCACAATCTTTTTCCGACCTATTTTGAGTAGTTCTTCTGTAGCATTGTAAATGCTTTTTTCATTATCCACACCTATCTTGAAGGTGTCGATATTGTAGTTTATTCTATCAAAGAGAACAATAGGGCAGGTCGTTTTGTGCAGATGAGCAAGCAGGTCGATGTTAGAGTTTTCAAATGCCGGGGATATCAATAATCCTTCCACGCCATGGTTAATTAGTGTGTTTAAAGCCTTGCGTTCGATTTCCTCTGAATCTTGACTTTGCATCATAATTAGATTAAAATCTAACGCCACTGCGGCTTTATGTAAGGCTTCAATGATCTGAGCTTGGAAAGGACTGCCAATCGTGGAGATAATGACACCTATATTGTTTGTTCGCCCTAACTTTAAGTTTTTGGCTAAAGCATTGGGACGGTAGTTGTGCTTTAATGCAAATTCCTTTACCCGTATCTTCGTTGTCTCGCTGATTTCATAGCTATCGTTCAAAGCCTTGGACACTGTCGATACGGACATGTTCAGTCCTTTTGCAAGTTCTTTTAAAGTGACTTTTGACATAAGATCGATTTTGAGAAAACATAAATATACAAAAATAAAAGGAGGAACTCCGTTTTACCTCAGGTCGACTATCTCAAATCCTTTATATTGTTCTTTTTTAAATTCAAAGTTACTTTTTGCAATGGGATGATTTACATATAGTGTATGTATCGTATAGGTATATCGATTGCCCGACTTATCAAAGATAGTGATATCGTGGATATGGTTATTTTTATTTATGCGCAGCTTGATCTTAAAATAGTTGTTCTTTGTATCCAAAGGTGATAGTTCGATGACCTTTAACATTTCTGTCTTACTGTCTTTGGAAATCTTCTCATCAGGCATACTCACATACTTGTAACCGGTCTGATAAAATGTAAATAAATTGTTCGGACCAATTGTGGTAGATTTCTCTTCTGCTATCGTAACTTGAACCTCTTTTAGCTCTTTAGTGATATTCCAAACGGACTTGCCATCGGAAAGTATATCTTCGTTTGCTAAGCTGATTCGGTATTGATTAGCAGGTTTGTTTAATAACAGGGTTCCCGAATTGGTATAGGACTTACCTTCGACATCTTTTATAAGGAGGGTAAAGTCAGAACGTAAGGTCCTGTAAGTCTCATATCGCTGGGAAACTTTGTTGAGCAAGTCTTTTGCGGAAGGATCCTCTTGTCCAAAAAGTAGGGTAGCGCTTAGGCTAAATAAAACAGCATATATGAACTTTTTCATTTTAATTTTCTTTTCTCAACGTTTCTAAGTACTGTTCCAGAGCGTATTCATCTGGGTAAAGCACCTCACGTGCCTTGCTTCCCTCAAAAGGACCGACTATACCTGCCGCTTCCAATTGATCGATAATACGTCCGGCTCTATTGTACCCTAATTTCATCTTTCGTTGTATTAGTGAGGTAGAGCCTTGTTGATGAAGAACAATTAGACGTGCTGCTTCTTCAAATAGCTGATCACGGTCTTGCAAGTCAAAGTCTGTGCTTCCGCTACCTTCACCACTTTCATCCACATATTCGGGCAACAGAAATGCAGACGGATATCCTCTTTGATTCCCAATAAAATCAGATATACGTTCTACCTCTGGTGTGTCGACAAAGGCACACTGTATTCTTATCAAGTCACTACCTGTGGACAAGAGCATGTCACCTCTACCGATCAATTGATCTGCCCCGCCTGAGTCTAATATTGTCCGGGAGTCCACTTTAGAGAGGACCCGAAAGGCCAAGCGGGCCGGAAAATTGGCTTTAATGGTACCAGTGATGATATTCACGGAAGGCCGTTGTGTAGCTATGACCAAGTGAATACCAACAGCACGGGCCAGTTGAGCCAATCGAGCGATAGGTGTTTCTACCTCTTTACCTGCAGTCATCATCAAATCTGCAAATTCATCAACAATAAGAACTATAAACGGTAAGAATCGATGTCCCTCCTCAGGGTTTAATCGCCTATTGACAAATTTTGAATTATATTCCTTTAAATTACGAACCTGTGCATTTTTCAATAAATCATAACGCTGATCCATCTCAATACACAAGGAATTTAAGGTGTTGATTACTTTTTTTGTATCTGTAATAATAGCGTCTTCTTCGCCAGGTAACTTGGCTAAGAAATGACGCTCTATCTTCTTAAATAAGGAAAGCTCTACTTTCTTAGGATCCACCAGTACAAACTTCAATTCCGATGGATGTTTTTTATAAAGTAAAGAGGTCAAAATAGCATTTATACCTACGGATTTACCTTGTCCTGTTGCTCCGGCAACCAATAAGTGGGGCATTTTGGCCAAATCAGCAATAAAGACTTCATTAGAAATAGTTTTCCCTAACGCGATCGGCAAATCCATCTCTGTTCTTTGGAATTTTTCCGTTGCTAGAATGGATTTCATCGATACCATTTCGGGATTACTATTCGGTACCTCGATACCTATCGTTCCCTTTCCGGGCATCGGTGCAATAATGCGGATGCCTAAGGCCGCTAAACTGAGCGCAATATCATCTTCCAAATTTTTGATCTTTGAGATGCGTACGCCTGGTTTTGGGATGATTTCATACAGTGTTACCGTAGGGCCGATCGTAGCTTTTATATGTTCGATTTCGATACTATAGTTACGTAGCGTATCGACGATTTTGTTTTTATTGACTTCTAGCTCTTGTTGGTTGATCGTAATTTTTCCAGAACCGTAATCCTTTAGCAAATCCAAGGTAGGGTGTTGGTAGCCGGATAAATCTAATTTAGGATCATATTCTCCAAATTGTGCCACCAAATCATTCGCTGTAATCGTCTTTTCTTCCTTGACTTCTTCAACAGATAAGCTTGGTTCTGTTTTTTCTTGTATGGGCCTTTCTATTTCGAGGGGCTTATTGACAGAAAGCTCAATTGCATCACCAATAGCAGGGATAAGCTCATTACCAGTTGTTTTTTCGAATACGGTATCTATGGTTTCGATATCATCTAAACTGTTCCTGTCATTCGATGATAATAGTTCCGTTTCCACTTGGTGATTGGATTGATGCACGCGAAGCGTATTAGCCACTTCGATAACGACGTCTCCAACCCCTTCATTATCGCTATCTTGATCGCGGAAGCTGTTTTCTTCTTCTGTCGTGTCGGAAAAATCGTCGGCTTCCATAGAAGTCGATTTATTTTGAAAAGACAAACGCAGATCCATATTGTAAATAAGGATAAGCGCTGAGAGATAAGCAAAAATCAGTAGCCCGGCAACGCCATATTTACCAATTTGTCCGTTTAATAACTGATTAGTCCAATACCCAAACTTTCCTTCTAAGATATGGGGTGTATCTTCAATATAATCTTGGATAAAACCTAAAGTAACCGATATGAAAATAATACCGATCAGTGAATAGAGGAGAGTCTTCCAAATCGGGAGTAAGGATTTTCGATAAAGAAACTTGTATCCTAAGATGAAAAACAACAATACAAATAAAAATGATGCTACACCAAACCATTCAAAAATAAATTGATTGGCCAATAGTGCCCCTAATTTACCTAACTTATTCTCGACAACAGGCCCATCTGTAAGATTATTATGAAGTTCTTCACTCGTGCTGAGCAGCGTATTCCATCCGCCGTTTGTTGTGGCGATATAGCTCTGGTCTTCTTTCCATGTGAAGAGATACGATATGAAGGCAATTGCAAATAAAAATGAAATGAGAATTAAAAATAATCCTATGATTTTCAGTATCTTCCGTTGCCGTTCCGAAAAGCTTATGGCATTCAATGATTTGAAAACAGAATCGTTATTTTTGACAGTTGAGCCTTTTGGAACTTTCGTATTCTTATTTTGTTTAGAATGATTGCCGTTTTTGAATGTATTTCCTTTGCCTGCCATGAATATGGTATAACTTTTCTCATACAAATTTATTAAAAATAAACATATAAAGTAAGTTTGGTAAAGTAATAATATAGGGATGTAGCAATAAACGTACGATATACGTATTATTTAGTAAATTGAGGAAATTGAATAAGATGAGATATATTACTTTCTTTATTTCGATACTAAGTATACTATTCTTCAGTGGCTGTTCAAAATATGATGATCTGGAAAATCAACTGGATTCCCTTGGAGAAATGTCTGCCCTAGCGATATTTAATACCGTTCCTAATTCACTTAATATGGAGGTATATTTAGAAGGAAAAAAAGTTAAGTTAGCCAATGAGAAATTGTCTTTTGGAGGTTATCTACCCTATAAATATCAATTTGCGGGAAAGAAGAAGATTAAAATAGTAAGTTATTATAGGGGGGGAGAGGATAGCTATGAGGGAGTTGTTGATTTGCAAGCTGGTAAAGTTTACAGCCTTTTTGTCAATAAGGACTATAAACTCAACATTGTACAATCCGAAGACAATATTATCAAGCCAAAGCCAGGTTATGCTAAGATCCGACTAGCTCACATGAGCTATGATGCGGCATCTTTATCGCTGAATGAGGAAGGAGGGAAGCAATTGTTTAAAAATATCAAGTATAAAGATGTCACTGGCTTCGTTGAAATTAAATCTTCTTCAAGTTTGTCCTTACTGGTTCGGCCAATAGGTTTGAATAGAATGCCGCAACTGGATCAAAATTTTAAGCCGGAGGATCAAGGAATTTATACGTTGTTAGTCAGAGGTTATATCGACCCGAATAACGAGGATGAGGCCATTAGTATGAAGCTTATCGAGCATTAACACCAATAAACTATCGTAGGGTAAAAATAAGCTTTATTTTTCTCTTTTGCTTCTCCTATTCTGCAGTTCATTCCTTAACAAGTCATTGAAATCTTCAACGACCTGAAAAAACTGAGAAGCACGAGATTGACCAACAACCTCTGAAAACTGCGTTCTATATTTTTTCTTAATATCCACCTCTTGCGCATCAAAAGCAATGACATCCCGTTTGATGCCACTGAATGAGTTGGCTCTCGCTGGGGTAGAGTTAGAGGCAACAGTAGAAGAAGAAGCTCCCCTTTTTGCTCTTTTTAGCGCCCACATCTCTTCATTATACTTGTTGTATATGGGGAAAAATTTTTGAGCCTCAGTAGGTGTAAGCTTTAGTTCTTTCGTAATATATGCCACCTTTTCACTTTCTATAGCTCTAAATTTGTCCTGTTGTGCATACAAAGTGGTGCCGCATAATGCTATCAAGCAGATAGTCATTATAATGTGTCTTAACTGTAACATTATAGCATATAATTTAAATATTCTTCAATCTCTTTGTCATTTAGTTGTTGATCAATCTCGAAAGATGATTCGGTAGTTTCTTCGTTATTCAAATAAGTGGCTAGTTCAATAAGTTCAACCCCATCTGTTACTTGAGCAAGATAATTGACGATCTCATCGTTGCTGATCTCCCCAAGAGAAGCTTGGGTATTCTGTCCCTCATTGAGATTTGTATTGCCTAAATCAATATACCAATACGAGCTGATACCTAAAAAGATAGCAACTGCTGCCGCTGCGGTATAGCGAATCGAACTTCTTTTTGGAAGCCTCAGGACGGTAGGTTGTGCTGTCACTTTATGTATGATCCGGTCTGAGAGCGATTCGAAATAACCCGTTGGAACCTCGTATCCGTCTGCGGTTACCTTATCTTTTAACTTTTGCTCTGCAATCCGGCTGAGAATAGTAGACGCACCATCTTCAAAATAACCTTCAGGCACTCCAAAGCCTGTATCGGATACGCTATCTTTAAGTTTTTGTTCAGCTACCTTGCCAAGTATACTATTCTCCAGTGTTCCAAAATATCCTTCAGGAATACCAAAAGGGTTAACACGCAAATAATCAGGTAGATTGCTGCCTCCTTGTTCATTGTATGTGTTTTCCTCTTTCATTGTGTAGTTATAGATGTTTTAAGTCTTCAAAGGTTTAATCATGTGTGTTAAAAAAGTGCTCAACCTTTTTAACAGCCAGATGATACGACGCTTTGAGTGCACCAACACTTGTTCCCAGTATTTCGGATATCTCATCGTACTTGAGGTCTTCAAAATACTTCATATTGAATACCAATCGCTGCTTTTCCGGTAGCGTCAGCAGTGCCTGCTGTAGCTTTAATTGTGCTTTATCGCCGTCGAAGTAATGTCCATCGGCGAGTGTTTCGGAAAGGTAAGACGAGCTATCATTGTCCAATGAAATATTTTGTTTTTGTTTTTTCTTGTTCAAGAACGTGATACATTCATTTGTTGCTATTCTATACAGCCAGGTATAGAGCTGAGAGTCCTCCCTGAATTTCTCCAGATTGCGCCATACTTTAACAAAAATATCTTGGGTCACGTCGTCCGCATCGTCATGATCGATGACCATGCGTCTGACGTGCCAATAGATTTTCTGCTGGTATTTTTTGAGCAAAAGGCCAAAAGCTTCCTCGCGAGTACGCTCATCCGCAAATTTGGATATGATTAGCGCGTCTTCCATTCGTTTTTTTATTTTCTGCTGATTGCTTTACGAGCCGCGGCTACTATATTTTCGGCATTTAAACCGTATTTTTCCATTAATTGTGCTGGAGTGCCGGATTCGCCAAAGCTGTCATTCACTGCTACATATTCCTGAGGTGAAGGAAACTTTTTAGCCAATACTTGAGCTACACTATCTCCAAGACCACCTAGGCGATTATGTTCTTCAGCAGTTACCACACATCCCGTTTTCTTTACGGACGCTAAGATCGCTTCTTCATCCAATGGCTTAATGGTGTGAATGTTGATGATTTCAGCATCAATACCCAATTTTTCTAACTCTTCACCAGCTTGAATAGCTTCCCAAACTAAATGGCCTGTAGCGATGATGGTGACATCTTTTCCTTCGTTCAGTAAAACTGCTTTGCCGATCTCGAAAGTTTGGTCAGCAGGTGTGAAATTAGGAACTACCGGTCGTCCGAAGCGGAGATACGCCGGACCTTGGTGGTTGACCAAGGCGATAGTAGCTGCTTTGGTTTGATTAAAGTCACAGGTATTGATTACCGTCATACCCGGCAACATTTTCATCAAACCAATATCTTCCAGGATCTGGTGTGTCGCACCGTCTTCCCCTAAAGTAAGTCCGGCGTGGGAGGCACATATTTTTACGTTTTTATCTGAATAAGCAATGGATTGGCGGATTTGATCATACACACGTCCTGTCGAAAAATTGGCAAATGTTCCGGTAAATGGAATTTTTCCACCTATTGTCAGACCAGCTGCAATGCCCATCATATTCGCTTCAGCGATACCAATCTGGAAAAAACGTTCCGGAAATTCCTTAATGAACGCATCCATTTTTAATGAACCAATCAAATCGGCACATAAGGCTACCACATTTTCGTCCATTTTTCCAGCTTCTAACAAGCCTTCGCCAAAACCGGAACGTGTATCTTTAGATTCTGTAAAAGTATATTTTTTCATTTTGTAATTTGAGATTTGAGACTTGAGATATTAGACTGGAGACTATAACCCATCTAACATCTCAAGTCTAATATCTAACATCTAACATCTATTGTCTAATATCTAACTAATAATCCCCCAACGTTTCTGTTAGCTGATCCAATGCTGAAGCCAACTGTTCATCATTGGGTGCTACACCATGCCATTTGTGCGTACCCATCATGAAATCCACACCATTTCCCATCTCAGTGTGTAATAAAAGCACAATAGGTCTTCCATTGCCGGTACGTGATTTAGCTTCTTCCAAACCGGCGATCACGGTTGACATGTCATTTCCATTGGTAACTTCAACAACGTCCCAGCCGAAAGCGTCCCATTTTGCTTTTAAATTTCCTAAGGAAAGCACAGTGTTGGTAGGTCCGTCGATCTGTGCGCCATTGTAATCTACGGCAGCAATCAGGTTGTCCACTTTATTGTGAGGAGCATATAGCGCAGCTTCCCATATTTGTCCTTCTTGAAGCTCACCATCGCCCATTAATACATATACTAAGCTGTCGTCGTTATTTAATTTTTTTGCTTGTGCAGCTCCTATTGCCACAGAGAGACCTTGACCCAAAGAACCGGAAGCTATACGGATACCTGGTAGATGTTCGTGTGTGGTAGGGTGGCCTTGAAGACGTGAGTCGATCTTACGAAAAGTAGCCAGTTCACTTACCGGGAAATATCCTGCACGGGCTAATGTGCTGTAGAAAACCGGTGAAATGTGTCCATTGGACAAAAAGAATAAATCTTCGCCTAGACCATCCATGTTGAATGTGGGATCGTGTTTCATCATATGGAAATATAATGCTACAAAATAATCCGTACAACCTAATGATCCTCCAGGATGTCCGGATTTGCATGCATGTACCATACGTACAATATCACGCCTTACTTGGGATGCAATCTGCTCTAGTTTGTTTAAATCTGCATTCATTTTAATTGATTTATTCTATTTATTTGCGAGGTAAAGTTAATGATTTTTGTGGTTTTCTAATTCAATATCGACCAAGTTGACCAAGGTATTCTCGATAAAACCAAGATCAAACCTATTGTATAAAAGATAAACACAGTCCTATTGGCTAAATAATCTTCCGTTGCCTTTTTTGCTTTCGAATATCCAACAGTTATCAGGATAATGGCAATCAACATGGTTAATGGGTGTTCAATCACTTTAAACCGCAACAAAGTGTCTTTCATGACACCGGAAGAAAACATATGATGGAAGCCCATGGTGAAAAAATATACTATACCTATTACCAATTGTAAGTGAGCACATATTAAACCGATCAACGCAATTTTCCGGTTATAGGGTTTGCTCTTGAAGTAATTCGCAGCCGTGATGATGATTGCGATAATTAGCCCTATTAATAAAATAACGGCTAATGTAGAGTGTAAGTGTTTCATTCCTGTTAACATGTTTTTTAAATTTATATTTCTCTTTCTTCTA
>JBEBWF010000062.1:0-24696 GCA_040392285.1 Sphingobacterium sp. | reverse complement strand
ATAAGAATAAAGAAACCGATCATCTGTGCGCGTTCGAGTACCCGCTCACTCAGTGGCTTTCCTTGCACCATCTCGATCAATAAGAAAACGACATGCCCACCATCTAAAGCTGGAATAGGCAATAGGTTCATAAAGGCTAAAGCCATAGAAAGCATGCCGACCAAATTCCAAAAACGAAACCAATCCACCTCAGTACCAAACATCTTGGCGATACCTACTGGTCCGGACAAGGCTTTATCAGCCCGCACATCGCCTTTAAAGATTTTTCCAAAGCCTTTTATATTGTCTGTAATAATGGAAAAGGCTTTATGAACACCTATAGGGAAAGCTTGCACCAAGCCATATTCTCGTGTTACCATCACAATAGAAGGATCGGCTTTCATTCCAAAACCTAGGGTTCCATCGTCCGAAACCTTACCTGCCAATTCGACTTGCTCGCCCGCACGAATGATCTGAAGGGCGATAGCCTGGTTAGACTTCTCTTTTATTGCATCCTTAAACTGATCGAAATAGACAATAGCAGCTCCGTCAACATTCACGATACTATCCCCTTGCTGCAATCCCATCTTTTCTGCTTCAGAGCCCCCTTGGATAAAGTCTATTCCCATCATCTTCAAACGAGGTTCGACGAACTCATTCTTTTTATGATCGGCGACTTTGTTCAATATATCGGAAGGTACCGTTACTTCTTGGGTTTGACCAGTTCTTTCAATTTGAAGTATGGCATCCCCCATCAATACCTCGGCTGAGAACAACTCTCTATAATTAACGACTTGCCGACCATTAATAGCCAACACCTTGTCTCCTGTCTGCAAACCTATTTCCTTACCAATAATACCCGGCACGACACCATTGACCAGTTTGGAATTATCAATATCCTGTTCTCCGTAAGCAAAGGTCAACATCCAGTAGACAAAAATACCAACGATGACATTCACAATAATCCCGCCGAGCATAACGATAAGTCGCTGCCAGGCAGGTTTTGACCGAAACTCCCACGGTTTGGGTTCCTCTTTGAGTTGTTCCATATCCATGGACTCGTCGACCATACCGGCAATCTTGACATAACCACCCAATGGCAACCACCCTATACCATATTCACACCCCTTATAATTAAATTTAAATAATTTGACACCCCAAGCGTCAAAGAACAAATAGAACTTTTCCACCTTTATACCAAACATGCGTGCAGCCAAGAAGTGACCTAACTCATGCAATATGATCAATATAGACAAGGCTAATATTACTTGTCCAATCATTACTAATGTTCCCATCTATTAAATTAAAAAGTCAAAATTAAAAATTAAAACACCCACACTTACTCCGTACTAAATATTCAACACCTACTTAATACTAAGCACTAATACGCAGTACTCCATATTAAATTTCGTGCCACTAACCGGCTTTCTGCATCAAAAGCAAGATAATCATCAAAACTCAAGCTATCGGCATTATTTACCTGACATAATGTCTCTTCGATCACGTCACTCATTCCCAAGAATGACACCTCATCGTTCAAAAAAGCCGCTACCGCAACTTCGTTTGCCGCATTCAACACACATGGACGATTACCCCCTTCTTCTAGTGCCCGGTAAGCCAGATGGAGATTTCGAAAAGTCTCCAGATCGGGCTTTTCGAATGTCAACTTGTTGTAAGTCAAAAAATCAAACCTGGGAAATGTATTCGCATAGCGTTCCGGATAAGTCAATGCATATTGTATAGGCAATTTCATGTCGGGAACCCCCATCTGCGCTTTTATCGAACTGTCCTCAAATTGTACGAGCGAATGGACAACAGATTGCGGATGGATGATAACATCGATCTGCTCACTTGCCAAACCGAAAAGCCATTTTGCTTCAATCACTTCGAGACCCTTATTCATCAACGAAGCCGAATCGACGGTAATCTTAGCGCCCATGGACCAGTTGGGATGTCGTAGCGCTTGTTCTTTCGTTACGCCCAACAAATCCTTCTTACCTTTACCCCGGAAAGGGCCTCCAGAAGCCGTGAGATAGATTTTCTCAATAGCGCTTGGCTCACCGACCAAACACTGAAAGATAGCGGAATGTTCCGAATCGACAGGTAAAATGCGAACACCATACTCCCGTGCTAGCCCCATCACCAACTCTCCTGCTACGACCAATGTTTCTTTGTTCGCTAACGCAATATCTTTACGTTTTTGAATGGCTTTTATCGTGGGGCGAAGGCCAGCAGATCCTACGATCGCATTGAGCACAACATCGATCTGCTCCAGCTCGACGACTTCGTCTAATCCCGCCTCACCCGATAAAACCTGTATCCCCAACGGTGTCAGGGCTTCTTTAACCTTGGTATATAACCTATCGTTTAATATAACGACAGCTACGGGTCTGAATACTATAGCCTGTTCAACTAATAACTCATAACTATTGTTTGCCGTCAGCACCGACACATTAAATCGATCGGGAAACTCCTGAACAACATCCAATGCCTGTCTCCCCACACTCCCTGTCGAACCTAAAATAGCTAAATCCTTTTTCTCCAAAGCCTTTCGTTAAATAATATTCTTAAACAATTCCGGATCATCACTCCCTTTATACTCCCTTATCATGTCCATATAGGCTATAGCCAGTACCAAACTGACCGATGGAATAATTATAAAAGTATTCAGCACACTCGATATAGTTGCCAAAATGCTGTATTCAAAATACTCAAAAGCCAACTGCAACATATAGGTCGATGCCAAAACAAACATCAACACCAATAGATTGATTACATTACCTCTTGTAAATGCCACACTCAACCGTGCCGCCCGAAAGATATTAAAATTATTCACTAAAATAAAAAACGGGAAAAAAGAAATCCGGATTAATAGTAGCATCATCACAAAACCCGTCAGCAATGGATTGATCTCGTAAGAGATTGTTTCCATACGAACACCAAGATACAGCAAGGGTAATACCAACACCGAACAAAACATATAAACTACCCCTGTAAGGATCGAGTAACAAATCAAGCCGGACAGAAAATTGAAAAATTGCTTCACCGTAGGGATATAGTTTTTCAATGGTGTATGTTCAATATGTTGCGCCAGTAATATCGCACGTTTGATGAGGACCAATTGCAATCCAAAAAATAGCGTAACGAATAATAGAAGCAACGGAATCTTAATAAAATCTGATGCCGAATCACGAAGATAACCGGCTAAAAAGGTAGACAGATTGCTGGTCACAAACAGTAAAAAACATAAACCCGCCACCGAAAAATAATGTTTTTTTAAAATGTTCAAAGCTCTGAAAATAACTTCATTGGCTTTAAATGTGCTTTCCCGTAAAAATTCTAACATATTGAATAGTCATGGTACAAAGATGATATATTTTTTGCATTAAGACAACGTTATTTTATATCCAAAAAAATAGTATATTTACCTATCGCTAAATTTCTAATGTAGAATTAGTATCTTTGTTAGGAAAGCCAAACCATTTTATAGTTAACTGTGGATCGAAAACAAAAAAACACCTTCAAGTTAAGAGGAATCCTTATAATAAGTATTATTCTATGCTTTGTATTTTTCATCGGTGTATTTGTCTATCAATATTTACAATACAAACGTATCGAAGATCGTCTTAGTGCTGCTTATTCAACTACGTATTCCCAATCATCCAACATCTACAGTTTGTTTTCCACCTTCAGTGAAGCGGAAAACATCTTCCGGCTATATACGGTTGATTTTAGCGAAGAAAGCTTCTCGATCTACAAGGGTAAATTAGACACCATACAAGGCTTCATTGACTCCATAGCTTCGATGCCTATCGAAAACAACCCTTTGGCCAGCGGTAGTGTTAACCTGGAATCGTACCGGAATTTCGCCTTGGAATTTGCCCAACTAAAAAAGGACATTGACAATCTCGTGCTGTTCGCTTCCGACTCGCTTCAAACCTTAGCCTCAACTAGCGTACCTGTCCCTAAGAGTTACTCCATTCAAAACGCAGATTCGCTCATCCGCCAAATTATGCAAGACACGACGGATAAAGATCTGACACAAGACACGCTAGTCAAAGAAAAACAAGGATTATTTAGTCGAATATTCAATGCCAAAAGTGATACACTGGTTTCCAAGCATTCGTATGAAGTACTAAACTCTCAACAGGTCGATATTGTCCAACGAAACATCGAACGCTTTATTACAGCCAACGAAAGATCATACGGCCGAAATCTAAAAAATCTACGGCAGACTTTCTTGAAAATGCAAAGTAAAGAGCGTGAACTAGTGTTGTCCAACTACGTTTTATTGAACAACCTCAAACTCGGCTTGGATAGATTGAAGCAGTTGGAAATGGATAAAATCCGTAAAATAGAAGAACGGGATTTTTCATTATATCGGGCTAATTTTAATCAATTTGGGAAGCAGCTGATTGCTGCTTTAATCATCATGTTATTGATGATTATCTTTATCATTTACTACCAAACCAAAGTAGCCTCTTTCGAGAAAAAACTTTTTCTGGAAAAAGAGTATGCAGCTAAGATTGCCGAAGAAAAAACAAGTGTATTGGCGAATATTAGCCATGAGATACGTACACCACTTAATTCCCTCAAGGGGCTGGTCGACCTACTCAAAAATTCCGACAAGGGGAACACAGTGGATAAAGAGATTATCCAAACAGTCGATAATGATATTTCGGTGATTAACAGCACGATAAACGACATTTTAAACCTGAGCAAACTGGAAGCGGGCTCTTTAGAAATAAAACAAGACTATTTCTCGCCTTATCAATTGATCGAAGAAACTGTTGCTTTACACCAGTACCAGGCAAAAACAAAGGGGTTGAAATATTCCTGTGAGAATAATGTAGAGCGGGACATTAACATTTACTGCAATGCTTTCCGAATAAAACAGGTCATCTCCAACTTGATCACCAACGCAATCAAGTATACCCCCAAAGGTTCTGTGCATATCCATGCTTATTTCTCTGGCGCAAACGGAAAAGAAAAGCTTGTCGTAGACGTGATCGACACCGGTGTAGGTATTGATGAGGCCAAAAAAGATCAAGTTTTCCGGAAATACTATATGGTCGATGGAAAAAATAAAGCTACGGGTTTTGGTCTTGGCTTATATATTTCCAAGATACTCAGTGAACAGATTGGCGGATCTATACGTTTTGTCAGCAAGCCCGGAATAGGGTCTACTTTTACCTTTGAACTTCCGATCAATAAAAAGATATCCCAACAAAATGAGGATCGTGGCTATACGATCAATGATTTTCCCGATGACCTGAATATGGTCATTATTGACGACAGTAGAATAAGCTTGTTTTTTGTTCAGCAAATGTTCAAGGATAAAAAAGAAAATGTTCATTTCTTCCAACATAGCAAGCAAGCTTGGCAATTCATTCAATCCAACCCCGTGGAAGTCGTCATTACTGATCTCCTCATGCCCGAGATGGACGGATGGGAAATCTTATCGCAGATCAAATCGAACGCTGCATTGTCCGCGATCAAAGTCTTCGCGTGTACAGCCGAGCCTATGCTTTTGGAAGATAAGGAGAACAAGAAGCACACATTTGACGGGCGGATCGCTAAGCCTATAAACGAAAATGATCTTGTCGCTACGGTAATAAAGGCCTGCGCTGAAGAATAACCCATCGAAAGCGATAGCGCTGGGCGATTAAAGAGGGTATTCATCCCATTTTGTGGGTATTGTTAAAAAATGTTAAAATAAACCCCTTATTGTACTATTTACAAGAAGATCGACGTTATAAGAGTAATTTCATAATTTAGGTTAATAATTGGTTTGGTAAAAAAGTCCTGGGCTCCCGCTTCAGGACTTTTTTTATAAGAACTAAATTCTTGTATCTAACCGAACAATTTCACCCGTCTTGACGGCAGTATCGCAAGCCAAGGCAATCTCTAAACTATTCAGGGCATCTTGCATCGATTTCGTCAGATCAAGGTCCTGCCGAATAGCCTGCAGGAAAAAAAGCTGTTCTCTTTTGCAGAGCTCATTATGATCGGGTTCATCCAGCAGATCTATCCATTCATCGGGTTTGGCAAATTGGTTATCGGAATCCATATCGGCATGATGTACACGAATAGCCTCCGTTTTGGTATGGGCTTCTACCGAATCGGATTTCCCCGACCGGGATGCTTCCTTGGCCACAATAGAGACCGCCCCCTTAGGACCAAAAACATCTTTAATGAAAAAGGCTGTCTCACTCACCATAGGCCCCCAGCCTGCTTCATACCAACCGACACTACCATCGTCAAACCGTATCTGTAACTGGCCATAGTTATAGTTATCTTGTGGTATATCATCCGTCAACCGAGCGCCAATAGCCGAAACGCTTACTGGCTTGGCATCCGTCATTTGACACATGACATCTATATAATGCACACCACAATCGACTATAGGGCTACAGCTCTCCATCAGGTTCCGGTGTACATCCCACATGTATCCACGACTTTGCTGATTTAAGTTCATTCGGAAAACCAAGGGTGTTCCCATCTTTCGCCCTTCTTCGATGAAACGAATCCAGGAAGGGTGATGACGGAGAATATAACCTACCACAAGTTTCTTGTTTGCCCGGATAGCCACATCGACTACCTTTCGAGCTCCCGCAATATGATCTGCCAGGGGTTTTTCAACAAAGACATGCGCCCCACGTTCCAATGCCATAATCGCATATTCCTCATGGGTATCAGGATAAGTAGAGATACACACCGCATCCGGCTGGCTTTGTTCCAGCGCTTCCGCATAACTGTCAAACAGCGGGTAGTTAGACCCTAGCTCCTGCTGCAACACATGTTTACTCGTTCCCCTCGACACCAAGCCAACTATCTCAAAATCCTCCATGTGGTGATACGCGTAGGCATGAGATTTACCCATATTACCACAACCTACGACTAAAATTTTAATCCTATCCATACTACACTATTTCTACGTTTTTGTTTATATAAAAGGTGTCAGTCCCGGCCTTACTATAGGCCGTGTATCTGGTTCCATATCCCAGTGATAGCTGTCCGATGGTGGCCCAAGCTCCTCTGTCGAACTAAGTACTTGATCCAGCGTAAGCTTTCTTCCTGAATACGCAGACAATCTAGCCCATATCGCCAATAAGGTAGAATTGGTCATAAAATCACCATCATTGATGATCTTGCGATCTCGGATCGCTGAAAACAACTCATCGTGTTGGGTTTGGTACATATTATTGATGGGATCGCGGTAAGTATAAGGAGCTGCACCCTTTATATCATAATTTCGCATAATATTTACCTCAGCATATCCTTCAGACCCCATTACTTCCACCGAATTCCGGGGCTCCGTGCCATTTTGCTGTCGGCAAAAATGTACACCTTTCAAGCCATCACCATAGTCGAACTCTGCCGTAAAATGATCAAAAGTATTGCCAACCCCATCCCAAGGACGAGATTGTCGGCCTCCCGTAGCACTCACCGAAAGTGGTAGTTTATTTCCCATGATCCAGTTCATATAATCTACCGAGTGAATAGATTGTTCCACAATCATATCCGAAGCATAGCGTTGAAAATAATACCAGTTCTTCAGCTGATAAGCCATCTCCGACCAGTTCTCATCCCGCTCCTTATAGGTGAGTTCACCACCGTACCGGAATGTCGTAATAGATTTAACAGCACCGATATTACCTTGATGTATACGGGAGACGATCTCGCGGTTAGGCATCGAGTACCGAAAACAAAAACCAGACACCAGATTGATCGCCTTGGATTTGGACAGGGTTATACTTTCCATGACTTTCTTCAGGCCGGGAATGTCTACGGCCACAGGCTTCTCACAAAAAACGTGCTTTCCCGCACGGACGGCGTAGTCTAAATGCTCCGGTCTAAAATTCGGTGGACTACAAAGCAACACGACATCCACGCCCGAATCGATGACTTTCCTATACGAATCAAATCCTAAAAATTGACGACTTTCTGGAATATCCACCCGATTAACATCTTTTCTGCTGAGCAAATCTAAACTCCGCGCCAATTGATCGGAAAAGATATCGCCTAATGCTGTTATTTTCACCTGAGGATCCGCAGCCAAAGCTTGAACCGCGGCCCCATTTCCCCGACCGCCACAGCCAACCAACCCTACGCGGATCGTTTTGTCGGTCATCGCCTCACCTTGCATCGAAAATAAAGGGAGACTACCCAACAGTACGCCACTCGATTTTATAAAAGTTCTTCTCGAATAATCCATTCGATAAAAATGCAACATTCTGCTGTATTTTTCAATATAGCAGAATAGTTTAACTATATTTTTACATGACCCTATAAAAACCCATCTTTCAAAACAGCTTTTATAGCATTAGTTTGCTCTTTATTTTCTGGATAGACAATGGATGTTTCCATAATAGTTCGTGCTTTACGCTTCTACATAAGATAACGATTTTTGTATGGAAAGGAAAAGAACCAAACTCTCAAAATATTCGACCGTTTTTGTAGCGATACGTTATCATAAACAATTTTTTTTCATTAGGTTTGCATAAAAATACACTTACAAGACGAGGACACACCAAATGGGGTTATTTAATTGGTTTACAAAAGAAATTGCAATAGACTTAGGTACTGCAAATACCTTGATAATTCATAATGATAAAGTGGTTGTCGATGAACCATCCATTGTCGCATTTGACCGCACGACTAACAAAGTGATCGCTATTGGTCGGCAGGCGATGCAAATGGAGGGTAAGACGCACGATAATATAAAAACCGTTCGCCCCCTGCGTGATGGAGTTATTGCGGACTTTACCGCTGCCGAGCATCTCATCCGGGGAATGGTAAAATTGGTAAATGGTGGAAAGTCTTGGTTTTTTCCATCGTTACGAATGGTCGTATGTATACCTTCGGGTATCACGGAGGTGGAAAAGCGTGCTGTCCGTGATTCGGCGGAACGCGCTGGTGCAAAAGAGGTTTATCTTATTCACGAGCCAATGGCGGCGGCCGTAGGCATTGGTATAGACGTCGAAGAGCCCGTAGGTAATATGATCATCGATATTGGCGGGGGTACTACAGAAATTGCCGTCATCGCCTTATCCGGTATTGTATGTGACCAGTCCATCCGCGTTGCAGGAGACAATTTTGACTCAGATATCGTTCAGTATATTCGTCGTCAGCATAACATTATGATCGGAGATCGTACCGCTGAAAAAATCAAAATAGAGGTCGGTGCAGCATTGCCCGAGCTACAGGATCCACCGGAGGACTTTGCCGTGCAGGGAAGAGATCTCATGACCGGTATTCCGAAGCAAATTACCGTATCCTATACCGAAATCGCCCACTGTTTGGATAAATCTATTTCCAAGATTGAGGAAGCGATATTGAAAGCCCTGGAGATAACACCACCCGAATTGTCTGCCGATATTTACCAAACAGGTATCTACCTGACTGGTGGCGGTGCTTTGCTTCGTGGGTTAGATAAACGTATTCAAGCAAAAACAAAACTTCCTGTGCACGTTGCAGAAGACCCGTTGCGTGCAGTAGTTAGAGGAACAGGTATTGCACTGAAAAATATCGGAAGGTTTAAATTTCTGATGCAGTAAGTAGCAGAGCTTGTAAAGGAAAAATAATAGTACGCGGTATAGCAAAGCTCGACTTTACTATATCGCGTACTTATTGAAATAAACGACATATTCTTTTAATATGAGAAACCTTTGGATTTTCTTGATCAGATACAACGCTTTCTTTCTGTTTATCTTGTTTTTCATATGCTCTATTGCGCTAGTCGTCCGTAACAACAACTTTCAACGTGCTTCTTTTATCAATTCATCCAACGTGTTTGTAGGTTCGTATTTCGAAAAAATCAATTCCTGGAAAGCCTACCTCGCCTTAGCAGATAACAATCAAGAACTGTTGGAAGAAAATGCCAATTTACGGCAGCAATTGCAAAACTTTAGGGCAATCGACACCAGCCTCGATATACACGTGGTCGATAGCATCGAGCGGGATCGATATACATTCACGGTAGCTACTGTGGTCAACAACAGCATACATCAACGAAGTAATTACATCACGCTGGACAAAGGAAGCCGAGATGGGGTACACCCCAATATGGGCGTCATCACATCCAACGGTGTCGTCGGCATTGTACAACATGTTTCCGAAAATTTCAGCACAGTACGGTCACTTTTACATCCGGATATTCGAATCTCGGTAAGTCTAGATAGTGTAAGCGACGCTTTCGGCTCACTAGTCTGGGGTAACAATACCGATTCCAGATTTGCCATGGTCAGAGATATTCCCAACCATGTGAAAGTTCATGTTGGGCAACCTATCTTTACGTCAGGCTATTCCACCCTTTTTCCAAAAGGAATCAAAGTTGGACATGTATTGGAACCCGAAGTTACATCGGGAGAAAGTTTTAAAGATATAAGAATACTGTTGACCACAGATTTTTCGAAACTACACCATGTGTATATTGTAAAAGACAAATTAGCTAAAGAGAAGGTTTCACTAGAAGCAATGAACAAAGAAAATGAACAATAATCTAATTGCTAACTTCTTACGCTTTCTAATCCTCATCTTAATACAGGTAGGATTATTCAAAAATATAGGTTATTACAACTTAGCTAGTCCGCTTCCGTATATCTTATTCATCCTACTCCTTCCTATTGGCATCTCAAACTTCATGTTGTTTGTACTTGCTTTTATTACAGGACTTACGGTAGACGCCTTTTACGATAGCATCGGTGTACATGCCGCTGCATGTGTGACCTTGGCTTGGTTCCGTATATTCTTTCATCGAATCACGCTCGATATTGACGCACAAGAATCCTCCGGAACTCCTTCATGGGGCAATATGGGTTTTAAATGGTTCGCTACCTATGTCGTACTCAGCACATTGATCCATCATATCGTCTTGTTCTTGGTCGAAGTATTTTCTTTTAAGAACTTCACACACACCTTGCTCTGTGCGATTTTCAGCAGTATTTTTACCGTTATCTTGATTTTTATTATTAATATGATTACCTATAGACGTAAATCACGTCTGATAAATTAATTGCGCGGATGAGTAATAGCTTTTTTGAACGAAAATATGTCATTGTAGGTATTTTTATCGCCATAGCTATCGCGATCGTCGCACGCTTATTCTATCTACAAGTCATTGACGACTCTTATCTCCTATCTGCCAACAATAATGTCTTGCGTAAAATAGCTGTATTTCCAGCACGCGGTGTCATACTGGACCGCAATGGCAAGATACTGGTCCAGAACGAGCCTGTATACGATATTCTTGTTACGCCCCGAGAGGTAAAAGATCTGGATACTGCACTTTTATGTCAATTATTGGATATCGATAAAGTCGATTTCCAGGATCGGATGGACAAAGCGCGAGCATATTCGCCGTATAGAAGCTCACCCTTTGAAAAAATGGTTTCCACGGAAACCTATGCTAAGTTTCAGGAACATCAATATAAATTCAAAGGATTTTACGTCCAGAACCGGACCGTCCGTAATTATCCGGATAGTATCGCGGCCCACTTCTTGGGATATATCCAAGAGGTCAATGACAAGGATATCGAAAGATCACATGGCTTCTATCGTGCAGGTGACTATATTGGTGCCAATGGGATAGAACGGTCCTATGAAGATCTGTTACGTGGACATCGGGGTGTCAAAAACCTGATGGTTGACGCGCTCAACCGGCCTAAAGGGGTGTTCATGGATGGCAAATACGACACTCTAGCCGTATCTGGTGAAGGATTGGTATCTTCCTTGGATAAAGACTTGCAACAGCTTGCGGAAAGGTTGATGAAGAACAAAATGGGTTCTGTCGTTGCTATTGAGCCATCCACCGGTGAGATACTGACCTTTGTAAGCAGTCCCGCATACGATCCTAATCTCATGGTAGGTAAGGATCGGGGAAACAATTACATGAAACTGCTACACGATCCGACAAAACCCTTATTTATACGGCCCACACAGGCTTCCTATCCGCCCGGATCTGTTTTCAAAGTCGTCTCTGCACTGACTGCCCAGCAAGCTGGCGTCATTACGCCACACACCATATTCAACTGCCCCGGTGGCTATCGATACGGCGGAGGGAGAGCGATCATGCGCTGTACCCATGTCGATGGACCGACAGACTTAATAAAATCCATCCAACGGTCTTGCAATACTTATTACGGTTATGTGTATGCCAAGATGATTGATTCGCGGGGAATGTCCTCCCCAAAAGCTTACGAACTGTGGCGCGAAGCATTGACAAAATTTGGATTGGGTCATCCTTTGGGTATAGATCTACCTGGTGAAAAGGGAGGCTTCGTACCGGACGCTAGCTATCATACTAAACATTATGGTAATGAAAAATGGGGGTCTAGCTATACAATATCGCTCTCTATCGGCCAAGGGCAGCTCGGAATAACTCCGCTACAAATGGCCAATATCATGGCGATAGTCGCTAACCGAGGTTTTTATTATCGTCCACATTTAATAAAGGGAATAGGCGAAAAACAAATTGTTAAGGACGAGTTTACCGAAAAAATCTGGGCTGGCGTAGATGAAAAGCATTATGAGCCCGTCATCGAAGGCATGAGCAGAGCAGTTTCTAGCGGAACGGCCGTAGGTTCTAAAATAAAGGATATTGAAATGTGTGGCAAAACAGGTACCGTGCAAAATCCACATGGTGACAACCATGCTGTCTTCTTTGCCTTTGCCCCTCGGGTTAACCCTAAGATTGCAATCGCCGTATTTGTAGAGAACGCAGGTTACGGTGGTGTATGGGCAGCACCTATTGCCAGTATGTTGATTGAGAAGTACATTAATGATACCATCTCGCTACCAAAATATATCCAAGACAGGATCTATAACGCCAACCTCTTACCCAAAACGCTGAAAAAGAAAGAAGAGCCCGAAAAAGTAGCTACTACTATCCGCGAAAAGACGGAGCAAGTTCCCGCAACCGACCAACCGTCAAATCTATTAGTTCACCATAGTCAGATAAGACGTCAGTATGAGTAGAATGAGACATAGCAATTTTTTAGGAAGCTTAGACTGGATTACCGTTTGTCTGTGGTTTATACTCTGTGTGATAGGTTGGCTCAATATTCGCGCTGCGGTCTATGACCCTGCGTATACAGGGCTATTCAATCTGGATACAAATTATGGAAAACAGTCCATCTACATCTTTACGGCGATTATCATCGGCTTCTCTATACTCATCATTGACCAACGGTTTTTTATATCGGCTACCCCATTCTTATACATTCTCGTTATACTCCTGTTGATTGCCGTATTAATCATCGGCCGCAATGTAGGAGGCAATCAAGCTTGGATACCCCTTGGAAGTTTCAGGCTACAGCCTTCCGAATTTGGGAAGTTGGCGACATGCTTGCTCTTGGCCTATTACCTCAACACCCAGTCGGGTAAGAACCCCAATCCGACCACATTGATGGTGGGGACCTGTATTATACTATTGCCTGTTTTTCTGGTTATGCTACAACCGGATACAGGTTCGGCGTTAGCCTTCTTCGCTTTAATTCTTGTTTTCTACCGAGAAGGATATGTGAGCAACTCTGTTTTAATGTTCATCGCCTTGGCCATCTTACTATTTGTATTGGCATTGCTTATTCCCAACCAATGGCTATTGATAGCTGGAATTAGTGTATTTTGTGCCGCCACTGCTTATATCATGCGACGAAAACGAAAATATATTCTTCAAATTATTTCCATCTTTGTCGTCTCCGCTGTCTATATTCTATGCGTCGACTTTGCTTATGAAAATATCTTGCAACCTCATCAACGCAACCGTATCGATGTCATATTGGGTAAGATGGATGATCCCAGAGGGCAGGGCTACAACCTCAATCAATCTAAAATTGCCATAGGATCAGGAAAATTGCTCGGAAAAGGCTACCTACAGGGCACCCAAACCAAGTACAACTTTGTTCCCGAACAAAGTACAGATTTTATCTTTTGTACGATCGGCGAAGAATGGGGGTTTGTTGGATCGGTCAGCCTGATCCTGCTGTATTTAACATTGTTGATACGCATTGTAAATATTGCCGAAAGGCAACGGACTGTTTTCGCCCGCATATATGCTTATGGAGTCGCTTCCATCCTCTTTTTTCATTTCTTCATTAATATTGGAATGACCATTGGCATTGTGCCGGTTATCGGGATACCGTTACCCTTTATCAGTTATGGCGGTTCGTCCTTATGGAGTTTTACGATCTTATTGTTTTTATTGCTTCGTTTTGACTCGGCAAGAAAAGGTCTATCTCCTTACTAATACGTATCTTTGTTTAACTTCTATTTCTCAAGATATGGCCAAATTATTTATAAAAAACATGGTATGCAACCGCTGTATTATGGCGGTACAAAATGAGTTGGACAAACTTGGATTAGTGACAAAAAAGATAAAATTAGGGGAAGTTACCTTGGACACCGAGTTGTCTGGCGAAGAAAAGGGGAATTTGGAAAACGCACTGCTAGCCCTAGGTTTTGAACTTATTGACGATCGGAAAAGTCAGCTTATTGAAAAGGTAAAAAATGTCATTATTGACCAGGTACATCATCAGGACAACCCAACAAAACACAACCTGTCTGCTATTTTAAGCCATGAGCTACACCACGATTACAATTATTTATCCAGCCTGTTTTCAGAGATCGAAGGAACGACTATTGAAAAATATTTTATAGCACAAAAAATTGAAAAGGTAAAAGAGCTGTTGGTCTATGATGAGCTCTCCTTAAGCGAAATAGCTTTTCGCTTAAACTACTCCAGCGTAGCTTATCTCAGCAATCAATTCAAAAAAGTAACCGGGCTCACCCCCAGTCATTTCAAACAAATCCGCGAAGATAAAAGAAAACCCTTGGATGAGGTGTAAATCTTACAAATACATCCTAAAATTACACAACACTTTCTAGCAATATTATTGCCAACTTTGTAACGTAAAACAACGTATACGATATGGCAACTATTCATAAACAAACGATAAAACAATCCCTGCCGGTACTCAATATGAGCTGTGCCTCTTGTGCAGTCAGTGCTGAAAGCATGGTAAAATCGGTAGCAGGTGTTGTAAATGCCTCAGTCAATTTTGCGACAGCTACATTATCGGTTGAATATCTGCCCGATATGACTGGCCCGCTAGCTTTGCAAGAAGCCTTACAATCGGTAGGTTATGATTTGCTGATCGAAGATGAAAGCTCCCAACAGGAAGCCCTGGAAGCTATCCACGAAGAGAGGTTCCGCACATTGAAGCGAAAGACCATTTGGGCAATCCTACTATCGCTGCCGGTCGTGGTAATCGGTATGTTCTTTATGGATATGCCTTATGGCAATGAAATAATGGGACTGTTCGCCACTCCGGTAGTCTTGTGGTTGGGTAGGGATTTTTACCGCAATGCCTGGAAGCAGGCTAAACATCGCTCAGCGAATATGGACACCTTGGTCGCATTGAGTACAGGGATCGCTTACCTATTCAGTGTGTTCAACATGTTGTTTGCAGACTTTTGGCTGCAGCGCGGATTGGAAGCTCACGTTTATTTTGAAGCTGCCGCAGTCATTATTGCTTTTATTTTGCTAGGGAAACTATTAGAAGAAAAAGCTAAGGGAAACACGTCTTCTGCCATAAAAAAACTGATGGGCTTACAACCGAAAACGGTAACAATTGTACAAGAAGATGGCAGGGAAAAGCAAACGCCCTTAGAAGAGGTAAACGTGGGAGATATAATCCTGATAAAGCCCGGTGAGAAAATTGCCGTGGATGGAATGGTTATTTCAGGAAACTCCTATGTAGATGAAAGTATGTTAAGTGGCGAACCTGTTCCGGTACTAAAAAAAGAGCATGAAAAAGTCTTTGCAGGCACGATCAACCAAAAGGGCAGTTTTCAGTTCAGAGCCCTAAAAGTCGGCAAGGAAACTATGCTTGCCCACATCATCAAAATGGTACAGGATGCACAAGGTAGCAAAGCCCCCGTACAAAAACTGGTGGATAAAATCGCAGGCATATTCGTTCCGGTAGTCATAGGAATAGCCGTGCTGACGTTCTTGCTCTGGGTGTTGCGGGGTGGTGACCATGGTGTCGTCCACGGCCTTCTAGCGGCTGTCACAGTATTGGTCATTGCCTGCCCCTGTGCATTGGGACTGGCTACACCAACGGCCATTATGGTGGGCGTGGGCAAAGGGGCAGAACAGGGTATCCTGATTAAGGATGCAGAAAGTTTGGAACGGACGAAAAAAGTAGATGCTATTATACTGGATAAAACCGGAACTATTACGGAGGGTAGACCCGAGGTGACCGGAATAAAATGGTTAAACAATGATGAAACCACAAAGGAAATTCTTTTAAGCATAGAAAAACAATCTGAACATCCATTGGCAGAAGCGGTCGTGAAATATTTTGAGGGGATAGGCAACACTTCTATCAACTCCTTTGAAAGTATTACAGGCAAAGGTGCACAAGCTATTTACAATAGCGAAACCTATTTTGTGGGCAATAAAAAGCTGCTGGAAGAAAATTCTATCGTCTTCACCAATGAATTGCTCAGCCAAGCCATGTCATGGGGAGAACATGCTAAAACCGTCATTTGGTTTGCAGATAGTAAAAAGGCCTTAGCCGTATTAGCTATTTCGGACAAGATAAAAGAAACCTCTATAGAAGCCATCAAGCAACTACAAGAACTGGGGGTTGACCTCTATATGCTTACCGGAGATAATGAAGCTACCGCCAAAGCTATTGCCCAGCAAACAGGCATTGGACATTACAAAGCGGAAGCCCTTCCACAGCATAAGGCAGACTTCGTCAAAGAGTTGCAACAGCAAGGTAAGATCGTAGCCATGGTGGGTGATGGTATTAACGATAGCACGGCTTTGGCGACAGCAGATGTCAGTATTGCCATGGGCAAGGGTAGTGATATAGCGATGGATGTAGCTAAAATGACCATTATATCAGCTGATCTGACCAAGATACCCCAAGCTATCCGGCTATCTAAACAGACCGTGGCAACCATTAAACAAAACTTGTTCTGGGCATTTATTTACAACCTTATTGGCATCCCTATTGCGGCAGGTATACTCTACCCTATCAATGGCTTCTTACTAAACCCCATGATTGCCGGAGCAGCCATGGCATTGAGTAGTGTAAGTGTCGTAAGTAATAGCTTACGTTTGAAATGGAAGAAGTAAAATAAATTCAGCAATAACAATTAACAATACATTCAAACAAAATGGAAAGTAATAATCAAAAATTTAAGTTCAAGACAAACATCAATTGTAGCGGATGTGTTGCTGCGGTAAAACCCCATTTGGATAACGCCGATGGTATTGACCAGTGGGAAGTGGACACGACCAATAAAGACAAAATACTTACCGTAAAGTCAGACGGCATTACGGAAGAACAAGTCATAGCGACTGTACAAAAGGCAGGTTATACCATTGAACGTATTCCACAGTAAAGCGAGTTCCTATATGCGATCCAATACATAACGGATGGTATCATCGATGATTTTGGAGGGATCCTCGCTAAATTGATCGTTCACCCGACTCGCTAGGATCGCATTAATGGAAAGCGCTTGATGGCCAAACATATTGGCTAGGGCATAGATCCCGGCAGTCTCCATCTCCAGATGTGTAATCTTCTTACCATCCAACGAAAATTGCATGGCTTGCCGTATAAGGTCGGGATAGACATTGGTAGATCGAATATTACGCCCCTGAGGTCCATAGAAGCCGGGAACGGTCATGGTAATGCCTGTAGGAAGCCCCTGCGCAAACTGCTTCAACAATTTCGGACTAGCCTTACCGACATAAGGTTGAAAGTTAAGCTTCGGCAGGTGGTTTCGGATGGCATCCTGAATTTTTTTTTCTACATCGGTATAGGGTTTAATGTAATATTGCATCAAGGCATCTAAGCCAATAGCGTATTCGCTCGCGATGATCGTACCTACCGAAATATTGCCCTGAATAGAACCAGAGGTACCAATACGAATAATATCCAATGAGGTGAGGTCTGTTTTGAGGTATTTTGTCGTAAAGTCAATATTCACCAATGCATCCAACTCATTGAGTACGATATCGATATTGTCTGTTCCTATTCCCGAGGATATGACCGATATTCGCTTATCGCGAAATACGCCCGTATGGGTGATAAAATCCTTTTTCCCTTTCTTGACCTCCACCTTATTCAAATAACGTGATACCACGTTCAACCGATCCGGATCTCCGACCAGGATTACCGTATTCGCTAAATCTTCAGGTTTAAGATTCAGATGGTAAATGCTACCATCTGTATTTAAAATCAATTCTGAATCTGCAATCATAAAGTATACAAATAATTGGTAACGATGCCTTCCATTTGATTAAACTTCGTGAGTACTGTGCTAACATATTTCTGCCGTACCTCTAAATGAATAACACAACTATTATCGAATTGTTGTTCCAATATAAGTAAATTTTCCTCTTTAACCACCTTCATGACATCATTCATCTGTAAATACTCGAAATGTATGGCATACACGTCATTCACCGTCTTTTCGACAAATTCGACAGCCGACAATGCAGCTATAGTCGCCTCCTTATAGGCATGAATGAGTCCTGGAACACCGAGGAGCGTACCTCCAAAATAGCGTACAACGACGACTAGAATATTGGTCACGTCTTGGGATAACAAGACATTAAGAATCGGTCTTCCAGCCGTACCTGAAGGTTCGCCATCATCGTTGACACGGTATATATTCCGGTCTATTCCCAGTCGATAAGCCCAGCAATGGTGTCTCGCTTTGGGGTGTAGAGATTTTAATGATGCCACGATCTCCCTTAATTTTTCTTCACTTTTAAATGGATAAGCGTATGCGATAAACTTACTTCCCTTGTCCCGGAAAACACCCTCAGACGGCCGATCAATAGTTCGGTATGTATCTTCAAACAAGCTCACAGATATGCAATAATTAATACAGAAATAACAGCTAAAGCCAATCCAATCTTATTCAAAAAGGTTAATCTTTCTTTAAAGAATACGAAGCCGACCAATGCGCCAACGACAATGACGCCAATATTCATCCCGGTAAACACGACAGACGGACTATCGGGTAAAGCCCGGTGCGCCTTCATATAAAACAAGATATTACCGAAATTAAATAAACCCAAGAGAATTCCCCAAACCATCGTACCCTTTTTCACGGTTTCTTTTTCTCGCCACAACTTATATAACAACAGCCCGATTGCGACAAACATCGCAAAAATAAAAATAACAAGCATAGAAAAAGCATAGGATGTTTCTTGATAAAGAGCAACTTTCTTGAAAAGGATATCGATCACGCCCATTCCCACAAAGACCAGCAACGGATACAGCCAATTTTTAACAGAAGATGTGCTACCCCGTCCCCTATTCCACCCTATAGAACAGACAATCGCTAATAATCCCACAGCAATACCTGCCAATTTGCTTATTCCTATATCTTCATGGAAGATAAAAAATGCAGCCATTAAGGGAATGAACAAAGAAAGACGCTGTGCAACTTCCGTTTTTACGATGCCACTGAATTCAATGGCATAAGCAATACAAATAAATATAACAGGCAACAAAATAGCCAGCGAGAGATAAAGCTCCCAAGGGAGATCAAGCTCGGATATATCCGGAATTTCGGGTGACAACAAAAAAAAGGTCGCTAAGGCTGCTACAGGATAATTCCATACGATAAGATGCAAATGCTTAAATCCCTTCCGCTTACCCAGCTTAAGAATAACCGAAACGGTCACACTACAAATAACACTTAATAATACATATTCCATAAAAATCAGTTTCCAAAGCCCGAATCAATACTTTTGAGTTTGAAGCTCCAATTCTACAAAATGTTTGGTAAAAAAATGGGCTTTCTGACTTTCTTTTTAAATTAAGCTTTTGAATTGGACCACAGGTTAATTGCACAATAGTCGACATAAAAAGAATTCACCCTACTATTTTTCATCTGTTTTCGTGATTTTTACACACCAAAACACCTTAAAAAAACCATTATTTTCACTCATTTTTACATATAATTTTCACATTTAAACAACATAAAATTAATATAAATAAACAACCGAATAAATCACAAAAACCTTATTGAAAGCAATTTATGATATAAAATAGGGTTAAATAGCATAAAAATTTGTGTAAAAAAGTGAATGAAAATAACTTACATTTTGTATTTAAAATAGACCGAAAAACAACATTTTTTCATACATTTTTTCATATATAATTTGCACATATAAAATATTAAGCTTACTTTTGGATTGTAATATTCGAGACATGACAAGATATACAACATATTTTTATTTTGGTTTCTTTTATTTTAAGAATAAAAGCCGGGATTGATATGTTTGTTTAGAACAATAAACGAAAAGTCCCGGATCAAATTCGGGACTTTTTTTATGGATAAAATAAAAAGATGAGTATTAAAATAGCAATACAAGGTGTAAAAGCATCGTTTCATGAAGAAGCTGCTTTCAAGTTTTTCGGAGAAGACATCGAAACCATCGAATGCAATTCATTCAAACAAACGTGTGAGATGCTCAAGCAGGGCAAAGCCGATTATGTGGTCATGGCTATAGAGAATTCTATTGCAGGTAGCATTTTACCCAATTACAACCTCTTGCGGGATTATCGGTTCCACATCATCGGAGAAGTACACTTGATCATTCAACAAAACCTACTAGCCTTACCGGGTGTAAAGTTAGGTGATATCAAAACGGTCGAGTCCCATCCTATTGCAATCCGGCAATGTGATGAATTCCTGAGTGAACATCCCGATTGGGAGGTCAAAGAAGGCATGGATACTGCAGGGTGTGCAAAAAACATCAAAGATGAAAAATTGACAACGACAGCGGCCATTGCCAGCGAACATGCTGCTAAAACCTATGGTTTGAACATTTTGGAGAAGCGCATCGAAACGCATAAGAAAAACGCAACACGTTTCCTCATCCTAGCCAACCAAGTCGTCGAGCAGAAGAATGCCAATAAAGCATCACTATCTTTCCAAACGGGCAATGCTGTAGGGGCACTAGCTACAGTCTTACAATGTTTCGCGGAACAAAATGTCAACCTCAGCAAGATTCAGTCGATGCCTGTTGTAGGTCGACGCAATGAGTACGATTTCTACGTCGATGTGGAATGGAAAAAACAGTCCGACTACGACGCCGCTATCCGCAAGGTATTGAAACATACGGTCAACTTTAGTATCATGGGCGAATACATTAAAAATGAAAAGGTATAACCTAGTTGTACAAGGTTACGTAAGTTATGAAGCTAAAAACCTTACATATTATCGGGTAAACAGTTAATAAATTCGAATTACAAAATATAAAATATACACAAAGAAAGATATGAAACATTCATTAGAAATCCTTCCGCTTAGTTCTTGGATAGATACAGGCGACCAACCACTAATTATAGCAGGCCCTTGTAGTGCAGAGACAGAAGAGCAAGTGGTATCTACAGCTCATCTATTAGCCAATACAGGCAAAGTCCATGTGCTCCGTGCAGGTATTTGGAAACCCCGCACACGTCCGGGAGAATTCGAAGGCATCGGCAGCATCGGTTTACAATGGTTGAAAAGAGCAAAAGAAGAAACCGGATTATTAACTGCAACAGAAGTTGCCACAGCAAAACACGTGGAAGAGGCTTTAGCTGCAGGAGTAGATATATTATGGGTAGGCGCACGCTCTACAGCAAACCCTTTTACCGTACAAGAGATCGCGGACGCTCTAAAAGGCGTCGATGTTCCTGTCCTGGTTAAAAACCCGGTAAACCCAGACTTATCCTTATGGATTGGAGCTTTAGAACGTATCAACGGTGCAGGCATCAAGAAAATAGGTGCTATACACCGAGGCTTCTCTTCGTTTGAGAAAACAGCTTTCCGTAATGAGCCTATGTGGGATTTAGCGATCCAGCTAAAAACAATTGCTCCTGAGCTGCCTATCATCAACGACCCTAGCCATATCTGTGGTAATCGTGAGTTAATCCCTTATATCACACAAAAGGCCATGGATATGGACATGCAAGGTTTGATTATCGAATCACACATCGATCCATCCGTAGCATGGACAGATGCCAAACAGCAAGTTACCCCTGCGGCGTTAGCTGATCTTTTAGACAATCTATCGATCCGTCATGCCGAATCAAACAATCCGGCATTTGAAGATAAGTTGGCCGAACTACGTCAGCAAATCGACAAATTAGACGATCAAATCATCAAACAAATCGGTGATCGTATGAAGATTGCAGAGAAAATAGGTGAATACAAACGCGACAACAATGTGACCATCCTTCAGGTATCTCGTTGGGATGAGATTGTCCAAAAAAGAGTTCAGTTGGCAAAGGCATTGAATTTGGGCGAGGATTTCACCGTGAAATATTTAGAATTATTGCACAATGAATCGATCCGCAAACAAAATGAGGTTATGAACGAAAAAACGTCAACGGAGGCATAATGAGCCATTCAAGCATTCAGCTTACACATCCTACTAAGAAAATAACAGGCACGGTCCAGCTCACCGGCTCTAAATCGGAGAGCAACCGCGCCCTTATTATCCAAGCGCTTAGTAATGGGAAAGTCCACATTGCGAACTTGTCGGAAGCCGACGACACCGTATTGCTGACACAAGCTATAGCTACCGCTACACAAAGCAGCTCGGAACAGACAGTCATTGATATAGGCCCTGCAGGCACCGCTATGCGCTTTATGACATCTTACCTCAACCTGTTATCGGGAGATTTTATCCTCACCGGTACCGAAAGGATGCAACAACGCCCGATTGGTATTTTGGTAGACGCTTTGAAGGAAATTGGCGCAGATATACATTATAAAGCAAAAACAGGTTTTCCACCACTGCATATTGAAGGAAAGCTGTTTCAAAGCAAGGACACCGTCAAGATAAAAGGCAATATTAGTAGCCAGTACATCTCCTCCTTGTTGCTGATAGCTGCATCACTAAAAAAAGGGCTGACTTTAGAAATCGAGGGTGAGTTAACCTCCAGGCCATATGTGACCATGACACTCAACATGCTTGAAGAAGTCGGTATACAGCACAGCTGGGTAGATCATCAAATCCAAATTCTTCCACAGCAGGCCAAAGAAACCACGCTTTATATTGAGCCCGACTGGAGTGCGGCCTCCTATTGGTACGCGATGGTCGCTTTATCCCAAGAAGGTGAAATCCGGTTACCGGGTTTAAAAAGAAACAGCCTACAAGGAGATATTGCCATTGCTGACATCATGACGCATTTCGGTGTGGAAACAGTATTTGAAGATCAAGGTATTCTCTTAAAAAAGATCGCGGTTTCTTTCGACAAAACATTATTCGACTTTAAGGAATGTCCCGACTTAGCCCAGACCGTTGTTGTTGTAGCGGCTGCTTTGCGGAAAAACGTATCATTCACTGGTTTGGAGACACTAAAAATCAAAGAAACGGATCGTATTGCTGCTTTGCAAAACGAAATAGGAAAGTTTGGAGCTATATTGACCGAGGATAATGAAGTCTATCATTTAGATAGTAGCCAAGTGGTCGAGCCAGCGAAAATTAGCATAGCAACCTATGAAGATCATCGTATGGCCATGGCCTTTGCACCTTTAGCGTTAGTTTTCGATACTATTCAGATCGAAGAACCACAAGTGGTGGAAAAATCGTATCCTGCATATTGGGAACACCTACGACAACAAGATTTTGACGTACAGCATTAGCCAAACTTTCGAAGAGAATTTAGTATACTCGATAGCAGTTTACGGAAGAAGACGTATATTTACAGAAACAAAAATTCATGGCAGGAAATACATTTGGAGATATATTTAAGATAAGCACTTTTGGTGAATCACATGGTAAGGCCATAGGTGTTATTTTGGACGGATGTCCATCCAATATAGAGATCGATGAAGCTTTTATCCAATCTGAATTGGACAAGCGAAGACCAGGGCAATCTAAAATTACAACACAGCGTAAAGAAAGTGATACTGCAGAAATCTTGTCAGGGGTTTTCGAAGGTAAATCTACAGGAACTCCTATTGCCATTTTGATTCCCAACGAAGATCAGCGCTCCAAAGATTATTCCCACATCAGTGACAAATACCGTCCCTCACATGCGGATTACACCTACCAAATGAAATATGGTATCCGTGACTATCGAGGTGGCGGGCGTTCCTCGGCAAGAGAGACTGCCGCACGTGTAGCCGCGGGAGCTATCGCCAAGCTTTTCTTGAAGAAGCAGGGCATCGAGATCTTTGCTCATGTATCAGGCGTAGGTACCATCGAAGCTCCGAACATTGACATAGCCGATTTAAAAACCCTGCTTGACACTCGGGAAAGCAATATCGCAAGATGTGCAGACCCAGCTACCGCAAATGAAATGATCACCTTTATCGACAGCGTTCGAAAAGACGGCGATACCGTAGGCGGACGTATCTCTGCCATAATCCGTCACGTGCCGGTGGGACTCGGCGAACCGGTATTTGATAAGCTCCATGCCGATCTAGCTAAGGCGATGATGGGTATCAATGCGGTGCACGGTTTCGAATATGGCTCCGGATTTGAGGGATCAAAATTAAGGGGTACCGAGCACAACGATATTTTCATGACCGAAGGCGATAAAATCCTGACCCGCACCAACTATTCGGGAGGTATACAAGGTGGTATATCCAACGGAATGGACATCACTTTCAAAGTAGCTTTCAAACCTGTTGCCACGATTATGCGTGATCAGGACACCTTGAACCAAGCTGGTGAAG
>JBEBWF010000061.1:0-25346 GCA_040392285.1 Sphingobacterium sp. | reverse complement strand
CGTGCGGATTTAGCATGGTTTAGTGCTATGCACGATGCCGGAAAGTTCATTATGTCCTGTTCGTCTACCCGTTATTCGGGCGAATGCCGGGGGGTAAAAGCACAGTTGGCAGCATACGGAAAGTTGGAATTTATCACCTGTGTGGGCAAAAACGATTGGGCGAAATATGGGATTCATCGCCTCGAATCTGTTTTTGCATTATTGGATGATCCTGTTGCCGAGAGTATTCAGGCTTTAGGAGACGACGGTAAGGAGCTGATGTGTATTCGATTTAAGGATGGATTGTTGTTGACGATACACCTTTCTCCCGATATTGTCGGTACGGCACAATTTTCAATTTTCGGAAGAAACAAATGGAATCTGGTCGAGATAACGAACTCATACGCGATGTTCAGGCAAAACATTGTAGAGTTTGTCAGGTCTGTGGAAGAGGGGCGTCCCCGTTTGGGTTTCAAGAAAACGTATAACCTTATACACACCCTGATCGGGGGGCTTGAAAGCAAGAGGGACGGGGGAAAGATAATCAAACTGTAAGTTAGATATTATAAGCATGGAAGTAGGAGTAGCATACCGGAACGTAACGCCTCTTTTGGGAACCGCTCTCAGAGGATATTACATAGAAAGACTGGCCGATGCGGTGCATGACCCGTTGCAGGTAAAGGCTATGGTCATAGGGGATGGAGAACAATTTTTTGTCCTTGCTGTCGTGGATATTATTGATGTAGCACCTCATGCTTACCAGCGTGCTAGAGCGTACATTTCACAGCATTGGGAAATTCCGATGGATTTTATTACCGTCGCTTCTACCCACACGCATACCGGCCCTTTTCTGACGGAAGATTACGAAAATGTATTGTTTGAAGCGATTATTGAGGCGGTGGACGAAGCACGGGCGAATAGAATTCCTGTGGTCATGAAGGCCGGCTCTACGGAAGAGCAGGATATTTCCTTTCATCGACGTTATTTCATGAAAGATGGGAGCGTGAAGTTCAATCCGGGTGTACTAAATCCGGATATTGTCAAACCTGCAGGGCCGATCGACCCTGAAGTCGGGATCGTTGTTTTTGAAAATTTGGCGGGCAAGCCCCATGCTATTCTTGTCAATTTCGCAATCCATTTGGATACCATAGGGGGGACGGCTATTTCGGCTGATTTTCCGCATTTTTTGGAACAGGAGCTAAAGGCATATTTTCAGGAAGATACCGCGGTGGTCTTTGCTACCGGTACGTGTGGAAACATTAACCATATCGATGTTTCCAAAGAGGATCGGTTGAAATCGTTTGATAAATCTGTACAGATCGGCCATACTCTGGCGCAGAAGGTTATCGGGTACTATCAACATTTGGTGACAGAGAAGTTGCCTCGTATCGTTGCCCGCGCGCAGCAATTAACGCTCCAGACGCCTGTTTATTCAGAGGCTGTCATTCAGCAGGCGTCCATAGACGCTGTCATGCAATCTGACGAGGAGGCTTCTACACCTCTGATAAGGGAAGCGAGAAAAATTTTGAGGGTGGCGAACCTGGAGGGGAAAGGGCTACAAGCCGAAGTCCAGGTCATTCTTATAGGATCAACAGCATTGGTGATGTTGCCAACGGAAGTATTTGTGGAGCTTGGTTTGGCGATCAAAGCGCGTTCACCGTTTGGACATACGCTCGTGGTCACCTTCACGAATCACAGCGTCGGGTATATCCCGGATCAGCCTGCGTTTGCGCATGGTGCGTATGAAGTGGAGGTAAGCATGATTGAAGCCGGGCAGGGCGAGGTCTTGGTCGAAACGGCGGTGACATTGTTGAATGAACTGTTTGAGGAGGTATCACGTTAACCTTTTTGACTATGGAAACAGACCGTTTTAAAGCATTGTCAGCACTATTTCATGGAGAAATCTATTACGGAGATACGGGAAAGTCTATCGCTGTCCGACGAGCCTATTCCACCGATGCTTCTGCCTATCAGGAATTGCCTCTTGCGGTCGCCATTCCCAAAGACGAACAGGATCTAAAGCGGCTGATCGAGTTTGCACAACAATATCAGGTAACACTGTTGCCACGGACGGCAGGCACCTCGTTGGCTGGTCAGGTTGTCGGTGATGGCATCGTTGTTGATTTCTCCAAACATTTCAACCGGATTCTTGAACTTGACGTCGAGAACAGGTGGGTAAGGGTACAGCCGGGTGTGGTGAGGGATGAGCTTAACCGTTATCTCCTGCCATTTGGGTTGATGTATGGCCCTGAAACGTCTACCGCCAACCGTGCGATGATTGGTGGAATGGTTGGTAACAATTCCAGTGGCCTACATTCCATCAAATGGGGGGATGCGCGTAGCCAGTTGGTGGCGGCCAATGTGTTATTGGATGATGGCTCGACCATTGTGATGGAATCTGTCGATCAAAAGGTCTTTTCGGACAGAATATCCTTGCAAAATAGGGAGGGGGAGATTTATCGGAGCATATCAGAGTTGTTGGCTGATGAAGAGAATGTGAGAATCATCCGTGAAAAATATCCCAAACGTAATATTACACGTAGAAACACCGGATATGCACTGGATAAATTATTGGTAAGCGAGGAGCCGTTCAACCTCTGCAACTTGCTTGCAGGATCGGAGGGGACATTGGGTTTCATGACGGAAGCCAAGCTAAATCTGATTCCCCTACCGCCGAAAGAGATTGCATTGGTGTGCGTACACTGCACTTCGCTGACGGAGTCTTTCCATGCCAATATTATTGCACTCAGGCACGATCCATTATCTATAGAATTGGTCGATCAGTATGTTTTGGACTGTACTAAAGATCATCCAATACAGAAGCACAACCGCTTTTTTGTGGAAGGCGATCCTGTCGCACTGTTGATTGTGGAATTCAGGAGCGACTCGAAGGATATATTGCTGGACATGACAGGAGCCTTGGTGGATGAGCTTAGCAAATCGGGTTTAGGATACGCTTATCCAGTTATTTTTGGGGCAAAGACCAAGGCCATCTGGGATTTGCGAAAGGCGGGGATGGGGTTGATCCGAAACATGCCCACCAAGGAAAAACCGGTGAACTGTATAGAAGATTCGGCGGTTGATCCTGCCGATCTGCCTGATTATATGGCCGATTTGCTGGAACTTTTGGAGAAGCATCAGGTGCGAGCTTGCTTTTATGGTCATGCTGCCGTTGGGCTTATCCATGTTATTCCTTTTATTGACCTGAAGGCCGAACGTGGTAAATTCCTGTTTCGCGAATTGTCAGAACAGGCTGCTTTGCTAGTTAAGAAATATGAAGGCTCGCTGAGCGGCGAACATGGGGATGGCAGGCTGCGCGGTGAATTTATTCCGCAGGTATATGGCGAGGCAGGATACCGGCTCCAGAAGGACGTCAAAAAATTGTTTGATCCGAACGGTATTTTCAATGCGGGAAAAATCGTGGATACGCCACCGATGGACGCATCGCTTCGGTATGAGAAGCCGACAGATACATTGACAGTGTCTACGTATTTCGATTTTGAGAAAACAGGTGGTATTTTAAAGCTGGCTGAAAAATGTTCCGGATCCGGCGATTGTCGGAAATCGGAACGTATGGGTGGGGCGATGTGCCCCTCGTTCATGGCGACAAAAGATGAGTTGCATTCGACCAGGTCCCGGGCCAACATACTGCGGTATTACCTTACCAATTCGACAAAGTCCAATCGATTTGACCATAAGGAGATCAAGGAAGCTATGGATCTTTGTTTGAGCTGCAAAGCGTGCAAAACGGAATGCCCGTCACAAGTGGATGTGGCCAAAATGAAAGCGGAGTTTCTTCAACAGTATTATGATGCGCACGGAACACCTTTCCGGACCTGGATGATTGCCAACTTCACGACTACCCAGCGTCTGGCTTCGTATATTTCGCCTATTTATAATTTTTTGGTCACGAACAAATTCACTTCCAAATGGATAAAAAAGTCATTAGGGTTCGCTACGGGACGTTCCCTGCCTAAAGTAGGCCAGCCGTTGTGGAAATGGATATCGGCCCGTCAAAGAAACGGGACGGGTATGCAACCGGTAAAGAAAGCTGTCTATTTTTTTTGTGACGAGTTTACCAATTACAACGATATGCGTGTGGGTAAAGCCGCATATTGCCTGTTGGAGAAACTGGGCTATGAGGTCAGGTTAGTAAATCATCCGGAAAGCGGGCGGAGTTTGCTGTCGAAAGGTTTGCTTAAAGCGGCGAAAAAAATTGCTGACCGTCAGGTTAATCTATTCAAAGAACTGATATCCGAAGCTACACCGTTGATTGGTATCGAGCCTTCGGCGATATTGAGTTTCAGGGATGAGTATCCGGATTTGGTGAATAAAGACATGAAAAAAGATGCGATAGCATTGTCAAAAAACGTATGGGTGATCGATGAATTTATCGCCAATGAAATGCGTGACGGAAATATCCGCCGATCCGATTTTACGAATGCATACAAGACCATTCATCTCCATACCCACTGTTTCCAAAAAGCATTCAAGATTGAAGATGCAACACGAATGATTCTCGAATTTCCGGAAAACTATAAGGTCCATGTCATCCCTTCCGGTTGTTGCGGGATGGCCGGATCTTTTGGTTATGAGAAAGAACATTTCGACGTTTCGATCACCATCGCCAATCTGGTGCTGGTCCCTGCACTGCGTAAGGTGTCGGCGGAAGAGATTGTGGCCGCTCCCGGCACGAGCTGTCGGCATCAGATTGGCGATACATTGGGACGGCAAGCCCTTCATCCGGTAGAAATACTTTGGGAAGCCGTATTGAAATAAAGCTAAATAAATAATAGAGAAAAGATGAAACTATCAAGAAGAAAAATGCTTACTGTCAGTGCTCCGCTGTTAGCGGGAGCAGTGCTTTCTCCATCTGCTGTGCTGAGCGCGGATATCGGTAAATCGCCACTGCCTGATACCGGCTCAGGGTATGCCGCCGGAGGTCCTATCGACATCGGCACACGTCGGGAGCTTTTTGTTGATAAATACCTGGTCGCGGAGATGAAAGGTGTCAGCCCGAAGCTGCACACGCCGGTCAAGGCGCCGCGGGCAAAATCGCCGCTTCCGGTACGGCACATGGTCACGGTTATCAAGGACGGAGATCTGTACCGCGCCTGGTATCGGGGTATGGATCCCGCCTATACGGGAGATAAGCATACCGGCCATCCGGGCGAAAGTGTCTTCTATGCGGAGAGCCGCGACGGACATGAATGGGTACTCCCTAAGCTCCGGCTGCACGAAATCGGGGGAAGTCTGGAGAACAATGCTATCCTGGTCAAGCAGCCACCTTTCCTAACGAATTTCATGCCGTTTCTGGATGCGCGGCCCGGGGTGGATCTCAAGGAGCGTTACAAGGCGGTAGCCGGCTATCCCGGCGGAGGAAACAAACTCGGGTCTACCAAAAAAGGTATTGGCTTGTACGGATTTGTTTCACCGGATGGTATCCAATGGACCCGACAGGAGGAAATCATTCCCTATCGTCCCGAATGGCGGCACGCTTTTGACTCGCCGAATATAGCTTTTTGGTCTGATGCTGAACAGCAGTATGTCTGCTATTTCCGAACATGGACCGCGGACCGGCTCCGCACCATTGCCCGAAGTACTTCGCGTGATTTTGTGAAATGGACCAATCCTGTGGAGATGAACCCCAATCTTCCCGGCGAAAATCTTTATACCAGTATGACGCATCCTTATGTACGTGCCCCACACATCTATATTGCCTTGCCGACTAGGTTCGTTCCCGGAGGAACCGATTCTGCGGATGTTGTCATGGAAAATATTACCGACGTGCTCTTCATGACGACTCGTGCCGGTTCTACCCGTTATGACCGTCTTTTTACAGAAGCGTTTATCCGCCCCGGACTGGATCCCCGGCAGTGGACAAACCGTGCAAATTATGTAGCGCAAAATGTCCTCCAGACAAGCCCCACGGAGCTATCCATTTATCACCGTAGCGGAGACCGTTATGTAGTACGGGTGGATGGTTTTATTTCTGTCAATGCCGGCGCGAATAAAGGAAGCTTTAAGACCAAACCTTTACGATTTGAAGGGAGCCGACTTGAGTTGAACTATTCCACTTCGGCTTTAGGATTTGTCGGGATTCAGATGCTCAATTCAAAAGGAAAAATACTTGCCGAGAGCGAACCGTTGATTGGTGACGCCGTTGATGGTTTGGTGAAATGGAAGCGTGATGCGGATTTATCTCAATTTGCCGGCCAGCCAGTTTATCTAAGCTTTGAAATGAGAGAAGCGGATCTTTATTCATTCCGTTTCGACCGATAGATTATGTCGGGCAGGTCTTAGAGCGACCGTATTTCGTTTAAGTGGATCATAAAAGCTGAAATATCAATTAAAAACCTGAAAGAAAAAAAATGAAAATAAGTAATGTTAAAACTGTTTTACTGACCGGACCCTGTACTAATGATCGTTATCTTCTAGAGGCAAGAAAATTGCGCAGTGTGGCCCTGATCGTTATTGAAACGGATGCAGGAATAACCGGTGTCGGAGAGACTTATGCCGGATATTTTCTTCCTGAGATTGTTCCCGAAATAGTTCAGTTTTTTAAACCGATACTTGTCGGCAATTCTGTTGATAATATTGCTTTACTTTGGGAACGAATGTACCATAGCGGTAATTTTTGGTGTCGGGTAGGGGTAGGCGCGGTGGTACTCTGTGGAATCGAAGCAGCACTGTGGGATCTGAAAGGCAAGCAGGAAGGAATGCCGGTATGGAAGCTTTTGAAAGATAAATGGAAAACTGATTTTTCATTATCGGGAGGGGGCGATCATGTAAAGCTCCCGTGTTATGCAACTGGGGGACCTAGTAATTATCCTATGGATAAACTGTTCGGCAAAATCGAATATTATTTGTCATTAGGTTTTAAAGGTGTGAAAATCGGAGCTGGAGCGTATTATTCAGGTGAGGGGAGCAGGATTTCCGGAGAGCCCACCGCCGCCGCAGATTTTGAAGCGGGTAAATGTGAAGCCATCCGTGGCCGGTTTGGTAATGACCTACGGCTAATGCTTGATGCCCACATGGGAAATCACAGCAAGGTAACGTGGAACTTAGAAACAGCCACAGCCGTCGCTAAAGCATTGGAAGCGTATGATCTCTTGTTTTTAGAAGAACCGTTACACTATACCCGGCCGGATTGGTACAGCCAACTTCGGGAAAATACCCGAACTCCTATAGCCGGAGGTGAATGCCTTACCGCACTTTGTGAATGGCAAACTTTTATTGATCAGGACAGCTTTGACATCGGGCAGCCGGATGCTTCTTTTACGGCAGGACTTGACCAGTTTATGAAGATCGCGGCCTTATTGCATAAGCTAAATCGCAAGATTGCCCCGCACGCTTGGGGAGCCGGAGCCTCTCAAATGCAGAATATTCATTGCGGTTTTGCCTGTCCTAATACGGCGATATTGGAAGTTGCTCCTGCTTACGGGCCATTACACTATGAACTCATAGGCGATAGCCTGCAAATAGAGAATGGGTATGTCCTCCCTCCTCAGCTCCCAGGCCTTGGTATAACACTGACCGATGACACGATTAAACGTTATCCGTTCATCCCGGGTACAGGCGAATTCAACAGTGTTCCGGGGAAAAAACTAACCACTTAGATAATAGCCTATGAATATTCTAATAGACATGCCCATATTTGAACCCAAGCTGAGGGAATTGCAGGATATTCCCGGAGTAACATTTTCGCTGGTAGAGCCATCTGAAGCCCGTTTACGAAAACTTCCGGAGGATGTCATCAAAGATTGTGATGTGTTATTCTGTACAATTCCGCCGGAAAACCACAAAGAAATGCAGCATTTAAAATTTATTCAAATTAGTTCGGCCGGATATAATCAACTGGTCGGGCAAGGATTTGATGAGCGAAACATAAAGCTTTGCAATGCATTAGGTATCTCTGATATCCCCATAGCTGAATGGAATATCGCCATGATGATTAATCTGTCCCGTGATATGCGACAAATTTTCCATAATCAAGATACACAAACCTGGGATCGTGCTGCACGTTTTCAGTATGAGGTACGCGGTTCGGTTGTCGGTATCTGGGGATATGGGGGCATTGGACGCCAAACGGCACGCCTAGCAAAAGCTATGGGCATGAAAGTACACGTACTGGTCAGAAAAGAGATCAAACCGCGTGAGAACATGTATTGTGTGGAAGGAACCGGTGATGTAGAAGGAGTGCTGCCTGATAGCGTTTTTTTCATGTCCGACAAAGAAGCCTTTTTGAAAGAGCTGGATTTTCTTGTCATAGCAATGCCCGGTACGGAAAGCAACATATCGATTATAGATAGCGAAGTGCTTGGTATGTTAAAACCGTCTGCATTTTTACTTAATCCGGCTCGTGGCCCGATCGTGGAAGAGGCTGCGCTGCTTGATGCTTTACAAAATAACCGAATTGCTGGAGCGGCATTAGATACACATTATTATTACCCTATGCCAGCTGATCATCCTTTATGGAAAATGCCAAATGTTATTTTAACCCCGCATATTTCCGGTTCTAGTGCCAGCCCGAACTTTTTAGAGCGAATCTGGGATCTTTTTGTTCAGAATGTTAGACGACTGAAGGAAAACAGACCCTTGTTGAATGAACTGGACGCTAAAGGGTTGTAGCGATACTGAAAATTTTTATTATAAATCGGATGGATAGTAGTAGTGTTAAATTGTCGTCAACTTTAAATTTAATGAAAAATTAAACAGAAAAATATAAACCTTAAATTCATAGCTATGAAAATCTCATTTCATTTTAAAAGCATGTTTCGGTACGTGTTGACGCTCTTTACTGTCGCAATGATTGTTAGCATGACGGCCTCATCGCTTGTCGCTCAGGAAAAAGATGATTATTTCGACGAGACGAAGGCTATCACGTTTTTTGCGTTCGATAATGTTTCCATTCCTTTCATCCAGAATCTCAAAGTGGAAATGCGGACACCGAAAAAATATTCCGGAAACCCTGTGTTGGATCGCGGACCGAAGGGTGCGCCTGATTCCTGGGGTGTACAGTTTTATGGGTCAGTCATTCGAGAGAACGGCAAGTTTCGTATGTGGTATGCCGCTGCGGGAAACAAGCCGAATAGTCCTAATGTTCCTCGTTGGAGAGGCGCTTATGCGGAGAGTAATGACGGCATTAAATGGACCAAGCCCAATCTTGGGCTGGTGGAATACAATGGAAATACCAATAACAATTTGGTCAAGATCGATCCACCTCAGTTGAGCTTTCTGAATCTGAAAGTGCTGTTTGATCCAGAAGATCCCAATCCCGATCAACGCTATAAAATTACAACCCATGCTTATATGGATAAAAGCAGGACACTCGGAACACTCGTGCCTTTCTTTAGTTCGGACGGTCTTGATTGGAAAGTAGTTCGCCCAATTACTCCTGTCGGAACAAAGGTGGCTAAAGACGATCTGTTTCTGCCTTGGACGCACTTTGAACCATCCGGAGGGCTTTATAAGTGGGATGGCCTCTACTATGCTTCCGGACAAAACGCCAATTGGGCTTCGCGTCCTTATCATGGCCGTGTGGTCCGTGCATTTGTCTCTGGCGATTTCGTCAATTGGTCACACGCGAGTTCAGTGGGGTTTGTTCGTTCTGCGCAATATGATCTATTGGGGGCTGGGCGGAGTCGTGAAGGAGAGCAAACCCATGAAGGTTTGAGTGTTTGGAACCGTGGGAGTGTACTTTTGGGAGTTTCTGGTGTATGGCACGGGGCGGAGAATTGGAAAGATGTGACGATAGATTTAGGTCTGGTGATGAGCAACGACGGTATCCTTTTTCGTGAACCCGCACATGAACAGGTGTTTATTAAACGTGGAGAGGATGGTGCCTGGGATCAAGGCGGTGTGTTGCAGGGGCAAGGCTTTGAGAATGTAGGGGATAAAACTTATATCTATTACGGTGCCTGGGATCCGAGAGTCTGGGAGAAAGCTCCGCCACGGGGTGGGGTCGGTATTGCCATGCTTCCGCGGGATCGCTTTGGCGATCTCAGGGTTCAGCCCGAAGCGTTTGGCACAGGGTCTTATCACATTCCGGAAAATGAAGCGGTGTGCGAATTTATCACGACAACCGTTGAGGTAGCGTCTGGTACAACCCCCAAGTTTTATGTCAATGCGGATGGGCTTGGTTCGAATGCTGCACTGCGGATAGAGTTGCTCGGTTCCGATCTTAAGCCACTTCCCGGTGCTTCGGGCAAGGATGCTGCCATCATTCGCAAAAATGGATTTCAGACTCCGATTGTCTGGGCCGCAGGTAAAGAAATGAATAGTTTTCCCGATAAGGTTCGCCTTCGGGTTGTTTTTGAAGGAGCCAAGCGCGAGAATATTCGCTTGAGTGCCCTTTATATCAATAACGTCAAAACTCATTAGTAGAATATCTCCTGTCTGTAACTCCCTAACCGCTGCTGATCTTTTGTAGTGCATGGGAGTTACAGACATTTGTTGATGTGTAGGATACCGGTCTGTTTGGGGGGATGACAGGTTCTGTCTGCTAAAAGAGGATAAATCTTTTAAACCATTAAAAAATGAAGATAGTTCAAATTCCGGTTATATGTATTGCCATCAGCCTGTATGTTGTATGCGGATTCAAAGTGAATGCACAAAGTACAGAAGAATTTGTTATAGAACGTCCTTACGGTAAGCTCAAGGTCAGTGTCATATCCCCTCCGGCGGAAAAGCTTGCGGATAATCCGCTTCTGCTTATGAATTTTAGTGCAGATAGAGAGTCCGCTCTTCCGGGAGGACGATATGGAACGATTACCAAACCATTCTTGGATGAAGGCCACCGCGTCGTCAGTTTCGATCTGCCTGCGCATGGTGAACGTGTAGGGAAATATGGGTCCGGCATTGCGGGATTAAGCGCCAGTGTGGGCGCGGGAGAAGACCCTTTCGCAGTTTTTATAGAAGATGGCAAAGCTGTGATGGACGAGTTGATCAAACGTGGACTAGCTCAATCCGGGCGCATCGTGCTGTGTGGCGTATCCCGGGCCGGGTATTGTGTGCTTCGGCTAGCTGCTGCGGATAAGCGGGTCGCTGCGGTTTCTGCGTTAGCACCGGTGACGGATTGGCGTGCGCTAAAAGAGTTTAACGCTATCAAGGACATGAAGGGTATGGCAGCACAAGCATTGGAGAATTTTGCGGGTAAACTTGTCGGGAGACCGGTGTATGTGGCGATTGGGAATGCAGATACACGGGTAGGCACCGAAGCATGCACGAGATTCATACTCGCTCTCAATAAAGCAGAGGCGAAACATCCTTCTATACAGTCTAAACTTCGGTATCTAGTGGTCGATGACTCCAAAAACCATTCTCTCAATACCCCTTGGCGGAAAGAAGGTATCCAGTTTCTTTTACACCCGATAACTACTCTCGGATCCGACGATCTCCCTCGCTAAGGATCTGTATGATATGGAGGAATGTAAAGGAAGTGTACGCGTGTCGCTGAAAGTTTACAAAAAGTAAGAATAACATGAAGAAATCGACATTACTTTTAGTTCTACTACTGGCAGCAGTCATGGCAACCGCCCAAGTGTACCCAAGCATGGTCACCGTAGAAGGAGGAACATTTGCCATGGGCGATGAGTATGGTACAGGGGAGCCTGACGAACGGCCTTCGCACCGTGTCACGCTTAAAGCCTTTAAGATCGCCAGGACGCCAACGACTGTATTACAATATCGCGAATTTTGCAGAGCAACAGGCAGAGAAATGCCTCAAACACCCGATTGGGGGTGGCATGAAGACCATCCTATGTCCAACGTGAACTGGGAAGATGCCGTTGCTTATTGCAATTGGCTGAGTGAAAAAACCGGGAAAAGCTACCGCTTGCCTACCGAAGCCGAATGGGAATATGCTGCCCGTGGTGGCCGTCGGAGCAAAGGATATACGTACAGCGGAGGACAGAATATGGGAGAGGTAGGCTGGTACAAAGATAACAGTAATGGTCAGGTGCAACCTGTGGCACAGAAAAAAGCCAACGAACTGGGACTTTACGATATGAGCGGAAACATATGGGAATGGTGCTGGGACTGGTACGGTAAAGCGTATTATATCAGTGCTCCGGCAGTGAACCCCAAAGGGGTTGAAACAGGTACAGCCCGGGTTATACGCGGAGGGAGCTGGAGTTTTGTGGAGAGCAGCTGCCGGGTGCCTAATCGCGGTAACGGTGGTACGGGTCGCCGTACTATCAATCGCGGCTTTCGGGTTGCGCTTTCGCGATAACTAATATAAAAAGGGGGGAGTCATCACGATTCCCCCCTTTTTATATTAGTTATTATTACCTATTCTTTCTTGCTTCAGCTGTTAACTCGTCTAATTCTTTCTTTTTCTCCGGACCTATAATTTCTGCATATGCGTCCGCTCTTTCGCCCATCAGCCTTCCCCATCTCGCCTTGTATTCATTTGCCGGCATTGATGATTGTTGTGCCCTGAGTTCGTTAATCCTTGGCTTAAACCTATCCAACATTTGTTCAGTCGCTTTTCTCTGTTCGGTCGTAAGACCCAGCGCGTTAATAGTTTCTTCGGAATAAGGGCTGAACTTTGCCGTTTTTGCTGCGGATTTAGCCGTCGCTTTCTTTGTTGTGGTTTTTTTACTTGCTGCAACCAGTTCGTCTACTTGTTTCTTTTGTTCCGGTGTCAGGATTTTAGCGAACTCATCGGCTCTTTCGCCCATCAGCCTTCCCCACTTAGCCTTGTATTCGTACGCCGGCATATTAGATTGCTGAGCCCTAAGTTCGTTAATCCTTGGCTTAAACCTATCCAACATTTGTTCAGTCGCTTTTCGCTGCTCGGGGGTAGCGTTGATGGCATCAAGGGCTTCGGTTGAATAAGCACTCAGTGGTTTCTGTTGTGTATAACCTTCTAAAGAAATGGCGGATAGTCCTAAGGTAAATGCTACCATTAAAATAATACTTTTCATGTTTTTTAATTTTTTGATTTATAAATCTGTTAATTGTTGTAAACAAATCAAGAGCTACAGTTAGCAACCTCTAAGGTAAGATATTTGTGTTGCTCCTTTGTCTACAATTTTTTTCCATTCTGGTACTATTTTTCCATTGAATATTATACAAAGCTTGATTTGTGATACCTCAAATGATTTTTCGATGGCTGTGTAGGCAGAGTCTTTTTATTTTTTTCTTTCTATCGTTCTTATTTGAAACAATAATTTAAAAACCTACTCATAAATACTTTTCATTTGCCAGGCATCTAAAGATTTTAATTCGCTATCCTCTCCCTGCGAACGGAAAGAGATGCCAGTACTGTCTTCCATACCGGGATACACCCTTACTGCGAGGCACTGTTTTCCATTTACATAAACTTCCACTATGCTTTTGTCTATAAAAACTCTTAGTTTTAAATTTTCACCGGGTCTTATCATGACCGGCGCTGTTTCCGGTGCTCTGGATTTTGCCCCGGGTAAAATAGAGGAGTAAGACGTTTCTATACTCACCAGGCTATTCCGTATTTTGTTAACGGGGTTATCATATTTTTTTCCGGAGCTATACCCTCTTTCTTTAAAGAATGATATTCGCGTGAATTCTTCCTTATTTGCAGAGCGTAGTACGTTCATTTCGATCATGGGTGCATTCTTTGGATCTATCTCTGCCATAATCTCCATGGCGTTTCCTTTGATCTGTTTGATCACTACCTCTTTGTTGGCTGGTAAGCTCATTGCTTCTACTACCTGATGGGCATAACGTAAAGATTCAATATCTCCGGCTGGCTCCATTAGAATGGTGTTATCCTCGTCCAAGGTAAGTCTTCTTGGTAAGGTCATCAGTTGGTTCCACCCGCTGGTTTTAAAACCATCGTGCATAGTCAGTATCACGATCACCCCACCATTTCCATCCGGATAGGCAGATGGAGCACGTACTCCGGCTGGCCAAACTGATCCGAAAGTGAATTTGCCATGCGCTGTAACTATAAACTTATCTCTTTTTTTGTCATAATCTCCCAAGAAATATTGTGATCCAGACATATGGCTAAAGAACGGCATTATATATTTATTTCCTATTGGCCAAAAATAGGGACAAGCACCATCATCTCCTGGAAGTGTAAACCTATCGTTTTCAACGAATTCATGCATATACTCCCAGTTAACCAAATCTTTAGATTTAAACAAGTGACTAGCCCTCAATGGGTTTTCAACTGGTCTTTTGTCATTTTTAGCTTCGCTTAAGGAATAATAAACACCATCTTTTTTCCAGATACACGGATCAAAGACTGAAAACGGCAGTGGTTGATCTTTTGTTCCCCGAAGAGGGATAACAGCTTTTCCAGTTAATTTTTCCCAGTTCAATAATAATGGATCTTTAGATACCGCCACCATATTTCCTTCCTGGGTGCCATGATACATTGCAATTGCCCTATCTTTTTCCACAAATATGGTCCCTGAATATACTGCTCTTTCCGGCGAAGGATAGATAGCGTAAGGAAGATCTTTCCAGTGGATAAGGTCGGTACTAACGGCATGTCCCCAATGCTGACGTAGATCTTCTGGTGGGTAGCCCTGGTAGAACAAATGCCATCTTCCTTGCCAAAAACTCAAGCCATTCGGATCGTTCAGTCTGCTTTCCGGACTGGTAAAATGATACAATGGCCTATATTTATCCTGTTTAAAATTCTTCCGCGAAGCAGCAAATCGTTTCATCAAAGGATTGTTTTTTAACTCGTTTTCCTGTTCTCGCAATGTCTCAGAGAAAGTTGATTTTGGGACTTTAGAAGTATAGTCTATTTGTGCAGTAGCGGGATTTATAAACTGTTGCACGGTTCCTCTACTTGCCCTCGCTAATTGAAATGCGTGCTCCTTTTGCATTGGTGTCAGAATTTCAGCATACTCATCTGCTCTCTCTTTTATAAGCTTTGTTCGGTTGGCTTCATATTCGTCTTTGGGTATATTAGACTTCTGAGCCGTGAGTTTCTTAAACTTTGAATTATAGTTATCTAACATTTCTTTCACAGCTGTTCTCTGTTCAGGAGTAAGATTGACGGCGTCGAGTACTTCATCCGAATAAGGGGTAAGTGCGCTCGCTTTCTGTTGTGCATAGCTGTTTGAAGACACAGCACCGAGCCCAAGAATAAATGCTGTCATTAAAATGATTTTTTTCATATTTTTTAATTTTACTGATTTATAACCTGTTTTGTAATCCAACAAACTATTGACAACAGTTAGTAAGGGCTAAACTTAGTAAGTTTATTTTGCTCTTTTATCTTCAATTTTTTCTTATTCTGATATTATTTTTCAAGTCTTTTGTAGGTTTGAGGATAGAAGAGTCTTCGATATGGTTGTGTTTGCCCCGTTTTTCAATAGAATGTTTCGGTATAATTAATTCCATGTATGAGAAATGGCAATAGATTAGTTCACAATCGTAACTAAAGGCGATAATATTATGCCCAATTCGATACAGATTCTCCGAAGAATAGTATCATAATTGAAAAAGATAGTACTTCGTGTTATGGAGCTACGTAAATTATATTTGTACTGTGGGTTTGCACACTATAAATATAACGCAGCTCATACTAAAACCAAGTTATGATTTCTCAAAGAAATATGGTTTATTAATTGATTAAATGGTCAAAAAATATCGTGATGAATAAAAAACGCATATTTATCTTTCAATGTATCCTATTATTATGGTTAGTAGTCATTTCTTGTGCGAAAGATCCTAAAGCATTGAGTGATGATCAGGATGATAAGGCATTTGACCCTGAGCTTGAGATGGAAGTACACAAAGTTTGGGATGAAGCACCCTATAGTACATCTTCCGATTTGATACGGTTCAACGACGCATTTTATTGTACTTTTCGAGAAGCTACAGAAGAGACGGGTTCCGGCGGACGGGTGAGGGTGGTCAAGTCTGTCGATGGCGAGACTTGGGAAACCGTACAGGTGTTTGAGTTCACGGATCTACCTACACCGACAGAACCTGCAGATCATTTAACGTTTAACATGCCGGTAGCGGCTGAAGCAAAGGACAGGCAATTCATGAAGATTCCGCACCATACGGATTTTGACTTTGAGCGGGATGAGGTTTTTTCCCTGTCTACCTGGGTGTATAGAGATCCATCTTCCGTATCAACTACGGCAGCTGATCTTGTTTCTACGGCTGATGGTGATAGCAGGGATGGAGGGTACGGTTTTCTTACGCAACAAACTAATACGTTGATACTGGATATATCCGGTGGTGAGCGCTTCCGTAGGTTTAACAAAACGGCAGCGACACCAGCTCCAGCGGCTAATAGACTTTTTACATTTGGGGAATGGCATCATGTAGGCTTTGTGTTCGACGGGCCGAATGATAAGGTTTGGTTGTATCAAGATGGAGCAAATGTGGTATTGCATGCAAACAGTCTTACAAACGACCTTACTCCTGTTGCAACAGGTGCTAGCGCTCACAATGAGCATAATACCTATGGGAATGATATAAACGTGTTTACAAGAGCAACTAATAAAACATCTTCGACGGCACTTCCGGCAGTCACTAGATTTACCCAGGGTAAGATACGTACACTGCGTTTTTGGCACAAGGCCATGACCGAAGCAGAGATGGTGGCGGAGTATGAAGCGGGTAAAGACGCTCCTGTACAGGCATCTGAGCCCGGTCTGATTGCCGGGTATGATTTTGATTTCAGCAATATAGGATGGCAAGACGGAAAATTGGTGGTGCATGATGTCAAAGGAAACCATAATGGTATACTGTACAACTTTAGTTTTGGAGGTACGCCCCACGCCGATTTGCAGGCACCGAGACTTTCTATTGCACCGGGCAACCGATTGATGCTGCTGATGTACGGGGAGTATGACCGTGCGGATGGCTCGGCGCTACCCACTCGCAGGCCATATATCTCTTTTTCGGATGACGGCAAGACTTTTTCGGCTATGGCCCCCTCTGAAGTATATTACCCTACGGAGAATGATCTGAGCAGCGGGGATTTTAATATTTCGGGTGTTACATGGGATCAGACGACTCTTAATGCGTATGGCTTCGACTATCAGAACCCCCTTACACTGTTTAAGACTACGAATGGGACGACTTTCCGTGCACAGCGTGTATTGACACAGGGATTAGACGGAAGCCCCGGTGATGTACAGGTGCGCTTCGATAAAGGGAATAAGATGTACGTGCTGATCAGAAAGGATGAAGGCGATCAGAAGGGTATGCTGGTGGTAGGCGTGGCACCTTATGAAAATTTTGAATACTATCCGTTGGATTTTCGCTTGCATAGTCCCCATTTTGTTTTTCTGGATGACAGCACATTGGTGATGAGTGCCCAAGAATCTGACGCCTCTGTGCGCGTCGTCGTAACTGATCTGGAAGGAAAAGTGCTGAAAGAAACGCCCGTTCCTATTGAGGAGGGAACCATTGATCCGGGGGGCATGACCATCTACGATAGGTATCTGTGGCTTTCATGTTCTCATCTGCTGGGAGGGAAATCCGATGTCTATCTAGCGAAGATTCCCCTTAATGATCTGAAATTATAAATTAAAGTGACGAAAGTGATGTGGGTTATGAATGGACATCTCATGACTTTTATCACTTCTCATCACGTTAAAATGAAAATATGATGTTAACGAAACAGTTATTTTTAATTATTGTATGTAGTTTGGCCATGACGTTTGCGCATGCTCAGAGAAGGCAATATAGTGGTGTAGTGATAGATTCGAGTACGAATGAAGTTTTATCGGGAGTCATTGTTCGAAACACCAGTATGGCCAATGTCGTGTCTAGAACGAATGAATCCGGCGAATTTAGTATTCAGGCAAATGTGAGAGATATGGTTTCATTTTCTTATCTCGGATACCAAACGGTTAACTTTATTGCCCAGTCCATACCCAAGAGAGTAATCTTGAGATCGTCGGCTGAGGCTATCGACGAGGTGGTGGTGATCGGATACGGTACGGTAGACAAGAGAGATTTTACGGGATCATTGGCCGAGGTCGATGTGGAGGATATTAACCGGGCCCCGGTACCCAATATTGCCCAGGCATTGGCCGGACGGGTTGCCGGTCTGCAGGTCAGCTCCCTGTCGGGACAGCCGGGCGAAGAGTCGGAGCTCGTGATCAGAGGAGGCAATTCGATCACGCAAGACAATTCGCCGCTCTATGTCGTGGACGGTTTCCCTGTAGAGGACTTCAGCCTGTCGTCCCTCAATCCGGAGGAGATAGCTGAGCTGACCGTGCTCAAAGATGCCTCGGCCACGGCTATCTACGGCAGCAGGGGAGCAAACGGCGTCATCATCATCGAGACGAAACAGGGCAAGGAAGGTCTACCGGTCATCACATATAATGTCAATTATAGCCATCAAAAGGCCATAAAGATGATGGAGATGATGGATCCTTATGAATTCGTCAAGTATCAGCTGGAGCTGAACCCTACTTCATCTACATCCCGGTACCTGACCGGGCCCGGATTGACCTTAGAGGATTACCGGGATAGCGTACAGGGGTACGACTGGCAGGATATGCTCTTTCGCACTGCCGTGATGCACAATCATAATCTGTCGCTGAGAGGAGGGACACGAGGTACGAAATATGCTATCTCGGGGAATGCTGTCAATCAGGATGGGGTCATCATCAATTCCGGCTTCCACAGGTATAAGGGAAGCTTAAGGCTTGATCAAGATATCAACCGGAAGTTGAAGGTCAATCTCAATATCAGCTATTCTAAGGACAAAAACTACGGCCAGCTGACGAATCAGGCTGCATCGGAGAATAGTTCTTATGCGACGTATATCATGTACCGTACCTGGGGATATCGCCCGGTGTCGCCTACGGGAGATCTGGAGGATGATCTGTATGATGATGACGAATTCGGTACAGCGAATTTATTGACCATGAATCCGATCATTTCGACCAGGAATGAATTCAGGGAGCAGGGCCGGGCGTTCTTTACCAGCAATATGGGTATAAACTATACGTTACCGTGGAATATGAAATTAAATATTCGAGGGGGATATAAATCTGTCTTAAGCAGGAATGAATATTTTAATAATTCCAAGACATACCGAGGCGCCAATGTCCCCAGTAACCTGAAAGGGGTAAACGGAGGTTTTTCTGAAATTACCTACGCAGACTGGATGAATGAAAACACACTTGCCTGGAATAAGCGGTTTAACAAAAACCATCGTTTAGATGCTTTGATCGGATTGTCCCTACAGGGACGGAATACAGACAGGTATAGTTTCGAAGCGGTACAGATCCCCAATGAGGATCTGGGCATGCGGGGATTGGGAATGGGATATCCGAGAAATCCGATATCTACGGCGTCTGCGAATACACTATTGTCCTATTTGAGCCGTGTCAATTATAATTATCGGGGAAAATACCTGTTAACGGCTACATTCAGGGCGGATGGCTCGTCAAAATTTGCCCCTCAAAACAGATGGGGGTATTTTCCTTCCTTTGCGGCAGCGTGGAGGATAGGCCAGGAAAAATTCATGAAGGATATTCCTGTCGTCAGCGATTCCAAGCTGAGGGTCAGCTGGGGTGCCACGGGTAACAACAGGGTCGGTGACTTTGCCATATCCAATGCCATGAATTTTTATGGTTTTTATGGCATAGGTACTGGGTCGGCTGTCCCTGATTATGCGGTGACGGTTTCGAGTTTCGGAAACGAAGACCTGAGATGGGAGACGACCTACCAATTGGATATCGGCTACGAGCTGTCGTTGTTTAGGAACAGACTGAATTTTGTGTTTGACTATTACAATAAGGATACCAAAGACCTGCTGCTGAATGCCAATGTTCCCCGTTCTACGGGTTTCGCGCGCATCTATAGAAATGTCGGCTCTATACGAAATACGGGCTTTGAGCTGACAGCCAATTCGGTAAATATAGACCGCAAAAATTTCAAATGGCAATCCAGCTTTAATATCTCCTTCAACCGAAATAAGGTGTTGGCGCTGACCGATGACGAGAAGACATTTTTCTCGAATGTGTCGGCTATGGCCAACTGGAATACGGCCAACCTCTACGTCACGCAAGTGGGTATGCCTGTATCGTCTTTCTTTGGTTTTGTATGGGACGGTGTGTATCAGCTGTCGGATTTTGACCAACTGCCCGACGGCTCTTATCTGCTCAAAGACGGCATTGTCTCGCTGTATGAAAACAGAAGCACAACCCAGCCCGGAGATATCAAATATCGGGACATCAATGGCGATATGATCGTCGACGATAAAGACAAGATCGTCATGGGGCGTACGTTGCCAAAACATTATGGTGGTTTCAACAATAATTTTAAGTACAAAGACATCAGCCTGAATGTGTTTTTTCAGTGGAATTACGGCAACGATATTATGAATGCCAACCGGCTGATGTTTGAGGGAAATGCTGCAAACAGATTAGGCTTAAACCAATTCGCAACATACATGAACAGGTGGACTGAGGATAACCCGTCTAATGAATATTTTAGGACAAGGGGGCATGGTCCGCTAGGTTACTATTCTTCTAAATACCTGGAAGATGGTTCTTTTCTTCGGTTAAAAACGGTGGAATTGGCCTATCGTTTACCCAGGCGATGGGTGAGAAAAATATCGAGTATAGACCTCAGCGTTGCTGCTCAAAATCTCTATACATGGAGTAATTATTCGGGGTTAGATCCGGAGGTGTCGACCCAAAATTCTATTCTGACGCCGGGTTTCGATTATTCGGCTTATGCGCAGAATTTGACAGTTTCCTTTGGTGCTAAAGTTATTTTTTAAAATTGATAAGGATATGAAAAGTATTTTTAAATATATCACTGTAGCCACTACACTCTTTCTGACACTGTCCTGCCAGGATATCCTGGACATTGATTCGTCCGACTATATTCTGGAGAAAGAGACCTATTACAGTACCGAGACAGAGCTGAACTATGCGCTGAATGGTGTTTATGCACAGTTGGCAAGTGGCGCCCTGTATGGCGGTTATATGATTGGTCGGATGGGGCTTGACGCAGATGAAGTATATCTGGACTATACGACAGATGAATATTCTGTGGCGGATTACAATGTAGAATCTACCGATACAAAAGTGATGGGATACTGGAATGCATGCTATGATGGTATCAAGCGGGCGAATAATCTGCTGGCCGGTGTAGACAATCCTGCTATCGATATTACAGATGATAAGCGGGCGGACATCAAGGGGCAGGCTCTGTTCCTGCGGGGATATTATTATTTTATGTTGGTAACCCGTTTTCAGGGTGTTCCTTTGATACTGGAGCCCTTGAAAAGTGCGAAGGTCGAAGACTTACAGCAGCCGCGGGCCAGTGGTAGGGAGGTGTACACGCAGATACTGCAAGATCTGGAAAGTGCTGCCGATATGGTGAGGCCGGCCTCCGAGGTCGGTACAGGAGGGCGTATCTCCAAATCTGCCGTATGGGGACTGCTGGCACGGGCCAACCTGTATCTTGCGGGATATCCCTACAATGAAGGAAAACCACGCTATATGGATGCGATGATATATGCCGGAAAGATTATCGGTACAGGTTTTCATGCGTTGAACCCGTCGTATGAACAGGTCTTTATCAATTATGCCCAGGATAAATATGACATTAAAGAAAGTATTTTTGAAGTGGAGTTCCATAGCGATGGTACCGGTGTATATAGTGCCGGCGGAGTCGTCGGCAGGAACAATGGGATCCGGAATCCGGTGAGCGATGATATCATCGGGTATGCTATCGGTATTCTCCGTACGACGAACTATCTTCACGGTCTGTATGCTACCAACGATGCGAGACGTACCTGGAATGTCGCTCCCTACTATTACGTCAACAGCAATGGTGTGGCCGTGAGGACGGATTGGGCATCTAATGTAGCCGCGTATCAGCGGTACAGCGGCAAGTTCAGGCGAGAGAATGAGCTGGTACGCCCAAAGATCCCGGGGGAAACTCCTGAAAACTTTCCAATCTTGCGGTATTCGGATGTACTGCTGATGTATGCGGAGGCTTACAACGAATATTACGAAGGTGCGGATGATAATGCATTGGGGTACCTCAATATGGTTAGAAAACGAGGATACCCGGCTGGAGCTGATTTTACAGACAAAAGCTATATGGCATTTCGCGAGGAAGTGATGGACGAACGTCCGAGGGAACTCTGTTTTGAGGTACTCCGCAAGAGCGATCTAGTGCGGTGGGGGATATTTCACGACAGTATGATCCAGAGACATGGCGAGACGCCACAGACATCGACCTCGTCCTACAATGTAAGGGCAAGGAGATATTTCGGAAGTGCCGACCCCAAAGACCAGTGGTGGCCAATTCCCTCTTATGAAATGGGAATCAATAGAAAATTAGTTCAAAATGAAGGATGGTAATCATGAAAAAGTATTTAGCAATTATATTCGTATTGGCGTTGACAGCGTGTCGTGATCCCTATGAAGTCAGGTTCCCTAGTTTTAAGGTATGGACGGATAAGGATGTCTATACCGCCGGAGAGGTTATCCGATTTCATATCGAAGGTAATGTGGACTTAATTGATTTTTATTCGGGAGCACCGGGCAATGATTATGCCTATCGTAACAAAGAACGTCTCTTTGACATGGTACCGACGGTGAGTTTCAGGGCGACAAAGTACGCAGGGAACAACGACGATTGTGCGGCGTTGTTGGTCACGACCGATTTCGATGGAAATTATGAATTTGACAACGTGAAATCTAAATCGGCTCATTGGATCGACATATCCGAACGGTTTGATTTACCGCCAATTGGCTCTTCAGCCTTTTTTTATGATGCCGGCACAGCGAGTATTGCGGATTTGATAGAAGACGGGAGCCTGGAGGACGGGAAGCCTATCTATTTTGCTTGGCATTGTACGACAGAGGCAGGGTCAATGAGGACGGGTTTTCAGGTAACAGATTTCAATCTCAATGGAGAAGATGCGAGTACGGGCGCCTCGGACATCGTGGCGTCACAGACCCAGATGGCTTTTCAATGGGTGCTAAACCCAGCGGCGCTTAATCAGACAACGTTACCTTCTATGTCGAGTCTATTGATCTTATGGAACGGCATGACCAATAATACAGCTGGGCCATTCAAAGAGGGGTTTGCGGTCAGTGCTCCTATCTCGTTAGGAAACAAGGAGATGAATATGGGCTATGATAGTCCAGTAGTCATCAAAAGTATACAGACCGAAAATATGGTTGGACATTCGTATACATTTGATCACCCCGGAGAGTATGAAGTCACTTTCGTGGGGTATAATGTCAATATTAATGGAAGAAAAGATGTGGTTAAGACAATCCATCTGACTATAGAAGAATAGAAGAGATGAGCTCAGAATATGGACTACATAAAGTGTTTACTATCGCATGGAACAAATCGAAACAAAAGCATCAGCAGACCTAAGGGCTCTTTTATGCTCCGAAAAAGAATGGGTAAGGGTTCATGTAGCCGAATTTTTAATTTGGGAACATCTATGTGCCGATGAAGTACAGTCGATGTTTCTAGAGGAAGAGAAACAGTCTGGCCATCTACCTAAATACCGTATTGGTATATGGCGTGTGTTGGCACAGGCTGCAGTAGATGAAAAGGATCGTCGATATTGGATCAATAAGATTATGGCAGCTTATCAAGATTCGGATGGAGAAGATAGGCTGCACGCGATCGAGACATTGGCGAAATTGAAGGTGTCTGTTGTGGGAGAAATAGCGGATAGTCTGGAAGGTTCGATGGGTTTGTACACGCTTTGGAATTATGCGATGGGAGCAAAGCCACGGTTAGAAGAAGTGAAAGCAATACTTGTTGCAGATCTGACGAATGACCGGCTTTCTGAATTGGAAATGCGTATTACTTCCTATATTTTTCGTTATCTCGGCTCTTTGTCCGATAACCAGTTTGAAAAGATATCCCGATGGATGGATGGTAGAAGCTTTAATTCGTCTTTGCGCAGTAGTTTACTGGCAACGTTATGGATATCCGCTCCTCCAAATGAGGATGAAGCTATCCTGCATACACTGAGGAAAGAGTTGCTTGCTTTGCGTTCTCAGCGAGAGGCGTTGAATCATATTATGATGGCATTAGCTGTGCGTGGCGACATCTCCGACATAGAAGTAATTCGTGATTTGTATAAGATGTTAAGGGATACCAATCAACCTGACTACAGTAGCGATCTTCATGCAACGGCTGCCTATATGGTATTGAAAGCATCAGATAAGTAATTTGGAAATTATGGTCTGAATAACTATCATTGTATATGTCAGTATTCAGATTAGATCGGAGTGCTTTTAAGGCGCAAAGTGCAGCTGAGGCTGCGGATCATGCGTCCTATTATCGAAAAAAAAACTGGAAAGAACGTCTTGAGATAGCGGCGTATCTGAACAGTGTAGCTTTCAATTATCCGTTGCAATCCCCCCCTCGACTGGATAGAACGAAATTTAAGGCTTCTTCCAGACTTTAAACATGAGAGGAAATATATTCAACGAAGATTTTAGAGAGTTTTTAGCAGCGCTTAATGACCAGGAGGTTCGCTACATTTTGGTTGGAGGGTTTTCGGTCATTCTCCATGGCTATTCCCGGACGACAGGAGATATGGACATTTGGGTAGATCGGACTTCTCAAAATTACCAGCGGCTTAAAAATGCTTTTTCTCAGTTTGGTATGCCTGTCTTTGATATGACAGAAGAAAACTTTCTATCTCATCCGAATTGGGATGTTTTTACTTTTGGTGTACCTCCGGTAGCTATTGATATTATGGTTCGTGTAAAAGGGCTGGATTTTGACCAGAGTTTTAAGGCTGCGATCTTCTTTGAAGACGATGATTTAAAAATTCGCACTATTCATAAAGATGACCTGATTAAAGCGAAAAAAAGTACTGGTCGTTCCAAAGATAAAGATGATTTGGAAAACTTGTTGTGATATCTTTTAAGACTACTAATTGCACTTCGACTGTGTAAAATAATACCACTTTTCCGTTAGATCGCATGTCATACAAATAGGTGTATTCTGTTATCTTTGTTTTAGTGTCTGTTTAAAATTGTTAGATAAATTTTAAACAGCCTCTTAATAGGCCTGAACATTATAATCGTATTGATGACTGATCGAAAATACTACCCTTGGTTACTGGTTGCACTCTTATGCATAGTAGGTTGTTTAAATTACTTAGATCGCATGATGATCGTCACGATGCGGACGAGTATCCTTGAAGAAATCCCGATGTCGGACGCACAATTTGGACTACTTACTTCCGTCTTCTTGTGGGTGTATGGTTTTTCAAGTCCAGTGGCGGGGTATATTGCTGATCGGTTCAACCGCAGTATTGTCATTATTGGTAGCTTGTTCGTCTGGTCGTTAGTTACTTGGTTGACTGCTCATGCAACGACCTTTGAAGGATTGCTTGTTGCACGGGCGTTAATGGGCATTAGCGAAGCATTTTATAT
>JBEBWF010000060.1:0-26197 GCA_040392285.1 Sphingobacterium sp. | reverse complement strand
GGTTTCTGAAGCTGCGATGGAAGAAAGAAAGAAACAAGGATATTTTTAAGAAGTATTTTACATACTACAACATCTTAATTAAACTACTACAAAGAAATGAAACTTCTAAAATTTATAACGGCAGGATCGGTTGATGATGGCAAAAGTACACTGATAGGCCGGCTATTATACGATACGGATTCTATTTTGGACGACCAACTGGAGGCTATCCAAAAAGCCAACCGTAAGAATGACGATGGAACGGTCGATCTCGCAATTTTGACGGATGGATTAAAAGCGGAGCGGGAGCAAGGCATCACGATCGATGTAGCCTATAAATATTTTCAAACAGAACGACGTAAATTTATCATTGCTGATGCACCAGGCCATATTCAGTATACCCGAAATATGATAACCGGCGCGTCTAATTCTGATTTGATTATCATTTTGATTGACGCCCGTAAAGGTGTTATCGAACAGACCAAACGGCATTCCTTTATCGCTAAACTACTTTCCCTGAAACAGGTGCTTGTCTGTGTCAATAAGATGGATATGGTGGGTTACGAGCAGGCTGTGTTTGAAAATATCAAGACAGACTATGAGAAATTAGCACAGAACTTGGAACTTAAGCATGTGGACTTTATTCCTGTTTCCGCACTAAAAGGTGACAACATCGTCGATAAATCCGCCCGTATTCCTTGGTATACAGGACCTACTTTGCTTGACTATCTGGAAAACATAACATTTGAGGAAGAGAATAATTCCTCATGGCGCTTTCCCGTGCAGTGGGTGATACGTCCACAATCTGCTGAATACCCAGACTACAGGGGATATGCAGGAAGAGTATTGGGAGAGGGGTTGAAGGCTGGTGACGAGGTTGTTATACTGCCTAGTGGCGTCAGAAGTTCCGTAAAAGCCATCGAACTTGATCAAAAGGAAATAGCAGCAGCAGAAAGTGGTCAGTCGGTGATTTTGCATTTGGCTGACGAAGTTGATATTTCCCGTGGAGATTTCATCGTTAGCGCCGCGAATGCGACACATACAGAACGTTCATTTGAAGCGAATGTCAGTTGGTTTGAAAATAAAGCACTGGATACGAATCAAGTATATTTATTGCAAAATCACAGTAAATTGACCAAAATCAAAATCCCTGAAATTTTGTATAAATTTGATGTCAATACACAAGAGCGTATTTACGATGAAGATATCCGCCTGAACGATATTGGCCGGATTATCGTCAAAGCAGCCGATGAGATTGTATTTGATTTGAATCGTGATTTTCCAGAAAATGCACGAGCAATTATTATTGATCCGCGAAATAACCTGACTGTCGGTGCACTAACTGTAGAAGAGCTTGTGTAGCTATCGCGATTAAGATTTTTTATAGGTATCTAATGTTTCAAAAGCCCTCAGGAAATTCCGAGGGCTTTTGTGTGTTTATAGAATCCGTAAAATTAGAGAAAGGAAAGAAAGAGTGGAGGGTTATAATTTATCTATTTAACATAATACAAATTATATGACTATGTTTGAGTGTTATTTTCAGCTATTTAGCTATTGTTCTTTGACTTATGGATTTTACGGATTAGGTAGTCTGTAATCTTATTTAACATAATAATTTATCCAAAAGTATCATTTATGCAATTATCACAGATTTCCGACACGGCAATGAATACCGCTGTCGGTACCGTTGCCATTGTTGGCGCACCTACGGAGATCGTAGATATTGAAACCGCTAAGGCAACGCTTATTGCGCTTGCTTCATCAGTTATTTTCAAATTAGCTGTTAGCGGCTTCCAGTGGCTTTCTAGAACAATTTCGAAAATTGGTAAAAAAGACGATGACGATGACAACAAAAGCAATCCCACGTTGGCGGTTTCATCCGAAAACGCCTAAAAATGGTTATGTAACTAGTACTAGGTTATTTCTTCGCGATTTTGATGTCATTGTAAACATTAACGGCAAATTTTCAAAATATCAATCTACGATTGATAAACGATTGACCAACAAATTAAGATCAACAAATGGTTTCCGTTACGCTAACATCTACGACATTGAAGATCATGTACAGATAGCCAGTGTTACACCTACAAAATTTAAATGGTTGGTAAAGTATGTCGATGATCTTCCAACTTCATCGTAAACAGCCCCTTATCATCATTTATCATCAAATTATTATCAAAAATTGTATTTAACATGTCAAAATCAAGCTTACACTTAGGCTCGCTTTGCCTATCAGATATAGTAGAGCAAGCAAAAAAAGGTCATTCGGCTTTCAGCCGTGGTAAGAATGGCAAAGTTTACTTTAATGTAGCCATTTGGAAAAACAAAGAACCTGACCAATATGGGAACGATATAGGTGTCCAGTTATCCAGTACAAAGGAAAAAAAAACCGTTGAAAAGACGGTTTATATAGGAAATGCAAAGGAGTTCAAAACCGATGCTAATACGCCTTTGAACGCTCGAGATTTATCTTTAATGCCTGATATGTCGGGTGATGATGGTCTACCCTTTTAAATTAGTCCAGTTATGAGAATTAACACGATTTGGATAAACTCTTATTCTAACGAGCGTGGTAACGCTAGTTACGATTGTACAATCATACCGGAGGGTATGCAAAACTTTAACGCAGTTCTAAGCTATTCACATCTTAGTAATTATTTGCTCTCTGGTGTGAAAATCGTTTATCGGGTTTTACAAAACGGACTTTGGTCTGAATTACCTTTTGTCGATGAGGTTATAAGGGACAGCAATGTAAATGAGTTTTTAAAGAAGTAACAAAGCCTGGACAGATGTCTAACATTTTAGACACTTAGCCAGGTGATCATTTCAAATTTTAGGTATTTGTTTTATGGATTTTTCAAATAACAATTATTCCGTACCTCGTAAAGTATGTGCTAAATGTGGCTCAAAACATTATGAACATGAGATGTATTTAGTTGATTTTGGGGTTTATAAAAAGGAAATGAATATCTGTTCATCTTGTATTCTTTCTGTTGTCAGTCCTCCTGGGATAACATACCCGGGTGTAGATCGCTCGTCTAGAGGTTATGATTTGAAATGTGATACGGTAAGACGTAAAATTCTCGCTCAAATTGAAGCTTATAGAATTACTTATTAATCCCTGGACAGATGTCTAACATTTTGGACACTTAGCCAGGGGATCAAGTTAACCCCTACCCTTTTATTATGCATTTTCTTCCAGTAAAAAAAGGAGACAAGGTTTCTTTTTTTTGGAGTGGTAAACAATACACCAAGATCGTGCTTTTCGTTGATGGTGATGAAAGTATAGTCGTGAGATTTAAAAATATGCTTTATCCTTTGAGTTTGCATGAGATAGTTAGAATTAACGGAAGATATTTTGACGGCCTATATTTTTGATCAAAACCCTCTCCCCTTTTCGGCCGTGAGTGTATAACATACGGCAAGTAGTACCACTATCGGGACTACACAACTTTTTAATTCACTTAATAATTCACTTAAATTTTTACTTTAGTTATGGCTAGAAAACGCTATTTCAATGGCTATCGTCGTTCGTTTCGACGTGCCTACAGACGTGTAAGATATTACCGTCCAAACCGCAAAAAAACAATTTTGGGTTTACCTGTTGCACTGGTTGTATTTGGTGCGGCTTTCTTCTTATTCAAGGATAAGATTTTTTCTTTTTTCAATTTATCAAAAACAGCTTAAAAAAACATGATTACTTTATCAGGTGAAAAGCGTTCGTACAAGGTACAGAACGAGAGCCTTAACGGTTTAAATGTGGTTGTAAATTTAGTTGCTTCCGCAAACAATGTTGACATCGCAGATACGCAGTACAACACCGGTACAGGATTTGATGCGGCAAACGTTAATATCGAAGTTACTTTGAAACGTGACGGACGTATAACGACTTTGATCTCTTCAAACCTTGGTATACTAGGGCATTACTTTACGATTACCGGCGGTGCAAATTCTTGGTACAAAGGTTATGCAACCGTTAAAAAAGGTGCAGCTGTTAAACAGGAAATGATCCGTAGTCTGTTTATCCCTTTCATGGGTACGCTCAATCTTCGGGGTACTGACGAACTTATGATCAATGTGTCCAACGGAAATGACATTTTTAATACTGGCGTTGATCGTACACTTTCTTCGATCTTGGTTACACATAATCAGTCAATCGGTTACGAAAAGGGAATTTACAAATTCCACGCACACACGTTACAGGCGAATATGTCAAACGAAAGCGTTAACCTTGGTGACAACGTTCAGCGTGTAGCGTTGATCTCTTTTGAAAAAGCCGCTACTAAGCGGATTTTCAAAACGGCTTCTTTGAGTTCCGACCGTTTGGATTTTACCAAGACAAATGCAGAGCTTCAACTAGGACACGAACAATTTTTCGGGTATAATTTTTCTGACAGCTTAGCAAGGGTTACCCAAGGTGAGGATATTGTAAAAATCTTCCCGTCATCGCTCCTAGTTCATGATTTTCATGAAATCGATCAGGCTAAGATTAACGTTTCCTTGGATAGTGCTAACGTACTAGCTTCTCAAAACTTCATTTGCTGGACTAGTTTTGAGACGTCAATCGCACAGCTTGTTAAAGTCGCAGAAATGAGCAAAAAACATCAAGCGGAATACATTGAAAAAACACCCCAAACCGTGGCTAGTTAATTTTTTCGCTTATGGGTCTTTTTAAAAAAATTGGGCGTTGGGTTGGAAATACTGTAAAGAAGTTCTTAGGGATGGATTACAGTTGGAAAGCTGACGATATAAAGGTGGGCTTAGGTCCACCTACCCAATCACAGATTGCGAATTATAACGCTAATTCGACCGCTTTGGCTCCTAACATGACGCAAAAAACATTCAACCCTCTAGCTCAAAAACAATACGAGATTTCCGAATTGATTAAAATGAAGGAACAAGCTTCTGTTTCTGATAAATTGAGAGATAAAGGACTTCATTCTATTGTTTCTTCTCCTCATGGACTTCCGTTTGGTATTGCATCTGATATTGATATGCGAATGCTTGCTAATGCTGAATTGGCGGAAAAAGAAGAAGCAGAAAAAGCTATGCAGGCAAAAAAAGCTGATACAGGCATCAATGAGGGAGAGGGTAATTTTACTGTCTCTCCTCTTGTTTATCTATCGGTTGGTTTGGTTTTGATATTAATCTTAAAAAAATAATTTATGTACGATAATTTTTATAACCCGTTTGGCTCCTATTTTGGGGTCGGTACATCGCCTTATTATCAATCTTCGGGATTGCCTCCCGGAGTTACTGGCGGTTCCGGTAGCGCTTCTGATCCCTATAATATTCAAGAGGTTCTTGTTTCAGGAAAACAAAAGGTTACAGTTGATAGTGTTATCAACTGGATAACTGGTTTAGCTAATGCCGGAGCAAATATAATTGGCGCGACAAAAGGTAATCCCACTACGGTTGGCACTGGTGCAGGTAGTGATTTAGTAACTGATCTTAAAGGGGGATTAAAAAGTATGAGCGAGGGATTTGGTTTGAACTCTGGTACTAAATTCTTCCTAGCGGCTTTGGTCGCTGGAGGTGGTCTGATCTATTACTATTCAAAGAAGTAAACTAAATGCATCCAGTAGACTTTATTACGGAATTAGCGTCAAAATTCGCACCCATTGACGCAAGCAACAAAAAGACGTTGCAATTACAATTAACTGAATTATTCAACGACACATTATTAAAAATCAAAAGAAAGATGGATACAAACATCAAACTTGACGAGGAGGCATTAAACCTCGAACGTCAACAAGAGGAAGCTATGAACAATGGAGACGCAAACAGTGCCAACGATATTGCTTTTAAGATGGCAAAATTAAACGCTGAACGTCCAAAATTAACGCTATTTGAGCGAAGCATAGACTTTTTGAGTAAACCGCTTGTAAGGCTTGTTTTAATGCTGTTATTCGGGTTCGTTGCTTCATGGATAGCAAAGAAGTTGCTAAACCGTAATAAAGTCGAAGAGGATGAGCCACAGGACGAACCACAATATAATTATGGTGCGCCCCCTGCCTATCCGTATTATCCGCAAGGGGTTTATCCTCAACACCAGTGGAACGGACAACAAAACAGAAATCGTTAACCAAATAGGCACTTGTAAGAGTGCCTATTTTAATTTAAACAGTTATGAACTACTTTTATAACTACCGGAATAATACCTTTTTCGGTTTCAAGACAGGGCATATATTGCTTGTAGTCATTCTTATTATTGCTTATTACTATTGGAAAGTAAAATCTTTATTCGGTTCTGTATCGGATGGTATTACTTCCGCTTTTTCTGATAGTCCAGAGCAACAGAAACAAAACGCTGAACGCATTCAAGCGGATGCAAAAATTGTAGAAAATGTTAAAGTATCCTACGGTGAGCCTCAAACGGCTGATATATCTATTGCTAATCAGCTATTCGATGCTTTAAGTTCATTTTGGGGCAGTGATGCGGAGGTTATCCGTTTATTCGGTACAATCTCCGGTAAATATCAAATGAACCGTGTTTTTTCTGCCTTTGGTGTCAAGGAAATCGGTTACGGTCTGCTTGGTTTTGATAAGCAGAAAGGCAATTTAATTAGTCATCTGAATTGGTCTAAGATAGATCGGAATAACGTTCACAAACGTAAGGACGGCTCTAATTACACTATTCAATTAATGTTAAACCATCTAAATAGTTAGATCATGTCACAGGAACATATAATATCATCGAGTTTAAAAAAGTACTCGTATGGGATTGATAGTCTACATTTTGTAATAGACTATATTAGGGAAAACTTTACCTATTTAGAGATAAAAAGTATACAACCCTATTCCTTTACAATTGGGAGTAATCACAATGGTGAAAGCGTTTCGTTCGATTTTGAGCAAGCAAATAGTTTATTCTACGGTATGCTTACTTTATCTATCAATCCAAATCAAAACCTTCTCCAAGAAGAGGAAATACTGGTCAAGTACCGGAGCTACTGGAACAAGCGACCGTTTTGGAAATATATCCGTAGACAGGTTGAAAATGAAAACTTGATTAATGAAGCCAGTACAACGACTGAATTATTTGATCAAATAGAGTTATCACAGGATAGTACTAAGTACGATCTATATTTGACATTCGTCGGTTTTAAAATCGACATAATCTAAAAAAGTTATGGGAATAGGATTTCAGAAATTAAATAATGATGGTACAGCTCTTGGAGGTATAAGAGATGCTGTTGAAGAGACGAATTTTGCTAAAATGTTGCGTTATGACTTCGATGGAAAGAGTGTGCCTGTTTTCAAAGAAATCGTTGTTGTAGATAATCTTAATTCAAAAAAGATTTATTTCGATGTGTCCATGTATGGACGTGTTTACGGTTCATTTGCTATCCTTACTGGAAAAGACCCAAATTTGAGGGTTCACTATGGTTCACAGAACGTTTATATTCAATGTATAAAGGTTGGTAAACTGGCTTCGACTGATATTTACGCGTTTGATTATACAGGCTTTTTTGACTCTATTTCTGTCAATCTTCCAGATGATACGGCAAATAGATTGTTTTCAGCTGTATTATTTGGCGAATCAAGAGGTCCGTATATCATGGTAGAACCTCGCGTAACTGGCTCTGCGCTTTTCTATGGTTCCGATGATTCATTGGTTCGCACTGTTCCGTTGGAAGCATTTAAGAATTTTATTCTAGATAGAACGCCTGATATGAAGAAGGTAGAAATAACCGGTGTTGGGTCTGCTCAACTGATTTTTTCGTATAATGGAGATTATATATCTGATTATGATTTTTCCGGTTCGGAACCTCCTGTTGCTATTCCGGAGGATTGTAATCGTTTTTCGATCGAGTTTTGAAGCTATCCGACAAAGGTTATTCCCTGATTGTGAAGCATGAGACAGGGGGAAACATAGATAAGTACCTGACTGCCTATAAAGACCCTGTTGGTATATGGACAATAGGCATCGGTAATACTTTCTATGAGAATGGCGCAAAGGTCAAGCAAGGTGATAAGATAAGCCTAGAGCGAGCAAAGCAGTTATTTTACAACATTGTACCTCAATTTGAAAAGGGCGTTCTTGAAGCGGTAAAAATACCGTTAAATCAAAACCAATTTGACGCACTTGTATCGCTCTGTTATAATATCGGAGTGTCTGCGTTTAAATCTTCGACAGTCGTTAAGCTGATTAACTCTAAAGCTCCTGATACTGAAATTATCCAGTCTTGGCAGTCTTGGAACAAAGGAACGATCAGCGGAACGAAAACAGTACTCCCGGGACTGGTCAGGCGGAGAAAGGAGGAAACAGAATTATTTTTTTTCTCTCCTACTGGTAAAAAGATTGCTACTTTTGCGAGCATCTTAATAGTGGTCGGTTTATTAGCCGTTTTAACCAAATCTTTCTGATCTGTTGATCAATTGTCCAAGACATTGGACATAATCAAAACACTATCAACATATTTTGTCTATTAATAGATCTGCTGCGGCTTAAATCTTGGCAGAATATGTATAAAACAAAAGAGAGGGTAAATACCCTCTCTCTTTTTGCCTTAATATTTTCTTATTCATTATTCCCATTAATAAAACTTATGATTGACACAATAGTTTTGAGGGTTCACAAACTTAAAGAAAAATATGAATATCTTGTTAAAAGCTTGGAATACCTTACGGAAAAGGACAAAGCAGTTATTAAATATAACACCGAAAGCATTTTTAAAAGCGATGTCGGTACTTATCAATATTTTGCGGATACTTCTAATATTCGGTTTATTTCTGTCCGCAATAGTGTATATAATGCCAGCAGTCATTATAATTTATGCTACCATGCAAATTATGAAAGGGATTACATAGAGTTCAATTTTTCGATACCTAAATTTTTATACGGTACGAATGTTTTCCAATTCACAGATCACAGCGAAATTAACATTCCGCACATCTGGAATAAACTTGAAAACTTTCTAAATAAGTTTTTAAATCAACTTTTTCCGATGGTACCCTCGTATGAGGATATAGAAGTTAATCGCTTGGATATGTGTCTTAATCAGGTTTTCAACTCAAAAGATGATGCGCTTAAATTCTTGTCACATCAAAAAACGATCAAAGTAAAAAATGCTCGAAGTGAACGAAATAGGTATTCCAGTTATGGAAGCACAGCGATACAGCAAGTTAGTCAGCGTTATTCATTCAAGGTTTACCACAAAGGCACGGAGTTTAAGAAAAACGATTATAAAGAACTTTGTAAGCATAATCCGAAAGGTTACGACTTGGATAAATTAAGGGATTTTGCTGATAGGGTACTTCGGTACGAATTGACATTTCGGAAAGGACAGTTTAACTACCTGTATAAGCAACATATCATCAATGATCAGAATACAATGGTAAATCATAATCTTATGCGTCTGCAGTCATCTAAAATGAAAGCCAATAGAGAATTTATACAAAACGATCTTGAAAATAAGACATTCAGTTTTAACCTCTCCTCTCCTTTTGATGACCCAAAAGCTGATTACAGAACATTAACTAATTGCTTTAGCTTTACCTTTGATTTCGATTTATTTTCAAAGTGTTATGATTTTTTTATCGATCGTGTAAACGCTTTGCAACTATCCAAAAAATTAAGCGTTAACGAGATTTACGAAAAACTGCAGGAATTTTCAGATAAAAAGAAAGCCTTAAAAGGTAGACCGATTGATCTATCTACAAACGTTGTCATTGCTACCCTATCCCAGTACGTGGATTTGGCAGAGCTAAAAGGCGTTATTCCTAAAACAACATTCTACCGTTACCGCAATACTTTAAAAGATGTGGGTATCCCTCAATATGGTATCGAGGACATACACCCCCCCGCCCTTGATTTTGCGGAATATTTCTTTAATTTGGGCAAATATCATCAGGAATTTAATTAATTTTGGCGACCCTGCTAGGGTAGGGTAGGATTTAAGTATTTATTAATCAAAAATTTATGAAAAAAGCATTTATTTTATTAACCCTTGGTTTATCTCTTTTTTTTATTGGTTGTGATGGGTCAGACCCTGAACCTGTAGATAATCGTCCAGATTGTGAGAAAAATAATACAGCTATTTTACAGGTTTCAAATTCATTTGATAATCCCTATGATCTGTATATTGATAAAAAGCACTTAGGCGTTATCAATGGTGGTGCTGCTTTGTCTAATATAAAGGTTCCGTCTGATCGTGTTTTTGAAATAAAAGCAATTCAGAAAAGCGGTTATGTTATCTATCCTACTATTGTAGAGGGTGAGACGAATGTTAAATCTTGTAGTAATAGTTCTTTTGTAATAAGATAGAGATTAAATTTTTTCATTTTTTTAGCGGACATAGAAATATGTTCGCTTTTTTTATGTCTTATTTTTCTTGTATCAAGTTTGTTACAAATTGTAATTTGTTGATAGTTAACTAATTCCCGATAGTGGGATAGTTGATTGTTTTCATACTACAAATTATAATACTTTTATAATTTAGATAGTAGAGAAGAATTCACCAATTAAAATCGAAACCGTTGTATACGAACCGCATTCAAAATCGCAAGCAACGCTACGCCAACATCCGCAAATACAGCTTCCCACATCGTTGCTAGTCCGCCGGCACCAAGGATCAAAACCACCGCTTTTACACCAAATGCGAAAGCGATATTCTGCCAAACAATTTCTTTTGTCTTTTTGCCAATCTTAATTGCTACTAAAATCTTGCTCGGTTTATCATCCTGAATGACCACATCCGCAGTTTCTATCGCTGCATCGGATCCCAATCCGCCCATAGCAATCGCGACATCACTCCATGCCATTACGGGCGCATCATTAATACCATCTCCTACGAAAGCTACACTTTCATCATTAGACTTTATCGCCTTAATTTTTAGCACCTTATCCTCAGGAAGTAAATCCCCATAAGCTTGACTAATTTGGAGTTGGCCTGCGACATGCTCCACGACCGAACTTTTATCGCCGCTCAGCATCATCGTTTTCACGCCCCGCTTATGCAAGCCAATTATCGTATCCTGCGCATCCTCTTTGATTTTATCCGCAATCGTGATATAACCAACAAACTTGTTGCCATAGGCTATCGCTATTGTCGTGTAAACAAACGACGTTGGGGCCACATCATAAGAAACTCCAAATTTATCCAACAATTTAAAATTTCCAACCAATAATGCCTTATCTTCTATGACTCCTTTTAATCCATGTCCGGGAAACTCTTTTACCTCGGTCAACCCAATATGTTCATTTATCCCCTCTCCTCTTACATACTCATGGATGGCTGTAGCTATCGGATGCGAGCTATTGCTTTCCAGCAGACTGACATAAGCCAACAGCCTAGACTTGTCCACATCGTCCTGAAAAACAACATCTTTCACTTTAAATACCCCTTCCGTCAAAGTACCCGTTTTGTCCATGACCACATGTTGTACCCTAGCCAAAATATCCAGAAAATTGCTTCCCTTTACGAGGATACCATTCCGGCTTGCTGCACCAATCCCTCCAAAATATCCCAAAGGAATGGATATGACAAGCGCACACGGACACGATATGACCAAGAAAACAAGTGCTCGATAAAGCCATTCCGTGAATACATATTCCTGAACAAACAGATAAGGAATAAAGGTGATTCCCACAGCTAGAAAGACGACAATTGGCGTATATATCCGCGCAAACTTAGCGATAAACAATTCGGTAGGCGCTTTCTGGGAAGTGGCATTTTGTACCAGTTCCAATATCTTGCTTAATTTACTGTCCCGGTAGGCTGTTGTGACCTCCACCTGGGAAACTGTATTCAGATTGATCATTCCGGCAAGGACGGTCTCCCCCATATATTTTGTGTTAGGCTTACTTTCGCCAGTCAATGCCGCCGTATCAAAAGAAGAACTATCATTTAATAATACACCATCTATAGCCAGCCGCTCCCCTGGCTTCAGTTGGATTTCATCCCCTATTTTCAGGTCTTCGGCCGCGACAACTTTAGCCACTCCATCTTGCAGGACGGTGGCTTTATCCGGACGCTGATCCAACAATGTGCGTATATTCGCCTTCGCGCGGGATACCGCCAATGTTTGCAGACTCTCACCCACCGCATAAAACAACATCACCGCTACCGCTTCCGGATATTCCCCAATGGCAAAAGCACCTAAAGTGGCTATGGTCATGAGAAAAAATTCGGAAAAGAAACGACCTTTTCGGATAGCTGTGAAGGCATCTTTGATGACAGGAAGACCAACCGGCACATAGGCAATGACATATAAAAGTAAACGAATCCAGCCCGTGAAGAAATCCGAAGCAACGAAATCCAACGTAATACCCATCATTAAAACAACAATGCTAATGATCGCCGGAATAAACTGCTTCATCGGACTTTCAGTCGAATCATGACTATGGTCATGTCCTTCATGATCATTGTCCGGAGTAGCATTACGATAGATTTTCTCGGCCTGATTACAGATCGTACAGACGCCTGCTTCAAATTGATGAGTATGTTCCATAGCTAAGTTTCTTTCTATAACATTATCAAACATATAAATGTATTAATTCCTTTTTTAATCCTGCTAAAGAAATAAATTATGTATTTTGCATAAAATTTGAGGAATGTCGACTAACGCAGATAAAGCTATTCGGACAGCATATTTTAGCATCATTGGCAACTTAAGTTTAGCTATAGTCAAATGGTTAGCTGGGTTCTTCGGAAATTCGTTTGCATTAATTGCCGATGCCATCGAATCGACAACAGACATTTTTGCTTCTGTTTTGGTGTTGTTGGGAATCAAATATTCCAAACGCCCTGCAGATGATACACACCCCTATGGACACGGCCGGATCGAGCCTTTGATCACCTTTGTTGTCGTCATATTCTTAGTCATCTCCGCAACCGTAATAGCCTACCAGAGTATCCTTAATTTAAGAACTCCCCATGAGCCACCAAAAGCTTGGACATTGATTGTCTTAGGCGTGATTATTTTATGGAAAGAGCTTTCCTATCAAGTGGTTATCCGCAAAAGCAAAGCATTGAACAGCAGTTCGCTAAAAGCAGATGCTTGGCATCATCGTAGTGACGCCATTACTTCCGTGGCAGCATTTATAGGTATTTCCGTCGCTCTCTGGTTGGGCGAAGGCTACGAATATGCCGATGATTGGGCCGCATTAGTTGCATCAGCCTTCATCCTCTATAACTGTTATCGTATTTTTAGGCCCGCACTAGGGGAAATTATGGATGAAAATTTATATGAGCCGCTAGTCGATAAAATAAAGATGAAATCCCAGGAAGTGGACGGCGTAATGGATACCGAGAAATGTTTTGTCCGGAAAGTTGGCATGACCTTTATTGTCGATATTCATGCAGTAGTCAATCCCAATTTAAGCGTACGGGAAGGACACGATATTGCCCATGCCCTAAAGGATTATTTGATTGATCAAATACCGACCATATCCAACGTATTTGTGCATGTAGAACCCTTCGATATTAACCTGGTAACCGATAGTGCGCTATCCTGATTTCCCGCAATACCCTATCCCCCACTACGTACTGAATTTCAATACAATCCTGACAAAATGGTAAATAAACGGATTATTTATCAAAAAATACTATAATAATGCCTCATACTTTTTAGTCTGATGCCTTTATTTATGTGTAAATAAATAGCCATTTTGTTGTTTTTAGCCTAGAAAGTGATAAATTACAATAATTTAATCCAATTAGCATGTTTAATATATTTTTACTAGATTCGCAGACCTTTGTATTAAAAGTTTATAAATAACAATGCTATCTCTTAAAAATTTCATCAAAAACGTAGAACTCCGTAACCCACACGAACCAGAGTTTTTACAAGCAGTAACTGAAGTTGCTGAAGATATAATCCCTTATGTTAACGAACATTTTCCGGAGTTCGAACCCCTAAAGATTCTAGAACGTATGGTAGAGCCAGAGCGAGTGGTATCCTTTCGCGTAGCCTGGTTGGACGACAATAATCAGATCCAAGTCAACAGAGGTTATCGCGTTCAAATGAACAGCTCCATAGGTCCATATAAGGGCGGACTACGCTTTGCACCTGATGTAAATTTAAGTATCCTCAAGTTTTTGGCTTTTGAACAAGTTTTCAAAAACTCGTTGACCAGCCTACCTATTGGTGGAGGAAAAGGAGGATCTGATTTTGATCCCAAAGGAAAATCCGACAATGAGATTATGCGTTTTTGTCAATCCTTTATGACCGAATTATATCGTCATATTGGAGCCGAAACAGATGTGCCTGCTGGTGACATTGGTGTAGGTACACGGGAGATTGGCTTTTTGTTTGGACAGTATAAACGTATACAAAACTGCTTTACAGGCGTATTGACCGGAAAAGGCGTACAATGGGGCGGTTCCTACATAAGACCAGAAGCTACAGGCTATGGTCTTTTATATTTTGTGGAATGTATTTACGATTTCAACAATGAATCATTGGAAGGTAAAGTAATTACCATATCCGGCGCTGGCAATGTGGCCTATTTTGCAGCCGAGAAAGCTATTGGCCTTGGTGCCAAAGTGATTACCTTGTCCAATAGTCAGGGTACCATCTATGACAAAGAGGGCTTTACACTTGAAAAATTAGCTTACGTACAGACATTAGGTAGAGATCTGAATAAATATCCGAAAAAATTCAAATCAGCCAGCTACCATGAAGGCGAAAAACCTTGGCAATTCAAATGTGATATAGCCTTACCATGTGCTACCCAAAACGAATTAGATGAAGCTGACGCTAAGAAACTTATAAAAAATGGTTGCAAATGTATCGCAGAAGGTGCCAACATGCCTTCTACTGCCGAAGCGATTAAAGTGTTTCATAAGGCAAAAGCATACTTTGCTCCAGGAAAGGCAGCGAATGCCGGTGGTGTGGCTGTATCGGGATTGGAAATGTCCCAAAACTCGATCCGTCAGCAATGGGCGTCAGGTAAGGTCGATAGCAGGTTGAAAGCCATCATGGAAAATATCCATAAAACTTGTGTAAGATACGGCAAGGAAGATAATGGGTATATCAACTACCTTAAAGGGGCGAATATTGGTGGCTTTATCAAAGTTGCTAATGCGATGAAAGCACAGGGAGTGGTATAAATAAGCTCCCGCTTTTCTTATCTTTGTCTATATACTATCTGACACGACATGAGAGCACTAGCTGAACTTCCGCATCCAAATTGTAAGATCTCCATTTTTGGGATGAACCAAAAATTTATCATCAAGTTTGAACAAGGCAATTTAGAGCAGTCCTTTAAAATTGCGGAAATAGATGTTATCGGTGGTGTAAATGGCGTATTTGAATTCTTAGACGAAACGTTTATCAACAAAGTATTGAGCAATTTTGATAGCATGCGCAAGGACTTTATCGAAGCTTATGATCGCGTAAACTAACGATCGTTATGGTGCCGATGGAGATGCTACGAGCTGTATATGCACCGTAAATTCATCCTCAATCGCCCGGTTGCCCAAATCAGCAAAGAAACTACCGGAACGATACTTGATATCATAATCCAAACGATTTACCTTAACTGTCGCATTCGCTTCTAGCTGTGTGTTGTCAATCGATACAGCCGCGGGAAACGAAACATCTTTCGTGATGCCCTTGATCGTCAATTTACCCGTGACAAAAGCCCCTTTGTCGGAATAGTCCACTTTAGCGATCACAAATGTCGCGGTCGGGAATTTTTCAACATCAAAGAAATCTTCGTTTTTCAAGTGTCCTGTTACCCGCGCGACATCCGTACAGACCAGCGACGGCATATCGATGACAAAGTTACCTCCGGTTATTTTACCATCTGCTACTTTTACGACACCTTCTTTGATACCGATAGTTCCTTCATGGCCACCGATTACTTTCTTCGCCTCCCACTTAACAGCCGACTTCGCCTTATCGACATGGTAATCCTTAGCAGATTGTGCAGAAGCCAATGATACTATACAAAAAAACAACGCAATTAACCCAACTCTTTTCATGTGTTTACTCGTTTTATAATTTATCTCTTTTCTCAAATTTATATAAAATTCATGATATGCTGATATGTAATTTTTAGGACAATACACTAACGCCATTAACACTATACCAAATTCGCCCCAAATTCGGCCTTTCTTCGACTCCGCTTCGAATCGGCTTCGAGTCCGCTTCGACGTGTACCGAAGCCGATTCGAAGCGGAGTCGGAACGAAATGGTAAAAATGCCGAAGAATGGTAGAATAAAGTCAGAAGAAAAGGAGAATATAAACCCACCGCCTCATTCCTGATCCTACCTCTCGTTCTGCTCCAATCCTCCTTTTGTCAAGGCATCATAAGGTATAGGAAGCACATAGCGCTTGTCGTTCGGCTCCAGTCTGAATGTCTGCCCATCTACCACCCGCTCGAGTGTCACCGCCAGATCGCTATGCCTGTTGAGCCGCCGTAGATCTTTCCATCGTATGCCCCGAAAGGCCAACTCCCTTCTCCTTTCCGATAATATAAAAAGCAAGAGTTCCCGACCGTCCGAAATAGCGGGCGCAACATAACTATTACTACTGATCCTGTGGCTCAGCAGCAGGTCCAGATCGGTCAGGGCAATTTCCGGCATACCTAATCTACAGGCAGACTCCGCCCGGATCAAAAGTATCTCGGCCGTGGTCAACCCGTTGAACGGCACGGCCGAGCCATTATAGGATCCTTTATAAGTAATGCGGCCTCCGGTCTCCCGGAATAAGGCTTCTTTCCGGAGGTCATCAGGAGCATATAAGTCCAATAGTTCAGGTGCAACATTCAGGCCCGCTTGAGAAAAAGCAGTCGAATTGAGCATAGAACTATGGAATAAAACCTCTTCATTGAGGCGTGCAAAAGGATAGTTCTTGACCCGGTCGATCACATTGTAATCAATCAGTCCGTCAAAGAGCTGCAGGCAGGAGTCCGCATAGCGATAAGCCTGCTCATAATGTTCCATCTGCAGGTGTATACGGGCCAACATTCCGTACGTAGTGGCCTTCGAAGGCCGCGTCTTGTACAGTGTCCGCTCGGGCAATAGCGGGATTGCCCGCTGCATATCGCTCAGGATGGCCTCATAGGTATCCCCGAGCGAACTCCGCTTCGACCTATAGTTGATGTCCGAGGTCAGACGGATAGGCAGTCCCAGATATTGCGCAGCCGTCTGTTCGTCCCATTGTGTACAGAATACCTGTGCCAGTTCGAAAAGGGCATACCCCCTATAGAACAGGGCACTTCCCCGGATAGCATCCGTTTCGATAGCCTGCCCGCTGAGCGATTCGATCCCCTCGATAACGGCATTGGTATTGTGGATACGCCGGTAGCTCTCGTTCCAATCCAGCGAGGTCTCCATCGGATCGAAGATCTCCTTCTGCCAGACATACGCCGAGCGGTGCACATAGGGAAGGGCATTCCACCGTGCATCCTCCAGGTAGTAATCCGTTGTGCTGATTTCACCCAGGCTGGGGTAATTCTGGTTAAACGTGATCGCAGCATCCAGCATGGCCCGGTAATCCTTTACCGTACCGGCGACCTCCAACCTTTTATCGTACTTGACATCAAGGAAGCTATCCCCGCAACCTGCAAGGAACAGCAAGGCCATCAGGCCTAAATTTAAAACTATAATCTTATTCATGTTCAAATCCGTTTAATATGCTACCATTTTACCTGGAGTCCCATTGAAAACCTTTTTGCCGGAAGGATATCCGCATTCGGCCTGTCCGGATCCAGCCCGTGCCGGTTTGCCCGCCATAGGATACCCAGGTTGTCCGCATACAGGTAAATATTCACCGACCTGGCCCCTACGCTCCCACTCCAGCGCCCGGGGAGGCTGTAGGACAGGTTCACCTGCTGCAGGCGCACATGGTCACCGTGCTCCACCAGATACGGTGACTTTTCATATATTCCCGAGCGGTTGACGGCAACCGCCATATCATAGCTGATGGAGGGCACCTGTGTCCATGTTTCATCGCCCGGCTTCTGCCAGCGGTCACCGTAGTCCCGATGTCCCTGCCAGGAGTTGAACAGCTGGTAATAATTTATCGAGCTTCTCCTAAAATAGTGGCCGGCTTTATACAGGAGGTTAAACCCGATGCCCAGTCCCCTATAACTGAACACATGCCGCCATGAACCGAAAAAAGGCGGATTCTGCGGACCATTGTACAGCAGGTCATCCACACTGAGGCTACGGATAAAGGCCGCGTAATCCGTGCTGGGCCCGTTATCCACGGAAACCAATGGGTCTCCGGTCTGCGGATCCAGCCCGAGCCAGGGATAGCTGTTCATGGCATATCTCGGGTACCCCTCACGCGGTGGACTCGCCTGGTTCGTATAATATAACAGATTGGACTTCTCCCCGGTATAGGTGGTTACCCTGTCGGTGACATAGGTAAACAGGATATTGCTCCCCCAGTCCACCCCGCCCATACGCAGGAAGGTATTCAGCCGCAGGTCCATCCCTTTTGTGACCATGTTCGCATAGTTCATTTTGGCCACGGGCACACTCCCCTGAAAGAAGCCGATCGTCGGATCCAGATTCACCTCACCGATCAGATCATCTGCCCATTTCCTGTACCACTCCAGGGAACCGCTCAGGGCATTTCCCAAAAGCGTAAAATCAGCTCCGATATTCGCCTGACGTACCCTCTCCCAACGCAGCTCGGGATTACCGGGAGTCGTGAAATCGGCCTGTCTCAATCCTGTCATGGAATTGACCGAATAGTAGATAACAGGATAGGCCGTTACCTGTTTGTTGACATTGCCACTGGCGCCATAAGAACCCCGGAGCAACAACCTGCCCATACCTTTGGGACTGTCCCTGTCCAGAATTTGCCATGAGGCACCGAGTGACCATAAAGGAACACTTTTTTGATTGGTCCTCACCCCAAAGAGGTTGGAGGCGTCTTTTCTCGCACTGGCCGAAAGCGTGTACCTACGGTCAAACGTATAGGATGCGTTCGCGTACGTGGACACAAAGCGGTCGATAAGGTCGACCATACTTATCCCGTCTATCGGCAATGTCCGTTTCCTTCCCTGTGGATGGGTGTCGAACTGTTCCGTATAATCCAACCGCTGCACATAGGTGAGTGTAGCCCCGTCATACCCGATCAGGCTCAGGGTCTGTCCATCGCTCCGGTCCTGCCGTACCTCGTAACCCAGCACAGCGCTGATCTCATGGGAGCCGAACCTGCGGTTTACATCCAACTGTGTCCGCCCGGCAAGAGAGGAACGCTTCGTATAGCGGTTTACCAGCTTTCCGCCCAGGGGATAGGCATAGCTACCGTCCGCCTGCGTATACTGGTTCACCAGGTCCCGGATATAATAGCTTTCGGGACTGATCAGGCTGGTCCGTACACCATTGTCATCATTCCACATAAAATTTGTGCTCAGGCCCACACCATCCAGCAGCCGGTACCGTATACCACTGTTCAACCGCAGTTCCCGTCGGTCCGATCGGTTGTCATTGATCTTCAGCTCATCCAGCGGGACATATTCCCACGGCAATAGCCCGTTTGCCTCAGCTTCCTGCACGACCGGGTTCCGGTAAGTTCTCAACAGGGGCAGATGATCACCGTTATCGCCGACCAGTCTCGCATAGGGATACAGGGATGCCCTTCCTGTCTGTAGCAGGTCGGTGCGCGGTATGCCGTTCGATACCGTAGGATTATGCGTGAAGGTAAGGTCAGCGAACAGCTCCAGTCCCTTGACCGGCCTAAAGGCGGTATAACTCCGCAGGCCTTTGCGGTGAAAACTATTCCCCTGTGTCTCGGCATGCTCGCTGTCATAGAACCCGGTAAACCTATAGTTCATGCTTTGGCTCCCGCCCGAGATACCGATCTGGTGGTTCTGCCCCGATCGCGGGCGGTAGAGATACTTTTCGATATCCCTGCGGATATCGTAACCGGACCATAACGCCGTTTTCTCGTCGATCTCCGCCTGCGTGGGCGAACCCGCCAACAGTTCGACAAAAGGTGAGTGCGGAAGCAGGTACGCGGGATCTACATTATAGAACCCCCGGTCATAGAGCTCCCGCTCGACCTGCATGAAAGCCCCGGACGGGAGAAACCCGGGATTGTAGGATAGATCCGGACGTTCCGAAAAGTAAAAGTTGGCCTTTACATCGATCTCCGGTTTCTTGTCGTATGCCCCTTTTTTTGTGGTCATGACGATCACACCGTTACCGGCGCGGGCGCCCCATATCGAACTGGCCGAGGCATCTTTCAATACCGTTACGCTCTGGATATCGTTGGGGTTGATTGCGGCAAGATCACCTTCATAGGGGAAATTGTCCAGAATGATCAACGGGGCCGTATTCGAGTTCAGCGTACTCAGCCCCCGGATACTCAGGGATACCGGTTTACCGTTGCTCATCAGTGAAGACAGTGTATTGGTGATACTCCCCTCCATCCTCCGGTCAAAGTCCAGCCCGGAGACCATGCCTTCCAGCCTTTCCATAATATCACCACTGGTACTGACATTAAGTTCTCTTTCGCTGAGGTAGTCAAACGAACCTGTAGCCCGTTCTTTGGGGATGTACTGGTATCCCGTAGAAACGACAATACTATCGATCGTATGGACGGCGCTTGTCAGGTGGAACGTGGCCGTACTTCCATGGTCCGGCCAGACCTCTTCCAGATCCCTGTACCCTAAATGTGATATCCGGACTTCCATCCCTCTTTTTCCCGGTATGGTAAATTCCCCATGGGCATCACTTTTTACCGGCCCGGCAAGGGAAAGGTAGTAAATCGTCGCCCCCTGGACGGGACGTGCAGTCTGCCTATCGATGACCCTACCCTTTAGGAGTTCCTGTGCATAAGCGCCGGAACTGACGGTCAGCAGCAGTAGAATGTATGGTATATATTTCATAAGCTATTGATTGTTTAGTGAACGGATGACGAGCATATCCAGATGATCCATCTTGCGGACCAGTCTTAGGCCCACCCTGGCCAGGCTTACGTTCCACGCTTCAAGATCGGACAAAGGACTTTTCCCTCTCGGAACCTCTACAGTGAAGATCCTTTCCGAGGATACCGTATTGATTACGGGGATATCGGATCGGCGGTCGAGATAGACGATCCGGGAAAGGAGGGATTGTGCGCTCGCATTTCTGAACAGGACCCTGTCCCCCTCTGCCGCAGCAGGGTAATGGATATCCTCCTGCCGCCGTTCCCGCGAACTGCTCAGGAAAACGCTCCTATCGGCGATGGCGAGTTCGAGCATATCCACAATACGCTGTTCGATCCGTCCCTCTATTCCGTAGCGCTTCCCAAAGAAACCGTTGAGTTCGGATCTGAGCCTTTCGCGATAGGCGCTTTGATCTAGCGGAACCGCACTTCCGGCATTGTAGCAGTAAGTGTTGGCTGCAAGCCAGATCTTTCTCTCCTGTTTTTCTGCGTGACGGGGATACAGCACATGTTCTTTCACGGCGCCCGCTACTTCGATGATCAGACGCCTGTCGTAATGAAGTAGTGGGATGGAACCTGTAAATGCCCTTGCGTAGAGCGCAGGAACGGTCAGGTTGGTCATCATCCACGAGCTACCGTCCCATCATTCCCGCGCAAACGGCAGCTCCGGCCGGTGCAGGGTCAGTATGGAAAACGTAGCTATCTGTCCCTGCGCCGTATCGTCTGCCATCCTGGCAAAAAGCGGGATGTTGGGATCGAATGACAGGTCTTCTGTTTTCATGAACGTAAAAGGGTTTCCTCCCTTGAGTACGTCACCGATAAACTTTGTCTCCGTGTAGGTGCTGCCCGTGACCGCAAGGATCCGGCCCTCCTTTATCCACACCTGATGGGGGATCGTGCCATGCGGAAAATACTTGGGCAGATCAGATACACCATAGGTTGAAAGATGGCGCCATTTTCTCTTTTTAAGGACCGAAGTAACAATATCCCTGTCCTGTTTGGTAATAGGAACGATCTGTAGGTCGCCGGCGAATAAGGGTTGTATGGAGTCCAGTTTATCCAGCGATCTGATACAGGGTGCACACCAGGTTGCCCAAAAATCGAGGATGATCAGTTTCCTGTCTCGGTAATCATTCAGTGTGATTTTACCCCTGCCATCGGGATGATTGACCACTTGCAGGGGCAGGTGCCATAGTTCCTCGGGGAAAGTATCGCCGATCTGCAAGGGTTTAATGTCTTTCTGCCCTAGGGCAGCCCGTATCTCTACGGACTGCGGCCGGGCTTCGGGTAAACAGAACAACATGAAACAAAATAATAAGGTATATGTGGGAAATATTTTGGGCATAGTATGCCCGGTAGCATGAGAATGCTTCATATCTTAATCGGTTTATTGATCAGTAATTGGATTAAAAAAATCAAAAACCGACCTCCCCTTATTGCCAAACAATAAAGAATATGCCTGCTATCATTTGCAGGTACCGGAAAAGATTGCTAATTTTAATGTGAAAGAATAAAATAAGCCAACCGATCCGATTAGACCTGTGACAGCAGATTGCTCGCCTATTGTGTACGAAGGTCGGTTTGGACATAGAGAATACAATGCTGCGCATTAAAACGGGTATCATTGCGAGGAGATATTTTTCACATAGTAAAACACAATGTGTCAATCTACCCCTTCCCTTTTGTCCTTTTATTTTAGGGCACCTCAGATCGGTGGCCGCTTGACGTTCTTATAGAGATGGGAAAGGGAAAACCAGAGACAGCGATCTTGGATCGGGTCGGTGGTGTTCTTGGTGGTGGTTTGTTCGTTCATTTCCATAATTTCTTGGTTATGTGAACGACGTACTCGGAAAGCTTGGAGGAAGGCAAATTGGTGAAAACCAATAGAGCGATACTCAAAGCTTCTGAACTGGTACCGTCAGGACCAACTTAGACCGAAATCTAAGCTCCCCAGAAGACTAACATGAGCATCGCTCTACTGAAATATATCGACAAAGATATAAAAATCCAGTAGAAAGCGAGCTCACGATCTACTCATGGGGAAATTGACGGTTTCGTTCACGAGTGACATCGTAATGAAGTGGAAATACCCCACTTCCCTATTGTCGCTATTATTAATTGAACAAATATAATAATAAAAATTAGACGTGTCAATATTAACACAATTATTTTTCAAAAATTCTCCTAATGAATAATAAATATGTAAAAAAATACAACAACGTTTATCTAAATATTGGTAAGAACGTGAAGCGATTTAGGAGCGAAAGGGGGTGGATACAACAAGATTTAGCTGATAAATGTGAGGGGGTTACTAGGGCAAAAATTAGCAAAATCGAAAATGCCTACGAGGATTATATGCTGTCAACATTACTAGAAGTTTGTAACGCATTGGATAAATCACTTGAGGATATTTCAAAAGAATATTGATACTAACTGATTTAAAATGAAATGAGATCTCACAAATTGCGATACCCTGAAAGTTTTAACATCACAGATTGTGACCTCCAAAAGCCCATTATAAATACAGGGAATTATGAGTAAAAGTAAAACAGAACTTAAAGCATTACCAATAGCAGACGAAATTCTCGTTAATAAGATATACGAGTTTAGAGGACTAAAGGTTATGCTAGACAGTGACCTTGCAGAACTGTATGGAGTGGACACACGTAGGCTCAAAGAACAAGTTAGAAGGAACATTATTCGGTTTCCTGAACATTTTATGTTTGAGTTAACCAAAGAAGAGTATGATATAATTCTAAGATCGCAAAATGCGACCTTAGAAGCCGGTCGTTATTCGAAATATCTGCCTTTTGCTTTTATGGAACGGAGGTAGACGTGAATTAAACGACTGCTTGTGATTTAACTTAAAAAGATGAAATTCGATAAACTAGTCATTAGTATACAAGACACGCACGAGGAGTTGCAGCGTTCAGCCGTAAAGGCAGTGAACCAGTCACTTACTGTGCGTAACTGGCTGATTGGTTTGTATATCGTCGAATTCGAGCAAAACGGTGAGGACCGAGCGAAGTATGGAGAGCGCTTACTACAAGAGCTCGCTGCATCTGTTAAAATCAGAGGATTGTCCAAAACAAACCTAAAACTTTGTAGACAGCTTTACACGGTATACCCACATTTGTTATCTACTGTCAAAAATGCAATAAAAAATAAAGGACTAGAAGGGCATCGAATTGGTCAGTTATTGACTGACCAATTACAAACATATGATTTACAGGAAATTGAAATTCATCAGTCGACAACTGATGAATTGAACCAACTGCAAAAAATCACTAAAAGAGAAAGCAGTTATCTCATAGATCCTGTTGAAATTCTCTCCAAGATATCATTTACCCATCTCGTACAGCTACTGCCCATACAAGATAGCAGGAAGCGTACTTTCTACGAAGTAGAAAGTATAAGGCAAGGGTGGAGTGTCGAAGAGTTGAAAAGACAGATTAATACACTATACTACGAGAGAAGCGGAATGAGTAAGAAGCCAGATCAACTGGCCCAAATTGTCACCCAGAAAGCGGAACGATTGACAGCCGAAGACATCATAAAATCCCCCTTCTCTTTTGAGTTCTTAGGATTCAAGGCTAAAGATGTAGTTTATGAAAATGACCTTGAGAAAGCTCTCTTAGAACATCTGGAATCTTTTCTCCTTGAAATGGGAAATGGATTCTGCTTCGAAGCCAAGCAAAAGCGTATCCTGATCGGTGACGAATATTTCTTTGTTGATCTGGTGTTCTACCATCGCGTGCTGAAATGCCACGTGCTCGTAGAACTCAAAGTGGACGAAGCGAAACATGAACATATCGGTCAGTTAAAGACCTATGTGAATTATTATAAAAAGGAAATCATGCGAGAGGATGACAACCCTCCTGTGGGTTTATTGTTGGTCACCAATCAAAACAGTGCATTGGTAGAATACGCTATTGCAGATAGTGACCAACAAATGTTCGTAAGTAAATATTTGCTGGAACTCCCCTCTGAGGAAGAATTGATTGCGGAAATCGAACGGGAGAACAGAGTATTAAGGGAAGAGGGTGTTGTGTATGGGATGGAAAATTAAGAAATAAATTATGAACCTATTATTTTTAAATGTCGGCAGCTTCGAATTATTTATAATAATTCTTCCCGTTTTGGCATTGTACATTTACACCATTCGTATTCAGCCTCGGATAAGAAATGGCACAAGCTGGGTTCTATCGAACTCAATTGATTTTTCAACCTTTAAACACTTCATTCCTGTGCCATTCCAAATTCTCTTGTGATGGCCGATATTGTCCCTGCTCAGGCAGACTGATCGTCTTTCCTGCAAGTTTTCTCAAACTGTAAGGATGTGCCAAGTCCTCTTCTATGTGAGAAGAAACGATAATCTTATAGTTCTCATCCACGCTCACCAATCCCCGATCAAATGCGCGGTGGAGATTGGGACATAAGGCCATCCCATTACTGACCTTGTCATCATGGGTTAAGGCAAAAGGCACAATGTGGCAGGCATCGATAAAATTGTATTTGAAAGTACTACGCATCCGCATACCTGTCATGGCACAGGCATCTTGATATAATTGCGGGATATACCGCTTGAACAGACCCGAGCGAACAAATATATCTTCTTCGGTCTGGATGGATACCTGTTTGTACTTGGCCTCGGGTTCATTGAGTACCAAAGCTTGTACATCATGATAGAAACCTGTATTGAGCTTCTTACGCTCATAGTAGGATATCCTGTACGCCGAGAAATAAGTAAACAGTAGCGCATCTCTCACCAGAGCCCGATTGGTGCTGACCGTGAGTAGCTGAAATAACTCGGGAGTAAATGCTCCATAGGCTACCGTTTGTGAAAGCGTCTGCACGCTTTTGATATGGGCATTTACCTGAAATCCGGGATAAGGGTGCAATATCCAAAAAGGCTGCCCGTTTGCTTTATCCGATTGCAGATAATAAAAAGGTTGGGTAAAATCGGGCTGATGGGCGGTATGCACCAACAAACGCCAGTTTTCTTGAAACAATCCTACCAAATCAACATTGACCTCAAATCGGTTGGCCAGTAAGAGTCCCTTTTCTATTATTTCAACCAATGTCAAAAGAAGTATAGGCTTGTGAGGTGCTAGTCCATATTTGGTCACACCACGCTTTAAATGGGTGAAGGGTTTAATATAGGATTGAAGGTTGGTCATTCGAGGTATAAATATAACGAAATTTACTATATTTAAACCATTATGCTACATGTCACCTGTGCCATTATTGAATATAACGATAAAATCCTAATCTGCCAACGCTCTGCTTCAATGAAGCTGCCGCTGAAATGGGAGTTCCCAGGTGGTAAAGTCGAAGAGAGAGAAAGCAAAGAAGAATGTCTACTACGAGAGATAC
>JBEBWF010000059.1:0-26545 GCA_040392285.1 Sphingobacterium sp. | reverse complement strand
TGATTACCCGTAATCAGTTATGGACTAAGCTACAACTCCATAAACCGTGTAATCTCCGCTACCGGAACTCCCATATATTCTGAGGCATGTCGAACGGTAACGAGCTGTCGCTTTTTTAGCCCGAACATATCGCGAATCCTATTCAGCAAACGTTGGCAGCTGCGTTCGCTCTGCCCCGTTATGCGTTGTAAGTCCGTGGTATAAACAACTAATCGTGGTATGGGTACCATAATTGGTGTGCAATATAATAAAATTTATTATTACACCATTTTATTAATACATTTTTTTTCAATTTTCATTTAACAGGCTAATGACACAGCTTATATCGTATTTATTTCGACAGAAGCACAATCAATAGGATCTCAGAAACGAAAATGTTCCGAGAGATTAAATCAGATTAAAAACATCCTGTATCCCCAATAACCTGCGCGAGGTGAAACCTTCCGCAAACTGAACTTGTATACTCCTTCCCAGCTCGCGTGCTCGTGCTCGGGTAGATTCCATAAAGTCGGGATTTGAGATATACGTTTGGGGGCCATCGTCCTCATTTAGGGAGTTAAACTGTGTCGTATAGGCTAATATAGCCTTTTCTTTTATATCCCAATAAGGTGTAATATCCAAAATAACATCCGGCTGAATATATTTATCCTGAACAAGCTGTAGCTCTAGCCTTGGCCTAAATGCTTCTTGCTCAATCTCGCCTTCGTAAGTCACGATGCGTCGTAAACCTGATAGAAAGATTGAATCATGCACGAGCTTACTTGCACGCCCATGGTCAGGGTGTCTGTCGTCTAGTGCATTGGTAATGATGACCTCGGGTCTATACTTGCGGATAGCTTGTATAACAATTTTTTGAGTATCCTCATCATTCTGAAAAAAACCATCCCGAAGGTTCAAATTTTCCCGAACCGCTATACCTAATATCCTGGAAGCTGCGGCAGCTTCTTCCCTTCTGGTATCCGCGGTACCACGTGAACCTAATTCGCCACGTGTAAGATCGATTACTCCAACGCGCTTACCTTCACTTACATATTTGGCAATAGTACCACCAGCACCTAGCTCCGCATCATCTGGATGCACGGTCATTACCAATAAATCTAATTTAATGTCAGACATTCTTGCTTAAAATATGATCAAAGATACGACAGACGAATCATTCTGCCAACAAACGCCTGATCTGGGATTGTATCTTCGAAGACATAGGGCTTGTGAAAGGATAATAAAAATCGACTACCTGACCAGATTTATCTATTAAATATTTATGAAAGTTCCATTGAGGCACGGAATTTAAGCGGCCATTCAACGCTTTCGATCCCAAAAACTTGTACAGGGGATGTACATAATCACCAATCACATGAACTCTTTTAAAAACCGGAAAAGTAACTTGTTCTTTAATCTTACAATAAGTCTCTAAATTTAATCCGGTGCGCGGCTCTTGATTGAAGAAATCGTTGGAGGGGAAAGCAAGTATTTCCAAACCCTGATCTTTATACCGTTGGTAAAGTTGCTCTAAACTTTTAAATTGTGTTCTAAAAACACAGGCGCTAGCTGTATTCACGATCAAGACAACCTTGCCCGAAAAGTCTTTCAATGATCTTTCATTGCCGGAAAACTCAGGAGCATAATAGTCGTAAATCGTATTCATATAGTTAATTTTTTATTGGTACGGTTTGTTTATCGGTCTGACGACCTCATATTCGCGTATAATATTCTCGATCACAAAATCCTCTTGTGGATCATAAGTTGCTTTAAGATTGTGGCCAAAGAGACGTGCAACACCTTGGTAAACAAAAGCTGTAACTCCTCCTCTCATATCTTTGACCAAATCATAACTGGTATGGCCTGTTTGCCGCTCAATCAGTTTAATCAATATTTTACCCTGCGACACGGAGAGATTTTTAACTTCATTGTTGATCTTCTCTTTGATTTCATCCTCACAAGCTTTAACCAATCGACGCTCTTCATGCTTCGACGAAGCAAAAGCAAGCTCTCGATCCAATTGTTCATAGCGTTTCTGCGCATAAATAGCATAGGGCAATACACGTAGCACATTTCTTTTCAGCCGAAAATATTGCATACGTTCCTCTTCGCTCTTCCATTCCCTTACAGCCCTCACGACAACTTCCTTAATCAGAAACCACGGCACTACCTCACCATCATCCAAGGTTGTCGTGGGATAAAAAGCCACCACATCAGGTGTGCCGGTGCCATAATGTGGCATAACCAAGGGCAGCTGTACAGAACCCTCTTGGCCAAATCCTTTAAAGGAAAATAGCGTCAAGAACACCAACCACCTTATCAATTTTCCACTACACATCGTATTTTTTCAATAGTCTCCGCTTCTAAAAAGAATTTATTTTATGTATATTTATTTTTATAAATGTAGACAAAGATCTATTTATCTTCACCTAACTAGTAAAGTTAAGTAAAATTTACAAAAAAACGAAATTTTTAACAGGTTCTTATGGTAGACTATGTGATTGATATTGAGGCAGAAAGCAAGGAAATACGTAAAAGATATCGGGCGTTATTGAGAGCATGTAAACCAACTTTGCAGAAAGGTGATAAGCAAGAGATTAGGAAAGCCTTTGACTTGGCTTTAGAAAGCCACAAGGATATGCGTCGCAAATCGGGTGAACCTTATATCTATCATCCTATTGCCGTAGCCCAGATTGCCGCCGAAGAAATCGGCTTAGGGACTACTTCCATCGTTTGTGCGTTGCTCCATGATGTTGTCGAAGACACTCAACTGAGCCTAGAGGATATTGAAGCTAGATTTGGCAAAAAAGTGGCCAAGATTATCGATGGGCTAACCAAAATTGCTGGCGTATTCGATCCCAACAGTTCTCTTCAAGCGGAAAATTTCCGAAAAATGCTATTGACCTTAGCGGACGATGTACGGGTCATACTTATCAAACTCGCCGACAGACTCCACAATATGCGCACAATGGAGTTTATGGCCCGGCATAAGCAGCTCAAAATAGCGTCAGAAACGAGCTATCTGTATGCACCCCTAGCGCATCGATTGGGTCTATACGCGATCAAATCGGAGCTGGAAGACCTTTCCATGAAATTTACAGATCCTGACACCTATAAATTCATCGCAAAGAAACTCAATGAAAAAAAGGCTGAGCGGGAGAAGTTTATTGCCGATTTTATTGCTCCTGTCCAGGAAATATTAGAAGAACAAGGCATCAAAGCTGCCATCTTTGGAAGACCCAAATCTATCCATTCGATATGGAATAAAATGCGGAAAAAGTCTATTCCCTTTGAGGAGGTATACGATTTGTTTGCCCTACGTATCGTTATCGATACGGTTGATGAGAAGGAAAAAACGGAATGTTGGAAAGTGTATTCAATTATTACGGATTTGTATAGGCCGAACCCCGATAGGCTCCGGGATTGGATCTCAACGCCTAAAGCCAATGGCTATGAATCCTTACACACCACGGTGATGGGCCCCAGAGGCCAATGGGTAGAGGTACAGATCCGTACAAAACGAATGAATGAAATTGCCGAAAAAGGTTTTGCGGCACACTGGAAATACAAAGAATCCAATTCGGACAATGGATTGGACCAATGGATACAAAAGGTTCGGGACATCTTAGGAAACCCAGAGCAAAATGCGCTTGACTTTTTGGATGACTTTAAAATGAATTTGTTCTCTGATGAGATTTTCATTTTCACCCCTAAAGGCACTCTTATTCAGCTTCCAAATGGTGCGACAGCATTGGATTTTGCATTCGAAATACACTCGGACATTGGGGCAACATGTATAGGGGCCAAAGTCAACCATAAGCTCGTACCACTTAGTCACCCCTTGCAAAATGGCGATCAAGTGGAAATCATCACGTCCAACAAACAAACACCCAAGGAAGATTGGTTGAGTTTTGTCATCACTGCGAAAGCTAAATCAAAGATCAGATCCTCACTCAAAGAAGAGAAACGTCGGGTAGCTGAAGAGGGTAAGGAGATCTTGGAACGTAAGCTCAAATCGCTGAAAATCACCTACAACACCGATAACATCAATAAAATAGCTAATTTCTTTAAATACCCCAGTTCGCAAGAGCTTTTTTATAATGTTGCTAAAGGTATTATTGATATTAAAAATTTACGGGAGTATGTGGCTAGCGAAAAAGCACCGGAAAACACAAACAATCAGTTTTCATCCCATATCACGGGGCTTGTTGAAAAACTGAATAAAAAAGATACCGATACGATCTTGATTGGAGATGATCTACAAAAAATAGATTATACACTTGCTCCGTGTTGTAATCCTATACCCGGAGACGATATTTTCGGATTTCTTACCGTCAATGACGGCATAAAAATCCACCGCACCTCCTGCCCTAATGCTTCAAAATTGATGGCCAATTATGGCTACCGTATTCTCAAAGCTAAATGGGCTTCTTCACAACAGGAAACGGCTTTCTTAACCGGTATACGGATTATCGGCATCGATGATGTTGGGTTGATCAACAAATTAACATCCGTAATATCGCAAGAGTTTAAAGTCAATATACGGTCGCTCGCGATATTTAGTAACGAAGGCATATTTGAAGGAAATATCATGGTCCACGTGAATAATATCGAACAATTGGACAACCTTATCAACCACTTGAAAGTAGTACCTGGCATCACCAGTGTGGCGCGTTATGAGTCAGAGAATTAGCTTAGGGCTGTAAACAGGTGGTTAAGGTGAAAAAAATAATTACACCAAAATAACAATAGAAATTGGTAAATTTGCTGTTAAGCACAAGGATAATATGAATCAAGGGGAAAATTACCACACGGTCAAAAAAATCTTCGAAGCATACTTAGAGAACAAAAATCTAAGGAAGACACCGGAACGTTATGCGATTTTAGAAGAAATTTATTCCAGAAATGACCATTTCGATGTGGAATCATTGTATATCCACATGAAAAACAAGAAGTATCGGGTAAGTCGCGCCACGGTATACAACACGTTAGAGCTTTTGGTTTCTTGCGATTTGGTGACCAAGCATCAGTTTGGTCGCAATATGGCGCAATTCGAGAAGTCGTATGGCTATAAACAACATGACCACGTTATCTGTATTGAATGTAATAAGGTCGTCGAATTTTGTGACCCTCGTATCCACCAGATACAAACGATGATCGGGGATTTACTAAAATTTGAAATCAAGCACCATTCCCTCAATCTTTATGGTATTTGCCAACATTGCCAAATCCAAAAGTCCAGTGAGGAAAAAGCTAAATTGCACAAGGAAGTAATTTCAAATTAATTCCCATTCCAATTTTTTAAATATTAAATTTGTTCGGAAAATAACAGCATATATTTTCCGAACATTATTTTTTTAATCATTTTGTATTCATTATTATCCATAACAACGAAAAAGCTATGCAAGTAGATGTGCTACTGGGCCTACAATGGGGCGATGAGGGTAAAGGAAAGATCGTAGATGTACTATGCCCTCAATACGATTTAATCGCTCGCTTTCAAGGTGGCCCCAATGCCGGACATACCTTAGAATTTGACAACAAAAAATTTGTTTTAAATACCATTCCCTCAGGGATATTCAATCCCCAAACCTTAAATCTTATCGGAAATGGTGTGGTCATAGATCCCATCATCCTAAAAAGAGAATTGGACAACTTGCGGACTGCTGGATTTGATCCGGTAGGTGCGGGAAAATTGGTATTGGCGCGTAAGGCTCATTTAATATTACCGACACACCAATTGTTGGATGCCGCTTCCGAATCAAAAATGGGTTCCAGCAAGATTGGATCGACCTTAAAAGGTATCGGCCCTACCTATATGGACAAGACTGGTCGTAATGGACTGCGTGTCGGAGACACCACCCTACCGGACTTCAAAGAACGCTATGAAAGGCTAAAAGAGAAACACCTTAATATACTTGCACATTATGGTGAGGTTCCTGACTTTAAAGAGCGTGAAGAGGCTTTCTTAGCAGCTATAGAGTTTATTAAAACGATTCCTCATGTAGACTCCGAACACTTGGTCAATCAATACTTAAAGCAAGGCAAAAAAGTCTTGGCTGAAGGTGCTCAGGGAACATTATTGGATATAGACTTTGGTTCCTACCCTTTTGTGACTTCTTCCAACACCACAACGGCAGGTGCTTGCACAGGTCTTGGCATCGCTCCTAACAAAATCGGAAAGGTCTTCGGTATCTTTAAAGCTTACTGTACCCGTGTAGGCGGTGGACCATTTCCTACCGAGCTTGATGATGAAACTGGTGAAAGATTACGTCAACTGGGTCATGAATTTGGTGCGACAACCGGACGTGCCCGTCGTACGGGATGGATCGACCTTCCGGCATTAAAATATGCCATCATGCTTAATGGAGTGACTGAACTTGTCATGATGAAAGCTGATGTTTTGGATACCTTCGATAAAATATACGCATGTACGCATTACAAATACAACGATGAAGTGATCGATTACATGCCTTATGATATTAACACGATCAAACCCGAACCGATCCTCGAAGAAATCGAAGGTTGGAACCAGGATTTGACGGGTATTCGTAATCAAGGAGAAATCCCTGTGGCATTGAAGAATTATATCGACTATTTAGAAAAAGCGCTAGAAGTGCCTATCCGGTATTTATCGGTAGGACCTGATCGTACGCAGACGCTGGAGTTGAATTCATAAAAACCATGGCTACAGCCATATTTGAAATTGAAAAAGCGGTATTTGAACGGCAAGCTTTGGTATGGGCACAGCGGTTTGAACAGGTCTGCTTTCTTCATTCCAACGGCTATATGGATGAATTTGGGTCGATCGAGGCGATATTAGCCGTAGACGCCATAGATTCTTTCGAAAGCACGGGGAAACATACTTTTGAAAAGCTCGAAAACTTTAAAGCCAAGCATCCAGCTATATGGATGTTTGGCTTTTTCAGTTATGATCTCAAAAATGAAATCGAAGATCTATCGACATCTTTTCCAAACCCATTAGATTTTCCTGATGCATATTTCTTTGTTCCCAAAACGATCATCAAGATTTCGAAGAATTTCGTAGAAATCATCGGCTCCGATCCGGAAGGCGTGTTTTCGCAAATTATGAATGTTGAAATCACCGTCCACACGCCAACATTTCAGGGTAAAATTCACAAAAGGATGTCCAAGTCGGCATATATGCAAGCCTTTGAGCAATTAAAAGCGCATATTCAACGCGGGGATATATACGAAGTCAATCTTTGTCAGGAGTTTTATGCCGAAAATGCCACGATCGATCCGATACAAACCTACCTTGCCCTTAATCACGTATCCCCTACGCCATTTTCAACGTTCTTTAAGGTCAAGGATAACTATATATTATCGGCTTCACCCGAACGGTTCTTAGCAAAACGCGGCGAGACCCTAATATCACAACCAATCAAGGGAACTGCCCCGCGTGGTCATTCGGAGAAAGAAGATATTGCCATACGGGAAGCTTTACGAACTAACCCCAAAGAAATTGCGGAGAACGTCATGATTGTAGATCTGGTGCGTAATGATATGACGCGCAGTGCCAAACCTGGAACTGTTGCAGCGGAACGAAAGCTTGAAGTAAAAAGCTATAGTCAGGTCCATCAGCTAGTTTCTACGATTACTTGCGTTAAGAGCAGTGAGATAAGTGATATTGAAGCTATTAAGCATATATTCCCCCCGGGATCGATGACAGGAGCTCCCAAGATAAGCGCCATGGCGCTTTGTGACCGATACGAACATAGCCGCCGTGGTGTATACGCAGGCACGGTAGGTTATTTTGCACCCAATGGTGATTTTGACTTTAATGTCATTATACGAACAATTCTGTACAACCAAACTAAGGCCTACCTTTCTTTTCACACGGGAGGTGCTATCACCATTGATGCATTGGCCGAAAAAGAATATGAAGAATGTTTGCTCAAAGCAAGCGCTATTTTAAAAACACTACAAGCAACTTTGACATTGAATTAGCCTAAACGTCATCGCGCATGCTGTCTGTTATTTTCTGGATATTCAAACTATTTGCCATGGCACTGAATATTTTGTGGTAAACGCCCTTTTCCTGATATAAGGTATCATGTGTTCCATCCTCCACAACCCGCCCCTTTTCCATGACGATGATATGCGAAGCATCTATAATCTGTGAGATAGAATGGGAAACAATGACGACTGTACGCCCTACTTTTATAGCATCGAGGCTATTCTTTATCTGCTCGGTGGCTATGGCATCCAGATTAGCTGTAGGTTCATCCAAAAAAACAATAGGCGGATTTTTCAAAAACATCCGTGCAATAGCTATCCGTTGCTGCTGACCGCCGGATAGCAAGTGCGCTTCCGAATCATAACTCTTAGGTAACTCCAGTATCTGTTCATGAATAAATGCTTTCTTAGCTGCTTCGATAATTTCCTCTTCCGAAGCATCAACCAGTCCATAGCGGATATTCTCCTGGATAGATCCTTTGAAAATATGGTTTCTTTGTAGAACTAGGCCAATATTTCTACGCAGAAAATCGGTATCATATTCCTTGAGGTCTACACCATCTAACAAAATCTGGCCCGATGATGGAAGATAAAACTTATCCAAAAGATTAATAATCGTACTCTTTCCGGCACCACTAAGTCCAACCAAAGCCGTAATTTGATTGGGTTTAACAGTCATCGAAACATGATGCAATGCTTTCGTCCCATTCGGATACTCAAACTCCACATCGCGCAATTGTATTTCTCCCCGAAGGTGATCAGGAATATATTTTCCACTTTGTTCGTGTTCATCGTTTGCCTCGAGAATACCAAAGAAGCTTTCGGAATAAATAAGTGCATCATTGACCTCGTCATAAATCCGATGCAACTGTCGGATCGGTGCAGAAACATTATTGAAGAGCATAATATGAAACATAATGGCCCCTAAAGTCATCTGTTCATTCAATACAAAATAAGCCGTCAGAATGATGACAAGCACGACACCGATCTGCTCAATAAAGCTCTTGATACTTAAAAAGATAAAACTGGTTTTGCGGGTCTGCATTTGATTTTCCGTCATCTCATACTGTATATCCCTATGCCTCTCCGCCTCGATATCTTCGCGTACAAAAGATTTGATAACCGTAATGGAATCAATCAAATTGATAATTTGGTTACTTTTATTCTCCCGAAAGCGGCGCATACTTCGTCGAAAACCAGACAACCTTGCCGCCTGCAATTGTGATATATAGAAATATATAGGCACAATAAACAATCCAACCAAACCCACATAAAAGTTCGCTAAAAACATACATACCAAAGCCACGATGGCGTTTGCAAAAAGAGGTAATATATCGATAAAGAAATTTTGCACCAACCGTGTCAATGAGCTGATCCCCGCATCAATCCTAGTCTGTAGCTTGCCGGACTCATTTTCCGAAGAGGTATAAAAAGCCATTCTGTAGGTCAGTATCTTGTCGACGATGGCTTGTGAGAAATCCCGTGCAATCATTATACGGAGCTTTTCACCATAGAATTTTTGTCCAAATTGTATACAAGCGTAAATTACTTCTTTCGCCAATAGAATAGCGGAGATGACACCGAGAATATAAAGGCCTCGGACTAAGGGCGTACCCTCAACAAGAAGGTCGCTAATGGTATCGACAGTATATTTTAAAATATAGGCATTGACCTGCACAGCAAGAGACCCGACAATAGTAAGTAGGAAAGTATAAAAAATCAGATTTTTATACGGCTTGGTAAATGGTAATATCTTAACAAATAGCTGTGAAATCGTCATACATGAACAGTTGTCTGGCTAGCAAGCATCTCAATCAGGTATTTACTGCGCTATAATTGTTTCGATCCCTAAGGATTCAAACATATCTCTAAATGCTGAAGGAATATCATCACTGATAACGACATCGATCTTTGAAAAATCTACAATCTTTCCGAAGCTTTTACGTCCAAATTTACTCGAATCGGCCAGTATGATCACCTGCTGTGCAACTTCTATCATCTTCTGATTCAACATAGCCTCCTGCGCACTTGTCGTGGATATACCGAAATCCATATCTATACCATCTACTCCCAAAAACAATTTTGAGCAAAAAAAGCTACTTAATACCGTATTGGCATAGGGTCCCGTAACGGAAGTAGATGACCGACGCACAGACCCACCTAACTGAATTACCTCCACATTTTGGTGTTTAACCAATTCCATTGTCACATTCAATGCCGAAGTGACGACTGTCAAATCACCCAATGGGCTCATCTCCCGAGCCAAAAACTGTGTCGTTGTGCCCGATCCTATAATAATCGAATCGTTGGAAGCAATGAGCTTTGAAGCAGCCTTGGCGATGAGCCGCTTCTCCTGTTCGTGTATTTTCTCCTTTTCAAATACCGGGCGATCCGTTTGATAGGGATTTTGGCTGGTAGCACCACCATGTGTTCTGTATACTAAACCGGAGTCCTCCAAAAACTGTAAATCTTTTCGGATTGTTACGGAAGAAACTTCTAATTCTTCACACAGATCTAAAACAGATACATGTCCGTTTTTTTTTATTTGTTTGATAATATACTGGTGTCGTTCTACATTATTCATATATCTAATGTAGAAAACTTATTCAATATATCAATTATTTTTTCAGTTAGCTTCGTTTATCTTCGAATTTATCTATATTTACAAAGTCAATAAAACAAAAAATATATAAAACAAAATGAAACCAACAAGAAGTGAAGCTATTAATTCTATAAACAAAAATTGGGATATCGCGATAATAGGTGGAGGTGCTACAGGTGTCGGTATTGCCGTCGATGCAGCGTCACGAGGGTATAAAACTATACTTTTGGAAAAGTACGACTTTGCAAAAGGCACCTCGAGTAAAAGTACCAAACTGGTCCACGGAGGAGTTCGTTACCTCGCCAATGGTGATATCAAATTAGTTTATTCTGCATTGCGCGAGAGAGGGTTGATATTCAAAAATGCTCCACACGTTTCATTTGTTCAAAGTTTTGTTATTCCATCCTATAACCTATTTGGTCAATTAAAATTCTTGATCGGACTAAAAGTGTACGATTGGTTAGCCGGTAAGCTTCGAATCGGTAAATCAACACTTTTGAATAAAAAAGAAGTCATTGAAAAGCTTCCTAAGGTGAAAACGAAAGGCCTTATAGGGGGTGTACAATATTATGACGGCCAATTCGACGATGCGCGTCTAGCTGTCAATTTAGCACAAACAGCCATAGAACATGGCGCTGCCGTATTGAATTATGCTGAAGTTGTCAAGATCGAAAAGGATAGCCACAACAAAGTAAGTGGGTTGACATTTGTGGATAGAGAAACCAACGAGAGCTATACAATCGCGGCTAAAACTGTTATCAATGCAACGGGTATCTTTGTAGATGACATCCTGAAACTCGACACTCCTACTCACCGTAATCTTGTCCGCCCTAGTCAGGGAACACATATCGTTGTGGACAAAAAATTCTTAGGCAATGATGACGCGCTTATGATTCCAGAGACTAGTGACGGACGTGTTTTATTCGGTGTCCCTTGGCATGGCAAAGTGCTACTCGGCACTACCGATACACCGCTCAACGAACATGAAATTGAGCCTAGACCTTTAAAAGAAGAGATCGATTTTATCTTAAAGACGGCTGATCAATACTTGGAAAATGCCCCGACAGAGAAGGATATATTGAGCATCTTTGCCGGTTTAAGACCGCTGGCAGCTCCGACTAGCGGTGATGCTAATAGTACTAAGGAAATTTCCCGCGATCATAAATTAATCAGCAGCGATTCGAATTTGATTACCATTACAGGTGGTAAATGGACGACTTATCGTAAGATGGCGGAAGAAACCGTAGATCTGGCTATAAAAACCGGAAACCTTACGTTCAAAGAGTGTCGCACAACAGACTTGCCTATACATGGGTTCTCCCAAGAAAAACATCCCGGCCACTGGCAAGTGTACGGCAGCGATGTGAAAGCGCTTACTCAATTGGCCGAAAGTAATCCAGAGTTAAAGGAAAAACTTCACGACAAGTATGACTTCATTGCGGCTGAGGTGGTGTGGGCGTGTCAGCAGGAAATGGCGCTAAAAGTGGAGGACTTCCTAGCCCGCCGGGTTCGTTTCTTATTGTTGGATGCACAAGCATCGCTGGAAGCTGCTCCTAAAGTCGCTCGTATTATGGCGCAGTATCTCCATAAACCAGAGGAATGGATAGAAAAAGAAGTTAATAGTTATAGACAACTGGTAAATAATTACTTAATTTGAACACAGAAACCATCATAAACCAACATAATGAGGAAAGAATATATATTATCACTAGATCAGGGTACCACCAGTTCCAGGGCTATACTGTTCGATCGTCAAGGGGAAGCTATAAATATTGCCCAGAAGGAGTTTAAACAAATTTATCCGCAGTCGGGCTGGGTCGAGCACGATGCCCAAGAAATTTGGTCAACACAGCTGTCCGTGATGACGGAAGTCGTTGCCAATTCGAAAATTAAACTGGATTCCATAAAAGCTATCGGAATAACCAATCAACGCGAAACGACCATCGTATGGAATAGAAAAACGGGAAAACCTATTTGTAATGCGATAGTCTGGCAAGATAGAAGAACTGCCGATTATTGTAAGGAGATAAGTGAAAAAGGATACGAAAAACTCATCCAGGAAAAAACCGGACTGCTTATCGACGCCTATTTTTCGGCCTCAAAAATAAATTGGATCCTACAAAATGTAACGGGAGCCAGAAGCTTAGCCGAAAAAGGAGATCTGGCTTTTGGAACAGTCGATTCATGGTTGGTATATAACCTTACCAATGGTGAAAAACATATTACCGATGTGACAAATGCATCCAGGACCCTTCTTTTCAATATCAACACCTTAAATTGGGATGATGAGTTACTGGACATATTTGATATACCGAGATCCATGCTACCCCAAGTGTGTAACAGCTCGGAAGTATATGGCGAGACCAGCCAAGAGCTTATCAGTCAGCGCATTCCTATTGCCGGAATTGCCGGAGATCAACAGTCGGCTTTATTTGGACAACTTTGCACCTCGAAAGGAATGGTAAAGAATACCTATGGTACAGGTTGCTTCTTATTGATGAACATTGGCAATAAACCGATTATTTCGCAAAATAAATTGGTAACAACCGTAGCTTGGAAAATCGGAAATGAAGTCAATTACGCCTTAGAAGGCAGTATATTTATCGGTGGTGCTGTTGTACAATGGCTTCGGGATGAACTGGGAATTATCAAAAAATCGAGTGACATCGAACAGCTGGCGGCTCGTGTCGAGGATACCAATGGTGTGTATCTTGTACCGGCCTTTTCAGGACTCGGTGCTCCCCATTGGAACCCACAAGCCCGCGGTACCATAGTCGGTTTATCGCGTGGGGCGAACGATGCCCATATCGCGCGGGCTGCGCTGGAAAGTATTGCCTTTCAAACTTACGATATTCTAAAGGCGATGGAAAGTGATTCCCAAGCAAAGATTAAGGAGCTTCGTGTTGATGGTGGGGCAACGCAGAATAATTTTCTCATGCAGTTTCAGGCAGATATTGTGAATTCCAAGGTTATTCGGCCTTATATCACCGAAACCACGGCCATGGGTGCAGCATTTCTCGCCGGATTGGCCGTAGGATTTTGGAAAGACATCCAGGAGCTACAAGAGCTTTGGAAAGAAGATAAAGTTTTTGAACCTCATAAAGATCCAAACTTTGTCGATCGACTTAACGAATGGAAAAGAGCTACAGAGACTGCCAAGTTCTGGGCGAATTATAAATGAAGTGGACAGTAAATCTCAATACTCAATACTAAAAAAATGACACCTTTTGTTGCAGAAGTTTTAGGTACAGGTTCGATGATCCTCTTAGGAGGCGGTGTAGTTGCCAATGTTGTACTCGAAGGAACCAAAGGCAATAACTCCGGATGGATGGTCATAACCACCGCTTGGGCATTTGCTGTATTCGTCGGCGTAACCATAGCAGGGCCATATAGTGGGGCGCATCTCAATTGCGCGGTGACACTTGCCAATCTGGTGCTGGCCAAAATAGATATACAGACAGCTTTAGTCTATATGGCTGGACAATTTATCGGCGCTATGGGAGGTGCCTCGCTAGTCTGGTTGATGTACAAAGATCATTTTGACCGAACCGAGGATCCCGGCACAAAACAGGCTGTATTTTGCACATCACCTGCAATCCGAAATCTCCCAATAAACCTGCTTTCAGAGATTGTCGGCACCTTTGTATTGATCTTTACCATTCTTCATTTTAAAGAAGCATCTCTACCCGACTCTTCTCCTATCGGCTTAGGTTCCATAGGAGCATTGCCTGTTGCGCTGTTAGTATGGGTTATCGGATTATCTTTAGGGGGGACTACAGGGTATGCTATCAATCCAGCAAGAGACCTGGGACCTCGAATTATGCACGCCCTACTTCCAATAAAGAACAAAGCGAGCTTTAATGCTTCCTATGCATGGGTGCCTGTTATTGGACCCTTTTTAGGAGCTATTCTAGCTACAACATTGTATTTAATCATCTATTGAAAATGCCGAAATACACATTTAACAAGCTCTTAATTTTATAATCTACACACAATCAGTAAATTTACTTCTTCAAAAATAACATATAATGTCAATCGTTAAAAAATCAACCTTTCCCCTGTTATTGATATGCCTCGGGATATCTTCATGCAACATATCTAAGCGAACTGTGACGCAAAACACCGTATTTCCATCATTTTCTTATGAGGGGCACCGTGGCGCACGTGGTCTTTATCCGGAGAATTCTATAGGAGCTATGAAGGTCGCCATAGATCTTCCCAAGGTGACTACACTAGAAATGGATTGCCATATTACGAAGGACAAGAAAGTGGTCGTCTATCATGACGATTATATCAACCCGAAATTTGTCACCTATACCAACGGTCAGGAGTTGAAAGGAAAAGATGTCAAAGGCACACTCTACAACTATACATGGGAAGAACTGCTTCAGTTCGATCTAGGCTTGAAGGGTAATGTCGATTTTCCCGAACAAAGAAAAGTATCCACTAAGATTTCGCTATTGGCCGACCTGATCGACGAAGCAGAGGCTTATGCAAAGACGAAGCGTAAATCTCCGATGTTCTATAATATAGAGACAAAGAGCAGTGAAAAGAAAGATCATTTGGCGCATCCCGGACCACAGGAGTTTTCGGATTTGGTGCTACAGGTTGTCATCGAAAAAGGAATAGCACCACGGACTATCATCCAATCTTTCGATAAAAGAACGATACAATACATCAACAAAACCTATCCACAGATAAAGACATCCTATCTCATCGGTGGAAAGGAAAGTAGATCCATGGCACAACTGGTCGAAGATTTAGGCTTTACACCTTTCATCATCAGCCCTTACTATCAACTGGTCAATGAAAAATTCGTAGAAGATGCACACAAATTAGGTATGAAAGTAGTTCCCTGGACCGTCAACACGAAAGAGGAAATTCAAGCGCTAGAAGCCTTAAAAGTTGATGGAATTATCAGTGACTACCCTAATTTATTTTAACACCATTCTATGCTCAACATATTCAAACCCGCAGCACATAAACCTCAGTTACCTGCCGATAGAATTGATCCGGAATATAAAAAGCTTCGATTACAGGTCTTCATCGGGATATTCTTGGGGTACGCTGCCTATTATTTCGTACGTAAGAATTTTTCTTTTGCCGTCAAGGATCTGCAAGATACCTTAGGTTACACCAAGGCCGAACTGGGCTTTGCCATGTCTGCTATTTCTATAGCCTATGGTCTGAGTAAATTTCTTATGGGGAATGTTTCAGACCGAAGCAATGCACGGTATTTCTTGGCGACAGGATTGATACTTTCTTCCTTGACGATGGTTTTCATGGGATTCTCTTCCTTTGCCACATCTTCCATTACTATTATGTTCATCCTGCTGTTCATCAATGGATGGGTACAAGGGATGGGATGGCCGGCCTGCGGTCGCGTAGTCGTACATTGGTACTCGATCAAAGAGCGAGGCACAACCATGTCTATTTGGAACCTTGCGCATAATGTGGGTGGTTTTTTGGTCGGACCATTGACCATACTCGGTGTTGAATTGTTTATGGATTGGGAAGCTCGTTTATATTTCCCCGGCTTGGTCGCTATACTCGTCGCCTTAGTATCCATTCTATTGGTCAGAGATACGCCGCAATCGTGTGGTCTCCCCCCTATCGAGGAATACCACAATGATTATCCCAAAACATATGATAAGTCCCAGGAAAAAGAATTCAGCGCCAGGGATATCTTCTTTAAATATGTTTTCAACAACAAGCTGCTGTGGTATATTGCCATAGCCAATGCTTTTGTTTATCTGGTCCGAAATGGAATCATCAATTGGGCACCCACCTATTTGCAGGAAGCTAAGCATTTTACAGCCTCCGAGGCAACTTGGTCAGCTTCCGTCTACGAACTGGCCGCAATACCAGGAACCATACTATGTGGGATAATGAGCGATAAGCTGTTTAAAGGGCGACGTGCGCCTGTCACCATAATATATATGATATTGACCTTTGTTGCCGTTTTTGTCTATTGGATCACACCGGGTACTAGCCAATGGTTAGTCAATACGTCTTTGTGGACAGTCGGTTTTCTCATCTATGGGCCCGTGATGTTAATAGGTGTACAGGCACTTGATCTGGTTCCCAAAAAAGCAGCAGGTACAGCTGCAGGGTTGACGGGTTTATTCGGTTACTTTATTGGGGATTTACTCGCGAATGCCGCACTGGGCGCCATGGTCGACAAAAGTGGATGGAATGCCAGTTTCGAGGCTATCCTTTTGGCTTGTGTTCTAGCCATATTATTTACGGCGTTCACTTGGCAAAAAGAAAAAGAGTTACTCTTATTAAAGTAAAAAGCAAGAGTTTATATTTAAAAAGGGAGCTTTTAGCTCCTTTTTTTTGTATTTTTATATCCTGTTACATCATTAGGAGGCGAATATGAAAAAGCATCTCTTTAGACTACTGAACAAGCTCAATAAGGCCGTTCTTCCGAAGTTCAACAAACAAGACCCGACTAAGCTTAGCAAGTTACAGCAGGCCATTGTAGCGTATCGATATTATGTATTGGTTAACGCCTTGGATTGAACGGTAGAGGGCTACTCTTGATTCGATAAAATCTTAATACTTGTCGACGGAAAGGAGATATTTGTTCCATCCAACTTGTCCTGAATACGCTCTGCGATTTCATTTCTAGTCGCCCAAAAATTTTCCCGTTTCGCCCATGCCCGCACCGTCAACACGACGCCGCTATCCTTAAGCTCACCGACAAGAACCTCCGCTTTGGGCTTATCCAAAACACGTTTATCCGCAGCAAATATGGACAGAATAGTCTCTCGCGCCAGCTTCATATTGACATCATAGGATACCAAAAACGAAAATTGCATACGTCTGGATGATATCTGCGTATAATTTTTAATGACAGAGTTGGCTAAAGTACCATTGGGGCTGAATACACGAATACCTTCGTCGTCAATCATCGTTGTATACAAAATATCTATACGTTCTACTGTACCACCAGCACCATTGTTGCTCGCGACATAATCTCCCACTTCAAAGGGGCGGAACACGAGAATCAATACACCACCGGCAAAATTGGAAAGACTACCTTGCAAGGCCAACCCTACCGCCAAACCAAATGCTGATAATGCTGCAATGAAAGAAGTGGTCTGTATCCCCATAGTATTGGCTACTGTTAGAATAAGGAGAGCGTACAGAACAAACTTGATAATACTACCGACAAATGAACGGATAGATAGATCGATATTTCGTCTTTCAAATCGTTTCTCAATCAGTTTCAAAGCAAACCGAATAACGTATCGTCCGATAAGAAGAAACAATAACCCAATAGCGATACCTGGTATTTTTAATATCACCAAGTCAATCAGTTTTTCAATGCTGCTCTCAAATTTTTCCATTTAGTAAGCTTTATATATACAAATGTAAAATTTTATTAGATAACTTTAACCTATGATTTACTTGGATAACAATGCGACAACACGATTAGACGAGGAAGTGTTGAAGGCGATGCTACCTTATCTGCAAGAAGAATACGGCAATGCATCGAGTATACAGCATAAACAGGGAAGAAAAGCCCATCAAGCTATTGAAAAGGCCCGTGAGAGTATTGCCGATATGCTACAAGCAGAACCGCATGAAATTATTTTTACCAGCGGTGCCACGGAAGCCATTAATATGGTTATCAAAGGTGTTTACGAGCGGTATCAAATCAAAGGAAAACATATTATTACCTGTCAAACCGAACATAAAGCGGTACTAAGCTGCTGTGAATACCTGCAGAGCAAAGGTGCCGAAATCACGTATTTATCGGTGAACACACAAGGCCAAATAAGCCTGGACGACCTCGCACTTGCCATTCGCCCTGACACCATTTTAGTAACATTGATGGCGGCCAACAATGAGACAGGTGTTATATTCCCTATCGATCAAATAGCGGCACTCTGTGCAAGCCGGGAAGTCCTGTTTTTTTGTGATACTACCCAATATATAGGTAAGGAACACATCAACCTCTCCCAATGTCCTATTGATATGTTATGTCTAAGCGGACACAAATTTCATGGACCAAAAGGAATCGGAGCCTTATATATACGTCGGAAGAGCAAACCGATACAACTGACACCACTATTGCATGGAGGTAAACAGGAACACGGTTTACGTGGAGGCACCTACCCTGTGGCAAATATCGTTGGATTGGGTAAAGCTGTAGAAATAGCCCACGTTGATCCGAAAGGGCTCCTCGCATTAAGGGATTACTTTGAACAATCCTTACCGCATCATATTGAGAATATACATATCCATGCTTCCAAGAATGTGCGTCTTGCCAATACGAGTAATGTATTGTTCAAGCATGTCCGGGCTGCCGAGCTCATGACAAAATTACCCAATATCGCCCTGTCATCAGGCTCGGCTTGTGTGTCGGGAGATAGAGATCCCTCTCATGTATTAAAAGCCATGGGACTATCGGATGAGGATGCGCTCTGCAGTTTGCGCTTCAGCTTTTCTAAATTTAACAGCCAAGCAGAAATCGACCAGACGATCGTTGCACTCAAAGAAGCGGTACAGAAGATTAGAGTGCAATCGCCCGTTTGGCAAATGTATAAAGCTGGGCTATTGGATTAAAATGACACAAAACCTACTGAAGTAGGGTCTTTATTAAAAAAATTATTCCGAAATTTGTAAATGAAACTGACGGAAGAAAAGTATGGTAACGATTACAGATAAAGCGAAGGAACGTGTTCTCCAAATCATGAGGGATGAACAATATGACGACACTTACTTTGTGCGGGTAGCAGTAGAAAGTGGAGGATGTTCAGGCCTATCTTATAAATTACATTTTGACAACCAAGAAAAGAAAGGTGATCAGTTTTGCGAAGACAATGGAATTAAGGTCTGCTTAGACATTAAATCCTACCTCTACCTGGCCGGTACAGAACTCGATTATTCGGACGGATTCAATGGTAAAGGCTTCGAATTTCACAATCCCAATGCGTCCCGGACATGTGCTTGTGGAGAGAGTTTTTCTATGTAAATCGCCCCGATTAACCCCTGTTTTTCACAACAATTTATTGAGGCTAAACCTTTTTTATTTTATTTTTCACATATATTGCTATTAATTCGTTTTCATTGTCATTTTGATTACATTTGCATAATTATTTTACAAATTTTATATCAGAAGCCAATAAAACATATAAGCTTAAACTTTGGGCGATTGACATGGGACGTAACTTACTGAAACGAGAACAAGCTATTACGTTTGTTAAAGAAACTTTCTCGACAAAACTTAGACAACTATTGAATCTAATACCTGTATCGTCACCGTTGGTGGTATTGGATGGCACCGGAATAAATGACGATTTAAATGGAATAGAGCGCCCCGTAGCATTCCCAATCAAATCACTAGACGAACAAAGAGCCGTAGTCGTACATTCTCTAGCCAAGTGGAAACGGGTAAGATTAAAGGAACTGGAACTCGAACAAGGTGAGGGTATCGTAACCGATATGAAAGCACTCAGACCTGACGAAGATTATTCACCTATCCATTCGATCTATGTGGACCAATGGGATTGGGAAAAGGTTATTGCTCCTTCTGATCGAAATTTAAGCTATCTTAAAGAGACAGTTAAAAAGATATATACAGTATTGATTGACACTGAAAAAGAAGTAGCACAACAATATCCTGAGAAAAAGGCTGTATTACCGCAAGAAATCACTTTTATCTCTTCGGAAGAATTGCTGCAAAGATACCCTGATTACACACCAAAAGAACGGGAAAATGCGATAGCAAAGGAATACGGCGCAGTATTTCTCTATGGTATAGGTGGAGAGCTTTCTAATGGGTTTATTCACGATGGACGTGCGGCAGACTACGATGATTGGAGTACAGAAAATGAGGCTGGCTATAAAGGATTAAATGGCGATATCTTAATTTGGAATCCCGTTTTGAATGCAGCATTCGAATTATCTTCCATGGGTATACGTGTGAATAAAGAAGCTCTTCAGCGGCAGTTGGAAATTCGCCATTGTTCGGACCGGGCTCAACTGTCTTTTCATCAAATGTTGCTTAATGATGAGCTGCCCCAGTCTATAGGTGGTGGAATTGGCCAATCGCGCGTATGCATGTTTATGCTGAAGCTAGCGCATATCGGAGAAGTCCAGGTGAGTATCTGGGATGAAAACAAGAAAAGCAACCTGCAAAAGGAAAATATATATCTTTTGTAGAGGCAAAGGAACCTTTGCCTCTACCTATATGACAGGTTTATTTTAGCAATTGTACATCGTACAAATCTTTACGTCGATCTTTTAGATTTTTGACTGTTCCGTATTGATGTAAATCACGTAAGGCATATAGATCTACATCCGCAATCAGTACCATCTCTGTATTGGGTGTTGCCTCAGCCTTGATTGCATTATTCGGAAATGCAAAATCAGAGGGCGTAAATACAGCCGATTGTGAATATTGGATATCCATATTATTGACGCGCGGGAGATTTCCCACCGATCCCGCTATAGCCACATAACATTCATTTTCAATAGCTCGAGCTTGTGCACAATGACGTACCCGCATGTATCCATTTTGTGTATCCGTCATGAAGGGTACAAATAATATTTGCATCCCCTGGTCAGCCAAAATACGACCGAGCTCCGGAAACTCTACATCATAACAAATCAACAGTCCGACCTTGCCACAATCTGTATCAAAGACTTTTACCTCGTTACCTCCTACCATGCCGTAATACCGCATTTCATTAGGCGTGATATGTATCTTTCGAAACGAATCCAATTGGCCATTTCTATGACACAGGTAAGATACATTGTATAACTTACCACGTTCGAAGACTGGCATAGATCCGGCGATGATATTTACATTATAAGATACAGCAAGCTCTTGTATCCGAGCAACAATCTCTTTTGTATACTCCGCCAATTTCTCCATCGCCGTACGTTCGGGCAAATCGTTGAACGGTCGGATCAATGGGGTATTGAAAAATTCGGGGAATACCGCGAAATCCGCCCCATAATCACTTACTGCATCAACAAAAAACTCGACTTGATCATAAAACTCATTGATATCCTTAAACAGACGCATCTGCCACTGTATCAGTCCCAAGCGAATCGTTTGCTTTGTAGCCGAAATCGAACGTGTCTCCGATTCATAATAAATATTATTCCATTCCAACAATGTCGCAAATCCACGCGACTCGCTATCTCCCGGCAGATAATGCTTCAAGATCTTCTTGACATGAAAATCGTTTGATAGCTGAAAAGTCAATGTAGGGTCGTATATTTCTTTACGTTTTACCTTTTCGATGTAGACTTTTGGAGACATATCAGCCGCATAATTGAAATAATTTGGGATACGACCACCCGCCAAGATACTCTTCAGGTTCATCTGCTCACAAAGTTCTTTCCGAGAATCATAGAGACGACGACCTAAACGTAAAGAGCGGTAATCCGGATGTACAAACACTTCTATACCATACAGGATATCACCCTCATAATCGTGTTTACTGAACTTACCCCCATCGATAATTTCATAATAGCTATCGTAAATATTATTCTTCTTAGCGTTAAGGATGATCGAAAGCGCGCAAGCCACTACCTGTCCATCAACTTCGACACACAACTGTCCCTCAGGGAATAAATCGATTAAATCGACGATATTTTCCCGGGACCAAATATCCCCGACTCCTTGATAAGCCTGCGTCATTGATCGCTTTAAATCACTGTAGTCTTTTTTCGTTAACTGCCGAACATTAATATCCATGATACCTCCTTATTGTAAAAGTGCTTGGCTATCTTTTCGACAACCCCCATAGTGATCTCATCCTTTAAGCCTCTCCTGTCGGCCCACCGAAGTTGAGTGGAAAAGGGATATCTTTTGAAGTAGCTATCGCGCCATTTTGACTTTCAAACCTACTGATATTATCTTGTAGCGCACCTAATAGGCGCTTCGCATGTTCTGGTGTCAAAACGATACGGGATTTCACTTTTGCTTTAGGTACTCCCGGCATGATACGGATAAAGTCTAAGACAAATTCCGTGTTGGAATGTGTGATAATAGCAAGATTAGAATAAATCCCTTCTGCGACCTCTTCACTCAACTCGATACTTAATTCTTGATTTTCTGGATTATTTTGATTGCTCATATATGTTCTATAAACTATTTACTAAATGTTCTAAAATCTTGTCCATCTTGAAGGGACAGCACCATTTCATAGATCAGGCGGATCACATTATCGACATCTTCTTTATGGATCATTTCTACCGTCGTATGCATATAGCGTAGTGGCAACGAAATCAGTGCAGAAGGTACGCCCCCATTTGAGTACGCGAAAGCATCTGTATCGGTACCTGTATAACGAGAAGAAGCCTGCCTTTGGAATGGAATATTATTTTTTTGCGCAACATCGATCAATTGCCGATTGAGATTGATCTGTACAGCGGGAGCATACGAAACCACTGGACCTTTTCCACAAGCTAGATCACCTTGTGTTATTTTATTGATCATCGGCGTCTGTGTATCATGGGTAACATCCGTTACAATAGCCACATGAGGTTTGATGTAATCCGCAATCATCTCTGCACCGCGCAAACCGATCTCTTCTTGTACAGAGTTCACGATATAAAGGCCGAAAGGTATCTTCTTTTTATGCTCTTTCAGTAAGCGGGCTACTTCGGCAATCATAAAACCACCGGCTCTATTATCCAAAGCACGCCCTACATAGTAACGATCGTTCAGTACCATAAATTCATCCTCATAGGTCACCACAGATCCTACATGTATGCCCAAAGCTTCCACTTCCTCCTTGGAGGTACATCCACAATCTAAAAATATATTTTTTAAGGTCGGTGTTTCTTCCTTTTCGTTCGAACGCGTATGAATTGCAGGCCATCCAAATACCGCTTTGACAATTCCGTTATCGGTATGGATATTGACACGCTTTGATGGAGCAATCTGATGATCCGAACCACCATTGCGTATCACGTAGATCAATCCATCTTTCGTGATATAATTGACAAACCAGGAGATCTCATCTGCATGCGCTTCAATAACAACCCTATATTTAGCTTTGGGGTTGATTACCCCCACTGCTGTTCCGTAATTGTCGATATACGTATCATCTACGTAAGGTTTGAGGTAATCCAACCACATCCGTTGTCCCTGCCATTCAAAGCCTGTGGGAGACGGATTATTTATATATTTTTCAAAAAACGCTAACGACTCCTTAGTAACTACTGATTTATGTATTTTTTCCTTATTACTCTTCTTTGCCATATTTAAATATACTTTTCGACAAATTAAAAATAAATATGTTATTCCAAAAATTATTCTTCCAATACTTCCGAATCTTCAAGAAAATAAAATTATAACCTTATATTTACACCTCAAAACTTGATATATGGATTTTATATTTCACGCAATTCATTGGGCGGGTAAGGAAGAAATTTTCTCTATCGGTTCCTTTGGTATACGATACTATTCCCTGTGTTGGCTCTTAGCATTTGCCGTGTCATACTATTTGATGTTAAAAGTATTCAAACGTGAGGGGAAGACACAGGAAGACCTGGATAAATTCAGCATCTATATCTTTTTGGGTACGTTGATAGGGGCACGCCTAGGACATTGCTTGTTTTATGAATTTGATTATTACATCCAGCATCCTATCGAAATGATACTACCTTTTCGTCAAATCGAGGGCCACTGGAAACTAACGGGATTTATGGGATTAGCCTCTCATGGTGCCGCCATAGGGATATTGGTTAGTCTATATCTTTATGCTAAAAAGACAAAAACAGATTTTCTATGGATCACAGATAGACTCGCCCTAGTTGTCCCTCTCGCAGGAGCTTTTGTACGTTTAGGTAATTTTTTCAACTCGGAGATTATCGGAAAGGCAACTGATCCGGATTTGCCATGGGCCGTTATATTTACAAAAGTGGATCAGCTTCCCAGACACCCCGGCCAACTCTATGAAGCAGTAGGTTATGTCATTTTGTTTTGTGTACTATGGTCATTTTATCGTAAGAACCAGAACCCTAAGCCAGGTTTACTATTCGGCATATTCTTAATAGGCCTATTTGGCATCCGTTTTGTAATAGAGTTCTTCAAGGAAAACCAAGAGGCTTTCGAAAACGATATGTTCATTAATATGGGGCAATTGTTGAGTGTTCCGTTTATTCTTGCAGGTATTTATCTGGTGTTCAGAAAAGTCAAGAATACCGCAGCGAGAGCAAAGAAATAAGCAACAGATTTCCTCACCGAAGGCATAAAATATTACCCTGAACTTGTTTCAGGGTTTCTCGCTTTATAGTTATGGGCGGTTTCTACAACTCGATAGCTATTCGTAAGTTTGCTCTTTTAGCACACACACAACTACATGAAGTCCAACAGAACTATAGTATTATTGATTTTAGGATTACTGTCTGCAATAGGTCCATTCTCCATAGACATGTACTTACCTGCATTTGAAACCATAGCGACAGATTTTAACTCTCCTATCGAACACGTTCAACTGTCATTAACCAGCTACTTCATCGGGATAGCCATTGGCCAAATGATTTATGGCCCATTATTGGACAAATACGGCCGTAAAAAACCCCTGATGATCGGGTTAATAATCTACTCCTTAGCATCGATCTGTTGTGTATTTGCCCATAGTGTCGATCAATTGATCGCATTACGATTTTTACAAGCACTGGGAAGCTGTGCTGGAATGGTTGCCGCTAGAGCCATGGTACAAGACTATTACGATAGCAGGGAAGCTGCTCGAGTATTCAGTCTACTCATGCTAGTTATCGCCATCTCTCCTATCCTAGCACCCAGCGCAGGGGCTTTCTTGTTGAAATATTTCAATTGGCACTACATCTTTATCTTGCTATTTGCCATTGCAGTCATCATATTGATCTGTACAAAATTCCTATTGCCCGAATCTTATGCCGGGGACCGTTCGCTATCCCTAAGTCCGAGATCTGTTTTTAGCAAATTTTGGGGAGTATTTGTTAACAAAGTGTTCTTGTCCTATTGTTTGGTTGGATCCATCGCATCAGCAGGTCTATACGCCTATTTAGCGGGCTCTCCTTTCGTCATGCAACAGTATTATGGCCTGACGCAAAATGAATACGGTTTGGCCTTTGCTTTTGTAGCTTCCGCGATGATTGTCGCTACACAACTAAACCGCTGGCTCTTAAAACGCTGGAGCAGCCGCCAAATCAGCAAGATTGCAAATATCTGGCAAGCCTTTATTGGCCTGTTGATGGTCATATCCTATGCTACGAATAGCCTAACCTTTACAGTCCTGCTGTTCTTGATGTTCTTCTATTTATTTGGGCAAGGTTTTATTTTTCCCAACACTTCTGCCCTAGCACTTTCTCCTTTTAAAGCATCAGCAGGCAGTGCCTCTGCCCTACTTGGATGTATACAAATGGGATTTGGTGCTTTGACATCAGCTTTGGTGAGCTATCTTCACAACAATACCGCTATGCCCATGGTTGCGGTTATGTGTGGATGTGCGGTAATAGCGTTGATCCTGCATCTTACAGTGACCAACAGCATGCGAAAGTTAAATATATAGGGGATGCGAGAGCTATATCAAGCTCTCTACGCCAAGCCTATAGCCGTCTAATCCGAAGCCTAGGATAACACCTTTACAATTTTTGGATAAATACGAATGATGTCTAAAGCTTTCACGCTGATGTACATTGGAAATATGCACTTCGACTACAGGCGTGTTTATCGCCGCAATAGCATCTGCGATGGCTATGGAAGTATGGGTATAAGCGCCCGCATTCAGGACAATACCATCGTAATCAAATCCAACTTCATGCAACTTGTCAATAATCACCCCTTCGATATTACTCTGAAAATAATGGAGATCTACAGTCGAGTATGTAGCCCTAAGCTGATCAAAATATTTATCAAAAGATTGTTCGCCATAGATACTCTTTTCCCTTGTCCCCAAAAGGTTAAGATTAGGTCCGTTTAGTATTAAAATTTTCTTCATCAGAATATGACTTGTTTTTTAATGG
>JBEBWF010000058.1:0-27443 GCA_040392285.1 Sphingobacterium sp. | reverse complement strand
TAAAGTCTCGTCACCATATGTGCAAAGTTACGCATTTGGTTTTTATCTTCGACTGTGCTTCGAGATTTGTTCGAGACCGCTACTAGATTTGTTCGAGTTGCAGTCGAGACCGCTTCGCCCCATCTTCGACTAGTCTTCGACTCAGACTCGAAGAATAGTCGAAGTCGTCTCGACGCTGTCCCCTAGCCGTCCCGAAGAAATGTCGAACAGGGCTCAAACAGATGTCGAAAGCTTGTCGAAAAACCATCTAAGTTGTTATGAGATGCCGTAACAATCGCGAAATGAGCCTGATATCCTGAAGGATTAGGCCACAACAACCTTATAATCCTGAAATAACAAAGGCGCATCAGCAATCGTCCCGTCTTTATACTTTACGCCCTTCAGCACAGAAGTCTTTCCTTTTTCCAATAGATTCTTCATCTCCTTTTCTTCGAGAAATACACCATTCAGTGTACGCCATATCTTGAAATCACAGCCAAGTGCATAATGGTCACACTGTGCGACTTTGTCATAAAGTTGTATATGCCCTGGCGGACATTTCGGACATTTAATTTTGCCTTTCTGTTGCGGCTTGACCTCCTCGTGTTGCATAGTGACCCGCAACTGTAGCAACTCTTTCGTAATCTTGGCCGTATAATCCTTAATGTGCTTCATAAAGACCTCGTACGACACCTTATTCGCCCGCATTTCCTCCAGCTTTTGTTCCCACTTACCCGTCAGCGTGACCTTCGCAATAGAACGGTCTTTTACCAGACTATATACAGTCAATCCTTTTTCAGTAGGGATAAGCTTCTTCTTATCCCGTTTGATATAGTCCCTTTGGAAGAGTGTTTCTATGGTTGCTGCGCGGGTCGCCGGCGTTCCCAACCCACAGTCTCTCATAGCCTGCCGCATTTCTTCATCTTCGATTTCCTTACCCGACGTTTCCATCGCCTTCAACAAAGAAGCTTCGGTATGTATAGGCTTGGCCTTGGTAAAACGCTCGGATAATTCCAGAGACAAAATTTCCAGGATTTCTTCCGCCACAAGGTTAGGTAATTGTGCATTCTCGTTATCTTGGTCATCTGGATTTTTATCCTCATCCGGCAATTCGACCTGATCAGCCGAAAGTCGCCACCCATATTGTTTAATGACCGTACCTTTCGCGATCAACTCCACACCCTGAGCGTCAATAATCGCCGTCGTAATATCTTTGAGACAAACATCCGAAAAGCTCTCTACCATTCGCTTAGCAATCATATTATATATATGTTGCTGATCCTTCGGCATCGGTGCTGGTTTTTCCTCTGTAACCAATAAAGCATGGTGATCGGTAACTTTCTTGTCGTCTACAGAACGTTTGTTGAGCTTTGCACCCAGCAAGTTTCGGCTAATGGTTGCAATTTCTTCTGATGCTGTATCGGCCAAATGCTGAAACAATTCCCCGATATTCTCAAAAACATCTTCACCGATATAACGAGAGCCGGTACGCGGATAAGTGATTACCTTTTTTTCATATAGCGTCTGTGCAATGTTCAAGGTTTGATCAGCCGAGTAACCATATTTCTTATTGGCATCCTGCTGCAGGGAAGTCAGATCATACAACAACGGTGGTTGCTCTTTCGTTTCTTTGGCCTCTATCTTAATAACCTTGGCTTCGGAGCCCACAGCTATCTTTGAAATAGCCTGCTCCGCCGCCTCCTTCTTATCGATTTTATTGGAGGTTGCCCGAAAGCTGATCTTGTCTTTTTCGAATCCAGCCTGGATCTTATAGAAAGTTTGGGGTTTAAAGTTTTTATTTTCCCAGTAGCGCGAACAAATCATCGCTAAGGTAGGTGTCTGCACTCGACCAAGGGACAGCAGCCCACTATTTCCGGCGGCTAAGGTCAGCGCCTGCGTAGCATTAATACCAATCAGCCAATCTGATTCGGAACGCGATCTCGCGGACATATATAAGCTGTCGTAAGCAGCTCCTTCTTTAAGATTAGCAAAGCCTTCCTTGATAGCCTTGTCCGTCTGGGAAGAAATCCACAATCTTTTGAAGGGAATTTTTGCGCCTAAGTAGTAATATATATTTCGAAAGATCAGCTCCCCCTCCCTCCCCGCGTCGGTTGCAACAATAACTTCCTCCGCTTGATCGAGCAAAAATTTTATGGTATTCAATTGCTTCAAAGCCCCTGCATCATCGATCTGCTTCCCATCCCTTTTTACCTTCTTGGCTTCCAACCTAAATTCACTTGGAATAATCGGCAGATTAGACACCGACCATGTAGGATAACCATAAGCCTGAGGTGTACACAACTGCACCAAATGCCCAAAGGCATAGGTGAAAGCATAACCATTTCCTAAAATGTATCCATCTTTCACTTCCTTCGCTCCCATCACACGGGCTAAATCTCTCGCTACCGAAGGTTTTTCTGCTATAACAACTTTCATTTTCTTTAATATATAGTATAAGTATTTAGTAATATCTAAATACTAACTATCAAATACTTCTTTAAAAAACGATTCACAACTATGGACAGGAATATCCGAAAAATAGAAGTCCGATAAATCTTCAGATATAATCATTTCACAAGACGATTGAAGCGCTGCATAATATTCCAACCCATCTTCAAAATCATGAATAGCGGCATTGCGAATCGTAGACTGTACCGTCTCCATATCCGTAGTTGTGACCTCCAATTTCTCAGCCAATAAACCAATTTTCTTCCTGGCTTGCAATGTCCCACTTTTCTTTTCTGCAAAGTAAAACGCAATAGCAAGACATATCGGCGATGTATATATCTTATACTTTGAACTATCCGACAAGCTTAAAATCCGGGCCGCATATGGAAATAAGGGATACTGCCTATTCAACACCGCAACAATGACATTCGCATCGATGAAAAGCCTCATTTCCGGGAATTATAAAATGTAGATTTTAACTGTTTACGGGAAGAAGATTTGGTGTATTCGGCACGCCCCTCGGCAACCGTATCAATCCATTCGGCAATAGGTAGCTCATCCAAGGATTTATAGTTTTTTGCAGTCATTTGCTTATATATAAACTCGGTAAGGCGAGACAAACTGATGCCATTTTGTGCAGCAAATGATTTAGCTTCTTTAATGGTGTCCTCATCAAAAGATAAAGTAATCTTTGCATCCATGATATCTTTCCTTTTTTCTTGGTTATACGACAAAAATAATATTTCTATACGTAAAGTCCAAATCTTTCCGGACGATAACTTATGGGTAATACATTACGCCAATGATGCGATAGAAATTCCCTTGATTTTTCGAAAGAGATCAACAGCATAGAGATCGGTCATTCCCGACACAAAATCAAGTACAGAACGTATCTTGCTATATGCGTCATCGTTGTCTGTACGAAACTGTTCCGGTATCATTGCGACCATTTTCTTATCAAACATGGTTTTTTCAGCTTTCAAATACGCCGGAAGGAACTCTTCCAGTAAAGCATTCATTACCTTAAATCCCGCAATTTCAATTTGCACAACGGCTGGTGCATTGTAGATACGTGCATAGGAAAGTTTTTCGATATGTTTCATATGAGCGACAATATCAGGTGCCAGCGCGTCCATCAAAGCACGATCAAAGGTTCCCGCCAAAAGCTTGTCCTGATGAAGGACGAATACTTCAGCACAGGCATGTATTAACGTGTTTATCGCCTTGGCACGCAATAATGCTACCCGACTTGCCGTATCGTGGAGGCTGATAAGCCTTTCCCTCAGATCTTCTTTTCCACAAAGTGGCAATAACAGTTCTTCAACTTCCTGATAAGACAATATCTTGAGGTGATGAGCATCTTCCAAGTCGATAATATTATAACAAATATCATCTGCCGCCTCCACAAGATAGACCAAAGGGTGCCGCATATAACCCCCTATATTATCCGGATCTTTTTTCAGTCCCAGTTCTTCGGCAACCTTATGAAAGGTATGAATTTCTGAATCGAAAAAACCATACTTTTTGCGGTGGTGGTTTCCCTTTTTATGGCCATCAATCGCTCTACAGGGGTATTTAACAATAGATGCTAACGTCGTATAAGTCAAGGCAAAACCCTTTGGATCTTTCCCCAGATAGGCATGAGTCAATATACGTAAGGCATTGGCATTACCTTCAAAATGGATCAAATCCTCCCACTGTTCTTCTGAAACCATTTTTTGATATTCCTTGCCTTTACCTTCTGTAAAAAATGAAGAAATCGCCGCTTCGCCAGAATGACCAAAAGCAGGATTACCCAAATCGTGTGATAGACACGCAGCCGACACAATGTCGCCAACTTCCTGCAAAAAAGGTGCTTCTTGATCAATATTTGGGTTTACAGCCTTCATCTTATGGTAAAATAGTCTTCCAAGGGAACGCCCCACAGAAGCTACTTCAAGACTGTGTGTCAACCGATTGTGGACAAACACAACACCCGGCAAAGGAAAAACCTGTGTTTTATTCTGCAGGCGACGAAAAGGAGATGAAAATATCAGCCGGTCATAATCCCGTTGGAATTCGGACCTTGCGTCAAATTGCTTACTTGGGACACGATCTTCATACCCCCATCGTTTCACAGATAAAAGTTGCTTCCAGTTCATCAAAAATATTGATATGTATGCTGCAAACTTAGAGAAAATGCGTCGTATTCACGAAGCCTGCCAACAAAAATTTAGGAGTCATTAGCGTTTATATCCAATAAGTACCCCACTCCTTTCCATATTTTGGGAGTTTGTTTCCATACTCCAAGGATCTCGGGGAGTACTCCAAGATCTTGTTTCCATCTTCCCCGAGGTTATTTCCATACTCCGAGAATCTCGGGGAGTACTTCGAGAGGTTGTTTCCATATCCCCGAGTTTGTTTTCATACTCCGAGAATCTCGGGGAGTACTCCGGGAGGTTGTTTCCATCTTCCCCGAGTTTATTTCCGTGCTCCGAGGATCTCAGGAAGTGCTCCGAGAGGTTGTTTCCATATTCCCTGAGGTTGTTTCCGTGCTCCGAGAATCTCGGGGAGTACTCCGGGAGGTTGTTTCCATCTTCCCCGAGTTTGTTTCCACGCTCCGAGGATCTCAGGGAGCGCTCCGGGAGGTCATTTCCATATTCCCTGAGGTTGTTGCCATACTCCATGAGGTTCTCGGAATGCTCCGCGAGTCTCGGGGAGCATTCCGAGAACTTGTTTCCTTGTTCCGCCAGAACGTTTCTGTACTCCCCGAGCAGGAAATGAAATGAATTTTGTCTGTCGCTCTTCCGAGCAAATCCGCCATGTTCGAAGTACGGGCTCTTCTCCCTGTCATTAATATTTTCTATATTTAGGCTGTTTTTACAATAAGCCATGACAAACTACAAACTTCCAAACCCTGCAAACTTTGAGGATCATATCGATGGAAAAAACACCCATTTACTAACCCTGACCAATCGTAGAGGCATGCAGATAGCATTAACAGATTACGGTGCAAGATTAGTCAGTGCATTGGTACCGGATAAACATGGAAATCTCATCGATGTCGTATTAGGCTTTGACAGTATTCAAGGTTATCTAAACGCACAGGAAAAATATCACGGCACAAGTGTCGGCCGCTTCTGTAACCGCATTGCCAAGGGAAAGTTTAGCCTCAATGCCCAAGAATATACACTTGAACAGAATAATGGCGAAAATAGTCTGCATGGTGGCCCAGGAGGTTTTCATAACCGTGTATGGGATAGACAGGTAAGTTTTAAGAAAAAAGTAGATTTCTACTATGTTTCACCTGACGGTGAGGAAGGATTTCCCGGCGAATTAAAAACTAATATTTCGTACGAGTTGACGAATGAAAATGAAATTGTGATACAATTTAGGGCCACAACAAACAAAACCACGGTCATCAACTTAACCAATCATGCCTATTTTAATCTCAATGGAGAGGGAAATGGTGATATTCTCAACCATATCCTACATATCCCCGCTGTGGAATTTCTACCCGTCAATGAAAAACAAATTCCAATCGGAAAAGCGAACGCTGTACAAGGCACTGCTTTTGACTTTAGGACCCCTAAAAAAATTGCCGAAGGTATAACGGCTGAGGAAGAGCAGCTAGCGTATGCTAAAGGCTTCGACCATACATTTGTTAACACACAACCTTTAAGCCAGCCGGCAGCATCTGCTTATAGTGAACAAAGTGGTGTAAAGTTAGATGTCTTCACAACGGAACCGGGTATCCATCTCTATACCGGAAACTTCTTGACGGATGACCAAGGGAAGTCAGGACAACGGTACCTTACGCATGGAGGCTTTTGTTTTGAAACACAGCATTACCCAGATAGTCCCAACCATCCCCATTTTCCATCAGTGATACTACATCCGGGTGAAGTCTTCGAAAGCCAGACGATATATACCTTCTCGCTGAAGAAGTAGATATTTTCAGATAAAAGAGTTGGTGATCTTACTACAAGTGAGCATCCAGCCATGCAATCCGTGTGTTCAACCAGTTTTTCAACTGACTGACCTCGCCTTCGTAGGTATAATAGATCTCAGGATTAGGCCATACTTTCTGATCTAAAATTTTCCAGAGTGCAAAATTTTGTTGTTGGGCTAATTTCAACTTTGCCGCCTGAATATCGATGTTTTGTAACATCGCTTCAACTTCGTTGTTCCTAATTTCTTTCCATCTCTTTCGCACTTTCTCTACAAACGCTGGATCTTTGAACAATTCTACAAACCAAGGACCGTGCCTAACCCACCAGCCGTGCGGATTCACAGCGACGGAATAGTCGACGTTACCCATACTTAAGTCAAAATCCCACAATGGTCCCATCCCCAGCTTTCCGTTACGGTCTTTATAATAAAATATACTGCTGTAACTTTGTGCATCCTGGTTTTTCACAAGTTCCTGTACCAAAAACCAATTGATAAACGATTCCACATTGATATATTTGGCATAACCATTTACGGGGTCAGCAAAGTTTTCTGCATAGATGGCATTCTCTGTATCTGTAAGGTATTGTTGGATATAATCATAGCGTTCGGGAGTAACATCATCGGGAGATTTTATGGCAAACGGCAGCTTCCTGATTACTGTTTTCACGATATAATCTTCATCTTCGCGTTTGTCCAGTTCTACCAGATAGCCTCCCGTAATCTTATCGCTTCCGGTATCATTTGCTTTTAACTCCGTAATTTCGACCCTACCCGGATTAACTTCTACTTGTTCAGTAAGGGTATAGGTTCCCAAGTAGGAATTATTTATAAACAGTTCTACATGGCGGTATTCTGGCGTGAAATCTACACCTATTGCTTTTCCCAAATCAAATACAAGAGCTGTTCTCATCAGGGTTTTATCCGAATAATTTGCCAGCAAAACCCAATTTCGTGCTTCGCCCAATCCCAGCATCTTTGCTTTCTTATTCAGCTTGATGCGGTATGGTTTCTTGGGCATTCCCCAGGTCGAATTACCCCGTCCTTTGATTTCCGTAACCATATTATTGGTCTCCTGTTCGAAACTAAGATTGGAATTGACCGACACCGTTCCATTTAGATAATTGTCTTTGGAAATAATAGGAACGTTACCTTCGGTATTGATCCGAATGATAGGTAGTCCAGTAAACTCCTTGACCTTAAAATTAAAGTCCCGCTCTGTACCGTCCGAAAAAATCAAACGATAGGCCACCGATTGGGCAAAACTATTTGCCGAAACACCGCTCTGCTGGTTGTTTCCATTCGCCTTCACGGTAACCTTATCTTCGTCAAAAGACAATATAAGCGCATCCTTATCCGGATCCAATTTTGGAATAACGGCTTGAATTACATCTCCGTCAAATTCACACCGCACATCGTTACCTATACCCAGGTTGTTTTTAGCTTCAAACCTGAAATTCAACGATGCTAAAAACTCCTGGGTTATCTCCTGTTCGGCATCCTCTTTGATTTTATCCTTTCCACAGCCTGCAATAGCAACAATAAAGAATAAACAACAGTATACTATTTTTTTCATGTCTTTTTGTATTAGGAGGTGTTGATTTGGAAATAAAAAAAGGATAGGGTGATAGAAAGACTTATAACTTCTGATACACTTTGACATAGTCTACATACATTTTTGCTTCTCCATTGCTTAGTGCTGTAACCTTGTCGATATCCCATATTCCTGGAAAATTGCCACCCACCGCTAAATTAAGCAGAATAAAGTAATCCTTATGGAAGTAATGTCCTGGCGATTTATCGTCCGTCTTGTCTGTGATATTCATTTCGAAATAGGGTTTTGCATCTGGATCTTTGTCCAGATCGAGAAACATGCTAATCTTTTTATCATCCCATATCATCGTATACAAATGAAAATCATCCTGCAAACCGTATTCTGAAGTGTAATGCATTGCGTAGTTAGGATATGCACCATTGTTCCAGCTTGGCCCCCAATGCAAGGCACCGTTAAAATATTTATCTTGTATTTTACCTGAGATGCCATGAGCCTGTCCAAATTCCATAATGTCTATTTCACCACATTTTGGCCAACCTACAGCTGCATGGTCAGCCCCAAGCATCCAGAATGCCGGCCAAAGACCGTCGGCCGTTTTAGGCAATTTAATACTTGCTTCGATCTTTCCGTATGTTACAGTAAATCCGTCGCGGGTATTCAACCTCCCTGAAGTAGCGGTTTTACCATTATAATTTTCTTTTTTTGCGGTAATGATGAGGCAGTTTCTTTCGGTTACCGGTTCTTTCCCAACACTGATATTTTCATTTCTGTAATATTGCAGTTCAGCATTGCCACCACCGTCTCCGTTGACTTCTACATACCAGCTTTTTGTATCCAGTTCTGTATCATTGAATAAGTCCTGCCATACGACCTTATACCCATCGGTTTCGCCCGAACCATTTTCTTCGAGTTCCTTATTATCTTTATCATTTATTCCCGTATTATCTTTATCATCTATTCCCGTGTCCGTATCTGCAGCTGCGCTACAAGCCAGCATCGCAAATAGTACTATAACAAATAATGGTGTTAAGCTTATGTGTTGTTTCATGATTTTTAAATAGCGTAGTACATACCACACCCCGCCCGCCATAAGCAGGTGCCATGTATTTTTATGACTACTAATTAATGAGTTATTTCTTCTGATACATCCGTACCCAATCGACTTTCATTTCCACCGGATTGGCAAAGATAGCATCGTCAATCGTGCCGCCCCAGGTGCCACCTATAGCTAAATTCAAGATAACGAAAAAATCTTGATCAAACGGCCAGTCAACGTAAGTGCTAGTGACATAATTGCCTTGATTTTTAATTGCTGTTTGGACGCCATCCACATAAAATATCAGTGCGTCATTCCCGTTATTATAATCATCTATCCACTCCACAGCATAGGTATGAAAATCGTTCTCTACATTGTTATAATACCCCTTACTGGACCAGCTCCGTCCACCACTAGCTTGCTGTGTGTGTATTGCATGAGAAATCATAGTAGGCTGCGATCCGACATGCTCCATGATATCTATTTCGCCGCTACGGGGCCATGTTCCATAGCTACTTTTGTTGGGCATCAACCAGAATGCGGGCCATGTTCCTTGACCGGCAGGAAGACTTATCCGTGCTTCTACTTTACCATAAGTAAAAAACACCTTGTCTTTTGTAGAAAGTCGCGCCGAGGTATAGGAATTCCCTTGATAGTTTTCTTTTTTTACCTCGATAACTAAACATCCATTTTCTATACGTGCATTATCATCCCGATCTGTATAATATTGAGCCTCTTGATTACCCCATCCGGCACCTCCAATTTCGAAATTCCATTTGGTAAGATCGATATCTGGCCCATCAAATTCCTCTTCCCAGACCAACTGGTAATTTCGTTCGGGCTCTGCCACCGAAATTTCATAGCTAGCCTCAACAGAATTAACGACGTCTACAACCCTGACCACAGCTTTTCCGAATCCTTTAGCTGTCACGATCCCGTTTTCTACTGACAGGACCTTTGAATTCGAGGACTCCCAAACCAATGCTACAGGAGTAGCGTTTTCAGGCACGGTCCTTATGGACAGTTCTTCGGTTTCACCGACCTGCATCTCTCCTTCGATGGCTTCTATCGCCATGGCTGCCACAGGAATTATTTCATGCGAAGTCTTTTCTTTTTTACAACAGACAAAAACAACTGTATACGCAACAAAGAAAAGAGTATAAAATAGCTTTCTCATAAATTTCCTGTTTTTTTTGAGAAAGCACGCTTTGTTATTTGCAAAGCGTACTTTAGATAAATAAATTAAATTACTTCTTTTTATAAATAAATACGGCATCCAAATTTAAATGCGTATTCGCTGGTGAGCTTCTGAACCCTAGAGAATAGCGCCCCTCACCTGAAAACACATAAGGTGCATTAAAATTCCAGCCCTGAGCAATAACTGCGCTCATCGGAATTTCAAACTCCTTCCACTCTCCATCAGTGGCGGCAGGAAGAATAAACCAAACTTCCGAACCGTCTTGGCTAAAAAGACCTATCTCGTTTTTACCGCCATCTTTACTTTTATATGCGCAGTGAAGCGTATAGCTTCCATCAATTCCCGACAAATCAAAATCTTTCAACTGACGAATGCCTCCTGCACCTACACCTTCCCAAGGAGCTGCTTGTGATTTAAGACTAATCCAACCGGCAACTTCTCCATAAAAGTTTGGTCCAACAGCGTCAGCAGCTAAATAAGAATCGCCTGCCGGCCAAATATCCAATACACTTGTCGCCTCATCTGGACGCAAATCCACAATGACTTTTGATTCTATGGACGAATAGGACGTTTCATCCAAAAACAACGCATAATAGTTAGAACCGTTTAGCGATTCCTTATCACTGGGGTTTGGATTCGTACCTTCTGCTACAACTGTTACAGAACAAGATTTCACCACAGAGCCAACGGATGCTGTAATAGTGGTACTTCCGACCTTCAGCCCTGTAACGGTGCCGTTTGATACTGTAGCTACGTCAGAATTAAGGGAGCTCCAAACCACCGCAGATCCGGAAGGCTCTACGGTTGCAACGATTTTGGCAGTCTTCCCCACTTCGACGGTAAGCCCAGTTTTATCCAACGTAAGTTCAGTAGAACTGGATTCGCCGTCTTTCTTACACGAAGTCGCTACAAGAGAGATACCTAGAATAATTGTTAAAATACTTTTTAAGTTCATGATAAATAAGATTTTGTAAAAAAATAGTTAGTAATAAAGATTTTCGTTTGTTTCAGTTAATTACACCCAACACCTATTTGATATTCGAATACTTTCGTAACCGCCAACCCACCGGCGAAAGCGAATTTACATGCCATTTTGAACACAGTTGTTCCCTCCAATACGGTAAATGTTTTTGTGAATTTTCCATCCAACGGATCCAGTGGTGCTTCGGCAAAATCAGGATTATACAAAAATGCATACGCAACGACACCTACTTTATCATCCAGTAATTCGAATTCAACAACAACATCCTTCCCGTTTTCGGCAGTTTTGAAAGAATATTTATATCCTGTATCGAAAACTCCCTCTCCGGCCTCTGTCGAAGTTCCTGAACATTCTGTATCCCCTGATCCAGGGTTGGATCCGTCATCTACGGTAAAGTTTATCACATACGTTTTTTTGTTGGTTGCATCGGCTTTTTCTGCTACAACAATAGTCGCGGTACCTGGCAATGCTTCTGCCTGTGTCACGGTTACGTCTGTCAAAGCAGCTGCAACAGCCGTGGCGGCAACCTGAGGTATGTTTACGGTTCCTTCCGACAACTTTACGTTATAGGATACTACATCCGCCTGAAATCCGTTCAGTTGGGTACCTCCATAGGTAATGCTTGTCAAATTAAGATCTACGACGACGTCTTCTTCCGTCACGGTAACCGTACAACGAGCGGAATGTGAACCTACAGTAACCTCCACTATCGCTGTTCCTTCGGCAACGCCGGTCACTACTCCTTTATCATCCACCGTAGCAACTTCCGGTTTATCAGAAGACCATGAGACCGTTCCTACAGCACCTTTCGGGCTAAACCTTGCTACCAAACCTTCAGTTTCCCCGACAGTTAATGCAAGGGTGTTATTTTCCAATGTAATACCAGTAGGAGATATCACACCGTTATCGCCGTCTTTGCCGCACGATACGGTAAAAATCACCATACCGAGTAAAAGAATGAGTAAATTTTGTTTTTTCATTTTTTATAAGTTTTAATTGTTTATTTATTCCGTTAGCTTGTCCTATTACTGCCCGTTAAGATTACCCAGTTTAACTTCCTCCTCCGGCAAAGGAAATGTCTCATGCTTGCCGGCAATAAAATCTGCCATATGCTCAGTGGCTATCGCTTCTTCTGTCACCTTATAAGCATCCATGACCTCTTTGGCCACTCCCCATCGTGTCAGATCAAACCAGCGATGTCCTTCCATGGCCAGCTCGACACGTCGCTCATGGCGGACAGCCTTGCGGAGATCGCCCTTATCATTATCAACATAACTCGAGTAAGGAAACGCGGGAAGAATCCCCGTATCTCCATGCCGCGCCCGCGCCCGCACTATTTCCAATGCCCTTTTGGCCTCTCCCAAATTATTGTTCTCCACACATGCTTCGGCATATAGTAGCAGTACATCGGCATAGCGTATGACTTTGTTGTTGATAGGTCCTCTACTGGTGTGGCTCAACGGGAAAATAGTCCCTCCTGGCCCGTCATCCATCATCGCGTACTTCCGGTTGACGTACCTGCTTCCTAAATAGGTCTCCTGTTCCGGTGTTTCCATTTGGCCATCTGGGTCCAAAATCGTGACATCCCGTCTCGGATCAGCGGCTTCATATTCTTCGTATAGATTTTGTGTGGGTTTGTTGAAACCCCATCCTCCCCCCAGCGCGGACGAACGAGAACGTGTGAGGATGACCGAAAATGTACCCCGGGTAAAGCCAAACCCTTCGCCAAAATCACTTGTCGGATCTTCCATATATTGGATCTCAAAAACAGATTCAGTACCATTCTCACCAACCAACCTGAAATTATCAGCATAGTCGGTCAGTAAAGCGTACTCCCCTTCGATTTCGGCTTGATCGACAACTTTTTTACCCCACAGCTCCGCTTCGGGGTAATTATGACGGGTCAGATAGATTTTCAGCAACATCGCTTGTGCCGCACCCTTTGTCGCTCTACCCAGATCGACATCTTCATAATCGCTTTTCTTCCAAAGCTTGGCTTCGGCATCTTTCAAGTCGTCGACAATGAGATCGTAGATCGCATCAGCCGTAGCAACGGGCTGCTGCCAGGTATTCACACTCTCGATGACAAAATCGACTTTCGGCACACCACCGAATACACGTACCAGACGGTAATAGTATAGCGCCCGTAAAAATTTAGCTTCACCAAGGAGCCGGTCTTTAAGTTCTTGCGAAAGACTCTCGTCGACCTCCATAGCTGGTACTTGGTCTAGCACAAGATTACAACGAGATATGCCTTGGTATTGTGCCCGATAAAATTCAAGCAATATGGGATTATTGGCCTGAACTTTGAAATTTTCCAAATCATACGCCGCCGCCATATCTGTAATCCCTTGACCACCTTTCAGCGCGTCATCCGACACGATATCACCGATAAACCACTCGCTAAAATAGGTATTGTTAAACTCCCATGCCAATGGTACGTAGGCTGCATTGACAGACTGCACAGCTGTTTGTCCTGATGTAAAGAAGTCCTCCAACTTGGTTACTCCCGGAGAAGGTTCCGACAACCATTTATCACAGGAGGACAGTGTGAATATACCCAAACAGCTTATTATTCCAAATATTGTCTTATATATATTTTTCATGTCTATCGGTATTAAAAGTTAACATTTGCCCCAATCGTAATCGTTCTGGACTGTGGGTAGTTTCCAAAGTCTACGCCACTGCCGATTTCAGGATCATAACCGCTATATTTTGTGAAAGTCAACAGGTTATTCCCTGCCAGATAAATACGGCACCTGTTCAATCCCTTGATGGTAGCAGGCAACGTATAGCCGATCTGTACATTTTTCAGCCGCAAATAAGAGCCACTCTCCACCAAACGGCTCGAAGCAAACCCGTTTACGGCGCTATACGGATTGGGGATATCACCATCCGGATTGTTGTCTTTATGCCAGGCATTCCGCATGGTCGTGCTTAAGGTTGCATCGGCTCCCGTCCCCTCTGTGCGGAAACGGACAGCATTAAAGACCTGATTGCCATGAATCCCCTGCAAAAACACCTGTGCATCGAAGCTCCCCCAGCTCGCACCTACATTTAATCCGTAGGTGAGCCAAGGGAAAGGGTTGCCAATTTTTGTTTGATCCTTGTCATCGATCAGACCATCACCGTTGATGTCCGTATACCGGGCATCCCCAGCGTGATATGAAATTTCATTTGCAGCATAGTCGGTGAGATGTGATAAAGCTTCTATATCGGATTGGTATATGCCTTCATATTGATAGCCCCACAATGAAAATAACGGCAATCCTTCATCACTCAAGGTATACGTTCCGAATACCCGCCGACCACCGTTTAGTGCGGTAAGCTCATTCTTGATAAAGGATACATTTCCAGTAATATTATAATTCAAAGCGCGTTCAGCCACCCTCTTACTGTCCCTATAGGTTAAAGTCAGCTCTACCCCTTTATTCTCTACTGTTCCGACATTTGCCATAGCATCATACCTGTTTCCGACGTGAGCCGGTGCCTTCACACTCAACAACATGTCTTTCGTATGACGTACAAAAAGATCCACTGTGCCGGAGAACTTTCTGTGGTACATATCAAAATCTACCCCAAAGTTGTACTGCTCCGTCCGTTCCCACTTGCCCCCCTTATTGACATATGTCAGTATCGTAGCCCCATTGACCAGTTGCTGGTCCTTTCCAAAGACATAACCAACAAACGAAGGACCCTCATTAAACATTTTTAGCACAAAATTATCGGCGCTGATTTTCTCGTTTCCAATCTGACCGTAGCCCACACGCAGTTTTAAATCATTGAAAAACGTCGCATCTTTCATCCAGTCTTCCTCACTGATCCGCCATGCCAGGGCTGTCGACGGGAAATATCCCCAGAGGTTTTCCTGAAATTTACTAGATCCGTCGGCCCGGAAATTAAAGGTTGCTAAATATTTATTATCGTAAGCATATTGCAGACGCCCCAAAAGTGAGAACATTCGAGTTCGGGCGACATTATCGGAAGAGAAAGTGCGATCTTCCGTGGTCTGTGCGAGATACCAGTTGGTCGGAACAGGGTTTAGTATGGCTGCTCCTGCTCCTCCTGTGCTATAATAGTTGTATTGCTCCGTAACCTGTCCTCCCATAACAGAAAAGCTATGTTTATCGATCTCCTTGGAATAAGTAAGGATATTTTCGTAGCGCAACATTGCCGATCGTGCCATGCTACTCGACAAAAAGTTCTTATCCATCTTATCGTAACTTGAGTACTCATAAGCCGCCTTAAACAAACGATTTCGATTATTATTCATGTCCAAGCTGACACTGGACCGTAAGCTCAAGCCGGCAAAAGGTTTAAGCTCGACATAGACATCCCCTACCCAACGCTCGTTCTTGTCCGAAGGAAAAGAATTACTTACCATGGAAAAAGGATTCGTCACATTCCTAAAGTTAGATGAAGCACTGATCTGCCCACTCAGATCTTTGCCTGCACTGTTTACAGCTCCCTTCGGATAATGAGTAGGGTCCCACGGCGCCATGGCTAAGGCGGCAGATAAGACAGATGCTCCGGGACTTGCGTTGTTGTTCATCGCATTACGTCCTTCTGAGGAAGAAAAAGTAAGGTTCTGACCGACTGTCAACCAATTTTTCAACTGATGATTGGAATTAAACCGAAGAGTCAGCCGTTCAAAGTTCGACCCGATAATGGTACCATCCTGATTGAAATAACTACTGCTCATCGCATAATTACTTTTTTCACTCCCCCCATCTACAGATAGATAGTAACTTTGTATGGGTGCATTTTTATGAAAAACAGCGTCCTGCCAATCCGTTTCAATCTCCGCATAGTCCACACCATCCGGATTTGCAGACGAACGGATAACCGGATAATAGGGTGAGCCCAGACGATAGGCCGCCAACCAATCGTTGAACCCTTTTTTGTCATAATAATCCTGTTGTGATTTGACGCCGTCCAATTCGATAATCTTTTCCGCAAATTCTCTGCTTTTCATCAGATCGAGCTGATTCCAGCGGTTTTGTACACCGAAGTAGCTGTCAAATGAGATATTTGTACGACCAGATCGACCTTTCTTTGTCGTGACCAGAATAACACCGTTTGCACCTCTTGAGCCGTAAATTGCTGTCGCGGAAGCATCTTTTAGAATTTCTGTGGTCTCGATATCATTCGGACTTAAAAAGGAAATGTCGCTAAGTATCACACCGTCAACCACGTAAATGGGCGAACTGTCATTTACAGTACCAATCCCGCGTATACGGACGACTGCGGGAGCACCGGGCTGTCCACTATTGGCATTCACGGTCACGCCTGCCGCCCGGCCTTGTAGCGCTTGATCTAAGTTGGCGGCCGGCGTCTTTTTTAAATCTTCAGCTTTGATAGACGCTACGGCACCGGTCAGATCACTTCTGCGGACTGTCCCGTAGCCGATGGCGACAACTTCATCCAACAGGTTAACTTCCGCTTCCATCACAACGTTAAATACGCCTGATTGGTCAACTGACAGCTCGCTTGTCTTATACCCCACAAAAGAAAAGGTTATAGTTTTCGGACCGACCAATTGAAGATGATATCTACCTTGGTCATCTGTTGAAGTGGAAACTGTTCCCTCTCCTCTTACGGATATGGACAGCCCTGACATTGGCGTCCCATCGGAGGTTCTTACGGACCCGGACACCTGTAACTCTTGAGCGAAGGAACTGTGTTGAACTAAACAAAAAAGCACAGAACAAACCAGTATTATATTTATTTTTCCCATCTAAATAAAATGATTATTTGTTTATAAATTGGTTTTTACAAATCGCGTTATTATCTATTAAAGAGAATAACAGCTATTCAAATAACGTCAGCAAATATATCGTATGTAAAAGGGTTAGCTTCATTTTAGCACTGCACAAAAACACAACACACCAACAAAAAGACCCATACAAAACCACTACAACAAAAACATAACAAGCTTTAAACCAAATATGTAAATCTCAAAAAAGCCACCTTAACAAACACTTGTTTTATAGAGTCTCCGATTTTTTAATAAAAAAGAAAAATGAGGGTTAAAATCTGAGGTCAACGGCAATCCGGATAAGAATTTCGATTTTCGTAAAGAAATATTGATACATAATATAAATTTTGCTTTCTTTATAAATATATAAGGTATATAAGCCGCAGAAATTGGGAAAACGGTTTGCGGAAATCGGAACAACCAATTTAAACATAACTTCTCAAAACCATTTTGCGAATAATGAAAAACATCTTTTTGCTATGTCTGTTCCTTACATCAATATATAGTAAACTATATGCCCAAACCCCCATCGGAATACCTCACATCAGTACCTATGAAACCTTTGACTACAATGGTGGTACACAGAATTGGGATATGGATCAGGATAATCAAGGTATTATGTATTTTGCAAACAATGAAGGATTGTTGACTTTTGATGGAAGACATTGGAAATTGCATCCCTTACCTCATAAAACAATTGTTCGATCGATAAAAATATCCAATGACGGCAAAATATACGTGGGTGCACAGGATGAAATCGGATATTTTCTTCCAGATATAAATGGTAATCTAAAATTCGTATCACTCAAAAAGTTAATCCCCGAGAAAGACCGGAATTTTTCGGACATTTGGAATATCGTCATTCTAAAGAATGACGTGTTTTTTAGGACAACCGATAAAATATTTCATCTTAAGGACGATCGTATACAAGTTTATTTTCCGCATAGACTTTGGGAATTTATGGGCGAAGCAAACGGAAAATTGTATGCACAAGACACGGGACGGGGCCTACTTATATTCCATAATGATAAATGGGAGTCTACACCTTATACTGACCTCACGAATACGGACATTATTACCTCTATTCTTTATTATGCATTGGATACCTTATTAATTACGACTTTAAAAAGTGGCATGTACTTAATAGGAAGAGACTTCGTCCAAACAAAAACAGGAAAATTTGATCACCTTTTCAAACAGCATAGGCTCTATGGTGCAATCGCTGTCAATGATAATCGATACGCCTTGGCTACCTCTTCAGCCGGTTGTTTTATTATAGACAAAAAAGGAGAAATCATACAACAGTTTTCTTCCACAGAAGGTTTGTATAAAAATAAACTTAGGTCCGTTTTCATGGACAAAAACAAAAACCTCTGGCTCGGACTAGATGATGGTATAAACTTTATCGCATTTAATAATGCTATAAAATATATATACCCGGACAACGACAAACAAACTAGTGCATATTCGACACTGATACACGGTAATAAACTCTATGTAGGGACTTCAAATGGCATATTTTACAATTATTTGGATAGCAAAGTTTCTGATCTGAGTTACTCCAAGAAAGATTTTAAAGAAATAAGCAGATCGGCAGGACAAACGTGGAACCTGAATATCATAAACCAACACATTATAGCGGGTCACGAAGAAGGGGCATTACTTATCGATAAAAACACAGCCACGCCACTATACAATTCGCCGGGAACATGGCTTTCCATTCCGACCTCATTGTCGGATAATTCGAAAGAAATAATTACAGGAACCTACCAAGGACTTATTCTTATGGAGTATGAAAACGGTACGTTTAAATTTAAAAACCGCATTACCGGCATTAACGAGCCAATACGGTTTCTCCTATATGACCATGATATTTTATGGGCTTCTCATCCCTACCGCGGGATATACAAGATGATACTTTCCCCCGACAAAAAAGAAATAAGCCAGCTAAAGCTCTATACCTCAAAAGATGGTTTGCCTTCTTCATTGGGAAATCAAATTGCAAAAATTAAAAATAAAATTGTTGTAGCCACCCAGAATGGCGTTTATGAACTTAATAAGACTACCGACAAATTTGAGCCGTCCGGCACACTCTATCCTATCCTTGGAAACCAACCCTATCATTATCTTAACGAAGATCGCGAGGGAAACATATGGTTTATAAGTAACAAAAATGTAGGTGTAGTAGATTTCAATACCAAAGCTCCAGATAAAGATTACAACATTGTACACTTTCCAGAATTAAGCGGACAGGTCGTTGCAGGCTTTGAGAACATCTATCACTATAACCGCCAAAATGTATTTATAGGTGCAAAGAAGGGCCTTATCCATATTAACTATCAAAGCTATCTTGATAATATAAAACCCTTACATACTATTTTATCTTTGGTCAAAGTAAGCGGGGAAAAAGATAGTATAATCTACGGTGGATACTTAGTCAAAAAAAGTGCATTTGAAGCCTCCGATGCGGCGCATGACAAAATATCTATACCGAAAGACTTAAACTCCCTGTACTTTGAATACTCTTCCACTTTATATGAACAGCAAAAGAAAATTGAGTTTAGTTATCAGCTCGTCGGGTTTGATAAAGAATGGTCGGAGTGGAGCTCCAAAAGTGAAAAATATTATACCAACATCCCTCGGGGAAACTATGTATTCAAGGTCAAATCCAGAAATAATCTGGGAAACGAATCGGATGAAGTATCTTATGCCTTTACCATCAAACCTGCATGGTACGAAACTTACTGGGTTTACTTATTCTATGCATTGACACTTGCAAGTTTTATCGCTTTCCTAATCTTGAGACAGAAAAGGAAACATCAAAAAGAACAAGACGATCTCAAGAATCAACATCAATTAGAAATAGAATACAGCGAAAATGAAATTGTTAGATTAAAAAACGAAAAGCTCGAATCAGAAGTCAGTTTTAAAAACAAAGAGTTGGCTACAACAAGTATGCACCTGATCAAGAAAAACAAGCTGCTATCAAAAATAAAAAAAGAACTTTTGCCCATTATAGATTTAAATCCCATTGATAAGCAGTCACGTGAATTAAAAAAAGTAATAAGACTGCTTAACGACGCTGAGAAAGGCGACACAGACTGGAAACAATTCTCCATACATTTCGATAGTATACACTCCAATTTCTTAACGAAACTAAAGGAAAAATTTCCAAATCTCAGTTCAAATGACTTAAAGATCTGTGCTTATGTCAAAATGAATCTATCGTCTAAAGAAATCGCCCAATTAATGAGTATAACGATAAGAGCCGTCGAGGTGAGTCGATATCGGTTGAGAAAAAAGCTAAACGTTTCTGCCAATACAAATTTACTCGACTACCTATATAATATCGTTAACGAGGAATAACAGAAGGTTCCTTTTCTATTCCTTTCTTAACGCACCAACTCTTCTAGGGCCTTTTCTACCTTACCAAAGTCAAAACGGGATTTTACGTCGTTAAACATCCGTTCGAGTTGATCGTTGCACAGGTTGCCGATACTTCCCTCATGAACATGGTGCACTTCTTTAGAAGGTTGGAAGGTACCATCTTCAATAGCTAATCCGATCTGACGATAAGCCTCTCTAAAGGGGACACCTTGCAAGACCGCATTGTTCACGACCTCCACACTAAACAAATAATCGTATTTAGGATCATCGAGAATATCCTCCTTAATAGAAATATGTTCCAGCATAAATGCAGCTATTTCTAAGCAGTCGCTTAAAGACTCAAATGCCGGGAATAGGTTTTCTTTCAGTAGCTGCAAATCGCGGTGATACCCTATTGGCAAGTTTGTTGTCATTAAGGCAATTTCATTTGGCAATGCTTGTATCTTATTGCAACGTGAGCGTATCAATTCAAATACATCAGGATTTTTCTTATGCGGCATAATACTGGATCCTGTCGTCAAATGTGCCGGAAAAGAGATAAAGCCAAAGTTTTGGTTGATAAACAAGGTGACATCCATAGCAAATTTAGCCAATGTAGCGGCGATAGAGCTCATGGCTTGTGCCAGAATACGCTCAGTCTTTCCCCTCCCCATCTGTGCGTAGACTACATTATAATTCAAATCTTCAAATCCCAGCAACTCGGTGGTCATTGTCCGATTTAAGGGGAACGAAGAACCGTATCCCGCCGCTGATCCAAGTGGGTTTTTGTTACAGACATGCCATGCTGCTTTCAACAACTCCAAATCATCCACCAAACTCTCTGCGTAGGCCCCAAACCAAAGGCCGAAGGATGAAGGCATTGCAATCTGCAAGTGTGTATAACCTGGCATCAATACCTGTTTGTGCGCTTCACTCAATTTGATCAATTGTCGGAACAAAACTTCGGTATGGTTAAAAATACTTTGTATTTCCGATCGAAAATATAGTTTTAAATCCACCAGTACCTGATCATTCCTTGATCGACCCGAATGTATCTTCTTACCCGCTTCTCCTACACGTTCCGTCAGCATCATCTCAACTTGTGAATGTACATCCTCTACACTGTCGGCAATCTCAAAATTTCCTTCTAGAATTTCATAGTAGATTCGTTTGAGCTCGTCTTGGACTAATGCTAAATCTTCATCGGTCATCAAGCCTATACTATTCAACATACGCGTATGTGCCAGCGAACCCAATACATCGGCCGCAGCCAAATGCATGTCCATCGCACGATCATTGCCTACCGTAAAGGACTCTACAAGTGAATCTACATCTATATTTTTTTGCCAAATTTTCATGAATATATTTTAAGAACACAAAAATACCATATTTTTAGATATAACCATAGACAACAGTTATAAGTCTCCACTAAAAAACAAAAGCGGCAATGAAAACCATTGTCGCTTTAATGCTATAAATCTTAACCCGAACTGTTATCCATTGGACAGTGCTGCTGCACCGGAAACAATCTCTGTAAGTTCGGTAGTAATCGCTGCCTGACGTGCTTGATTGTACGACAATTTCAATGCTTTCAATAAATCACCTGCATTTTCTGTTGCTTTATCCATCGCCGTCATACGGGCACCATGTTCTGATGCATTGGAATCCAATACCGCCTTATACAGTTGGATTCGGATCGCCTTCGGGATAAGCTCTTCAATGATCTTTTCCTTTGAAGGTTCGACAATGTAATCGAGCTCTACCGTATCGTCACTTTTCTCTTCCGGTACTAGGGGAAGCAATTGCTCTGCGGTCAAAATTTGTACCGCAGCATTACGGAACTGATTATAGACCACTTCAACACGATCAACTTCTTCGTTTTTAAATGATGTCATGATATGTTCAGTAACTTTCGATACATTTTCGAAATTCAAGTTATTGAATAATTCATTATGATCACCGATAACATTGAAGTTACGCCTTGTGAAGAAATCTTGACCACGCTTACCGATGGCAATAATGCTCACATCACCTTTAGCAAATTGATCGGCATATTTTGTAGCGATCAAATTATTTGTCGCTTTTATCGCATTCGCATTAAATGCTCCAGCTAATCCTCTATTGGAAGTAACGATCACAATAAGTACCTTATTCGGTGCCCTATCTTGTGTAAAAGGAGAATCGTAGCCTTCTACGGAAGCAGACACCTGAGTAAGAATCTCCCGAAGCTTATTCGCATATGGACGCAACTGAACAATAGCATTTGTTGCACGCTTCAATTTCGCCGCAGACACCATCTTCATTGCTTTGGTAATCTGTTGGGTCGACGTAACCGATGTAATACGACTTCTTACTTCTTTTAAATTTGCCATACTTAAGATGTAAGATCTGAGCTAACTAGATATGAGATATGAGATCTAAAGGCTCACGTCTACCATCTATTAGCTCATATCCAATTAATATTTTGCAGCCAATTCTTTAGCTACCGTTTCTAACACATTTGTCAATTCATCCGAAAACTTACCTGCTTTCAAAGCGGACAATACTTCTGGATGACGTTGTTCCAATTGAGTCAAATATTCCTCTTCAAATTGTCTTACTTTATTTACAGGCACACTACGCAATAGCCCTTTCGTACCGATATAAATAATAGCCACTTGTTTCTCTACAGGCACGGGAGAAAACTGACCTTGCTTCAGGATTTCCACGTTACGGATACCTTTATCCAAGACGGCTTTTGTCGCTGCATCCAAATCCGATCCAAACTTAGAGAATGCCTCTAGTTCACGGAATTGGGCTTGGTCAAGCTTCAATGTACCTGCAACTTTCTTCATCGACTTAATCTGTGCATTACCACCCACACGCGATACTGAGATACCTACGTTAATCGCTGGACGAATACCTGCGTTAAACAAGTTCGATTCTAAGAAAATCTGACCATCCGTAATAGAAATAACGTTGGTAGGTATATAAGCCGACACGTCACCCGCTTGAGTTTCAATAATAGGAAGAGCTGTCAATGAACCGCCACCTTTCACCAAATGCTTGATTGATTCAGGTAGGTCATTCATATTTTGGGCAATGCTATCTGAAGAGTTGATTTTCGCTGCACGTTCTAACAAACGAGAGTGAAGGTAAAATACATCCCCAGGATACGCTTCACGACCAGGAGGGCGTCTCAATAATAAGGAAACTTCACGGTAGGCTACTGCCTGTTTCGACAAGTCATCGTAAACGATCAACGCTGGACGACCTGTGTCGCGGAAAAATTCCCCGATAGCAGCACCTGCCATCGGCGCATAAAACTGAAGAGGAGCAGGTTCAGCAGCTGAAGCCGCTACTACAACCGTGTAGGCCATAGCACCTCTTTCCTCTAATGTACGGACGATATTTGCAACTGTAGAATTCTTCTGACCTACTGCAACATATATACAGAATACAGGCTGACCTGCATCATAAAACTCCTTCTGATTAATAATTGTATCGATACAAACCGCAGTCTTACCCGTCTGACGATCACCGATAACCAACTCACGTTGTCCACGACCAATAGGAATCATCGCATCAATTGCCTTGAGTCCGGTTTGCAAAGGCTCCGTTACGGGCTGGCGATAGATTACTCCGGGCGCTTTACGCTCGATGGGCATTTCATAAGTTTCTCCTAAGATAGGTCCCTTTCCGTCAATAGGCTGTCCCAATGTGTTTACCACACGACCCAACATACCTTCTCCTACGCGAATAGAAGCAATACGGTTGGTACGTTTGATGGTATCACCTTCCTTAATTTCATCTGAAGGGCCTAAAAGAACGACACCCACATTGTCTTCTTCCAAATTTAATACTATACCTTGCAATCCACTTGTAAATTCAACCAATTCTCCTGATTGAACTTTTGTTAGGCCGTAAACACGAGCGATACCGTCGCCTATTTGCAATACGGTACCTACTTCCTCCAATTCGGCCTCTGACTTAAAGCCTGACAATTGCTCTCTTAGAATTGCAGAAACTTCATCTGGTCTTACCTCTATCATTTTACTTCGTATAAGGGGTTTTAATTCTATTTTACTCTATTCAACAATTACGACTTAGTAATTCATAATTCGTAATTCATAATTATTTACACGCCCTGGCTGCTAAAATATCTTTCCAATTTATTTAGTTTTCCAGCTAAGCTGGCATCTAACTGCCTATCTCCTACAGTGACGACAAAACCGCCAATCAACGATTTATCCACCTTATTGGTTAGGATGACCTCCGCTTTTATCTGCTGAGCAATATTGGCTTGCAGCTCTTGAAGATTAGCCGAAGACATCGGTGATGCAGATGTCACTTCTGCCTGGACAATACCTTTTACCTCATTGTATTCACGAATAAACTCCAATGTAGTTGGATAAATTAATCCGCTACGACCCTTCCTTACCATGATATTGAAAAAACTCAAGATTTCGGGTCTTACCTTATTTTGGAATAAAGCTGTTAAAATATTGCCTTTTTTGTCTACTTTGACAATAGGGTTGCTTAGAACAGCTTGTAATTCAGTGCTGGACTTAAGGACGGCAGCAACCTGCTCTATCTCACTTTTTACCTCTTCTAAACTACCTTGTTCCTTTGCTAAGTCGATTAAAGACTTAGCGTATCTAGAAGCTACTTTGAATACTGACATATTATTTTTTTGTGTTCAGTTGTCAGTGTTCAGTTGTCAGTGACTAATCACTGTTCACTGACGACTGTCGACTGATTACTGAATTAATTCAATTTAACATCCTTCAACAAATCAGACACCAATGCCTGTTGCTTACCTTGATCTTCAAATTCCTTTGTCAATACCTTACGTGCAATATCTAAAGCCAAAGAAGAAACCTGATTTTTCACTTCGGCCATAGCCTTTACTTTTTGATCTTCAATTTCACGTCTTGCTTGATCGATCAATTTTGCGCCCTCAACCTGAGCCAGCTCCTTAGCTTCAGCGACAATTTTGTCTTTCAATACCTTAGCTTCTTTCAAAATATTATCACGTTCTTCACGGGCTTCCTTTAGCAATTGACCATTCTCGTTGGTAAGACGAGCCATTTCCAACTTTGCCTTTTCTGCAGAAGCTAATGCATCGGTAATACCATTTTCACGCTCTTCTAATGCGTTGATGATAGGTTTCCAAGCAAACTTGCCCAATATGAAGATTACAATCAATAAAATGATAAGCTGCCAAAAGAACAAACCAAACGAAAACTGATTAATTAATGCTTCCATTATTATGTATGTAAATTAGTTTTAAATTTTTACTTTGTTAAATGAAGCACAATCTGCAACCAACCGTTGCAAATTGTGCTTGTACTGTCCTTTGGCTTATTTACCTAAGATTAGGGCACCGAATGCCAAACCTTCCAATAAAGCGCCAATGATGATCATTGCGGTTTGAATTTTAGAAGTAGCTTCTGGCTGGCGAGCGATAGCTTCCATTGCTGAACCACCGATTTTACCTAGACCAAGACCTGCTCCGATTACGATTAAACCTGCTCCAATTAAGTTGTACATAGTAATTAATTTATAAAATTTAACAAAATTCAGTTTTTAGTGATGCGTATGTTCCTCTACAGCCATACCTATAAATAAAGAGGATAGCATAGTGAAAATAAATGCCTGCAAAAAGGCCACCAACAGTTCCAAAAACATCAATACCAATGTCAGTAGCATGGATACGCCAATACTACCAGGGACAGTCAATTGATGTTGGAATAAGTAAATGATGGCAATTAAGCCCATCACAACAGAGTGACCTGCTGTAATATTGGCAAACAAACGCAACATCAATGAAAAAGGCTTGGTAAACATACCTAATACCTCAATAGGAGCTAATATAAATTTGAATACAACAGGAACTCCCGGCATCCAAAAAATATGCTTCCAATAATCTTTATTCGCTTTTACAGTCGTAATAACAAATGTAAACAAGGCCAAACACAAGGTTACCGTAATATTTCCCGTCACATTGAATCCCAAAGGTGTAAGCCCTAGTAAATTCAATAGAAATATGAGAAAGAATACAGACAACAAGTATGGCATAAATTCTTTGTAGCGATGGCCGATATTCGGCTTAGCCATTTCATCCCGTACATAGATGACCAAGGGTTCCAAGAACCTACCCACACCTTTCGGAACAGCGTTAGCTCCTTTTTTATACGTTTTAGCCAAACTTAAAAAGCCTAAGAACAATAATAAAGTCGCTAATAAAAGACCTGCGACATTCTTCGTGATAGAAAAATCTAAAGGCTTCGCGTTGGTTGGGTGATGTTTATCGTCATAATTGATCGTACCAGCAGCATCTGTTTTGTAGATTTTACCATGGTACAAGGTATAATACTGCCCTTCCTTTTCGACGACCTGCTCGCCATGATGAAACTCGGCAGACGAGAAAATCTTAAGACCGCCATCAATTAAAATTACCGGCAATGGGAAGCCATAATGCTTACCGGCCTCCTTATCGGAAAACAACGAAAAATAATGATCATCCTGCAAGTGATGATGCATGTATGCATTGATTTCTTCTGCTTGGGATTTTGGTTCCTCTGCATGAGCTCCCTCAGCTTTTAAATTGAAAGGACGAACAGCAAAAAAGACAACTGCAAATAACAAAAGAGCTTTCTTAAAACTCACCATTTTTATAGTATTGACGAAGTTAAAAATTTTGGCAAAAATACAATTTTATTCGGCATATAGCATCATTTACTAAAACTTTTTTTTAAATAGTTTTAATCCGCTCTGTCTGCCTCATTGATAACACGAAATGCCACAAAAACATCCAAAAACAAAAAGACAAAAAAGACCACTAAAAAATTATATTCAATAAAATCATGTTCAAATAAATTTAGTCCGTCATGGATATAAATATAGCTCGCTATAGTCTTCACAGTCATCAAACCTAGAAATACCAAGCCTAGCTTTTTCGGCATAGCCCACTGTGCCAACAAAATGAATAATATGACAAACAAGGAAGTGATAAATCCAAAGATATACATCCCCTCCAGACTGTAGTTCGTCTCTTCCCAATAAGAAACCTTATCCATCCCCACAAGTGTAAAAATGTGTAGGGCAAAGGACACGCCCGACACAAGGAGTAATAACACTATAAATTTCAAATAGTTATTCATCTTTTGTTTGTTTTCAAAGGCATTCATGAGCTCGTTTCACTCGGTT
>JBEBWF010000057.1:0-27814 GCA_040392285.1 Sphingobacterium sp. | reverse complement strand
GCTTGTTTCTTTTTTTTCTTCCGGTATTGTCTTTGACAGTATGTGGTATTTGGAACATGGTATTTGGAATATAGTCTGACTACTAAGATCTGACTACTAAAGTACTGACATAAAGATATTCGGGTGCCTATATCGGCGGTGTCCACCTCTTCCCATTCCGAACAGAGCAGTTAAGCCCGCCAGAGCCGATGGTATTGCCGTAACAGGCGTGAGAGTAGGTCGGTGCCTTATTTTATTCAACAACAGAGCCCTTGCAGTAAAATGTAAGGGCTTTTTTTTGTGCCTGTAAATTACCTCTATCATAACATTTTTACAAATAGTTTGTATGAATAACTTTATATTGTGGTTTTTAACATCTATAATATAGTATGACCAGAAGAATTGTGTTTTTCTTATCAGCGATAGGTATAATTATTATTTCCTTAGTCATTTGTCGTCTATATAAGAATAATCAAAATAAGAATCAAGATAACGCTCGTAAGGAAAGGGGGGCAGCTATAGTATATGGAAAAATCGTAGAGGGACGACCTTTTTCAGATTATTTATCGTTAACAGGTGCGATAGAGCCTAATGAAATCGTTGATCTTCGATCAGAGATTTCAGGTATTGTAGAGACTTTAAATTTTGAAGAAGGGGCACACGTTAGTTCAGGTCAAGTATTACTGCGGATTAATGATGCAGAACTGAGGGCTCAATTGGCAGAGGTAACAACTAAGAAAAACTTAACTGCTGAAAATGAACGAAGAGCGAAATTATTGTTAGAAAAGGAGGCCATCAGCCAGGAAGAATATGACTTGGCAAGTGCTGAATATAAAACCACACAATCTCAAATTCAGCTTATAGAAGCACAATTAAGTAAGACGGTTTTAAAAGCTCCTTTTTCCGGAATAATAGGTTTGCGAAATATATCTAAGGGTAGCTACATTACACCGACTACTGAGATTGCCCAATTAGTGAATACGAGCAGGTTGAAAGTTGATTTTTCAGTTCCTGAAAAATATGCGACAAAAGTGAAAGCCAATACCTCTATTAATGTTTCTGTTCAAGGGGACTCTATATTATACAAGGCCCGAATCTACGCTATTGAACCGAAGATTGAAGCCAATACTCGAACCTTGCGAGTAAGGGCCATGATCGATAATAACAATCATAACCTGATACCTGGATTGTTCGTCAATATCAATTTTCCATTGGAACCCTTGGAAAATGCGATATTAATTCCGACCGAAGCATTGATCCCGATCCAAAATGGAAAGAAAGTCTTTATTTTCGAGTCTGGTCAGGCTAAAGAAATAATCGTCGAATCAGGAGCTAGAACAAACGAGGAGGTTTTGATAACGAAAGGCCTACATATCGGAGATACAGTATTGACCTCGGGAATGATGTCACTGCGTGACGGGAGTCCAGTTAAGGTTTCATTACGCTAATCTACTTTACCATGAGCTTATCTACACTTAGTATCAAAAGGCCAGTATTAGCTATAGTGATGAACTTAATGCTCATACTATTTGGTATAATAGGTTACACATTTTTAGGGGTTCGTGAATTTCCCTCCATAGATCCGGCCCAAATTTCCGTACGTACAAACTATACCGGTGCAAATGCGGAAATTATTGAATCACAGATCACCGAGCCGCTAGAGAAAGCTATAAATTCTATAGATGGGATTCGAAATATCTCCTCGTCCAGCAACCAAGGTAGTAGCAGCATCACGATTGAGTTTAATTTAGAGAAAAATTTAGAAGAAGCTGCGAACGATGTTCGCGATAAAGTGTCTCAAGCACTACGGAGCCTTCCGCAAGACATAGATGCCCCTCCAGTTGTATCCAAAGCTGATGCCGATTCGGAGCCGATCATTACCATGACCGTACAAAGTTCAACCAGAGATGTCTTGGAGTTATCAGACTATGGGGAGAACGTAATTGCCCAACGTTTGCAGACTATTCCAGGAGTCAGTTCGATTCGGATATGGGGGTTGCGAAATTATGCTATGCGACTATGGATAGATCCAGTCAAGTTAGCCTCATATGGTTTGACTATATTGGATGTACGTGCTGCTTTAAATGCTCAAAATGTCGAACTTCCGTCGGGAAAATTGACAGGAGCAAATACTGAACTAGCGGTTAAAACCATGGGTAACCTTGATTCAGAGGAACAATTTAACAATATCATCATTCTCACGGAAGGGGAACGAATAGTACGACTAAAGGATGTTGGAAATGCAGCATTAGAGGCGGAGAACTTTGAGACGAGCATGTCCGATTCGGGTTACCCAATGATCGCCTTGAATATTATACCCCAGCCTGGAACCAATTATCTCGATATCTCAAAGCACTTTTATCAAGAGTATGAACGTTTGGAGAAGGAGATACCAGAAGGGTTTGAACTTAATGTGGCTATTGATAATACTATGTTTATCAAGAAATCCGTCTTGGAAGTTGTGGAGACTCTAATTATTGCCATAGTCTTAGTTGTACTTATTATTTATCTGTTTTTTAGAAATTGGTCTATCGCTTTTCGGCCACTTATAGATATTCCGGTATCCTTGATCGCCACATTTTTCATTATGTACTTATGTGGTTTCTCGATCAACGTTTTGACTTTATTAGCAATTGTTCTTGCGACAGGATTAGTGGTTGACGACGGTATTGTCGTTACGGAAAATATCTTTAAAAAAGTAGAAGAGGGGATGTCTCCAATTGCGGCAGCCATTAAGGGTTCAAACGAAATTTTCTTTGCTGTTATTTCAATTTCCATAACGTTAGCAGCAGTCTTTCTGCCTGTTATATTTTTAGAGGGTTTTGTGGGGCGTCTATTTCGAGAGTTTGGTGTTGTCATCGGCTCAGCAGTTCTTATATCGGCATTTGTTTCTTTATCCCTTACTCCAATGTTGAATGCCTACCTCATGAAAGGAGGAGAACAGCGGAAGTCGAAATTCTACACCCGAACGGAGAAGTATTTTGTGATCATGAACAAAGAGTATGAGGGCTCGCTCCGTGGGTTTTTGAAATTTAAATGGTTGGCGGTGGTCATCGTGCTTCTTTGTTTTGGATTGACTTATTTGTTTTATCAAGTCTTACCGAAAGAAACGGCTCCTTATGATGACCGAAGTTTCGTGTCGTTGCGTGTTACCGCACCAGAAGGCGTTTCGTACGATTATATGGATAAGTTCATGACAGATCTAACGACTCTTGTTAATGATTCTATTCCCGAGAAAAAGGTAAGTCTAGTTATTACATCACCGAGCTTTGGGTCAGCATCGGTCAACACGGGTATGGTTCGTCTTGGACTTGTAGAGCCGGGAGATCGAGAGCGTTCGCAAGCGGAGATCGCGAATTCACTATCCCGCCATACAAGACGCTATTCAGAAGCGCATATAACGGTATCACAGCAACCCACTATTGCTGTAAATCGACGGGGTGGATTACCTATCCAGTATATTATTCAAGCCCAGAATTTCGAAAAATTAGAGGAAAAGGTTCCTGAGTTTATGGAGGAATTGTCCAGAAATAGAACGTTCTCTGCAGTGGATGTAAACTTGAAGTTCAATAAGCCTGAAGTTTATGTCACAATCGATAGAGAGAAGGCACAGACATTAGGTGTATCCGTATTAGATATTGCCCAGACGTTGCAGATGTCCCTTTCGGGCCAGCGTTTTGGTTATTTTATGATGAACGGTAGACAATATCAAGTCATGGGACAGTTTGATAAGAGTGATCGAGCTACACCTATGGATCTTGCAGCTATTTACGTGAAGAGTCAATCCGGGCAATTGATCCAGTTAGATAACATTATTGAAGTGGAAGAACACAGTAGTCCACCACAACTGTTTCACAACAATCGGTATATGTCGGCAACGGTGTCTGCAGGCTTAGCGCCGGGGTTCAGCATGGGAGATGGTATTGAAGCGATGGATGCTATCCGCGATAGGGTCTTGGATGACACTTTTACAACGGATCTCGGTGGGGAGGCTCGAGATTTTGTAGAGAGCGGCTCCAATACCATGTTCGCGTTTGCGCTCGCTGTGTTACTTATATTTTTGATCCTTGCAGGACAGTTTGAGAGTTTTGTGGATCCAGTCATCATATTGCTGACAGTACCTATGGCTGTCGGGGGAGCGATGTTGTCCTTATGGTTATTCGGGCAATCGTGGAATATTTTTAGTCAAATTGGCACAATTATGTTAATAGGTTTGGTCACTAAAAATGGGATATTGATTGTAGAATTTGCAAATCAGCTGCGTGATGACGGCTATGAAAAATATGAAGCTGTGGTGAAAGCAGCAGAGGCTCGACTTAGACCTATTCTAATGACATCTTTTGCAATAGCCTTAGGAGCTCTACCTATTGCGCTGTCTTTGGGCGCCGCATCTGTGAGTCGTATTGGTATGGGGGTAGTCATTGTCGGTGGTACGGTCTTTTCATTGCTATTGACATTGTATGTAATTCCTGCATTTTACTTGATGTTGTCTCGGAAGCGGGTGCATAGACCAGAATTTGATAATATTGAAGATTGATATGGAAAGGTTATTTGTCACATTAGTTTTTTTTGTTCTCGGTTTAATGCTGGGTTATGGGCAGAATGTGTTAACGGTGCAACATGCTGTGGAAATTGCTTTAGAGAATAACTATGATATCAGATTGTCTAAAAATGATCTGCTGATTGCAAAAGAAAATGTTTCCTATGGACATGCAGGGATGTTGCCAAATGTTACGGGGAATTTTACACAAAATAACAATCTTCAAAACTCAACCCAGACGCAAAGTACAGGTGTTGTACGGTCACTGGATAATGCCCGGAACAACAGCATGACATATGGGGTCAGTGTGGGCTGGACTATATTTGACGGATTAGGAATGTTTTCCCGTTATGAAACATTGAAAGAGTTGGAGAAGCAGGGAGATATTCAGTTTAAGAAAGCGGTCCTTACGCAGGTGTCGGATGTGATAAGCACCTATTATACCATAGTTGAACAGAACAATATCTGGAAAGCATTGGATTCCACGATTACTATTTCTAAAGAACGGTTACAGACCGCTGAAAATCGTTATTCGATAGGGAAGGCTTCAAAATTGGAAGTCTTGAATGTTCAGGTTAACCTGAATGCGGATGAAACAGCTTGGATCAAACAGCAGGAAGTCGTCAAAAATCTAAAGATTGCGTTGAATAGTTTGTTAGCAAGGGATCTGGATATCGAATTTAATGTTGTGGAGGATGTGGTGATGGATGAAAATCTTGTTTTCGCTGAGTTATTGGATAAATCGAAGCGACATAATCCTGATTTGCTAGCGATAGGCATATCGAAGCGACTAGCTGATTTAGAGCTTAAAGTAATTAAAGCAAACCGATATCCTAGTATCCATCTTCATGGAGGCTATAATTTTTCGGAGACGGAGTCGAGTTTAGGTTTTGTGGCGCAATCCAATTCTAGGGGACTCAATTATGGTATTACGGCTTCTATTAATATTTTTGACGGTTTTAATCAAAGGAGAAATGAACGTATTGCCAAGATAAAAATTGACAATGCGGATTTATTAGCATTACAACAACAACATGTCGTAGAAACCTCTTTGATGCAGGCCTTTCAGAGTTATCAGACCAATATCGCTTTGTATAGACTGGAAGAAAGGAATGTGCAGATCGCCAAGCAAAATCTTACGATTACCATGGAAAAATTTAGAATAGGAACGATTAATTCTGTAGAGTTCAGGGATGCTCAGGAAAATTACCTCGATGCTGTTACAAGATACAATTCGTCTAAACTGCAGGCTAAACTGTCCGAAACCTACTTAAAAGAAATTGTGGGTTCAATTGGATTTGAGCAGTAGATAGTAAATAGATTCTATTTTATCGTAGACAAACGATTTCGTTTTTAGAACAAACGTTTGCGTTTGTTTTTTATTTTTTTATGTCCGTTATAAAAATTAATATTGTGATAGATAAGCGGATAACACCGCCGTATCTATAGCCAATAAGCCTTTAAAGTTCAAATTGGTTATATTTTGATGGACTGTTTAGTTTGTTTTAAAATAGGTGATTTTAGAGGGGGCTTAATGTCCCCTTTAATTTTTTTGTTACGAATAACTTAAATCTATATTATATTAATAAATTCACTGTATGAATTCAGATAGAAGAGATTTTCTTAAAAAGGTATCGTTGCTGTCAGCAACCGCTGTTACTTTGCCAACATTGAATGTGGAAGCAAAGACGAGTTCTAGATTTAATATGTCTGGTTATCGAGCCCCAAAACTAGATAAAGTAAGGGTCGCTATCGTGGGATTAGGAAACAGAGGTTCTGGTGCTGTGGATCGGTATACCTATATCGAAGGTGCTGAGATTGTGGCATTATGTGATAGACACGAAAGCCGTGCACTAAAACAACAAGAGATGGTGGCTGGAAGAGGATTGACTAAGCCTGCTATCTATTCTGGTGATAATGGATGGAAACAAATGTTGAACGATATACAGATTGACTTACTGTATATTTGTACGCCGTGGGATTGGCATACTCCAATGAGTATTGCTGGAATGAAAGCGGGCGCACATGTGGCGTGTGAAGTGCCAATCGGCCTATCTGTAAAGGACTGTTGGGAAGTTGTGAAAGTGTCGGAGCAAACGAAGAAGCATTGTATGATGTTGGAAAACTGTTGTTATGACTTTTTCGAAATGTTAACATTAAAAATGGCTCGCGAGGGAGTTTTTGGAGAAATTATACATGCAGAGGGGGCCTATATCCATGATTTGTTAGATCTGAATTTCAGTAAAACCTATTACGACGATTTTTGGAGACTAAAAGAAAATATTCGCTTCAATGGCAACCTCTATCCAACTCATGGTATAGGTCCAGTTGCGCAGTGTATGAACATCAATCGCGGTGACGTGATGACCTCATTGGTTGCCATGCAGACAGATGATTTTCATATGGGCGTAGAGGCCCGAAGATTGGCAGAAACGGATGATGTGTACAAACAGTTTGTGGGTAAGAAATATAGAGGTAATATGAACACCACATTGATACGCACCCAAAAAGGAAAAACGATCATGATTCAACATGATGTGACGTCGCCTCGTCCGTATTCGCGTATTCATTTATTGAGTGGAACCAAGGGGTTTGCCGAGAAATACCCTAAGCAGGGTATATCCTTGAAGAGCTATAAGCATGGACATAGTTTTCTGACCGATGATATGGTAGACGAGTTGCGTCAAAAATATACACCCGAATTAGTTCGGTTTATTGGCGAGGAAGCTAAGAAGGTCGGTGGACATGGAGGGATGGACTTTATGATGGACTGGCGGTTAATTGACTGTTTGAGAAATGGACTTCCGTTAGATCAAGATGTATACGATGCAGCGGCTTGGAGTGCTATCGTTCCCTTAAGTGTAGAATCTGTAGCTAAAAATAGTAAAACAGTTAATTTTCCTGATTTTACTAAAGGAGCGTGGACGACAAATATACCTGTAGATTTGACGTTGAATGGTGGGGGAAATACCAAAATACGTCCGAAGGTAGATAATAAAGGAAAGCAATTGAATGTGTAATTTTCACATGCTTTCTTAAATAAAGCTCGACGATAAGTCGGGCTTTATTTTTTATATGGCTGATTTTTTATAGCATGTGCTGGAGTTCAGTTCGTTTTTTTTATGTAATTTTAGGTTGATTTTAGTGTTCAGGCAGTTAGTCTGTTAAATATATAATACATGCTTTTAAGATTTTTTTATTTTTCATTGTTCTCTTTTTTCTTGTTGGGATGTACCAACACAAGACAACAACATACGCACTTATTTGAAACAGATTCTGCAGCGACCTGTGCGATGTCCAGTATTCCTAGTCGATTTAGTCGGATTTCGGAACGAGATTCACTTCAAAGTCAAAGAGGAGACGACAAGGCGAATATGGTCTATATCGAGGGAGGAGTATTTGCAATGGGGTCTGAAAACTTTCCTGATGCACTTCCCCTTCATCAAGTAGAGGTGTCATCGTTCTATATGGATGAACATGAAGTGACCAACGCGCAATTTGAAGCCTTCGTGAAAGCTACAGGATATGTTACCGTTGCTGAGAAAGAACTGGATCCAAACGAGTTTCCCGGTGCCGATCCGGCTATGTTGGTGCCGGGTTCCGCCGTATTTGCAGCCCCTAAGGATGTTCGTGATCTACATAATCACCTGCAATGGTGGAGATATATCCCTGGAGCAAATTGGCGTCATCCTGAAGGTCCAGAGAGCACTATAAAAGGGAAAGAAAATTACCCTGTTACACAAGTGGCTTATCAAGATGCTGAAGCTTATGCAAAATGGGCAGGCAAGCGTTTGCCTACAGAAGCTGAATGGGAGTATGCAGCTAAGGCGGGAAAACATACTTCGGAGACGTATTATTGGGGTAATGAAAAGAAGGAAGATGGAAAGTGGCTAGCCAATATTTATCAAGGAGACTTTCCTCGACAAAATACTAAAGAGGACGGATTCGAAACTACTGCACCCGTGAAATCTTTTCCCTCGAATGCATACGGATTATATGATATGGAAGGCAATGTGTGGGAATGGTGTTCTGATTTATATACGCCGGATTATTACGCGAGTAGTCCTAAGAAAAATCCAAAAGGGCCAGCGACTTCGCATGATCCACAAGAGCCAGGGCTGGTAAAACGGGTACAACGAGGCGGATCTTTTTTATGCAATGATCAATATTGTGAGCGCTATAAAGCAGGTAGCCGTGGTAAAGGTGAAATCAACAGCCCTACGAATAATGTTGGTTTTAGATGTGTAAAAGATATCTAAAGAATGAGAAGGGTGAAAAAAAATAAAGGCTTGCGGTTAGCAAGCCTTTATTTTTTCCTGACACTTTTTACTGTGCATTCAAGAACATCGATTTCTTCGAAACGAGTTCTCTGAAATAAGGATCTTGAAGATCTTTGATAAAGCGTATGGCTTCACCGGTAGATTTCATCTCTGGCCCCAATTGTTTGTCTACTTCTGGGAATTTTGAGAAAGAAAATACAGGTTCTTTGATCGCCCATCCCTCTAGTTTGCGCTCGATTGTGAAGTCTTTTAATTTGTTGGTGCCTAACATGACCTTCGTCGCAATATTGATATAAGGCACATCGTATGCTTTAGCAATGAAAGGAACGGTACGTGAAGCACGCGGATTGGCTTCAATAACATAAACCTTCTCATCTTTTATGGCAAACTGTATATTCAATAAACCTTTTACGTTAAGAGCCTTAGCTAATTTTACTGAATATTCTTCCATCTTATCTTGTACCGCTTGGGATAAGCTGAATGGAGGTAATACGGCATAAGAGTCTCCTGAGTGTATACCTGCAGGCTCAATATGTTCCATCATTCCAATGATGTGTACATCGTCGCCATCACTGATCGAATCAGATTCAGACTCTTCGGCTCTATCTAGGAAGTGATCGATAAGGATATGGTTTCCAGGAAGAGCATGCAACAGATTTACAACAGCTTTTTCAAGATCTTCGTCATTAATAACTATACTCATGCCTTGTCCTCCCAAGACATAAGAAGGGCGGACTAATACAGGGTAACCTACCTCATTAGCTACTTTAATAGCTTCTTCGGCCGATGTTGCGACACCATATTTCGGATAAGGGATGTCTAGTTCTTTTAATAAATCGGAGAAGCTACCGCGGTCCTCTGCGAGATCCATGTCAGCGAATGAAGTTCCGATGATTTTCACACCTAATTTTTCCAGACGTTCTGCCATTTTCAACGCTGTCTGACCTCCTAGTTGTACAATAACCCCTTCTGGCTTTTCTAATTCGATGATTTCCCGAACATGTTCCCAGAAAACTGGCTCGAAGTAGAGTTTGTCCGCCATATTGAAATCTGTAGAAACCGTTTCCGGGTTACAGTTGACCATAATAGCTTCATAACCACATTCTTTGGCAGCTAACAAGCCATGTACACAAGAATAATCAAATTCGATACCCTGACCGATACGATTCGGGCCCGATCCTAATACGATGATTTTCTTTTTATCGGATACGACAGATTCGTTTTCATCTTCAAAGGTAGAGTAGTAATAAGGTGTTTGAGCTGGAAATTCTGCTGCGCAGGTGTCTACCATTTTATATACGCGGTGAATGCCTAGTTCTTGACGTCGATCGTAAACCTCGTCTTCAGACACATTGCCTAATAGCCAAGCGATTTGTGTATCCGAATAGCCTTTTTGTTTCAGCGTCATAAAAAAGTCGCGTGGAATATTGGAAAGCTGATAGCGACGAAGTTCTTGTTCTAAGTGTACCAATTCTTGAATCTGTACTAAGAACCATTTATCGATAAGCGTTGCTTTGCGAATAGATTCCAACGGAACACCTAGTTCGAAAGCATCCTTAATATGGAAAAGACGGTCAGAACTTGGATGTTCGAGACTGTACATGATTTCTTCCAGATTACGTAGTTGGCGACCATCTGCTCCCAAACCTGCACGACCGGTTTCTAGCGATTGTGCTGCTTTCTGTAGCGCTTCGATGAACGTACGGCCAATGGCCATTACCTCACCGACAGCTTTCATCTGTAATCCTAACTCTTTGTTTGCGCCCTTAAATTTGTCGAAATTAAAACGAGGAACTTTGACAATAACATAATCTAGCGTAGGCTCGAAGTAAGCTGATGTTGTTTTGGTTATCTGATTTTGTAACTCATCCAAGTTGTAACCGATAGCCAATTTAGCCGCAATTTTAGCGATTGGATACCCTGTCGCTTTAGATGCCAAAGCTGAAGAACGAGAAACGCGAGGATTGATTTCAATAGCAATAATTTCTTCGTTCTCTGGATTTATGGAGAATTGCACGTTACAGCCTCCAGCAAAATTACCTATAGAGCGCATCATACGGATAGCTTGATTACGCATATCCTGGTAACACTTGTCGGATAATGTCATTCCCGGAGCTACGGTAATAGAGTCCCCGGTATGGATACCCATAGGATCGAAATTTTCGATTGTACAAATGATAATGACATTATCGTTTGAGTCACGCAATAACTCTAATTCAAATTCTTTCCAGCCTAATACTGCCTGCTCGACCAAAACCTCATGCGTAGGAGAGGCATGCAAACCTCTATTTAGTGCAGCATCAAACTCGTCTTTGTTATGCACAAAGCCCCCCCCTGTTCCGCCCAAAGTATAAGAGGGGCGTATTACGAGTGGATATCCAATTTCTTGAGCAGCTTCTTTGCCTTCTAAAAAAGAGTTTGCAATTTTTGATTTTGCTACCCCTATTCCAATATCAACCATTAGTTGGCGAAATGCTTCACGATTTTCTGTTTTTTCGATAGCCGCTACGTCTACACCAATGATTTGAACATTGTATTTTTCCCAAATACCGCGATCGGAGGCCTCAATACATAAATTCAATGCCGTCTGTCCGCCCATAGTTGGCAGTACAGCATCAATTTGTTGCTCTTGAAGAATGTGTTCAATGCTCTCACAGGTAAGAGGTAGTAAATAGACATGATCCGCAACAACTTTGTCAGTCATGATAGTTGCAGGATTTGAATTGATAATAGAGACCTCTATGCCTTCTTCTTTTAGAGATAAAGCGGCTTGAGATCCAGAGTAGTCAAATTCACATGCTTGCCCGATGATAATAGGGCCAGAGCCAATAATTAAAACAGATTTGATGGAAGAATTTCTAGGCATTATTTTTTTAATTCAAAAAGTTAAAATACTAGATTGTCGTAATTTCCAAAGCTGGGAAAATGCCTTTTTAAGAAGTGATATTCCGACTGCTTTGTCGGAGTGCAAAGTTATAATTTTTATTTTGAAAAATAAAACAAAAGATGTCCTATAATAAGGAGACGATAAAATTGTAGGGAGTCCTAAAATAAAATGGTACGTTTTTTGTATCGTTAACTTCGAATAAAAACAATTTTAATTTATTTTTAGAGTTATGAAAAAAATTACTTTAGTATTAGCTGCAGTATTGTTTGCAGGATCTTCCTTTGCCCAAGATTACAAGAATTCCATTGGTATTCGGTTAGGATCAGGTTATTATGATGTCGCTTCTCTGGCTTTCAAAACATTTATCTCTGCGCCTGCTGCATTAGAATTCGATTTGGGATTTGATACAGATAAATTTGGTGGAGATAGTTTCACCAATGTATCTCTATCAGGTGCATATCAGCATCATTTTCCCATCGGAAATGTAGAAGGGTTTAAATGGTTTGTTGGTGGAGGTGCTGTATTGTCAAATACTTTCTCGGATTACGACGCCGTAAAAGGGTTTAATGTAGGGATATTTCCTACAGGAGGAGTCGATTATAAATTGAAGAATGCTCCTTTTGCATTTTCTGCGGATATCCGTCCAACGATACATATCGTTAATGGTGCGGGATACTATAACGGATTTTATGCGAATGGTGGCTTAACAGCTCGTTATACATTCTAGAAGGTAGCGTTTCAATCATTAAGAAAGCTTGGCAAAGATCTTGTCAAGCTTTTTTTATGTCTTATTGTGAGAAAAGAAATAATTAATGATAAATTTGTTCATGCCTTGTTGGTAGGACCTCCGCCATGAAGAAAGGTGCATATGATGTGTATAAATTTAAAACTTAAACTAAATAAAACAGAAATGATGAAAAAATCTACTGGCCTATTTATTTTATTAGGCTCTATGGTCAGCATGACGCAGATTTCGTGTAATAATGCCAACAAAGACAAACAAAAGGAAGAGGTTCACAATCCAGCTTCGCAAACAATTCCTGAAGAAGCCAAAGGTCTGATTGGCCGTTGGGATATTACGGTAGATAAGGACGGGAAGCAAGCTCCTTCATGGTTAGAGGTAAAGTTATCGGGCTTTAACGTTTTGGTCGGTGCCTTTGTTTCCGATGCTGGAAGTAGTAGGCCGGTTTCACATATTAAATTGAATGAAGGAAAGTTTTCTTTTGAGATTCCACCGCAATGGGAAGGGGGAGAAGGAGTTTTTACCATTCAAGGAGAGTTGGTAGGTGAGGAGCTAAAGGGTACTATCCAGACCAACAAAGGAAATTCGTTCTCTTTTACGGGAGTAAAGGCACCTTATTTAGTGAGAACAGGTGAAGTACAATGGGGGGAGCCTGTCGAACTTTTCAATGGTAAAGATCTGACAGGATGGACGACTTCGTCAGATGACAATCAGTGGATTGTAACGGAGGGTGTTTTAATCAACCAAAAAGCTGGTGCTAACTTGATCACGGAACAGAAATATGAAGACTTTAAGCTTCTCGCCGAATTTCGCTATGCCGAAGGAGGAAACTCGGGGATTTATTTGAGAGGGCGTTATGAAGTACAGATCGAGGATTCGCCAAAAGATAGGCACCCTGGTCCATTATACTTTGGAGGGGTATATGGCTTCTTGTCACCAAGTGAATTGGCTACCTTAGGGCCAAATGAATGGAACACCTATGAGATTACACTACGCGGTCGTATGATTACGGTAGTGGCTAATGGAAAAACGATAATTAATAACCAAGAAATTCCGGGTATTACGGGAGGTGCGTTGGACAGCCATGAGGGAGAACCCGGGCCGATTTATTTACAAGGAGATCATACGGGGGTAGAGTTTAGAAAGATTACGATTATTCCTGCAAAATAAGAAAGGAATGCTATAGTCTGAATTGTGGTTTGTTATTTTCGGGAAATCACAGTTCAGACTTTTTTATAATCCAATGACTACCACAACAATATCTTCATTTTGATAGGAAGGATAATAACGAGCTATAGATCCACTTTGCTTATAGTAGCTTAATTCTTCGTACACCAGCTCACGAAGTATCCCCTTTCCTTTTCCGTGTATATATCTTATTTCTTCGAACTCCCAATATATCGCAGCATCCAGTGTTTCACGAAGCCGGTCTATGGATGCAGCAATTAATTCGTCACTTTCATAATCTTGCCAATCTTCTAATAAAGCATCGGCATGTAGGTCTACAGTCTTCGGGGGTTTGGGAAGAGTTCTGGTCATGGGTATACTATTTCAGATGGTTTTATCAAGGGTTTAGCATTAAAATGCACTATTACAAATATAGTTAAAATGTAAAGAGATAAAATATCTAATAGCAGATTAGCGACTTATAAGTTTGCCGATTGTTTTATTTGTAGTTGATGAAAATGGTTTATATATTTGTCCCACAGAAAAAAGGTGATACCTTTCCGGGGTGTAGCGTAGCCCGGTATCGCGCCACATTTGGGATGTGGAGGTCGTAGGTTCGAATCCTGCCACCCCGACGAAAGAGCTCTTACGAAAGTAAGGGCTTTTTTTGTTTTGCTATCTAAACTTTTAACATTTTATTGCATATATTTAATCGAGCTATTTGTTAACTTTATATAATGTTATAAACTTAAATGTAAAAGGAGCTAAACTAATTCTCGTAATTGTTTGGGATTAGGTTTAGATCATGCAGAAAGATCGCGTAAACATCGCCGACATGAGATATCAAGTTAAAATAATAGGAATATTCTTCCTGATGACCTTCAGCTTATTTCCTACTTACGGTCAAAAAAGGCTGAAGAGTTTTCCGTATCAGAAAGAGGGGTTAAACAAGCAGCAAGCAGCTATTCATCTCTTGAGCAGGTTTACCTACGGCTACAATGCCCATGATGTGCAAGAAATCGAAAAGGAAGGGTTGGAAAAATGGTTTTTTAAACAGCTGAAGGCTCAAGAGGCGGATACGGAATTGACGCGCATGTTAGAACCTTATGCTGATGTCCTATTAGCTAACCGTGCTATTGTCAAAAAATACCCCCGTACTCCACGAGTACGACGTATGATGATTGATGAAGGGTTCATTTCTAAAGACTCTGTCGATAGCCGGAGTGCTTTCTATAAAGCCACCTATCAAGAATTTTTAAAAGAAAAGGGTTTTCGTCCGGAACAAGAGTTATTTAAGAAGTTTATAGCAACTAAAGTATTGCGCGCCGCTTTCTCCGAGAACCAACTACAAGAAGTTATGACAGACTTTTGGTTCAATCATTTCAATGTCTCATTTACGAAGCCACAATCTGCACCATATATTCCGTCCTACGAGAATCATATCATACGTCCAAATGCGTTGGGAAAATTCGAGAATCTGCTATTGGCTACGGCTAAATCCCCCGCGATGTTGTTTTATCTAGACAATGCTTCCAGTACGGTCGAGCGGCCAAAATCAAAAAATAAGAAAGGTATTAACGAGAATTATGCCCGGGAGCTCATGGAACTGCACACACTCGGTGTGGATGGAGGGTATACACAAAAAGATGTTTCCGAAGCTGCCCGTGTGCTAACCGGATGGACGGTATATCCAATGAATGGCTACGGAAACCTTACTATGATCAAAAGCCTAGAAAAGGGTAACAACACTATACAAAATCAAAACGTTTTGGATGGCGATTTCGTTTTTGTTGCAAGCAGACATGATAAAGGTCGTAAAATTGTATTTGGCCAACATTTTGAGAATGATGGTTATCAGGAGGGAGTGAGCTTAATTTCATATTTGTCCAGCAGACCTCAAACAGCTCAGTTTATTTGTAAAAAAATTGCTGCCCGTTTTGTCAATGATCAACCGGATGAGGCGTTGATCCATAGCATGGCACAAACGTTCTTGGAATCGAATGGAGATATCAGGAAAGTGCTGATCACAATGGTGTATTCTTCCGAATTTTGGCAACGCGAAAACCTCCATTATAAGGTGAAAACGCCTTTTGAATTAGCTATTAGCAGTATACGGGCGCTAGATGGTCAGGTGGAAAATCCGAGTCGTCTGATCAACTGGGTCACCCGAATGGGGGAGAAAAAGTATTACTATATAGCACCTACTGGTTTTCCTGACAAATCCAGTTATTGGATCAATACAGGATCTTTACTGAATAGAATGAACTTTGGTTTGGCCTTTACTTCCAGTAAAACATCGGGTGTGGATGTCGATTTGTTGGAGCTCACCAACTATCAGGAGCCCGAAAGTCCGGAACAGGCGCTGGAAGTCTTTGCACGTTTATTGCTGCCGACAGCCGATATCGACATGTTAAAATCCCGGTTATCTCCCCTTTTGACAGCACAGAATTTACGACAAAAGGTTGCGCAATCGTCCGGCGGAGGTGGTGCGGTAAATACTAAGGAGACCGAAAAGCGGGAGCGACTCCTAGTAAATAACAGCAAGTCAAATAATGCCATGCTGGCACAAGTTGTGGGGTTAATTATCGGTTCCCCGGAATTTCAAAGACGTTAGTTATGTATACACGAAGAGCATTTTTAAAATCATCCGGATTAGGCTTATTTGGAGTAGGTTTAATAGGTGGCATACCTGCTTTTGTGGCGGAGGCAGTAGCCAAGGAGAAAAATAATCCCTTATATAGTAAAAGAAAGGTCATTGTATGTATTTTTCAACGAGGAGCCATGGATGGTCTGATGGCGGTAAGCCCTTTTGAAGATCCTTATTTTAGGCAAGCTAGGCCTACATTGTTTTTGGATGCTGCCAAAGGCACTTCAAGGAGCAGCTTGATCGATTTGGACGGACGATTTGGATTACACCCCGGTATGCAGGCTTTTGAGACCGTATTTCGCGATAAAAGATTGGCTATAGTTCACGGGATAGGATCTCCTAATACCACCCGATCACATTTTGATGCACAGGATTATATGGAATCCGGTACACCTTTTCGTAAGAATACGACCAGTGGTTGGTTAAATCGTGCCGTAGGCTTACTTGGTCATGATCATGTGAATACGCCGTTTTCTGCGGTGAGTCTGACACCCTCTCTACCACGATCGTTGTATGGAGAACATGCAGCCTTGGCGATCAATGACCTGAAAAATTTTAAAATTCAAGGTCGTGGAGAGGTCTTGAATCAAAATGCAAAGACCTTTGAAGACTTATACGATAAAACGACAAGTGACTTATTACGGGATACTGGAAAAGAAAGCTTTGAAGCGATGAAGTTGCTGCAAAGCAACTTGCTGAAGAATTATAAACCGTCCAACAATGCGGTCTATCCAAACAGCAGCTTAGGGAATTCGTTGAAGCAGATTGCCCAACTTGTAAAGATGGACGTAGGTTTGGAAGTTGCTTTTACCGAATCGAATGGTTGGGATACACACTTCAATCAGGGAAGGGATACCGGAATATTTGCACGTAATGTAGGGGACCTCTCCAAGTCCATTATGGCGTTTTGGGGTGATATAGAAGCTTATCAGGATGATGTTATCGTGATGACTATGACGGAGTTCGGACGTACCGTGCACCAAAATGGTACAAATGGTACAGATCATGGACGTGCATCTTGTAATTTTATACTGGGTAATCATGTAGAGGGAGGCAAGGTACATGGCGTTGTCGATCCTTTGGCTAAAGAGAACCTGGAAGACGGTCGAGATTTACGCGTAACAACGGACTTTAGGGCGGTGTTCTCTGAAGTAGCTACGAAGCATTTCAAATTGAAAGATGATAGCGCACTTTTCCCGGATTGGAGTGGGGAAGGAATAGGGGTAATGAAAGGTTAAAAAAAGCGTCTCAAAAAGAAAGAGACGCTCTGTTTATATATTCAAAAAACAAAATATCGTTGCAGATTAACAGTATTCGTCAAAAGCAGCCACGAGATTATCTGCAATCATTTGTGCAGGTCTACCTTCAATCATGTGTCTTTCGATCATGTGTACGAGCTTACCATCCTTAAATAGGGCCATTGCTGGCGAGGACGGAGGATAAGGCAACATATACTGGCGGGCTTTGTCTACGGCATCTTTTTCCATACCGGCAAAAACAGTAACCAGCTTATCTGGGTGCTTTTCATTTTTCACGGCAGCTTTGGCCGCAGGACGAGCATTTGCCGCCGCACATCCACAAACGGAATTCACAACGACTAAAACTGTTCCTTCCGAAGGAATTGTGGTATCTACTTCTTCAGGTGTTTTTAATTCTTGGAAACCCGCATCAACCAACTCTTGACGCATAGGTGCTACTAAATATTCTGGATACATCTCTCTAAATTAAAAAGTCAAAATTAAAAAAAATATTAAGACTAAGCATGGACTACTACCGAGATTAAATCTCTTGCAAAGTCTACTGCAAATATAATAGATTAGAGGTCGTTAATCAAGATGCTATCCTCAAGATAATGTCACTTTTGTTCAGAAACTAAATAGAATGTTTTGAATTGAGTTGAGTTTCGAGTAATTTTGGAACTTAAAAAAATAAAGAAACTATGTCATCATTAGAAACTACCTATGTTCCTTATAAAGTAAAAGATATCTCTTTGGCGGAATGGGGGCGTAAAGAAATAGAGTTAGCAGAAGCAGAAATGCCCGGGCTAATGAGTTTACGTAACGAATTCGGTGCTTCAAAACCACTGAAAGGTGCTCGCATCGCCGGGTGTTTGCACATGACCATCCAAACAGCTGTTTTGATCGAAACTTTAATCGAACTAGGAGCAGATGTTTCTTGGTCATCTTGTAATATTTTCTCTACACAAGATCATGCAGCAGCAGCCATTGCTGCGGCAGGGATACCTGTCTATGCTTGGAAAGGAATGACAGAAGACGAATTTAATTGGTGTATTGAGCAGACACTGTTTTTTGGCGAGGACCGTCAACCGTTGAATATGATATTGGATGATGGTGGCGATTTGACAAATATGGTATTTGATCAATTTCCTGAATTGATTGCCGGTATCAAAGGCTTATCCGAAGAAACAACGACGGGTGTCCATCGTCTGTACGAAAGATATAAAAACGGCACACTGCACTTGCCGGCTATCAACGTAAATGATTCGGTGACTAAGTCCAAATTTGATAATAAATATGGATGTAGAGAATCGCTGGTTGACGCTATTCGTCGCGCTACAGATTTAATGTTGGCCGGTAAGGTGGCTGTAGTAGCTGGTTATGGAGATGTAGGAAAAGGATCTTCTGAATCACTTCGTTCTGCAGGTGTCCGTGTTATTGTAACGGAGATTGATCCTATTTGTGCGTTACAAGCCGCCATGGAAGGTTTCGAAGTAAAGAAAATGGCTGATGCGGTAAAGGAAGCTAATATTGTGGTAACAACTACAGGGAATAAAGATATTATTCGTTCGGAGCATTTTAAAGCGATGAAGGATAAAGCTGTCGTGTGTAATATAGGTCACTTCGATAATGAAATTGATGTAGCATGGCTGAATACAAACTACGGTAATACGAAAGTAGAAATTAAAGCACAAGTAGATAAATACACCGTTGATGGCAAAGATATCATCTTGTTGGCTGAAGGACGTTTGGTAAACCTAGGATGTGCTACCGGCCATCCGTCGTTCGTGATGTCTAATTCTTTTACAAATCAAACTTTGGCGCAAATTGAACTTTGGGTAAATACAGATCAGTACGAGAAGAAAGTGTATACGTTGCCCAAACATTTGGACGAAAAGGTAGCTCGTTTACATTTGGCCCACATTGGTGTGGAGTTGGAGACTTTAACCGAAGAACAAGCTTCTTATATTGGCGTTGCTGTCGAAGGTCCATATAAGCCGGAAGCTTACCGTTACTAAGCGTAAAATATAAAATTGATTAAAAATTTGTCTCCCGAAAGGAAGACAAAAGTCCTTCCGGATTTATAGGAAGGACTTTTTTTATGATATACCGTGGTTTTTCTTAGGAATGATTTTCCACAACATGACGGTCTTAGTGTTCACTCTTTAAATTATTATAAACCAGATGACCGATATATAGCAACACGACAATGGAAGAGATGAGCGAATACTTTATAAATATAAAGATCATAAATGCTGAAGCCGTGATGTATAGAAAGAATAGTGCTCCTTCCCTGATGTTGTGCATTTTGTAGATGGCGACGAATGCAAGGATATAGATAAAACCTACAATGGATACTATGGTCAGGTCTAATTGGACGGAATCGAAGAGTGTAATCATTTTATCGTATCTATGAATTATTAATTTTTAGCCTAATAAATCATGAGGGCAATAGAGTGGTGCTTTGCAAAATCTAAAGAGGCGGGGTACAATAGTTTTTCCGATGTATCTCCGTGCAGATTGGATTTGTAAAATATCAAAGAATTGTACTCGATGATAACAAGCTGTTACGACAAATGTACCGTCCTAACAACTCTTACAAATTTAATGTTTCAATATTAAGTTAATGTTAAGTTTTGGGTAGCTTGCCACCCGTTAATTAATCGTTCTTCTCCTAAACCTGAGATAACTCGATAATTAGCTTGAATAGCAACTAATTCTTTTTCCCAGATTTGCATAAAATGTTCCCGTTGTTCGGGGAAATCCCGTAGCGGGTCATCCTCCCAGGGGAGATCGATGTCCATGAGCAGATAAAGGTCGTATTTTCTTTTGTTGATCTCATCTTTTACTTCCAAAGGGGTGTCCCCAAAGAGGTGATCACACCAAATTTTGATGGTCATAATAGTTACATCAGCAATTAAGACGTTATTTTGAGCTAACGGGATTAAAGCTTCTTCCAACGCCAGCTGACCATAGAACATATTCACTTCGTCCTGTAAGGTATACTGTCTGTTGAGATTTTGACAATAGTAGCGCGCATATTCCGGTATGCATACGGTATTCATCTTTTTAGCTAAATATTTTGCCATGGTGGACTTGCCTGTCGATTCGGGACCCACAACCGCTATTTTTGTCAGCTTGTTTTCATCCATGCGCATGATAGGACAATAATACAGAAAATTTTGTTCTATGAAAGGGATGTTTGTAATATTTGAAAATCAGGGGGTGAGGGGCCATGCTTTAATTGTGCGAACAATCAAAGTATAATCATTGGAAGAAGGAGAAACCGTTCTTTACTGTACGAGCTTATTAGCACAGTTGCTGCTAGCGAACGATTCGGGTTTGGCCTTGAAGTTGAACCCCATGCCTAAGATATAACCCATGGCGTCTTTAAGGGCAATATTAGACTCGAAGTTGGGATTGGTGTTAATGTCGGCATGCACTTCCAGATCGACGTGATATTCTTCGAGAAGAGGACAAAGTTGGTAAGCGGTGTCGATGGATTTTTGGACTTCCAAGAGCATACGTTCTTTGATGCTCATGTTGTGGTTTTTACGGTCTTTGTGGATAAACATAAACCCACCTTTGTGCTGTCGGAGAAAAACGATGACAGTTGCAAATTCAACTGTTCCACGTTTGACTTGGGAATCGGTGCCGATGAACACCTTGAGGAGATTTCCTTGTTGCCGCTCCCTCAAAATAGCTGCTTCAACAGCATCCATGATCGGTAAATGGAGGGATTCTCCGTTGTATTTTTGCCATTCCATAGTTAATATAATTTTTGATTGAATGTCCTGTTTTTGTATTCATTTTGTATTAATTCTACTTTAAGTTTTTTGTTTTTTTGATTACATGACGCTTTAGAGGCTGTAGCCCCCGTTGGCACCTATTCTTTACTGCCATATGCCAAATCTCCAACCTTGCCCAATCCGGGTACAATAAGGGACTTGCTTGTTAATTCGTTGTCTACATCGCCAATCCATAAATTAGCTTCAGGAATAAACGCACACACATGTTGGGTTCCTTCCTCCGAAGCGATAATAGAGGCGACATGTAGTTCTTTAATGTTATATTCACTTAATAAATCCTTGCAGCACATGACCATACTTCGGCCTGTAGCCATCATCGGGTCGATTACGATGACAACCTTGTCATCTAAAATAGGTGTATTGGTATATTTGTTTTGAATTTCGAACTCGCCACTTTTTTTGGTATGTCGATAGGTCGCAATAAACCCACTGTCAGCCTGATCAAAGACATTTAAGAACCCCTGATGGAAAGGAATGCCAGACCGAATGATATTGACTAATACGGGCTGCTCTTGCAGTGTGTTGCAGTTGGCGATACCTAATGGGGTTTCGATTTCCTGTTTTGTATACTCCAACGTTTTACTGATTTCATAGGCTATTATTTCACCTACTCTTTCTAAGTTTCTACGAAATCGCATCCTGTCTTGTTGGATATCACTATGCCGTAATTCAGCTATAAAATTATTGGCTATAGAATTTTGTTTGGAGAGTATCGTAATCATAGTGCCTTTCGTTTATTCCTCACCAATTTAGTGAAAATAAGTCGGAAATGATTGACACAGGGAAAAATAATGGGATTGTAGGTAGTTTCCCCTGAAAAACATTAACTTTATTTTTTTGCAGGAGCATCCATGAAATTCGAACTTACTTCAGAATACAGCCCGACAGGGGATCAGCCTCAAGCTATTAAAGAGCTTGTGGAAAGTGTAAATGGCGGTGAACAATATCAGACATTACTAGGGGTCACAGGTTCGGGAAAGACATTTACGATTGCTAATGTTATTCAGCAGACACAGAAGCCTACATTGGTGCTGAGTCATAACAAAACCCTAGCAGCACAGCTTTATGGAGAATTCAAACAGTTTTTTCCGAATAATGCGGTTAACTATTTTGTTTCCTATTACGATTATTATCAGCCTGAAGCATTTATTGCTTCTTCTAACACATATATTGAAAAAGATCTAGCTATCAACGAAGAAATTGAAAAGCTTCGCTTGGCGACAACTTCATCATTGATGTCAGGCAGACGCGATGTGATCGTCGTCTCTTCGGTTTCGTGTATCTATGGTATGGGGAATCCCGAAGATTTCTCCAAGTCAATCTTTCGTTTTGGTGTGGGTACAGTAATCTCTCGCAATGCTTTTTTACATCGTTTGGTCGAGATTTTATATGCTAGGACAACAACCGATTTCAAGCGAGGTACTTTTCGGGTCAAAGGTGATACGGTAGATATTTATCCGGCTTATTTGGATCATGCGTATCGAGTATCCTTTTTTGGAGACGAAATAGATGAGTTGAGTGAGATCGATCCGACTACGGGCAAGACCATTCTCAAGCATGAATCACTTTCTTTGTTTCCCGCGAATCTATTTGTGACACCAAAAGAGAAATTTACCCAATCCATATGGGCGATACAAGATGAACTGGTGCAACGGAGGACTCAGTTGGAAGACGAAGGCAAGCTCCTAGAAGCTAAACGCCTCGAAGAACGAGTTAACTACGATCTGGAAATGATGCGTGAGCTGGGATATTGTTCGGGTATTGAAAATTATTCCCGCTTTTTTGATGGGCGCAGCCCCGGAATGCGACCCTTCTGTTTGCTGGATTATTTTCCCGAGGACTATTTGCTTGTTATTGACGAAAGTCATGTGACCTTGCCCCAATTGCGGGCAATGTACGGCGGGGATAGATCCCGAAAGATATCACTAGTCGAACACGGGTTTCGATTACCTGCGGCGTTGGACAATAGACCCTTGAATTTTCCAGAATTTGAATCACTGACCAATCAAACGATATACGTATCCGCGACACCCGGAGATTACGAACTCCAACAGACGGAAGGTGTTGTGGTTGAGCAGGTTATTCGTCCTACAGGATTGTTGGATCCTATAATAGAGGTAAGACCGGCTATCAATCAGGTGGATGATTTCTTGGAAGCAGTAGATGTGGCCATCAAAGCTGGTGGGCGCGTATTAGCTACTACGTTGACTAAGCGTATGGCGGAGGAGCTCACGAAGTACATGAGTCGCCTCAATATCAAGGTAAGGTACATCCATTCGGAAGTAAAGACATTGGAACGTGTGGAGATCTTGCGCGGGTTGCGATTGGGGGAGTTTGATGTATTGGTCGGTGTCAACTTATTGAGGGAAGGACTGGATCTGCCCGAAGTAACTTTAGTGGCTATTTTAGATGCAGACAAGGAGGGTTTTTTGCGTTCCGAGCGGTCTCTTATACAGACCATTGGACGTGCAGCTCGTAATGATAAGGGGCGTGTCATCATGTACGCCGACAAGATGACTGATAGTATGCGCGTGACGATCGAGGAAACAAACAGAAGACGGGAAAAGCAGATTGCATACAATGAAAAATATGGTATTACACCACGTACAGTAGGTAAGACCCGTGAAGAGATCATGGAGCAAACCACAGTCGCTGATTACAAATCTGGCGAAGCAAAAATGTATGTGGAACCAGATCCACGGACTTCGATTGCAGCAGATCCGTTGATGGAGTATATGAGTGAAAAGGAATTGAAAAAGGCTGTCGAAACTGTTCGTAAAAAAATGGATAAGGCCGCAAAAGAAATGGACTTCTTGGAGGCAGCCAAACTTCGTGATGAAATGTTTATCTTGGAAAAGGCTTATCAGGATCGCTTTTCCTAGTCTGTCATTACATAATAGGTTCTTGATATAGCTTCGTGTCGTTGAGACTCAGCGTCCAACAATGATCCTCTTTTGTCAGATTGAAGTTCCCATTGGAATATTTTTGGGTCGACAGCTGTTTTAAGATGATGCTATTATTATCCTCAGCCATGAATATTTCGGCCTCCTTATGCATGGAGTCTACAACAACGTAGGCAGCGGTTTGAAAAGAAGAGGATGTATTCAAGATGCGGAGTTCGATACCCTCTTCCCACGGTCGAATACATGTTTTCTTAACCCGGGACCAAATATATCCCGCAGAACCTTTGCAACCTAGGGAATCGGTATCCTGACCAACCATTGTAGTTAGCGTGTCTGTAGTCGTTGTGGAATTTGTGTTTGGGGATTGGCATGCAAATGCGAAAATGCCAGATGTAAATAGGGTGATTAGACTTATTGTTTTCATATCGTAGCTAGGTTTTTAGTATTGGTTACAAAAAATGTTCCGAATTCCATCATTAAGGCCTTATTTGTTTACTTTTATTTATTTTGTTGGGAACATTGTCTATTTTTACGTTGTTGAAATTAGTTAGAGGTTCTTTTTGTTATAATTTAAATGAAGCTTTCATCACCTTATAAAAACAAACCGTGTGTAACGAGCTCATTTATACCATTAAAACTTACATGAATAAATAATCATTACGATGAAAAAACCAGTTCTTGTCATCAAATTTGGCTCAGCATCTGTAACCTCGCAGGGGGAAATTGATGAACGTATCATACTGGAAATAGCCCGGCAAGTTTCTATACTACAATCCAATTACAATATTGTTTTAGTTTCTTCCGGCGCGGTAGCTGCAGGTAAAAAATTCATTCCCAAATATAAAGGTACATTAGCAGAGCGCAAGGCAGCGGCGGCCATAGGAAATCCCTTGTTGGTGCGTAAATATTCGACATATTTCAAACCTTTCGGAATAGCATTGGCGCAGAGCCTATGCGAAAGACACCATTTTTCAAATAGAAGTCAATTTTTGCAATTAAAGAGCACATACGAGACACTTTGGAAAAACAATGTCATTCCGATAGCTAATGAAAATGATGTAGTGAGCAATAAAGAGCTGAAGTTTTCGGATAACGATGAATTGGCGACCTTGATAGCTGTGGGTTTTGGAGCGGAGCAGCTACTCTTGTGTACGTCTGTTCCGGGTGTATTGGACGAACGAGGAGCTGTGATCGCTGAAATTAAGGAAATCGATAAGTCTACTTTGTCCTTAGCGCGAAAGGATAAATCTTCTATTGGTTTGGGGGGGATGATATCAAAATTGAATTTTGCTCGATTGGCTACCCAAATGGGCATTAAAGTGGTCATTTTTAGTATGCAGACAGAAAATGGTATTCTAAAAGCCTTAAAGGGTGAAACAGGTACAGTCTGCTTGCCACAACAAAAAAGGGTCTCTTCTCGTCACAAATGGTTAGCCAGCGGAAGTTTGATCACAGGGTTGGTACAGGTGGATAATGGAGCCATGGATGCTTTGAAAAAACGAAAAAGTCTGCTTGCTGTAGGCGTCTCTCAGATTGTAGAAGGGTTCGAGGTGGGAGAGGTGTTCCACATTGCAGATGAAAATGGTGTTATCCAAGCCGTTGCAAAATCAAAAATTGATTCCGCGGTATTAAAAAATGGTCATAAAACTAAAAATGTAGAAATCGCTCACGCCGATGACATTGTCATTTTGTAAGGTAACAGGTGACAAGGTGAGCATTAATATAGATTTGAATTGATTTTCAGATGGTGATATGTTATATTGCCGTCTATTACTTTTGGACGGAGCTATGGCGAGTTCATCTTTTTGATATTTTTTATTGAACAATATGCAAAATATACAGTCACAATTGTTGAATGCACGAAAAGCAAAGGAGGCTATTCGTGTTTTGTCTCGTGCGGATAAACAAAATATTTTGAATAAGATAGCACAGGAGTTGCTAAATCGTAAAGACGCTATTATCCGGGAGAACCAAAAGGATTTAGAAAGAATGGACCCTGTAGATCCAAAGTTCGATCGCCTTAAACTGACAGACGAAAGAATTGACGGATTAGCTCAAAGTGTTATCGATGTATCCAATCTGGAAGATCCAACGGATCAGATCTTAAGTTCAAAGGTCTTAGATAATGGATTGAAAATCGAAAAGAAGACCGTTGCTCTAGGCGTTGTCGGCGTTATTTATGAGTCCCGCCCAAATGTCACGATAGACGTTGCTGCCCTGTGTCTGCAATCGGGCAATGTGTGTTTGTTGAGAGGGGGTTCGGATGCCTGGTATACGAACTCGTATCTGGTCGACATGATCCGGCAGGTCTTCGTATCTTTTTCTATTGATCCCAATATTGTCCAGCTGCTTCCGACAGACCGTGAGTTTGTTCAGGAACTATTGACGGCTACAGGTTTTGTCGATATTATTATTCCGCGCGGATCACAATCTTTAATCGATCTTGTACGTGATAATGCCAAGGTTCCGGTAATCGAAACCGGCGCCGGTGTTTGTCATACGTACGTTGATGAAACGGCGGATTTGGATAAAGCTGCAAAGATCGTGGCGAATGCAAAAATTTCCAGGCCATCGGTGTGCAATGCATTGGACACCGTGTTGGTCGATGCGAATGTCGCCGAAACTTTTATACCTAAGCTATTGCCGTATTTTGAAGAAGCCGAGGTGGAGGTTTTTGCTTCAGACGAGTTGTATGGCTTATTTGCTCGACTTGGCTATCCTTTTCTTGTTCGAGCCGAAGAATCCGACTTTGGTAGAGAGTTTTTGGATTTAAAATGCTCCATAAAGACAGTTGATGGTTTAGCGGAGGCATTGGAACATATCGCAACATACTCTTCTAAGCATTCAGAAAGTATTGTCTCCAACGATCCCGAACATATAGCCGACTTTATGAATGCCGTGGATGCGGCTGCGGTATATTCTAATGCCTCTACCCGTTTTACAGACGGAGGAGAGTTTGGGTTAGGAGCAGAAATCGGTATCTCCACGCAAAAACTACACGCTCGTGGTCCTTTTGCATTAGAAAAACTGGTGACCGAGAAATGGTTCGTAACGGGTGATGGACAAGTGAGGTAGTATGGGTATTCGTTACGAAAAAGACACGATCCTGAATTGGATTAACGAGATGGGAAAGTTTCTTCGCCTTTTGGTAGATAAGTGGGAGGGAAGCTTAGAGGAAGAATCAGCACCGATAGATATAGAAGGTGGATATAAAGAATTCTTTAAGAAAGATAGGTCTTATTTTGTTGAACAGGATAATAATCAATTGGAGATATTTGTTTCAACACTACAGCCTGAGCAAATCCGGCCACTTGCACAACTCCTGATGTATGATGGATTGTTGACCAGTAATCGTTCCTTATTGGAGAAAGCAAAATTTTTATTTGAGCTGAATATGCGCCAAAGTGGAAGCTTTTCTTTTGAGGATTATGGTTCTTTGGCGAAGATTGAAGAGCGTTTAAGAGGATAGGTGCCTATCGACAAAGATGCAATGTCTTGAAAGTAAGCGCTCCTAGATATGAAGAGATAGGCCAAGATATGTCATAAATAAATAAAAATAGCCAGGTCATTTGATATATAAAATTTAATCTACTACATTTGTAGACTAATATATTTTTTTAAC
>JBEBWF010000056.1:0-28345 GCA_040392285.1 Sphingobacterium sp. | reverse complement strand
TGGGTAGCAACAACTTCCGTGGGGATTCCCTTATCATTTAATACAGTCACTAAGGCCTGACCGGTCCCCAAGGAGGTCAAAGCTTTATCTATTGCATAAAATGTGGATGTCGGATATGTTTTTACCGTTTTACGTAGATTTTCGGCATCATTCGGGGTAAAAGCCCGCAAGGCATGCTGTATGCGATTTCCCAACTGTCCTAGGACAGTTTCGGGAATATCCGTTGCGGCTTGCGTACAGAAAAAAACGCCCACCCCTTTGGAGCGAATGAGACGTATAATCTGTTCGATCTGTCCTAAAAAAGCCTTAGAAGCTCCATTGAACAATAAGTGAGCCTCATCGAAGAAAAATATCAGCTTAGGCTTGTCCAAATCTCCTACCTCTGGCAAATTCTTAAACATTTGTCCCAATAGGCTCAATAAGAATGTCGAAAACAGCAAAGGTTGATCTTGGATATCCGAAATATTCAACAAGCTTATTACCCCTCTACCATCTACCCTCCCAAATAAATCTTGAATATCAAATTCCCGTTCACCAAAAATATGGGCTACACCCTGCTGCTCGACCGCTACAATTTTTCGTAAAATTGCACCCGAACTGGATGTACTGATTTTCCCATACTCCTTTTTTATCTCCTCCGCCCCTGGTCCATCCGAAAGGTAGAATAATAGCTTTTTTAGGTCTTCCAAATCCACGATACTCATTTGACTATCTTCGGCGTATTTGAATATTGCACTCAATACGCCTGACTGCGTATCATTCAGGTCTAATATCCGCGCAAGTAAAATAGGGCCAAAATCCTCTACTGTAATCCGCATAGGGACACCTATCTTCCCACTTAAAGAATAGAGTTCGACGGGAAAGCTTAGGGGCTCAAAAGGAATTCCTACTGCATTTCCTCTTTCGATGAGGGCCTCATTCGTATTTCCGGGTTCGGCTAATCCAGATAAATCACCTTTAACATCCAACATAAAAACAGGCACTCCTCGATCAGAAAGCTGTTCTGCAATCAATTGCAACGTTCTTGTTTTGCCCGTGCCCGTTGCCCCTGCAATCAGACCATGGCGATTCATCATCTTCAAAGCTAGATTGACCTTGGCTTCTGCGATGATCTCTCCATTTAATATACCCGATCCCAATTGTATGAAAGCTCCCTTCGGATTGTATGACGTCGTTATTTTTTCGATGAAATCTTGTCTCATAACCTATTCTTATCTAATGATGACCTAATTTAGAAATAAATGCGATAAATGAAGAATTATATTTCTGGACAGTTTCTTGTTAAGTTTACATGAAGAAATCACCCTTTTTTGTTTGTTTTTGTAAAATTTTCATAATAAAATTTCATAATCTATTGTTTTTTTACTCATAAATTCTATTTTTGTCAAAGTGTTTAGCAAAGTACAAAGGATAATTTCTGCAAAAATCTGTTTTTTTGTTTTCGTAACGAAGATGCTTATTTCTGGTATCCCGATGTTTGTAGATATTTTGGACAAGGGAACTATCCTGCAAGTCGTCATGCAACTGGAAATTAAGCTTATGTCGAACAATAACACGACGGCTAATGAAGATCTCCATGAACATGGTGTAAAGATATTTAAACCCGATGCCATCGACTACATTGGTTTCAACCCAACTATTGAAAATAGTGCTAAAACACGCAATTATCTAAAAAACGAAAAAAGTATCTGTAGCTTCCACCCGGAAGTTCCTACTCCGCCTCCGAACTGTTAATACGTTATTTATTGTATGAAGAATGTTATTTGGCAGATATTTAGCCAAAGATCATTCCTATGATTTAAGTGGGTGTACGACAAAACCACAAAGTACGCTGCAGCGCAAATCCCTTTTTGAAAAAAGCGTCATTGCGAAGAATGAAGCAAGGCGACAATCCAAAATCGGAAAATCTATCGTGCACCCCAGTTTAAGTATTACATTTTCAAAACAAATTGTATGTTAGGAACACGTATGTCTGCTTTTTTGAAATTATCAAAAAGAGACTTAAAATATGATTTTCCAGCCAGTATAGTCGTATTTCTAGTAGCGTTACCGCTATGTCTGGGTATAGCTATGGCTTCTGGAGCACCGCTATTTGCCGGAATATTAACAGGTATCATTGGCGGCACAGTTGTCGCCTCCCTATCCAGATCACCGCTAAGCGTAAGTGGTCCCGCAGCGGGGCTGACGGTAATCGTACTCGGAGCCATCCAACAATTAGGAGCTTATGAAACATTTTTGCTAGCTGTATTTATAGCCGGGATTTTCCAGCTTCTCTTGGGAATTCTCAAGGCGGGAATGATTGGTAATTATTTCCCATCTTCTGTCATCTTAGGCATGTTGGCAGCAATTGGTATTACCATTATTTTGAAACAGCTCCCTCTGGCTGTTGGGCTGACGGAGACAGAAATTACCGACATCACCCAAGTGGCCGGAGCAATCAATTGGGGCGCAACAATCATCTGCCTACTATCCCTAGCCTTATTAATTTTCTGGCCTTCTATCAAGGGACTGAATAAGATTCCTGCACCTTTGATGGTTGTACTGATTGGTGTAGGATTGGGCTATTTTTTTCAAGGATCCTCATTCGCATTAGCCTCGGCTCATTTTGTTGCTATTCCCGCTGTAACGTCTTTTGCTGAATTTACAGGATTATTTATTTTTCCTGACTTTAGTCAAATTATCAACAGAGAAGTGTGGGTAGTCGCTTTCACTATAGCCATTATCGCAAGCTTGGAGACCTTGCTCAGTATCGAAGCCATAGACAAACTGGACCCGTTTAAAAGAAACTCTCCAACAAACCGGGAACTTGTCGCCCAAGGAATAGGCAATATGACCAGTGGATTTTTAGGAGGTCTACCCATGACATCCGTCATTGTACGTTCCTCTGCTAATGCTAACGCTGGTGGTCGCACGCGTCAATCGGCTATATTGCATGGTATATGGCTATTATTAGCGCTTCTAGCTATTCCGACCGTAATTAACTTAATCCCCCTAGCATGCTTGGCAGCAATTTTATTACATACCGGCTATAAGTTAGCTAAACCGGCTCTGTTCAAGCAAATGCGTGCCAAAGGGTTGGATCAATTTGTACCATTCACACTCACTATTGCTGCTGTGGTATTCACCGATTTACTAACCGGGGTAGGTATCGGTATTCTCATCGCAACATTTTATATATTAAAAGCGAACATGCAGAATGCCTATAAGTTCAATATTGTCGGTGACAGCAACAGCAAAGCCGTATTAGTATTGGCGGAAGAAGTCTCATTCCTGAATAAAGTCCCTATTCAACAAAAGCTGTATAGCCTTCCCAAATCAGTGGTGTCCGTAACCATCGATGGGAAGAATAGTAAGTTCATCGACAAAGATGTGATCGAGGTTATTAAGGGTTTCGAACAAAATGCCTTGAGTAAAGGTATCGATATCGAACTCCAGGATATTACTTATAAAAAGAAGGTATCTTATAAAAAACAAAAACTCGAAAAAGTAGTTTAATTATACGATTTTTTAATCACAAATACTGTAACTTGGGCGGTATACGTCCATTAATCTTAACATAAAACATGGGAAATAAAAATTTAGAGCTCAGTTTTAAAAAAATATTAGAAGGAAACAAGAGCTGGGTAGATTTTGTCAAGGAAGACAAAACAGGTAGATTTCAACAATTAGCTGCAGGGCAGCAGCCTGAGATCCTTTGGATAGGATGTGCTGACAGCCGTGTTCCGGCGAATGAGATCACCGGAACAAAACCAGGAGAGGTATTTGTTCACAGGAATATTGCCAACATGTGTGTGCATTCAGACATGAGCATGTTGTCGGTATTAGATTACGCTGTGAATGTCCTACACGTAAAACATATTGTCGTTGCCGGACATTATGGATGCGGCGGAGTATCTGCTGCTTTGAGCCGCGAACAATTCGGTATAATAGACAACTGGTTGTGCCATATTAAGGATGTCTATCGTATACATTCGGAAGAGATTGATTCGATTGACAATCCGGCAAAAAAAGCCGATAGATTAGTCGAGCTGAATGTGCAGGAGCAGGTATTTAACCTTTGTACAACATCCATTGTCCAAAATGCGTGGAAAAACGGTCATGATTTGGCTGTGCACGGTACCGTAATTCGAATTGGCACAGGTGAATTGATCGACCTCGATACCACATTCACAAGCAACGAAACCTTAGGAAAGGTGTTTGCTTTTAAATAAGGTGTAAAAGTGATAAAATCAAAAAAACCGGTGCGAATGTACCGGTTTTTTTTGATTTCTTAAACAATCTCGGATCTATCGTGTAAGCACAATCGGTTCTCGCAATTCTTCCAAAGCAGTATAAACTTTAAATAGCGCTCGCGGAACATGAAAACACCCCTTCCATTTACCCCCCTTCAAGGTGAGCAGAGGTTCTCCTTTCCTATTCAAATAACCATACCATTCCCCATATTCAGGATCGGCAAAATATTGGAATGCATATTGGTCTAACTTTTTAAACCACTGTTTACAATCTTCATTTCCAGTATAGGCATATCCTTTAGCCATACATACTAACGCCTCTAAATGTACCCACCAGAGTTTTTGATCCCATTCGAGCTGTTGCAATGGCCTACCTAGAATATCTTTAAAATATAGTATTCCTCTATGTTCCTTATCCCAACCGAACTCCAAGGTACGAAGTGCTATATCAACACACTTTTTCATGAGTATATGATCTCCCCGGCGATTGGCTAAATCCATCATAAACCACATCGCTTCAATGATATGTCCTGGATTGACCAGTCTACCATCGAATGAATCGGAAAATGAACCATCTCGGTTTACATTTTCCATAATCAAGCCGGTATCTGGTTGATAAAAGACCTCCATCACTTCATGGATGATGTTGTCTATCAACTCTTCCACCATTTTTGTTCCGACGATATGTTCAAGCTCTAAAGAAAGGTTGCTCAAGATCATCGGTAGAGCAAAACCTTTTAGCGGTCGTGTTTCCGGATAGCTTTTATTATACTTTCCTTTAGGATTGTCCTGTCTCGCCAATATACGCTTGAAGGTATCATGAGCTATCTGTCCATATTCATCCTTACCTGTAATCTTATACAAAGCTCCTAGTCCCAGACTAGCGAAGCAATCAGAAAAGATATTGTAAGATTGAACCAATGGTTTACCGGTTCTGTCCAATGCAAAAAACCAATCTCCATTTTCATCTCGTCCATTTTTCAGGATAAAAGCAGCTCCTTGTTCAGCTATCTCTTTCCATGTTTCTCTCTGTTCTACTTGATCGTATAACATAGACATTGTCCATATTTGTCGCCCCTGCAACCACATAAATTTGTCTGTATCGAAGACACTTCCATCCCGATCCAGACAGGTCAAAAAGCCACCATACTCCTTGTCTATGGAATATTTTTCCCAGAATGGCATAATATTTTCCAACAATTCCCTTTTATACCGTTCAACAAATTCCTTCATTTCTAACTCTGCTTATATCAATGTTTCTATATACTCTTTATATCTATTGTACAAATGTCCGGCTTGTAAATACGCAGACTGTGGACTCATAAAATGGGAAAATTCAAAAGTGATTGCCTTGTCGTATCCTGCTTTTCCAGCCGCTTCCAGTTTCAGTCGTAACTTTTCGAATTTGATCGGCAAAAATTTGATTGGCATATCGCGATCAAAGGATTCAGCATTGGTCCAGCACTGCATGTTATATTTATCAGCAAGCTTTTTGTTGACGGTAAAAAAGTCTTCCAGCTCGTGGTAATCAATATGGCCATCTTGAAAAGCAACAGCGTCGACGGCATGGTGTATCTCGTGAAATATCTCATTCCACTCTTTCTCATGCTCCTGTAACGACACCGAATCAGCCTTTGTAAGACCAGGAGATGCTGCCATCACGGCCTTTTTACCATCAATCCAAGGTGAAATAAAAGTTGGCAGATTGCCGCTCACGGCCTTACATTGTTCGCCAAGAATACGGAAAGCACTTGCCGCTCCTTTGGTTTGGCGACTGATTTCCATGCTCAGATACCACCCGCCAAAGCTGCTGTAATGTCCATAGCTATTCCATACCTCGTCAATCACAAAACGGTTGACATCGATTTCGTGTTGCATATTTCCAGTATCCCAATATTTTCCACTGTCATAAAGGCCAAAATAAAACTTCATTCCATGCTTTTCAGCCAATTGTAAAAACATGTCGACCAAATCCACAGGAGGGTTGTAACACCCCATATTTTGTTGTAGCCAGGACGAGGGATAGGTAATAAACTTCCTATAGCCACTTCGAATCATGACTACCGTGTCAATCCCTACAGCCTTCATATACGCAAAATCGCGATCCCACTCTTCCCAACTCCAATTCTGATGTGGTATGTCGTGGCTTATTTCGTCCAAGAAAGTACCCGTTATCTTCATCTATAAATATTTATGATCTTTTAAATAATCCACCCAACGGATATAAGCATCTGTATTGACATGGATGCCATCCATTGTGTATTCCTCTTTCAGTCCGTAGTTATCCGCCAAGGCTTCTTTAACATTGACATACACCAGCTTATACCGTCGTGCTAAAGCTTCTATACCTTTATTTAAACTCCTTATCCCTTCTTCCTTTCCCAGCAAATAGTCATATTTCAATACACGCTCATTCAATGGTAATGTGCTTTGTAGATATATTTTTGTTTTAGGACTCTCCTTTTGGATAATGCGGATGATTTCTTCATAGTTCTGTAAACTCCAAGCTACAGACAGACCACGTCCAATATCATTGATACCCATCATCAGGAAAATTTTTTTTGGTTTTGATCTTACTACATCAGCGATACGGGCTTTCATACCAAAAGTATTATCTCCGCCAATGCCCCGATTGCCTACTTTATATTTTCTTCCAACTAGCTCTTGCCATGCTCCACGTTCTGTGATACTGTTCCCAAAGAATACCACATCATATTTAAGATGCTTCAATTCTTGATACAGTTTCTCGCGAGACACATAATACCAATTGTTGTAAGTGCTATCTTGCGATTTATCATTTGTTTGTGCCAACAGATGTTGTATGGAACACAACAGACCTAGAACCACTATTACAAACTTGCTCATAACTATAACGCCTTTATCTTTTTCAAATAATTGACCAACTCGACATATGCGGATACTTCTAAATGGATGCCGTCCGGTGTAATTTCTGAACGTAGATTACCATCTTTATCTGCAAGAACCGTATGCAAATCGATAAACGTCACATGTTTCTCTGCCTGTGCTAATCTCTGCAATCCTTGGTTCAATACTTGAATATCACTATTTTTGACAGCTTTAAACGATTCTAGTAATTTATCAGGGTTAATTGGCAATATACTATTGAGATAAATTTTCGTTTTCGGTGAAGTACGCTTGATTTCACGTACAATTCTGAAATAATTATCAACGATATTTTTTGTAGGCACACCTCGTTTGAGATCATTGACACCGATCATTAAAAACACTTTTTGGGGTTGATGACGGGTTATTTCATCCAACCTAGCCAATACACCATAAGAGATGTCTCCACTGATGCCCCTATTCAATACAGGCAGTTGCGGCAGAATGTCGTTCCATCTGCCCGCATCTGTCAAACTATTTCCGACAAATACAATCGCATTCGGAAGAATGGGCATCTTCCGAAAATGAGCTAATTGTTCTTTATAGCCCGAAAAAATATAATTACTATCAACCGTAACTGTAACCTGGGCATTCAAGACCTGGACATTACTTAAAACTGCAAGCAGAATTAGAAGCTTTATTTTATTCATTCCTATCCAAAAATTAAGAGCGCCAAAACCATTTTTTATTAGTTGCATAACTAGTGATAAAAACCACCAACAATATATATACCGTCGTTCGTACTAAGCCTAGATACGGATTGATATGAAACAGCTTATCAAAAAGAGGCAATATCTGCAATAGCCCTAAAATGGGTGTAATACAAAATGCTGAAACACAATAAGCAATCATGGGATTTTGTCCATTTTTCACGATGGAAGAAATGACGATATTATTTGGAAGACTTTTAGTCAAATAATCACAAACAATATAAAAAACAAATGCCAATCCGCTGGTCAAAAACCAGTAACTAAAGGAAGAAGGATCTTTCTTGATCCCCCCATCCAAAGGTTCAAAGAACAAAGCTATTGAAGCCAGCACAAAGCCCCAGCTAGCTAAAGTTTTGTAAAAGGAAAATTGGCCTTCACTATTTTTCTTAAAAAACAATAAAAATAGCACGCCAAAAACGACATGTCCAAATAAGTTGAAATGGAGCAAGCGCATATACAGTGTTATAACATGAAAAACAACGAAAGCCAAGCCAAGGCATGCTAATAGCCTAGCTTTCTTCTGTTCTTCATGGGTATAAAAATTGTTGATAATATCTTTGTGTCTGACCAATAAATCGCCTAGCAATGAACCTGGTAATACAATACACAGATATTTTAGAAATGAAAAATTATAAAACCACTTTATGTCCGGGTGAAAATTCCAAAGAGCGGAAGTCCAGCTTCCCTGAATATCTTTCGTAAACCAGATACCTATAAAAGCAACAAGCACCGCCAACCGCAACAAAAAACTTTCGGAAGTCAGCAACCAAAAAACTGAACCAAATACCGCCATATTCGCCAATACCAGAATAATGATATTATTCTTCGATTTGTCAAATGTATTTCCAAGTATTTCGCTATGGTAATAAATCAATAATCCTATTATCAAAAACCCTAGAAGCTGCAAACCATATCGCCGTAATTTTCCTCCCTCAAAGCGCATAAAAACCAGAAAGAAGGATAAAAATGTCAATAAAGAAGTCAAATAATTCAATCCTTTCGATCCTGTTAGGTTCTCCGAGGTAAGATAGGCTAAGGTAATTGCAAAAAATACAAGCAAAACTCCTCGTCTTAATAAGCCCGAAGCAATAATACTATATTGCTTATTTGCCAACTTTCTTCGCAATGCCAAAGGAAATGCAGCTCCCATCGCAAACAGAAAGAAAGGAAAAACAAGATCCACCCAAGTGATACCTGGATTATCGGGATTGAATTTAAAATCCGGTGGTCCGACCTGCGCATGATACATCCATGCAGGAAAATTTGATGTCCAGGGAATGACAGCAGCGAGGACCATCCCGATGATAGCCAACCCGCGAAGTAAGTCTATACTATGGTTTCTTTTGATCGTCATCCTTTCATTTATTTTTTCAACACACCTGTATATATGTGGCCAAATCGATCGATAGCTCTTACTTCTATTTTCGAAATATCATTTATTCCTTCTGCCCGAAATAGATGTCCTGTAGTAGACGGGCTAATCCAGGCATATTTCAACTTGCTTTTATCTGATAATAGTTCTCTCGTCAAGGGATCAATTCCTTCAAATTGCTCCATATCCCCCATCTTGACACCATTTTCAAACCACTCAACCTTCCATAGAGGGTCATAATTCCAAACGTTAGCCACGATTGTATGTCTTTCAGGATCGTGATAAACCCTTAGCTGGTGAGATCTATCATAGCCAGCACTTTTATAGTACCATTTGACGTCATTACCACGCACTTCATAAACCGCATACCCACTAGGTGTACCATCTGTACAAACATCTGCTTGCCACCATGTTCCACACGCTGCAGCTGTGTTGTGTTCAAACAAACGTTCATGATGTACAATATTCTGGTTATAGTGTGTGTGTCCCGATAGAATATGTGTCTGATATTCCTTTAACAACTGATACAATGGTTCTGCATTCACCGTCTCTCCACCTAAGGTGGCGTAATCATATACAAAAGGCTTCCTCTCAGCCTGTGGCTGTGTTGGAATATGCACCATCAAAAATACAAGCTTATCTTTAGGCACATATGACAAATCGCTCTCTAACCATTTAAACGTTTTCTCGTCGATGTACCCCATATAAAAATACTCGTACCCAATAAAAAAGTTATTGTTCAATACAATATAATGTACATTGCCTTTATTGAACGAGTATGTTGTAGGACCGAAATATCGATTAAAATGTCTTTCAGATGTTTCATGAGAGCGGCCCCAATAAGCCATATCGTGATTGCCTATCGTTCTAAAAAACGGTATTGACAAAGATGACATGGAATGAAGATAATAGGGAAACAAATCCGGCTTATCACCAACCATATCACCAAGATCAATCCCAAAAATTTCATCTGAAGTATATTGTGGGAGCAGAGAATACATATCAGACCCTATTTTCTTTTTATACATGTCATATTCTGCCTCACTGGTTGCCTGCACATCCGACTGTACAAAGAATACATGATTGGTATCATCCTTTTTATTTTTTATCAAATAAAAATCATATATACTTTCATTGGCTACAATCTCCTGATAAAAGACAGGCCGTGTCTCCTCTACTTTTACGAAGTACCCTTGAGGTATGGAAACCTGGACATATTTTTCGTCTCCATAAATCCCGATATCATAACGTCCATTTTCGTCAGTCTGCGCCATATGGATGCCACAACTCACAACAACTCCTGCTACTCCTTTGGTCCTTTCATCGTAAACATGACCAGAAATACGGAATTGTCCATATCCTTCAACGAATCCTCCAAAAAGGAAAACTAACAATACGATATAACAAGGTGCCTTAAATTTCATAATAAAAAATTACTCTCCGAGATCGATAGGAACAAATATTAATGGTGTCGGCAAACATGATGCTCCGGGGGGAGAATAAGTCAGGTTAATCTCCTGAATCTCCTTAGATGGGTCGGGCTTATAAACTTCTAACAGAATAGCTTCCGGCGCAGCTTTGGTAACCAATTGGTTTGAAGGATATTGAATTACCGATTTCTTCATATTATTATCAAACATCTCTATAGTCAATCCCATCCCTCCACACCATTGATTATCTGCTGACCGACAGTTCCATGTAATTAAAGCTAACCCTTTTCCGTCTGTACTTTTCCACTTAATATTTGTGTTATACATTACCCCATAGTTCCCAGCATTTTTTGCAAATTCTTTTTCAGCCCCAATAGTTCCCGTAATCCAAGGATCATTTTCTCCATCTGCAATAATTAGTTGAGAGACTCCATTCTTTGTGTCTATAATATCCTTATTGACTATCTTATAATTAGATATTGGAAATATGCCACGACCGGCATTAACATGACTAAATGGTATAATGGTAACTATTTCGTGGAATGCCCTAGGCCCATCTTTTTCAGGAGCTGTTTGAAGTACGCTGATTAGTCCGGGTTGGTCAACGACAAATTCATAAAATCCATGCACTAATTCATCATATTGAACTATATTTTTCTCTAACCGTTCATCTATAGCAATCACTTCTCCAGGTTTGATTGTTCTAACATTGTTGATCTCACTAGATGAAAAATAGTCATATAGCCCTTGCTTGCCTATCTGGAAATAATTAGTGCTAGGCTTTTGGGAAGAATACTTAAGCATTCGAAGATGCATAGTCTCTTTGCCAAGGTTTTTTATTACTGCCGATATCTTTCTCGGCATTTTTTGAGGCTCTTTAACCCCATTCACATTGTAGACATACAATCTCACAGCTCCCGGCTCCACGCTCTCCTGCATTGCTATTGCTTCTGGAATTCGAATGTATTCAGGATCGTCGGAAATAATGTACTGTGGCCCGGGAAGTACTATTTTGTCATAAGATATCTTTGGAAAATCCTTCGTAAGAAAATTGTTCAGGATAACAACATCGCCTCGTTTAGCTGACGTCAAAGTTTTAGATATTTCCGCTACATTCATCTGGGCAACAGATGTTTGAACAAAAAAAGATAATATAAGAACTATTGTATGTGTTTTCATAAATAAATTTTAGTCGTTTAATCCTTCTTTAACATAATTCCACCATCCATAATTGATAATATGTACAATATCGAATATCATTGATCCCTGGGATTTTTGTCTACACATTTTTAATGCTTTAACAAATTGTTCCGGATGTCCTTGATATTGCTCTACATATAGCCCTCCATAGACAGGGGTTTTGCCCATGGTAACTTTGTTAACCAGATCGGCAGATCCCTCCACAGTATACCAATCTTCTTTCTTCACGATCAATCCCGATTCTAAAGTTTTCTTCGAAGTGTCGGTCTGTGCAAGCAATTCAGATTTCTCCACTTCAAAGTAATAGTTACCCGTCGTAAATAAATCCAATGCCTCTGCATAACCGAATTCTTTATATTTTGGAGTAGCCCAATCAAAATCTTTACTTGGGTCATATTCCCGGCTGGCAAAATTGACACCCACGTCAAAGTATAACGGGTACCAAGAACCTGTGTAATCTCCGAAAATAATATTCGGATTGATCCGCTTAAGTTCATCTCTGGCTGTATAGATGAAATCATGTATTATTTTAGCTCGCCACTCTAACCATTCTTTATACAAAGGTCCTTCTTTTCTTTGACTCCCGTCAAACGAAAAGATATCTCCGGGAAAGTTATTCACGTTAGCACCAACATATTTTTCAAACATCCGCCTACTTTCGTCGGAAAAATCAGCATTCAAATTATCAAACCGAACACGATCTAAAATAATTCCGTCAATTTTCGGATACAGACTCACCAATTCCTTAAGAATAGAAAGTTCATATTCTTGCACTTCCGGTAAAGCAGGATTCAACATAGCAGAATATTTATTCTTCTGCTCGGCAATCAATTTCATCCCTTCAGGTAAATAGGATACAGTTTGCCATTTAGCTTTTGCTGTATCTTCATATACTACACCTCGGTCAAAAAAATTATGGCCGGCAACAAATACATTAGTAGAAGCATGCACCTTCAATCCTAAATTATGCCCTTCTTCAATAAAGAAGGACAACATATCCCATGTTGTATCTTTAGTAACACTGCTTTTACCCCATGTCATCATTATGGGCGCGATTTTACTAGGGTACAATACCTCTCCGGTAATTGGCTTCACATCGATTACGACATCCGTGACACCCACCTCTTTAGATTTCTGCAAATAAAATAAGATGGAATCTTTATTACAAAAACGGTCAAAATTTGCCGTAGCATCAAACCATAATATGTTTCTGTCTATAAAGAAGTTTTGCTTATTCTCTGAGGTTTCATTTGGGTTACCACATGAAAACAATAATGCAACAACAAAAGCTAAATAAAGTAACCGCATCGTATCTATTAAAAATTAATTTTTAATTCCAGCCTTCACAGCGTCAAAAAGAGGTTCTTTTAATTGATTATATTGCGGAGCATACATATGTACGACGTCAAATAACATAATACCTCCTGTTGTCCTAGATAAAATATAACGAATAGCTTTTGTGATTTCACCTTTATTAGCGTAGCTAACATTTCCTACATCTATACTCCCGTATAATGGAACTTTATTCCTTGTGATATAAGATGCTCCATTCAACGATCCTTCTATGCTCCACCAGTGATATTTCATACCAGCAGTAGCAGGGTTGTCAGCCAACATAATCTGAGTAAAATAATTGCCGGTCATTAATATATCTAATTCCTCTGCATAACCAGTGGCGCCGTAACCCGGTGATGCCCAATCAAAACGAACTTCAAAATCTTGAAAGGGATCATAATCTTCACTTGCCCAATTGACACCTACTTGATAATATGTGGTATACCATCCCCCTACATATACTCCAAATTCTACATTAGGTTTTATCGATTTTACAGCTGCACGCGCTCTTCCCATAAAATCCTTGATTACTTGTGCACGATAGATCAGCCATTGTTTATAATATCGTCCTGTTGCGGAGGGTAGTATTTGTCCTGAACTTTCTCTCCAGGAAGAAACAATGTCCGTCGGGAAATTCATGCTCTTTGCCTGCGTATCATTGTACTTCGTTTCCAGAAAAGAGATAAATTGTTGCTTACTAAAGTCCGAAAAATCAGCCGATATATCTGTATATCTCCCATAATCCAGGATCATCCCATCCAGATCAAATTTACCAACGATCTCCTTGATTATATTAAGTGCCTTTTCCTGAACTTCGGGAGCAGCAGGATTGACAAAGATATTTTTTCCTGTTTCGGAAATTGGTCCTAATGTACCTGATGTATTTTTTACTACTATTGACTCATACTTGCTTCGATAAGTTGGATTATCAAAAACATACCCAAATCCTCTACGATCCCCATCAACAAATGTCACTATAGACAGATACACTTTAAAATTTCTTTTTTTTGCTTCAGAAATCATAAAGGGAATATAATCTGCCAATCTAGTCTTACCATCTCTTTCAGTCATTTCACCTGTATAAGCACTTGGATACATGGTATAACCGGAGCTTCCTTTTACGTCGATAACCAGACCCGTCACACCTACATCTTCCAATATATCCATAATCTCAACTATTCCATCTTTGTCGCTAAAGCGGCCATAAGTTCCGAATACGTTAGAATTGGCGTCTACCCATACTAAAACTTCCTTTCCTATTGTACCAGTATCAGGGTTTTCTGTATCCGGATCTTTCGTGTCTGGCGAGCCACTATCCTTCTTACACGAATACATGGTGAAAAGTACAATCGCCAGAAAAATCATTTTATAATTCATACGCTATTTTTTATAAAAGGCAATACGAGTAAAACTCGTATTGCCAAGGTTTGACATTTATTTTAGCTCTTTCTATTATTGTATATCGACACAATCAAATTGTACACCTACCATATATCCGTTGGTAAACATAAAGTATAGATACAAATAGAAGCCATTCTCGGAAATCGTCATTGCGACATCTGCCGTTCCATTTGTATTTTGCACTACCGCTCCACCAGCAGCTACATCGAATGCTCCATTTTTTCCCTTCGGGGAAGCCCAAATAAGTCCAGGCGTTGTCGAAGGTGATGCTGAAGGATCACCTGTGAGTTCTGTTTCTGTATCTATCAAATAAACCTGATCTGCAGACCCTGCTCCAAAACTTTGACCGTTTACATAATTATATGCTACATACTTCGCGTTGTTGAATTCTTTATAATCCACCGTGTTAGCAATATAATTCGTATTTAATTGTGCCAACATGCTTGTCACAGAATTGGTCGTACCATTTATTCGAGCCAAACGGTTGCTTGTTGCTCCCGAACCGCCATACCCTACAGCGAAATAATCACTAGCCACATTTGTCGGTGATGTATAAATAACATCGACGTTATTGTTCGTCCATGAGTAACCTGATATCGTAACAATTTCCGGGGTTTGCGAGACTAAACTACCATTTACTACCCTCCAACGTGCGAAATTACTTGAAGCTGCATTCACTACAGGAGCAGTTATAATGGCATTTGTATTTACATCTCCTATAATAGAGAATTTACGACCATATGCCCCAGCTGTAGTCCATGAAATAAAGGGTTGAGGACTACCTGTTACAGATGATAGTTTCCAGATATTGAACACGTTACCATCATTTTGCACTAAGTTGCAGATAAAGATATTTCCAGCATCATCTGCCGTTGTATAGAAATTTTTGAGGCTACCCCTAACGGCACCCAACTCAATTTCGCCTACCTTTGCTCCTGTAAAAGCATCAATATATATACTATTTTGATCACGGGTGTTCAATACAACATAACGACCGGTCGCTGCTATACCTCCTGTCATATTATCAACTAAAATCCCCAGATCACCTTTTAACTTCTTAGCAAACATGATTTTAGCACTCCCCGGCCGTATACCTTTAGCCAGTTTTGCCGCTTCTATGACTTGAAGTGTGTACTCCTGGCTTGCATTCCCTACGGATGATACAATAAATTGTTGAGGAGTAGCTAAATTAACATCTCCATTGTTTGGTATAGATCCTGATGAATGCTTATTAATTGTATACGATAATTTTGCATTATTCAAAACTGTACCGGGTACTAATGAAAAGTTTATTTTATCATCAATGATAATAGCTGTTACTTCTTGGAGGTTACCATCCTCATCTTCGTAGGTTAAGTCAGCACTGGCTACCTCAGTATTACCTTGCTTATTGGCAATTACGGTATATTTCCGGACTTCTCCCGTACCGGAAGTAACCGTCAATTCCTTAGGGGTGGTTAAATCCCATAGCTCACTCAACGATGGAGAAACCGTTGCATCCGACGGTACCGTAACTCTAAGAAACAACTTGGAGATATCTACCTCGTTATCCGAGTCGATAGGATAATAGTAATCTACATCGATATAAATTTTATCTTGGACTATCCTTGCTTCAAATAAACGATCCCTCGCTTTGCCTTCATAAGTGGCATAGACATCACTTATCTCATTTTTTTCATATCGATCCCTATACTCCACTTTTTGACAGGAGACCGTCAACAATACCCCAAGCATGAGCAGGAATATCGTATAGCTGTTATAAAATCTTTTCATTTTTAATTCAATTAAAGTTATTACCATCCCTTGATTTGGTCCAGCGCATCATTACGTTGATCTTCGACCTCTGGAATTGGCAAGTAGTACAACGCACCCGTAAAGCTACGATCTATATTATCTGCCGATACGACGTCATATCCCGAGCCGTTAAACTTATGTCCTGTAAAACGAACATTGTTTAACACTATATGCGCTTTTCTCCATCTTCTAAGATCCCAGAAACGATGTCCCTCAAAAGCTAATTCGACCTTACGTTCGTGTTCGACCAACGCCATCACGTCAGACTTTGTATTTGCATATGCATCAGGTAATCCACGTTTATCACGTAATTTATTGATTGTCGCCACTCCATCGTCTAACAGATTAACACCAGCTTGCGCTTCTGCTAATATGAGCAAGACTTCCGCATAACGGAGCTCAATCCAGCTTTGTGTGCTCTTGTTTACGACGAAATCCATATTTGTGGGGTCTAACATCTTCTTCGCATAATACCCCGTGACGGTACGCTTAGGATCACCCATAGATCCGTATTGGATAAAACCCTCCACAGTGTTGTATTCAGCAAGATTCAAAGTTCGTCCTTTCCAAGTTGCACCATTATATAATATAGTGGCATAAAACCGAGGTTCTCTATTTGCATAGGGATTGTTACTATGTGTGGAATTAGACCACGAGAATTTAGAACCATCAGCCATTTCAAATTCATCAACCAATTCAGCCGTAGGAACACCATATACTAAGGCATTCCCCGAAGCATCTCCTGGAGGAGCAAATCCTAAATCATATTGATGTGTAATTTGGGGTGCAGAAAAATCAACTCTGAAGATGGCCTCCTTGGTATTTTTGTTTGTAAAAATAGACGCAAAATTGGCATCCAGATCATAAAGCCCTTCATTCGCAAGAGCCACAACTTCATTCGCTGCATTCATTGCATTCGTATAATAGGCTACTGCTTTCTCCTGTGGGATACCTGTCAGCGGATCGGAATTGAATTGCTTGCGATCGTTTGCTGCAATCGATGCGGCATAAATCCAAGTCCGGGCCAACATACCATAAGCGGCACCTTTCGTCGCCCGGCCCGGCAAATTTGTCTTATCTAAATGCTCTGCCGCAAAAGCAAAATCAGCGGCAATAAAATTCCAGCAGTCATCCTCACTCGAACGTGGATGATCCTTAGTCGCGTACTGTTCAAAGTCGTCAAACAAGATAACACTGCCGTGGAGACGCGTTAACCAGAAATAAGTATAACCTCTGATAAAACGTGCCTCGGCTATATATTTAGCTTTCTGCTCTTCAGTTAGTTTCGAACGTTCATTCAGACCATATATAAATTCATTGACCCGACGGATACGTTCATATCCCGACGTCCAATAGTTAAAACCCACACTGGAAGGACTAAACTGGTTGGCATTGGACACCAATATATTCACCGTTCCATTTCCTGCCGTCGTGGAAGTGTACTTCATAATATCCGACAAAGCATCTGTAGCATTATCGTATCCTAGGTTAGGAAATAGGCCAAACTGGAACTTCTTAAATTCAGCATACAAGCCATTAACATATAGTTCTGCTGTAGTGGGATCATCCCAAATCGCCTCTTCCGTATACCGATCCGTTAACGGAATATCGATTTTGCAGGAGTGAAATAATGTCACACTCGTCATAACAATCGCCCCTGCTACCAAGCCTTTTATTTGTTTTAATTTTTTCATTGTTTCAAGCTTTTAGAATGTAACGTTCACACCAAACGCGTAAATCCGTTGTTGCGGATAAAATCCATTATTAACATTTGGCATCTCAGGATCCAAATACTTCAAATAATCAAAGGTCAATAAATTCGACCCTGTTGCATGCAACCTCACTTGTTCCAGTTTTGCACCCGCGATCCATTTTTTTGGTAGTGAATATCCTATTTGTAATGATTTCAGCCTCAGATAGTCGCTTTTACGTTCCCATACTGAATTTTTATGGGCATTATGAGGTGATAATAAAGCTTTATAAGATGTCAAACGAGGAAACTCGGCATCAGGATTGTCTGGTCGCCAAGCATTTTCCACCAAGAAATAGGGCGAATTGCCATAACCATAAAACGTTCGGGTAAAAGGTGTATTATCATCCACACCACTGGCATACGTTCCTGCAAGGTTGACACTGGACAAACCTGCCCCTTGTAGTAAAGCAGAGAAGTCAAATCCTTTATATGCTAAATCAATATTGAGACCATACATCAACTCGGGAATATTCGATCGGCCGATGTATGTCATATCATCTGCTCTGGTAATTCTACCATCTCCATTCAGATCCCGATATTTGAAGAATCCCGGAGCTACAATTCCTGCTGATGGAGATGGAGTATTCAGTGCTTCATCCCAAGTCTGTACCATACCATCCACAACAAATCCTATTTTGGTACCGATAGGATGTCCAATCAAGCTCTGCCAAGATGGAATATTATCTCCTTCATTGAGTTTCAAATAGCGGCTACGCGCCCAGTTTAAATTACCTGTCAATCGCATATGGAAATCACCCATTTTTTGATTATATCTCAATTGCGCATCAAAACCCCGGTTATCGGACTCTCCTATATTAGCCCTAGCTGGAAAATATCCACCTAAAGATGTTGGATATAAAGAAGATACAGCACCTAATATATCCTTTGTATGCTTATAAAACCACTCGAAGTCAAATCCAAACTTCCCATTTAAAAAGATAGATTCAAAGCCGATACTACGTGTCAATGTCGTCTCCCACTTTAAATCAGGATTAGCGACTCCACTAGTATAGATTGCCTTAACAGGTTGACCATTAATAACAACAACAGGATCATCATTCTGCTGAAATGTAGGTCTATAGGCAAAGGGATTTATCCCCGCGTCGTTACCGGTCTTACCTAAAGAACCTTTAATCTTAAAAAAATCTACAAACGAAATGTTTTCTTTAAAAAAGGTTTCGTCACTAGCAATCCAGCCAAGCCCTATACTTGGAAAAACATCCCAGCGGTTGTCGGGTGCAAACCAGACCGATGCATCCCAACGAGCCGCAACCTCCAATAGATATCTGTTCTTGTAGCCATAGTTACCGCGAAAAACATAGCCTGCTTTAGATTCGGGCGTATTGGTACTGCCGGTAGGTGTAATACGATCTTGCTCTTCGGAGCTCCCATAATCAATCTCCTGAAGGAGAGCGATAGGCAGGTTGCTAGCCCCTGCGGAAAAGATAAAGCCTTCTGAGCGAGAATAGTCGTAAACGGCCAATAATCCTACAGCGTGGTCTTCACCAAACGTTCTGTTATAAGATATTGCAGGCTGGAACGTCTTACGTTGTTTACTGGAGTAACTCTGCCGAACAGAATTTTTGGAAACGCCGGGCTGTGTTTTTAGGTATGCGAAATCCCCTGATATCTGTTCGCGTGCTCTACCCATCATTTCGTACGGCGTCACCCATCCCTTTGTCGACCTTCCTGCCCAATCGAATGAGGTAATTATTCTCGCCTCCAAACCCGGAACACCAGGCACCTTAACGTTAATATTAGCCGTTCCTTCCAAGACATTTCTAATCCATTTCTGATAGCCAGAATTCTGAACGGATGCTATCGGATTTACCCAGCCTACGTTAGCATTATAGGCAACGGGCAGACCATTTTCAGCATACATAGGCAGATTGGGCAACATACGCGCAGCCTGTGTAAAAGGATCCATATAAGTTCCATGATCAGGAGATATACCAGGTGTATTCGTCAATTCCTGACGAAGACCAATATTGACCCCAGCCGTAATGTAATCGTTAATTTTAGATTCTACATTAGAACGGACATTGTAGCGCTTAAAGTTCGTATTCTCGATGACGCCATTCTGTTCCATGTGCGAAATAGAACTGAAATAATTCAAGTGTTCAGTACCACCATTGACTGTCAAGCTATGATTTTGAGATTTACTATTTCTGTCAAGCAGCATGCCGACCCAATCCGTATCACCAAAAAGAGGATTGGTATTTGAGCCGTCACGAACAGCCTCAATCAATGCTGGATCGTATAGATAGGGGACAGGATCAAATCCATTATTGATAAGATAGTCATTGTCCACTTCCACTCCCTTATTATACCATTCCATATAATCCGGTCCATTCAAAAATTCGGGAAAACGCGTATTTTGTCCGATATTCAATGCAGCATTATAAGAAAACTTTGGCTTGCCTGTTTTTCCTTTTTTGGTTGTAATAATAATGATCCCATTAGATCCCCTTACACCGTACGGTGCGGTCGATATAGCGTCCTTCAAAAAGCTCATCGTCTCAATCTCTGTCGGATCCAGATAACTAAATGATTCTCGCTCTACCCCATCAATGATTATTAAAGGTGAGCTATCGCCATAAGTCGATACTCCTCTAATTTTCAAAGTTGCATTATCTGCTCCTGGACGCCCCGATTGTTGTAAAGTAGTGAGGCCGGGAACACGTCCCGCTAAAGCATTCGTAATATTCATTACAGGTGCTTTTTGGAGTTCCTCTCCATTTATCTGTGCTACAGATCCCACAACATTACGTTTCGTTTGCGTGCCATAAGCCACGACTACCACTTCCTCAAGCTCAGATCCTGCCGGAGTCATCGTCACCACTATCGGTTGACGATCCTGTACCGTCACAAACTGTACTTCATAGCCTACATAGGTGAATTCAAGTGATACAGGATATTTATCTGCCTGTAGTTGAAAGGCACCTTGTGCATCTGTTAACACAACTTGTATTGCTCCTTTTGCTTTTACAGTAACACCTATGAGCGGTGCCTTCTGATCATTCAGCACAGTACCGCTTACCGGAACCTGTGCATGAACAATTAAAACCTGTACGAGCATGAAAAGCAAAAAACTTGTCCTAAATAAATAGGATTTTTTGAAGTTTACATGTTTCATAATTGGGGGTTTAAAAATTTATTGTTATACGTCTAAATAATATTTCCATTAAAATCTACTTCTCTTTTAAAGACGCCAAGATGTGCATCCAATAAAACCGACAGCCATCGTCTATTGATCCTTGTGTCAGGAGCGACGTTATCTTTATACCCTGCCTGGAATAACACTTTCACTAAGGTGTCCATGGATATTTCCTTATCGATCGCTTTCATAATATCTTGATAGCTTTTCACGGTCAAGGGCTCACCAGAAGCCGTCCAGTTGTTATTCAACATAGGAAAATAGCTTCTTAAACCAACCAATAGCTCATATTCACTGACGTCCCGCTCCGGATAAAACCATGTTTGGTTAGCCCATTTATAGGGTACTCCATACCCTTTAAGTATGCCTGTCGCACCGATTTTCTGCATAATTTTGAAATGAGGATCCATGGGAGTAACATCTATATAAGGCATGATATAAGCATTGTTATCCAACAAAATGGATTGTACCACCCTAATCGAAACCTTCGAGGGTTCTATATTTTGCTGAACTGCTATAGCCGCAATAATACCTGCAGCCTGACCGATTCCTAATACTACAGGCTGCAAACGGGTAGCTCCGTTTACAATATTAGTTACACCAATACTTTTTTCCGCAACGATTAATCCCGCATAATCTTTTGGAATTAAAGATCCCATCGGCACATTATAGGAAGGTACACGTATCTTTACAAAATCGATCTCTGGTGCATTACCGTATTTATAATGATGATGATCAATTGTATAATCACCAACCACCACACCAGTCCGATAATAAGCTTCAGGCGTATCGAAAGGTGTCATTACGTGTTGTAACGCAAACAAAGACTTGGCTTGTAAGCGACGCGATTCGCGGTGATAAGGTATCATCGGAAAGCCATCTTTAGTCGGATATTCACTATAATCTATACCTAGATTCTTAAACCCAAGCTCGGACTGTATGTAATACACAAAACGCAACGTCATCTGCTTAGCCTCTTCCAGGAGCTTAGCCCTTTCGGCCGGAGTCTTTTCAACAATATTTAGATAAATGTCATTTCCTTTCTTGGGCCAGTTGATCATAAACTTATTGTTCGGCAACCGACCATAAGTGAGCATCCTGAAGCAGTCGTTATTATCTTTGCTGAATGTAGCCGGATCAGAAACATTACAGCATCCAGCAAATTCTTCTTTAGTATAATTCTTCGGTTTCTTGATGGTCTTATCGGCTTCCTTACCAAAATCTTTGAGTGTAATGACATAGGTCAGATCTTGAACAATATCGTTTCCGTCTACCAAAGCAAAAGGCTCTTTAGTCAATGACTGGCTATCCATCCCTAAATAATAGGGCACTCTTAAAAAGGCCATTACATCCCCCAACTCCGTTGCATCGATCATTACCTTTCCCTGGATGGTTAATTTTCCTTTCGATTTAGTTGTCACATCGGCCAGCCATTGCCCCTCCATTCTTCTCACATTAATCCAGGAAGCCTCAAATAACACCTGAATATTTTCCTCGGCTTTAATCATTTTTTGGAGAATATCATTCCCTACCGAAGGCTCAAATAAGGTATTGCTTACCCAACCTGTTTCCACCGTTTCTGGTCCTCCGTAATGATTATATAGGTGTTGACGAAACTCTCCCCACAAACCTGAGGGCAACCTATGGTTACCGTCAATAGCGGAGACTCCCGCAGAAGTCAACATACCTCCCAACCAGGAGGTCTCTTCGATCACAGTAACCTGCACCCCTAAACGAGCAGCCTGAATAGCCGCCATTGTCCCACTAGCTCCTCCTCCAATGACGATAACATCTGTCTTAATCTGGGCGGACAATTGTGTCCACGCAACAGACAGAAAGAATACTACTATATAAAAATTCCGCATCACTATCACTCTATTTCTTTTTAACAACCAATGCACTAATTACAGCTCTCTCTCCAGCCGTGTCAGAAGGTTTTATTGTATGATTATTCTTAACGACCATGGCTGAAGAACCACCACCATCAAGGTTAATAGCATCAACACATCCTATATCTTTCATTTGCATAGCTACATCCTGTAAAGTAAGCCCAGGAATGCTCTCCGAAGTATTGCCTCCCTCAGCCACAAACAAGACAACAAAATTATTTTTCAAATAACCAATAGCTGTTCTGGCGCGAGAAGAAGTATTGTCTACCGAAATCAATTCTTCAGAATCTGTTATTTTAATGATGCCACCCTTGACCAACACGGGAGATCCTCCAATAGCACTTTTAACATCCCAAATTGTTCCTCCAGAGGGAAATGTCGGAGAAGGAACAGCCTGTGGAGCGCTTCCTTCTATATTTGGACTGGGTTGCGGATAGATATATAGCGGGCCACCAGCTTGGTTCACAGTATATACCCAACCGATACCGGGTTTATTTTGGGTATTTAGACCAAAAGCTGCTCGAGTAGGATAATAAGCAGTTGGCACCCCCTGATAATTTCTGTTTAAACCACGAATATTATCAGCCATTGTTTCTCCATTCCATCTTACCAAGCTATAAGAGATTCCAACACCGAAATATCCTCCATTTGCAACGGCATATACATCTCCATTCTCGTCGGCAAAGAATCGTGATACTTTTTTAGCTGTCGTCGAGATTACCGGTTTAAACTCCACCTTAGCAGGATCAAATACCAAAGCGTACATATTTGTTTTCTTCGTTCCAATTAAAGTACTACTTCTATATAAAACCAATCCAGTAACCTCGTCGAACGCAGCTTGTTTCAACCAATGCTGTGGAAACTCTATTTCCCTTTCCTCATTCGAGTTAAGAGGAGGTACTTCCTTTGTAATATCAGATGTACATCCTGATAGAGAAAAGAGTATAAATAAAAATATTATTTGGTATTTCATCACAACAAGATTAAAGGCATTTACAGGCACTAAATAAGAAATAATATTCCAAACAAACAAGATATTTTTAAAAAAAATTAAAAATAGTGTTATGGTTTTGTTATTTATTAATAAACAAAGCGATTGTTTGAATAAAAGCTCTAAGAAATTATCTCCTCAATCTCTTCTGGTTTTCTCAACGGAACTAACCATGTAACAACAAATGCTGGAATAGTGGCAATCAATACCCATATAAAAAATTCTTCGTAACCCAGATAATCACTTAGCAATCCGCTGATCATCGAGGGAATCATAAAACCTAAATTCATTAAACCACTACCGAAAGCGTAATGCGCCATCTTATAAGGACCTGGCGCTATATTCTGCATCATAAACAGAATAAGTCCAACAAAGCCGAATCCATACCCAAAATACTCCGTCACTACAGCCGCTCCTATAGTAAACAGATTTGTTGGCATAGCCATCGCCAAAAAAGCATATGCTGCAAAAGGAAGATTGAACACCGCACAAAGAATAAGAAGCGTCCTCCGGGTAAGACCTTTATTGGATACATAATATCCGGCAACAATAGAACCTAAAACAAAAGCTATGGATCCAAATACACCATATAGCAAACCAATCTCCGAAGTACTCAAACCTAAGCCACCCTCTGTTCTTGATGCTTTAAAAAATAATGGAATAATCTTAATAGCTTGACCTTCCGCAAAGCGGTAAAGCACAATAAAACTTAAGCTGTACCAAATATTTTTCTTTTGAAAAAAAGTAACAATTACATCTTTCAGTGTATCAAACCCCTCTTTCAACGAACTCGCTTTGGCTTCATCTTGCGTGGAAGGCAAAGCGCGCATATTATAAAGTCCTAACACGAGCATAATCAAACCATACACAAACATGACTATCATCCAAGCATTGCGTATACCAATCTCTTCCTCCAGTTGTCCGGCTAAATAGACCAATGCACCTCCTGAAAATACCTTCGCAATATTGTAGAAAGCTCCTTGCCAACCTACATACTTCGCTTGTAGTTTTGCATTTAGCTCGTTGAGATATACGCCGTCTGCAGCTGTATCGTGAGTAGCTCCGCTGATAGCAATAATAGTCAATACAGCTATGGAAAAGCTGAAAAAATAGTCCAGCTGTAACGTCAGACCAACTAAGCCAAACAATACCCCTGTAAAGATCTGTGTGATGTATACAAAGAATTTTTTGGTTTTGTACATTTCCAAAAAAGGTCCCCATAATGGCTTTAACGTCCAAGGAAGCATAATCAGTGATGTCCAGAAAGCAATTTGTGTATCAGAAACACCCAAGTTTTTATACATGATAGAGCTCGCCCCCGACAAAGCCACAAAGGGCAATCCCATAGCAAACCAAGTCGTCGGAATCCAATAAATGGGATGAATAGTCTTTACGTTATTTTGTTTCACAATGTGTTACTAAAGATTTGCTATTTTATAAATAATACTCTAATCCGCTACAGGAGTATCAAAATGGTTCTTCATAAAAATCATTCAATTTTATTAAAAAAAATCAACAACACCAATTTATTATTAAAAAATTTTAATAATAAATTGGCCAAAGAAAACTTATTTACACTAAAAACCCCATTAGTAACTTTTTTATTATATTTACTCGCTTTATTAAATAAAGTTTTTTAACAAAATGAGCTCAAACTTCCTTACCGATTTGCATAACGCTAATATCAGTGGCGTTGCCTATAAGAATATTAGGCTAAAGAAAAAGATATTAGCCTATTTTGCTGCACAAGAACTGGGCACCATAGCAGAATTGAGCAAGGCGTTTAATATCAGTATTCCAAAAATTAACGAATCCATCAATGAATTGATGGAGGAAAAGTTAGTAAAAGATTATGGCAAACAAACCTCGACTGTTGGCCGGAAGCCAAACAACTACGGCTTAGAGGCCAATTCTGCCTTCTTTATTGGCGTACAAGTAAGCCATGACTATATTTCTATAGCCATGATCAACATGAAAAAGGAACTCATAGCTAATAAGGATGAAATTCCATTTCAACTGGAAAACAACGAACAATCCCTTCACGACATTTGTAAGGAAGTAACTGACTTCATTTCAAAACTACATATCAAAAAAGAAAAGATTCTAGGTATTGGGATCAACCTGTCAGGACGAATAAACTACCGAACAGGATATTCCTACAGCTATTTCAATTTTTATGAAGACCCGCTATCCAATTTTTTTGAACAGGAACTGGGGATACATACTTTTCTGGAGAATGATACAAAAGCATTATCCTATGGCGAATTTTCAAGTAGCCTGGTAACCACTGAAAAAGATGCATTATTTATTAATGTTGACAATGGAGTAGGTTTAGGTATTATGATAAACGGTCAACTTTATTATGGAAAATCCGGATTCTCGGGAGAATTTGGCCATATTCCGATATTTGATAACGATATCATCTGTAAATGCGGAAAAAGAGGCTGCCTGGAGACCGAAGCCTCGGGCTATGCCTTGAGAAACAATATAGTACGGGCCATTCAGAACGGAGCTTCTAGTATACTCACCAAAAAGTTCAGCAATATTGAGGATATCAGACTAAACGATATTGTCCAATCTGCAAAAAAAGATGATAACCTATCCATAGAAGCGATCAATGAAATCGGTGAAAAGCTAGGTCGCGGAATCGCGGCTTTGATAAATATCTTTAATCCCGAGCTGATCATCATCGGCGGTATATTGGCACGATCAGAAGAATACCTCAGTCTGCCACTTAAAAATGCCATAAACAAATATTCCTTATCTATTGTCAATAAAGACACTAAAATCGTGGTGTCCACACATGGCGAGAAGTATGCTGCCATAGGTGCATGTTTATTACTGCGTGATAGGCTTTTAGAAATTACCGAATAGCACCTGTCTTACCTAACGATATCCCCTCCTACGGTAACCGTCTTCGCATAAGGGTCGGCATACTTATTTATCAACGTTAGAAACTCATAACGGTTAACCACACGATCCAAATCATATTCACCCTGGAATTTCAGTCTTTTTGTCCAATCCTTCTGAATCTGTACCTCAATTTCGCTTCCACGAAAAGAGATGAATTTAATAAAAAACAACAAATCTGCTAAAGAAAAGACCTCCGCTGTATGGTCTATAAACCACAACTGACTCCTCGAATACAATTGATTGAAAATCGGTTTGACACTTGCTACAGTTACACTATCTGTTGCGTCGAATTGCTGGTTATTCTCCTTTCCTGCTAATATAGTCGCTAGATACCCCTTCTCTATAGCCGCATAGTTAGGGTCCTGTTGAGAAACATCTCGCCAGGGCAATAATCGAGCACCGAAAGTCATCAATTCTGTTTGCAGTTTACGTACATCTACTTTATCTGCTGTTGTTTTGAAAAAAGCACAATAAGCAGCCAACGCGCCCACTCCTTGCCCTACATGTGCCCGAAAAGGTATACTTTCCGCTTCCTTCGAAGAAGAAATAAGAGATTGTATAAAAAAGAGCTCTTGAAAATTTTGAGCGAGCACATCTTTCACCAATACCGCATAGCAGGTATCTCTATATTCGCCGATGGCAATCGTCGTACGAATTTGTTGCGCTGACAATGTATCGGCAACATTTTGTTTGACCGGTTGCAATGTAACTGAGCTTTTCATCACTCTCGTGCGTAGTTCCCCTTCCGAAGAAGCATCTACCACGGTTCGTACTTCATATTCTTTATTATCTTCTAGAAGTACAGTCCAACCTTTTTTATTTCTAACCAATGATTTAATCTTACGATTACGGATCACCGTTAACTTTTGTTCCTTGCTGACCATTTTCTCGATGGCATTCAGCATCAAGGTGGGATTGATATCGTGCTTTACTATCCTTGCCAATGAATCATTGGCATTAGTACTTATGGCCACATTCATCAACAAGTTCATCCAAATACCACCATCCAAATCTCCATTTGCTTCTATTTGCAACGGTTTCTGCGTCAGCTCTGTCACAATACGATCCGTATCTATAATCCATAATGTCGGAACATTGGATCGCGCACCCTGAATAGCCGCAGTAAACGCTTCAACACTAGAGCCATAGATGAGGAGAGCTGGTGGCTCTTCTTTCGCCGATAATGACAGGCTGCAAAAAATCGCAACTAGCATTCCAACAAAAGCCATTTTGTTTAATTTCATATTCGAATATACATATTTTA
>JBEBWF010000055.1:0-28919 GCA_040392285.1 Sphingobacterium sp. | reverse complement strand
TGTGCTAACTAATTTAAATATATTAGCTGTTATTGTCAAATATATGATAATATGTTGGAATAATAGGATAACTTATGAAACTAAATCTCAGTGATTTTGGTAGATATTTGTCATAGTATAACCAAGTATAATATCATGGAAGTAATAGATTCAAAACAAGTAGTTGTCGTTTGTAGTGGAGATCTGAGACCCTCTGCCAATCTGAACTGTTGGCCGATGCAGCAGCAGATGGAAGAAAAGCTGGACGTTGCCTTACGTCATTTAGGTTGGTCCTCAAAACGTGCACACGGTTACGACGAAGAAAAGGGACATGGCTTTATAGATTATCAACATGTAGGTGTAAAAATCTTTCGGGACATTGATAAGAAAGCTCCTTTAATTGTAGCGGAAAGTGTGTGGCAATACAGCCATCATGTTTTAGCTGGCTTGATAGCGCATGAAGGACCCATATTAGTTGTTGCCAATTGGGACGGTACGTACCCAGGTTTGGTTGGGGCGTTGAATTTGGTCGGTTCATTGACCAAAGCGAACGTAAAATATAGCTTTTTATGGAGTGAGGATTTCAACGACAATTTTTTTAATAGCAGACTTCAAGAGTGGCTGGAGACAGGAACTGTTACGCATGACTACACGCATGTAAAATCTTTTGATCCCAACGCTGTTCCGACAGCCGATAAGGCATTGGCTGAACAATTTGCCGCAAAAATATTAAACGACAAGGTGATCATGGGGGTGTTTGATGAAGGCTGTATGGGTATGTTCAATGCTATTGTGCCGGATGCACTCATCCATCAATTGGGTATCTTCAAAGAGAGATTGAGTCAGTCTACGCTATATGCGAAGATATTGACCGTATCCGATGAAGAAGCCCATGTGATCTTAAACTGGATGCTGGCAAAAGGTATGCGCTTCGATTGGGGCTCGGATCCGGTAACAGAATTGACCAAAGACCAAACAGTGGAACAATGTAAGATGTATATTGCAGCTTTACGTCTGGCAGATGAATTTGGCTGTGATACTATAGGTATACAATATCAACAGGGATTGAAGGATTTGGTTCCCGCAAGCGATCTGGTAGAAGGCTTGTTGAATAATACCGAAAGACCTCCTGTCTATGATGAAAAAGGAAAAGAGCTGTATGCCGGTGTAGCATTGCCTCACTTCAATGAAGTAGACGAATGTGCTGGTATTGATGGTTACGTGACTTATCATCTTTGGAGACAATTAGGGCTGAATGGCGATAATACTTTACATGATCTGCGCTACGGAGAAAACTTTGTGGTGGATGATAAAGAAGAGTTTGTCTGGGTATTCCTGATTTCGGGTGCTGCTCCAGCTTCCCATTTCATTGATGGATATGCAGGTGCAGATAGTTTACGGCAGCCACCCATGTTCTTCAAAAAAGGAGGTGGTACGTTACGGGGTGTGAGTAGACCCGGAAAAATAGTTTGGAGTAGAGTTTATATTGAAAATAATGAACTGTGGTGCGATATCGGTACCGGAAAAGTGGTGGAGCTGCCTCAAGAAGAAACCGAAAGGAGATGGAATCTTACCGACAAGCAGTGGCCGATTATGCATGGTGTACTGGATGGTGTCGATAGAGACCAGATGATGGCCAAGCATAAAGCGAACCATATACAGGTGGTTTATGTCGACGGCGATTATGATGTACGGAAAGCGGCAGGCATTAAAGCGACAACGCTGCATGCTTTGGGTATCAAGGTTAATTTTTGCGGGATATAACGTATTGGACAGTACACATAATGAGTAATAAACTAGTTATCGGTATGGATTTTGGAACGGACTCCGTTCGGGGTATATTGGTAAACCCTCGGAGCGGTGAGATCCTTTCCACGTCTGTTTCCTATTTTAAGCGATGGGCGCAGGGGCTTTATTGTGCGCCTGAAAATGATCAATATAGACAACATCCTTTAGACTACATGGAATCTATTGATGAAGTCTTTGTAGGTTTATTTCGTGCCCTAGACCCCGATTTGGCAAAAGATGTTGTCGCTATTGGGACCAACACGACAGGCTCTACACCTGTTGCAGTAGATGAGCACGGACAACCTTTAGCGCTCTTGGATGAATTTAAGGATAACCCCAATGCGATGTTTGTCCTGTGGAAAGACCATACAGCGATCAAAGAGGCTGATGAAATCAATGCGCTTGCAAAAAAGTGGGCTATTGATTACACCCGATATAGTGGTGGAATATACTCCTCGGAATGGTTTTGGTCAAAAATATTATACATCAACAGGAGAGACCCTCAAGTAAAGGAGAAAGCCTTTACTTGGTTAGAGCAATCGGACTGGATTCCTGCCTATTTATCGGATATAAGAAAGCCAGCAGATATAAAAAGAAACCGCTGTGCAGCAGGGCATAAAGCCATGTGGAACGAGGAACATGGAGGTTTACCCTCGTCGGAGTTTCTTTGTTCTTTAGACCCGACATTTTATCATCTTGTCAATCGGTTTTATACGACTACCTACACTTCTGATCAAACTTTTGGGTATATTTCATCTACTTTTGTCGAAAAATATGGATTTAGCCCGGATACGATTATTACAGTAGGCGCTATCGATGCCCATCATGGTGCAGTTGGTTCAGGAAGCACACCCTACACCTTGGTCAAAGTCGTCGGGACCTCTACCTGCGATATGCTGGTGGTTCCAAAAGATGAAAATCCGCCTTTGGTGGAGGGGATATGCGGACAGGTCGATGGTTCTATCGATCCCGGGATGATTGGTTTTGAGGCCGGACAATCTGCTTTTGGCGATGTCTACAATTGGTTGAAGAAGATGCTTTTAAAACCGATCTATTCTATATTGGGTGATCGACTAAGCCCGGAACAAAAGAAAATCTTAGATGATGATTTTTTTCACTACCTGACAAAAGAGGCTTCTTCTATAGCTGTTGACGAGCATGATCTTGTATTCACTGATTATTTTAACGGCAGACGCACGCCTGACGCCGATTATACGAAAGAAGCTTCGGCTTACGGCTTTACCTTATCCACCCACGCCGGACATCTATTTAAAGCATTGGTCGAGGCAACAGCTTTTGGTTCTAAAGCGATAATCGATCGCTTTCGGGCGTTTGATATTCCGATAAAAGCGGTTATTGCTACCGGAGGTATCCCCAATAAGTCACCTTATGTCGTGCAAGTGTTGGCAGATGTGCTTGGTTGTGATATCCAAGTGGTGGATAGTGATCAGACCTGTGCATTGGGCTCGGCCATATTTGCTTCACTAGCAGGTGGAATCTACAGTAATATCCAGGAGGCAAAGTCTGCTATGGCGGCAAGGGTTGTCAACACGTATCGACCAAACGTGACAAACGAGAAGATTTATGAAGTTTTGTACAAGAGGTATAAAACACTAGCTACATTATAACACAACTTATGAATAATTTACCCATAATAGATTTGTCGGTGATAGTCATCTATCTTTTGGCAATGGTTTTAGTCGGCGTCTATTTTTCTAGAAAGAACACCACTTCCGATGCGTTTACCAAAGCAGCCGGAAGTATTCCCAGCTGGGCGATAGGTATTTCACTCTATGCGACATTTTTGAGCTCCAACACTTTTTTGGGAGTGCCTGGCAAAGCCTATGGCGCCAATTGGAATGCTTTCGTATTTAGTTTGTCCATGCCGGTGGCAGCCTATATCGCTGTAAAATATTTTGTGCCATTTTATCGAAAACATACTGAAGTATCGGCGTATACAAATTTAGAAAGCCGTTTTGGTAAGTGGGCCAGAAGTTATGCTGTTATCTGTTTTCTATTGACACAGGTCGCCAGAATGGGATCTATATTTTTCGGTATTTCCCTTACACTTCAAGCCTTGACGGGACTCGATATGTCCTTGATCATGTTGGTCACGGGAGTTTGTATCATTATTTATACAATTTTAGGTGGAATGGAAGCCGTGATATGGACGGAAGTATTTCAAGGCATATTGTTGACGGTAGGGGCGTTGATTGTTATAGGGACATTAATATACCTTGTACCTGGTGGGGTGGGTACGATTGTGGATATTGGTTTACGGGATAATAAGTTTAGCTTAGGGTCCTTTTCTCTTACTGATTTTTCTTCCTCGACATTTTGGGTCATTCTGCTCTATGGTTTCTTTATGAATCTCACCAATTTTGGGATGGATCAAAACTACGTACAACGTTATCATGCTGCACCAAATGAAAAGGAGGCCGCAAAATCGGTTTGGTTATGTACTTGGTTGTATATGCCTATTTCTCTGTTGTTTTTTATTATCGGCGCTTGTTTATATGCTTATTATGACATAAATCCGGATTTGTTGAATTCAATCAAAGAGCAGGCTGCATTAGAAAAGATAGGCAGTGGCAATGCAGATCTTGGAGGCGTAATAAGTACATTGACGCCCGCTGATTATGGGGACAAGGTTTTGCCACATTATATGGTCAATCATATCCCTGTAGGGATTTTGGGTCTGATTATATCCGCCATATTGGCAGCAGCGATGAGTACCATCAGCTCGGGTATGAATGCTTCAGCAACGGTTTTTACCGAGGATATTTATAAGCGTTATATCAATCCTAATGTTTCGGACAAGAGGAATTTGCGTATTCTTTTAATCGCAACGGGGGTATTCGGCACAATTGGAATGTTCGCCGGTATCGCCATGATCGGCGTACAGAGTATTCTCGATGTATGGTGGACGTTATCCGGGATTTTTGCTGGGGGTATGCTAGGATTGTTTTTGTTGGGTATTACCAATAAAAAAGTAGGTAATAATGATGCAATACTCGCTACCGTTTTTGGAATAGCAGTTATTTTATGGATGACATTCTCGTATATGCTTCCCGAGCAGTATGCTTTTTTACGAAATATGCTCCACGCCAACATGATCATTGTTGTCGGAACAATTGCTATCCTGTTGGTAGGAAATGTTAGTCAACGATTAAGCACAAGAAACAAAGATTGAGGAGCAAAACTGTCTGCCGGTAGGCAGGGACAAAAGAATTTCCCTTCGGGGTTGAATAACGAATAAATAAAATAAAAGTAGGGGCAGTATATCTTTTGCCCTTACACAAACATCATATAAATAACTGTTTCAATAATGGAGAATAACAAAAAATTTATTCCTGTGATGCTTATGCCGTTTCAGGAAGACGAAATGATTGATTATAATGCGCTCGGTGAGCTTGTTGAATATTATCTGGAGGCTGGCGCAGGTGGATTGTTTGCCAATTGTCTTTCTAGCGAAATGTTTAATTTGTCCAAAGAGGAAATGTTGAAATCAGTTTCTTTTATCGTCAATAAAGTCAATGGACGCGTGCCGATTGTGGCCACCGGTACCTTTGAAGATAGCATAGAAAACCAAGCGGCATTTGTTAAAGACATGTACGCTACTGGAATAGATTGTGTGATTGTTATTTCGAGTTTGCTTGCCAAGGAAGAAGATACAGAAAAGACTTTCCAAAATAATGTACGACAGTTGCTGGCACTGACGGGTAATGTTCCATTGGGTTTCTATGAATGCCCTGTTCCCTACAAACGTGTTCTCTCTGCTGACTTTTTAGGTGAATTGGTGAAAACAGGCCGAATTAAGTATCACAAAGACACTTCTTTGGATATCCATAGTATCCACGCGAAAATAGCAGCTGCCCAAGGCTCGGAAAGTTTTGGTTTGTATGATGCCTATATGGCGCACGCCGTGGAAACGTTGAAGGCTGGTTCTGCAGGGTTGTCGTGTATTCAGGGTAACTACTTCCCCGAACTAGTGGTCTGGCTGTGTGACAATTTTGATAACGCAGATAAACAAGAGAAAGTTGCTCAGGTACAGCAGTTTTTGATCGATAATATGGATGTGATGCATTATGCCTATCCTACTTCGGCCAAATATGTGCTGAATAAGCTAGGGCATGCTATTCAAGTTGTGAGCAGAAGAAAGGATATTGAGGAATTGGATGAGCAGGTTAAGGCGAATCTGGATCAGTTGTTGGTGCGTTATGAACAGCTAGGATTAACAGCAAGCTATAAGCTTAAAACCTCTTAAAGCTAATATTAGATAATATGAAAAGGATTAATTTGTTATTTACGTTAGTAGTGGTTTGTGTAAGTTATTCCTTGGCACAGAAATTCGCTCATGTGCCGGGCACAGTAGTCTGTTTCCAGCCGGCAAGTACACAGCAATACATCGGCTCGCCGAGCTTGGTGATCTTGCCAAATGGGGATTATGTGGCATCTCATGATTTTTTTGGTCCACAGAGTTCGGAATGGCAACAGGCGGTCACAACAATCTACCGTTCGAAAGATAAAGGGAAATCATGGAAGAAAATAAGTACAGTTAACGGAGCTTTTTGGAGTTCGCTTTTTGTACATAAGGACGATCTATATCTCTTAGGTCCCGATAGACATCATGGTACGGTATTGATCCGCAGGTCGAAAGACGGAGGCAAGACTTGGACACAACCTACCAACCGTCAAAATGGTGTGATCCTGACCGGCCAATTTCATGGCGCACCGATGCCTGTTGTCGAATACAATGGTCGCCTGTGGCGTCCGATGGAGACTGCTCATGGCCCAGATTTGGCTTGGGGTAAGCGTTATGGGGCTATGGTAATGTCTGCTGCCGTCGATGCTGACCTGCTGGATATGAAATCATGGCAAATGAGCAGTGTTTTGTTTTATGATTCAACTTATCTGAATGGTAACTTTACAGGTTGGTTGGAAGGTAATTTTGTCGTGGACAAGAATAATCAAATGTGGAATATTTTGCGTGTAGATGATAAAACGACACATGAGGAAAAGGCGGCCATGGTCAAGATATCCAAGGATGGCAAAAAATTGTCTTTTGATTCAAAAACAGGTTTTATACCATTCGATGGGGGGAGCAAAAAATTCGTCATCAAATATGATGCGACATCGGATTATTATTATACCCTTACCAATTCAATTCTTGAAAAGTACAGCAAGGAATATCCCAAAAGAAACGCATCCGGTTTCAGAAATGTGCTGATGCTTCGGAAATCAAAAGATTTGGTGCATTGGGAAGATGTTAAGGTCATATTAGAACATGAGGATGTCCTGAAGCATGGCTTTCAATATGTGGATTGGCTATTTGAGGGAAATGATATTCTTGTCCTTTGCAGAACAGCCTATAATGACGGTAAGAATGATGCAAAAAATAACCACGATGCTAACTTTTTGACCTTTCATAGGATAGAAGGGTTTAGAGGATTGTAAAAAACAGCGACTTGATATGCATAGTCCATTTTTCAAATATTTATATTTTAGCTTTTTACTTTTTAGTTTGCAAAGTTGCATGAATCATAAAGATAATAAGGTGGGGCAAACCTACGCCATAAAAACGCTGACGCTTGCGCCGCAAGGCCACACCATTCACCACAACAATACCTTTTCCAAGGATGATGAGTGGATCGTATTCGATGGTCGTAACGATGATACAAAAATTGGGGAAACTTCTACAATCGGTATCGTCAATGTCCGGACAAGGGAAGAAAAAATAGTTTATCAAACCCAAAGTCAAACTATTTATGGCCCTGGAGTCGGCGCCGTGTCATTCAGTCCCACAGCAGATCGTATGATTTTCATACATGGACTGAAGAATGCTGATTCAGTCAGGCCTTATGATATGAGTAGGCGGGTAGGTGTGGGGATAGACATAGCGGCACCCATGCAAGCATTTCATTACGATGCTCGGGATGTGGTAGCTCCTTATACACCAGGATCCTTGCGTGGAGGTACGCATTCGCATTGCTGGAGTGGAGACGGGCGAATGATTAGTTTTACATACAATGATGAATTTGTCGATTCCGATTTGCGAACTGTTGGGGTCATGGTGCCTGCAGATAATCCTGTTGTCGTAGAAAAGGATATAACGAATAATGACGGGGAAATGTATGCGGCGATTGTCACAGAAGTTGTTCGTGAACCAAAGTGGAGCTCGGATGAGATTTCCAAAGCTTTTGATGAATGCTGGGTAGGTTCCGCTAAGACTATAGCCTTTCAAGGCAATACCAAAAATGAAAAGGGAGAAACTATCACGGAGATTTATCTGGTAGATATCGATGAAGATTTGATCAAAACCGATGGACAGGCCGTTGGTCAAGAAGGCGAACGTCCCCATGTTCCACAAGGGATCCGGCAAAAAAGGTTGTCGCATACAGCTAAAGGCTTATCGGATTTTCGGCATTGGCTACGGTCCAGTGCTGATGGGAAGTATATTTATGCTTTGGCAAAAGATGAACAAGATAGAAATCAGATTGTGCGATGTAATACGGAAACGGGAGCATTTAAGTATATCTCTGCATTTGATTTTTCGGTTAATTCGCCTATTAACATCAGTTATAAAGGAGATAAAATTACTTTTATCGCACAGAATAACGTGTATATCTTTGATATAGAAGATAAGGAGCTTAAGCAATTGACGGATTATAAGGAAAAAGATCTACCAGTGGTAGGTGCACCTGTATTTTCCAGAAAAGGTGATTTAATAGCTTTTAACCAATTTGTGAATACGGCCGGTCAAGAGAATATACAGATTAAGCTTATACAGCTTTAGATCCAAAAATAAAGTCATTCCTGTGAACGATCACGGGTAAAGTTCGTTCAAAACAAAAACGCGAAGCTAAAAAGCTTTGCGTTTTTTGTGTAGTATTGGGGGGCTAAATACCTATATGCATGATAATATCTTGGATATTTTTGATAAATCGTATGACTATACGAGCCTAAGAAATGTATACCTTTGACTTATACCAAGAGAACTTATGTTTCTTTATTTTTTATTCACAAAATAAATCCAATCGTTATGAGGTCAGTTTTAATTATTTTATTGAGCGTTTTTGTACAAGTTTCTTATGGGCAATTGATAACCTGGAATCTAGGAGGTCCTTCGCCGACAACAGGAAGAGAAGCATCCGTTGCACCAGCCTTTGTTAAAGAAGGATTAAAATCCAGCGACTTGTCTAAAGGAGCCTTGATAAGGAGCAAGCAGGGAAATGCCAGAGGATTTAGCGGGCATTTGGCCAAGAACGTCCGGACATTTGAAGATGCCGTCAAAGATGGTGCTTACTTCGAATTTTCTGTAGATGTGGAGAAGGGCTATACGGCATCGTTGTCCCTTTTGAAAGCTAAATTGCGTGTTCAAGAATTTTCTGCTAAAAACTTCCAATGGACATATAGTCTCAATGGAGATGATTTCAAGAAATTGCATGAAGAACCTATTTATATGAGTGATCTCAATAATTCCGGCAAAAACCAACCTAACTTGGATCTGAAGAAAGTAGGCGATTTGCAAAATATAAAATCGAATAAAAAGGTGACATTTAGGCTGTATGTTTGGGGAAATGACAATTCGCAAGACAAAGGAAAGATTTCGGTAGGATTTGGTAAATCTAGTGTGAAGGATAATAGCCCCATCTTAAAATTAGAAGGCAGCGTTGTAAAAAACTAAAAAGTTCATTATGATGAATAAGCAGTTGTTATTGGTCGTGTTCTTTACACTGACCGTAACGTTTTCGTATGCGCAACGACGACAATACACTGGAGTGGTCGTGGATTCAAGTACGAATGAAGTTCTGGTTGGAGTTGTTGTCCAGAATACGAATACACCTAACTTCAATGCCAGAACCAATGGGTCAGGTGAATTTAGTATTCAAGCCTATAGGAGGGATATCGTATCCTTTTCCTATGTAGGCTATGAAACGGTCAACTTTCTGGCACAAGCCATACCTAAGCAAGTTGTCATGAAACCCTCTGCAACGAGTATTGATGAGGTAGTTGTGATAGGATATGGTACCGTAAATAAGAAAGACTTTACAGGCTCTCTTTCGGAGGTGAATGTAGAGGATATCAATCGTGCGCCTGTTCCGAATGTTGCACAAGCTCTCGCGGGTAGGGTCGCTGGTTTACAGGTGAATGCTTTGTCAGGCCAGCCAGGAGAAGAGTCAGACATTATCATTCGAGGGGGTAATTCGATTACACAGGACAACTCTCCTTTATATGTGGTGGACGGTTTTCCTATAGAAGGATTTAGTCTGTCCTCAATTAATCCGGAAGAAATCGAATCGTTGAGTGTATTGAAAGACGCTTCGGCAACCTCAATCTATGGTAGCAGGGCCGCTAATGGAGTTGTTATCATCGAGACAAAAAAAGGCAATGAGGGCCGACCTGTAATCACTTATAATTTGAACTTGGCTATGCAGCAACCCGTTAAGTTCATGGATCTGATGGACCCGTACGAGTTTGTGAAATACCAATTGGAATTAAATTCGGATTACGAAGAGCTGTATCTTAATAGACAAAATCGAACGTTGGAAGATTATAAAAGCATAGCTGGGCATGATTGGCAAGATATGCTGTTTAGAAGAGCACTCATGCATAACCACAATCTGGCATTGCGGGGAGGCAGTCGGGGAACCAAGTATTCCTTTTCCGGTAACTTGGTTAATCAGGATGGAGTGATTATTGAATCGGGTTTCAGCAGGTATCAGGGACGAGCGAGGGTAGACCAGGAGATTAATAAGAAATTAAAGGTCAATTTAAACCTCAACTATTCGAAAGACAAGAATTACGGACAGCTGACCAACCAACAGGCGTCGGGTAACAATTCTTATGCTACTTACATTATGTACAGGACCTGGGGGTATAGACCGGTATCCACCACGGGAAATCTTGAAGAGATCCTAGTCGATGACGATGAAGATGGTACAGAGACCTTGCTTATTATCAATCCGATCCTCTCCACAAAAAATGAATTTAGGGAGCAGAACCGGACCTTCTTCACCAGTAATCTGGGTATAGACTATACCTTGCCGTGGAATCTTAAGCTGGATGTGCGGGGCGGTTATAGTACCCGCATGACCCGGGATGAGTATTTTAATAATTCAAAAACATATAGAGGCTTCCCTTCTTCCAATAATGCCAATGGTGTACATGGTGGTTTTAGAGAAACTACGTTGACAGATTGGATGAATGAGAATACGCTTCGTTATAACAAGAAGTTTAACTCGCGCCATCAAATGGATGCCTTAGTGGGTATGACTATGCAAGGCAGACATACGGATAGGTATGGTTTCACCTCTATACAGATACCCAATGAAGAGCTGGGTATGCGTGCATTGGGTATGGGCTATCCCAAAGACCCTGTATCTACCGCTTCGGCTAACACCTTGCTTTCTTACTTGGCACGGGTCAATTATAACTACAGAGGTAAATATTTGTTGACGGCCAACTTTAGAGCCGATGGCTCCTCCAAATTTTTGCCTCAAAACCGATGGGGATATTTCCCATCCTTTGCGGCAGCCTGGAGACTAGGCCGTGAAGAGTTTTTCAAGAATATTTCGTTCATCAGCGATTCGAAGCTGAGGGCGAGTTGGGGAGCTACGGGAAATAACCGAGTGGGTGATTTTGCTTCTGCTTCTATTCTGGATATGGGTGATTTTTATGGTATCGGTATGGGAGCTTCTACACCAGATTTCGCACTGACCCTTTCCAATTTCGGTAATGAAGACCTCCGTTGGGAGACTACCTACCAGTTGGATATTGGTTACGAATTGTCCTTGTTCAAAAATCGGTTAAACTTTGTCGTAGACTTCTACAATAAGGATACGAAAGATTTGTTGCTAAATGCGAATGTACCGACTTCGGTTGGGACGCAGCGTATCTATCGAAATATTGGCTCTATGCGAAATAGGGGGCTTGAAATTGAAGTTTCTTCGGTCAATATAAACAAGAAAAATTTCAAATGGAGTTCAAGTTTCAATATTTCCTTTAACCAAAATACGGTATTGGCGTTGACGGATGATGAAAAAACGATGTTTAGCAATGCTGGTTTTACAGCAACGTGGAATGCCGCCAATCTATACATCACCCAAATCGGTAAGCCTGTTTCATCTTTTTATGGCTTACTGTGGGACGGCGTCTATCAACTGTCAGATTTTAACCAAATGCCCAATGGAACATACGTGCTTAAGGATGATGTTCCTTCCCTCTATGAAGACAGAAGCTTAACCCAACCCGGATATATCAAGTATAGGGATACGAACGGAGATAATATAATCGACGATAAAGATAAGCTCATCATGGGGCGCACACTACCCAAGCATTATGGTGGTTTCAATAATAATTTGAAATATAAAAATCTGAGCCTGAATGTATTCTTTCAGTGGAATTATGGGAATGATATCATGAATGCCAATAGACTTATGTTTGAGGGAAATTCAACAAATAGAATCTCCCTGAACCAATTTGCTTCCTACGCAGACCGTTGGACGCCAGATAATCCTAGCAATGAATATTTCAAAACCAGAGGGGCAGGTCCGGCCGGCTATTATTCAACCCGAGAGCTGGAAGATGGTTCATTCCTTCGCCTCAAGACCGTAGAGTTGGCATACCGCTTGCCTAAGTGGTGGGTCCGCAGTGTATCCAGTATTGATTTGAGTGTGGCTGCGCAGAATATTTATACCTGGAGCAATTATTCAGGCTTGGATCCTGAGGTGTCTACTAAAAATTCAATCCTCACACCAGGATTTGATTATTCGGCGTATGCACAAAATCTGACCGTCGCTTTCGGTGCTAAGGTTACATTCTAAAATGCTCGTGTTATGAAAAATATGATAAATAAATTCCTTGTTGTCGTCGTTCTCTATCTGATGACATCTTGCAGTGGTCTTTTGGATATCGACGAATCCAAATATGTGCTATTGCCCGAGAATTATTACCGCACGGAGTCCGAATTGAACTATGCGTTGAACGGTGTCTATTCGGCTCTGGCCGACGGTAATCTGTACGGCAATAATATGTTGGGACGAATGGGATTGGAGGCGGATGAGGCCTATGAAGATTATGCTTCGGATGACTTCTCTGTAGGTGATTACAATGTGGAGTCTACCGATCCGAAGATCTTCAATTATTGGCGCTCCTGCTATGCGGGGATAGACCGCGCGAACCGCTTGTTGGCCAATGTAGATAATGCCAATATTGAGATTAGCGATAGCCGACGTAATGAGATACGCGGTGAAGCACTGTTTCTTAGAGCCTATTACTATTTTATGTTGGTAACGCGCTTTCAAGGGGTGCCGTTAATTTTGGCGCCATTAGAGAGTGCAAGGATGGAAGCCTTGCAGCAGGAACGTGCCTCGGGCAGGGAAGTGTACACGCAGATTCTAACGGATATGGAAAAAGCTGCTGCTTGGGTCAAACCGGCCAGTGAAGTTGCATCGGGCGGACGTGTGTCTAAGTCTGCTGTATGGGGTCTGCTGGCGAGAGTCAATCTTTACCTTGCGGGATATCCTTACAATGAGCACGAACGGTACAAGGATGCTATCGTCTATGCAGGCCGTGTGATTAACGAGAACATTCATGAGTTAAATCCTTCGTATCAACAGGTTTTCATCAACTATGCGCAGGATAAATACGATATCAAAGAAAGTATTTTCGAAGTAGAGTTCCATGCCGATGGTACCGGTGTGTATCCTACAGCGGGTATGGTCGGTCGCAACAATGGTATCCGTAATCCCGTATTTGATAATATAATCGGTGCCTCTATTGGCGCATTACGGACTACAGATTATATATATGGGTTGTATACCGCCACAGATCAGCGCAGAAACTGGAATATAGCCTCTTTCTATTATGTGAATACCGATGATGTAGCTACTAAAATAGAATGGGTGGCGAGTGATTCAAAATACCAGCGCTATACGGGAAAATTCAGGAGAGAGTACGAAACGGTATTGCCTAAGTTGCAATCACAAACGCCTCAGAATTTTCCTATTCTGCGGTACTCGGATGTTTTATTAATGTATGCAGAAGCCTATAACGAGTATTACAACGGGGTAGATCCTATTGCTTTGGAATACCTTAATATGGTTAAAAGAAGAGGTTTGGGATTAGATCCTACGGTGCCTGTTGCATCAGATTTTACAGATCGTGATTACGAAAAGTTTAAGCTTGAGATAAGGAACGAAAGGCCGCGGGAAATGTGCTTTGAAATGTTAAGGAAAAATGATGTCGTACGATGGAACGTATTCTATGACAATATGATCGTGCGTGAGTCGGAGACTCCGCAGACATTCACCTCTTCGTATTATGTCAGAGCACGTCGGTACTTCAGAAGCGTAGAACGTAGAGACGCTTGGTGGCCTATTCCTTCGTACGAAATGGGGGTTAATAAAAAATTAGTTCAAAATACAGGATGGTAATGATGAAAAGGTATTTAATCTATATGGGCATTATGCTTACGATCGCATCGTGCCAGGATCCTTATGAAACCAGTGCGCCAGACTTTAGCGTGTGGACAGAAAAGGCAGTGTATGCGGTTGGGGATACTGTTCGTTTTAAAATAGCGGGCAGTCCGGATATGATCAATTTTTATTCGGGCATCTTTGGCAACGAATACCGGGAGAATCCCCGTGATCCGCTCTACAATTTTACACCAATATTAAGTTTTCGATCGGCTAAGTATGCCGGTAATAATGAAGACTGTGCAGAGCTCTTATACACAACAGAATTCAATGAAAATTACGATTTTAACAATGTGAAGCTCGTTAATTGGATCAATATTTCGGATCATTTTACAATACCACCTATTGTCGGTACTTCAGCCACTTTTTCGAATTCAGGTGCCGTGGATATATCGGATCTGTTTGAAGAAGGAAAACCGATCTATTTTGCATGGCATTGCAAGACGAATGAAGCTTCGCAACGCACGAGATTTGCAATAGGGGATTTTACATTCTCCGGTGTAGACGTCAATAATCCGTCAGTATCCAGCGTTATCTATTCGCAGCCGGCATTTGGCTTTCAATGGTCTTTGAACCCGGATGCAGCCGGACAAGAATCAAACCTGCCTAGTGTGACTAACACACTTATTACATGGGATGGTATATTCAATAATTTAGCGGGCCCACTAAAAGAAGGGTATGCCATTAGTGGCCCTGTTATGTTGCCCGATGCCATTGTGCTGCAGCCAGACCTGCCTATCGTGGTTAAAAGTATTCAAACTGAAAACCTAACGGAGTTTTTATATGTGTTTGAGGAAGCCGGAGAGTTTGAGGTCGCTTTTGTCGGGTATAACATCAATTTTTCAGATCGTTCTGAAGCAGTCAAAAAGATGAAAATAACAATTCAAGAATAAAACACATTGTTATGAAGAGATATATAAACAGGTATTTCCTATTACTAGGTGTGATCATTTTATTAGGGTCATGTGAAGATGAAATACAAAAAGTAGAGCTAGCGAAAGTTGATGTGGAAGATCCCACAGCTGCACAGGATCTGGAGTTTGATGTCCAATTGGAAGAAAGCATAGAGGTTAAGGTAGGAGATGTCGTGCATTTTAACATCTCGGGAAATGCTGATTTGATCGACTTCTATTCGGGTGCTTTTGGTAATGCGTATGCCTATAAGGATCAGGACCGGTTTTACGATGTTTTGGCTAATCTAAGTTTTAGGACCGGCAAGTCACCTAATAATAATACTGAAGATAACTGGAATTGTGCTCAATTGGTGTATTCTACGGACTTCAATGGAGAGCGTACCGGGCCGAATGCTTATACTAATGCCGTAGCAGCGACATGGAAGCCTATTCCTCACGAGTTTGCGATAACGGCTGTACCGAGTGACATTGCTGTTTATACAGATTCAGGTGTGGGCGATATTAGTGCGATCTTTGCTGAGGGCGTACCAGTATATTTGGCTTGGCACTGTACGACCCAAGCCGAATCCAATAGGGTGCAGTTTAGGGTTATTGGCTCGAGCATTCAAGGTGTCGTCATCGATAATGCTGCCTTATCTGAAGAGTTGTATACACAAGGTCAACTTGATTTTAAATGGGCAGAGAATCCGGCATCAGCGGAACAACCATCTAATAGACCTACTGTTAGTAGTACTCAACTGCAATGGAGTGGAATTTTTGGCAACAAAACTGTCGCCAATCCTTCTCATCCACTTTTAGGACAATTTAAAGAAGGCTATGCGATCAGCGCTCCGCTCGAATTGCCCCAATTTAATGCGGGAAAGGATAAGCCAACGCTCCTTGTTCCAAAGAACGATGGAACTTGGGCGACACATGAGTTTATCTACACAAGGCCAGGAGTGTATGAAGTGGTATTTGTAGCCGCTCGAAAGAACACAAATGATGAGCCTATAACCAAGACATTGACCGTGACTGTTACCGAGTAGGTATTCGTTATGAATCGTGTCGTGTTACTATATCGGATAAAATTATGCTGAAAAACCTATATTTTATAACTGCTTTTGTTTCCGTTCTTTTTGTATTTGCCTGCCAAAAGAAAGACACAGAAGCATCCGATAGAGGAAAGTCTACCGCATCTGTGCAGAAGTTCAATCCTTACCCGGGGACGGTAGTTTTTGAGGTAAATGATCCGATCAGCGATTATACAGCCCAATCACCGAGTATCGTCGTATTGCCAAACGGGAATTATTTGATTTCGTTTTTTTATGACGGAGGCACCAGTGTTTATGTCTCCAAAGACAAAGGAAAAACTTGGCAGCGACATTCCCGGGTATCTCCTTCGAACTTTGCTACCCTGTTTGAACATAGGGGGGATCTATATCTTATGGGAACGTCAAAGGGTGGGCGGGGAGATGTGGCTATTTACAAATCGACAGATCAGGGGAAGACCTGGTCTTTCCCGACTGATGAAAGCAACGGTCTCTTATTCCAAGGTATGTTTCATACGGCTCCGGTTCCGGTAGTAAAATATAATGGGAAAATATGGAGGGCTTATGAAGAAATTTTTGATTCGGCGGAAAGTCGGGATTTCTATGCCTTTGCGGTCTGTGCTGATGAAGATGCCGATCTGTTGAAAGCATCCAGTTGGCAACGTACCAATAGTCTTCGTTTTGATGAATCCTGGATCAATGCCCGTCGCCCTAATTGGTTAGAGGGGAATATTGTCGTCACACCAGAGGGCAAACTGATCAACTTTATGCGATTGGAAACCTGGCCGGGATCAGGCGTTTCCTATCAAATTCAGGGTGCCGCAAGTGGCAAGCTAAGGCATGAGGTGGCTGCGTTTTTGGATATCGATGCGGAGAATATGACGGTGGAATTCAAGAACGAGCCTAGAAACTACGTTCATTTCCCCGGAGCAGAGAGTAAATTTACCATACGGTATGATCCTGTATCTGAGTCGTATTGGACTATCGCCAACAAAATAACGACTTTTGTCAACACGACAGGCACACACGATCTGAGTACCCATCAGCGCAATGTTTTGGTCTTGATGCGTTCTACGGATCTGGTCAATTGGGAAGTCAAACAAAAGATATTGAAATGGAATGAGGGAGCAAAACTGAAAACTTGGGATACTTTCGGTTTCCAGTATGTGGATTGGCAGTTTGAAGGAGAGGATATTGTTTTTGCGAGTCGTACATCCTGGTACGGCAAGCGTTACCACGATGCCAATATGATTACGTTTCATCGTATTGAAAATTTTAGAAATACCTCTAGTCAGGAACCGGAAGATCTGTTGAAATATACACAGCATCCGAAGCTGTTTGATATACCCGCTACGGCAATAAAAAATGGTAGTCTGAAGTTTCAGGGTTTAGCTTTGACGATATCGGTAGGAGAAGGGATCCATATCGATGGAGACGGCAAGATCACATTGAAAAACCAACTGATATCCAATGATGAAACCCAAGCGATGAAGGCCTATCGATATATTGATTTTAAGCTTACCCACGACCAGTCAAAAGATTTTTCGGTGGAGACATTGGATTTTACAACGATTGCAAATACCAATGCCTTTCGGATAAAATGGCTGTATAGTACAGATGGTGTCACATTTCATCCGATTACCAATTACCTGTTGAATATTGAATCAAGTGCTGAAGGGGTTAAGTTTACTCCGCCTTTGTACCTGCCTGTCTATAAAGGATTGCATACTGTAGATGGTGATAAAGGAGTCATATTACGGTGTGCTATTGTTCGTGGCAATGGCACAGGTATATATATGAAATTTGACGATAAGTTATCTATAGGGGGAAGAGTTCTGCCATAAATGCAAGGAGATTAGTAAATAAAAATAGAAACAAGTGCTTATGATGTTAGTACGCAAAGGATGTAGTTTTATTATCGGATTATATTGCATCGTGCTTGGGATTGGTCAAGGTGTTGCCCAAACATTCAACCCATTTCCTGGAAAAGTTGTTTTTGAAACGAGCGATCCGATAAAAAAGCGCGTTGCATCGCCAAGCATCCTTATTTTGTCCAATGGCGATTATCTGGTGTCCCATGATTACAATAAAGGAACGAGTATCCATATTTCTAAAGACAAAGGAGAAACTTGGAGTCCGCTTTCACATGTAGATAAAATAATATGGGCTAACCTATTTGATCATCAAGGAAATATTTATTTGATGGGAACTTCGAAGGGATGGGGGAATATGGTCATTAGCCAGTCCAAAGATAACGGGAAGACCTGGTCCAGCCCTCAAGATGAAAATACGGGCTTACTGGCTGAGGGAATGTTTCACACCGGACCCGTTCCGATTGTGAAGCATAACGGGAAAATATGGAGGGCGTACGAAGAAGTGTTTGATGAAAAAAAACGTCGGGATTTTTATGCTTTTGTAATCTGTGCAGACGAGCATGCAGACTTGTTGAAAGCATCGAGCTGGAAAAGAACAAATAGCATACAATTTGATAAAACTTGGCTTAACGCACGCCGTCCTAATTGGTTTGAAGGTAATATGGTGGTAACGCCTGAGGGAAAGTTAGTTGACTTCATGCGATTACAATCATGGTCAGCGAAAGGTATAAATTATGAGATAGAAGGTACAGCATCCGGAATACCCCGTAATGAGATTGCAGCCCTGATAGATGTCGACGAAAAAAACATGGAGATAACGTTCAGGAGTGAATCTCGTAATTTTGTTCATTTTCCGGGAGCAGAAAGTAAATTCACTATTCGGTATGATTCGGTTTCAAAATTATATTGGACAATTACGAATCAAATCACTTCTTTTACTTCTTCCTTCGAAACATATGATGGAAATTGGAACCAACGGAATGTGATGATTCTGATGAGTTCTAAGGATTTGAAAAAGTGGGACATCAGAAAGAAGATTTTAAAATGGAATGAGGGCGCGCAATTGAAGACTTGGGATACCTTTGGCTTTCAATATGCGGATTGGCAGATCGAGCGTGATGATATTGTGTTCGTGAGTAGAACATCATGGTATGGATTACGTTACCATGACGCGAATATGATTACCTTTCATCGTATTGCTGATTTTCGTACAACCAGAGGTGATCGAGAACCCGAAGATTGGGTGAAATATACTCAACATCCGACATTAATTCGCATTCGCCCATTTGATAGAATTACTAATCAGGAAGGGCTTGATGTGAAAATTATTCTCGGAGATGGCATGAGGCAGCTTGATAATGGGCATTTTAGGTTTGCGTTAGAGCCTATGCCTACAAAGAAAGAAAAAGCAGCGTTGAAGCTTGGACGCTATATTGATTTCAACATCAGTACAGGAACAGGTCGTGATTTTTCTGTGGAGACCTTGCATTATCTGCCTAAGATAAATCGTAAAGATATCCAGTTAAGATGGATGTATAGTGTCGACGGAACTTCTTTTCATCCGATTACACGATATGCTTTCCCATTAGTGGTCGAACAACCTGACTACGTGAAAAATGACCCTCCCTTGTACTTGAAAGTGTATGATGACCTTCATCAAATAAATGGAAAGACCGGTGTACTATTGCGATGCTATATTATAGGAGGAAATAAAACAGGGACAACATTAAGTTTTATTGACGATATCGTCATAGGGGGAAGAGTTTTAAGCGAATAATTAATATATTCAAAATGTAAGGAATACAAAAAATGAAAAAAAATTGGCATATAGTTGTTCATGCGATATATATAGCAGTACTGTTTACTTATACGATAGGTTATTCCCAACAGTTGGTAAGCGGACAGCCTATTCCTAGCGGAACACCTGTAGGTAATTTTGCACCACCCTCTCTGACAGGGGCTGTGATGGGGGTTGTACAAATCCAAAACCAAGAAAAACCTTCTCTTTTTCTATATGGAGATCAGTTGAATCCAGGTATGTTTTTGTACCATTTCAAGCATTTTACAGCAAATGGTCAACCTGTCTTTTCAAAGCCTATTGATGTCAAGACTCCTTTCGAAGACAAAGGGTCCAATAGAGGGGTGGTTATTCAAACTTCCAATAAAGATGTCTATGGCTTCTGGCGGTTCTCCCGTACGATGAAGTACGCGAAGTACAATGCACAGACAAATAGTTTTGAAAATCTGAAAACCATTACAGTTCAAGACTTACCGAGTGGCTACGCTACATTCAATGCTATTCCTTTAGCGAACGATAAATTTTTATTCGTTTTTAGTGTCAGACAAAAAGGGATGTTTGCCGATCCGAGTGGAAGCCGTGATAATTTGTTTTATACACCGGAAGGTTTTTGGCCTTACGAACTTCCATATGTGGGTATTTATGGCTGTGTAATAGACGATTTTGAGCAAGTCAGGTCTGTTGAAGTTAAAGCCTTGACTGGATTTGATGTCGCATTATTCAGCATCAGTGGTTTTACAAAATTGTCGTACCAGAAAGCGGATTACCTGGTATGCGGAACACGTTTAGGAAATCTTCGGACTTATCGTATCGATTCTTCAGCAGGGAAGCTTAAGGAAACGGGCTATTTGGTAGATGCTGAACACGTCCTACACCGACATCCCACTGTCAATGCCTATCCGGCCTATTTTACGGCAGACGGTAGGGATGGTATTATCACGTCGGGAGAGGGCGGTATATATTTTTTTGAAAACCTAAAGCAACAAGATAAATCCGGCAACTTTGTGTTCAATAGTCCTGTTCCACTTCAGCAGGAAAACCCGTTGCTATATGGTGGGTCACTGGTCGTTCCCAATTTGGTCGACTGGGATGGAGACGAGCTAATAGATATTATTTCAGGAACTTCTACCGGCCATATCTTTTTCTTTAAGAATACGGGTAGTAATGCAGCACCAAGTTATCTCCCTCCTGTGGCCTTGACTGCAGGTGGTGAGGTTATCCATGTGCAGCCCGGGTACCGGGAAGATATTCAGGGGCCGGGAGAATCAAGATGGGGGTATACTTGTCCGACGGTATTTGACTGGAACGGGGATGGGCTACCGGATATTTTAACAGGTGACAGCCGAGGAAAGTTTATGGTCTATATGAACAAGGGCACGAAGACTAAACCGCGTCTTGATGTGGAACGGCCGTTGTATCTGGACGGCATGGATATGTATGGGGGATGGCGGGTCAAACCGGGGATAGCCGATTTAGACGGACAGACGGCTTATATCATATTGGACCGCGATAATGAATTGCACCTGTATTGGCGAATGGATAATTTTAATTTGCGGGATGGAGGTAAGTTGACACTCGAAGATGGTACCTATATCAAGGCCAACAGACGCTCAGGAGGACAGGTAGGCCGAATAAAAATACATGTCGTCGATTGGGATCGGGACGGCGTAAAGGATTTGCTGATAGGGACAGGTAGAGCACAGTCTATCCCTAATCCCAGCGATGGGTTACCCTACAACTGGGGGACGAAGAATCAAGGCGCCTCTGTTTTATTCTTGCGGAATGTGGGAACTCATCAAAATCCGATCTACGAATATCCGAAAATGTTGAAGTTTAAAGGCAAACCCCTCTTGCTCGGTGCTCATTCGTGTGTGCCTGCAACAGGACGAATTGGATATGGGGACAAGCCAAATCTGGTGGTCGGCATAGAGAAGGGTACCTACTTATTTTATAAATACGATGATTTGAGCTGGTAATAAATGGTAAAACGATAAAATATGATGAAAAAAATAGTTATTTGTAAGTTCCTTGTTATAATTTGCTGTACAACTTTTCTGCTAAATACAGCTGTAGCACAACGATTTAATCCCTTTCCGAAAAGTGTAGGTACGGTTGTGTTCGAATCCGAAGAAGATCCTATCGTTAAAAAAGTCGCCTCGCCAAGTATTGTCATTTTAGAGAATGGTGATTATTTGGTTTCCCATGATTTTGACCGGGGAACGAGCGTACATGTTTCCAAAGACAAAGGAAAAACATGGAGTTTGCTTTCCCGGGTTGCTCCGTTGATCTGGGCCAATATCTTTGAACATAAAGGGAATGTTTACCTCATGGGTACGTCCAAAGGATGGGGAAATATCATCATTTATCGATCCACTAATCAAGGTAGGACATGGTCTGAACCGAAGGATGAGGATACGGGAATACTAGCCAAAGGAATGTTTCATACGGGACCTGTGCCTATTGTAAAGCATAAGGGCAAGATTTGGAGGGCTTATGAAGAAGCTTTCGATGCTAAAGACCGGAGGGATTTTCATGCTTTGGCAATTTGTGCCGATGAGGGTGCGGATTTGCTCAAGGCCTCGAGCTGGAAAAGAACGAACAGTATCCGTTTTGATGAGCAATGGCTCAATGCCAGACGACCCAATTGGCTGGAGGGAAATTTAGTCGTTACCCGAGAAGGTAAATTAGTAGACTTCATGCGTTTAGAAACGTGGATAGGTAGAGGTGTTAATTATACAATAGAAGGAGCTGCCGCTGGAAAGCCTCGAGATGAAATAGCTGCGATCATTGATGTCGACGATAAGAATATGCAGATGGTTTTTAAGAACGAGAAGCGAAACTTTGTGCATTTTCCGGGGGCAGAAAGCAAATTTACTATTCGTTATGATTCGATTTCTAAGCAGTATTGGACCATTACGAATAAGATTTCATCTTTTAGAAATACATTGGGAAGGACACATGATGGCAACTGGCACCAACGTAATGTATTGGTTTTAATGAGTTCTCCGGATCTGACAAACTGGACGATTAAAAAGAAAATATTGAAATGGGATGAGGGCGCCCATCTGCGGACATGGGATACGTTTGGTTTTCAATACGTCGATTGGGTTTTTGATGACAACGATATTGCTTTTGTGAGTAGAACATCTTGGTATGGTTTCCGTTACCACGATGCGAATATGGTTACTTTCCATCGGATTGCGGATTTCAGGAATAGCAATACGAATATAGAGCCTGAAGATTTGAAAAATTATACAAAGCATCCTATATTGGTCAGCATTCCACAGGCGAACCTGACGAAAGACCGTTTTCGTATAGGAGATTTTGATATCATCACAAGACTGGGGAAGGGGCTGGTACAAAATGCGCGGGGTGAGTTGAAATTTGCGACGAAAGACAAACCTGCAAAAGATGAGAAACAAGCATTGAAACAAGAGCGGTACTTTGAGATAGAGATTAAGAACAGAAAGATAAAAAATTTTTCGGTGGAGACCTTGGACTATACTCCAATAACCAACAGCAAAAATCTGAAATTGAAGTGGGTTTATAGCAAGAATGGTATTTTGTTCGATCCCATCACCAGGTATCTTTTGAATGTAGAAAACGGGGTAGAAGATTATAAACCCGAACCAACGCTATATTTACAGGTTTATCGACCATTAAATAGTATCGCCGCACAGGAGGGTATCGTTCTTCGATGTTACGTCATAGGAGGGAGCGAAGAGGATGTCATGTTAAATTTTATGGATCAAATAGCTATTGGAGGAAGAGCATTATAATGAGACAGATTTTTTTAATTTTATCGCTAACTTGTGGAGTTGTATCCCAATCTATTTCACAAGAACAAGATCTACAGTTTCTAAAATATAATAATCCCGGTCTAATTGTCGATTTAGGGGTAGGGTTATGGGCTTGGCCGCTACCGGTTGACTACGACAATGACGGGGATATGGATTTAGTGGTTTCTAGTCAAGGTAGGCCATTTAACGGCTTGTATTTATTTGAAAATATATCAGGAGACGAGAAACCCGTATTTGCAAAACCTAAATGGTTGAATAAATCCGTCAAAGATATCCAGATATCATACCACGAAGGTAAGCCGATATTTAGCGGACCCGGGGTAATCTATACGGATTTTCTGAATACCTATACCAAGAAGAAAAAAAAGGTGTTTGACGTGAATACCATCAAAGGCGAGATCAACGGTCGTATCCGGTTCAATCAATGGAAGCATGTGGATTATGACAATGACGGAGACTTGGACGTTATCATCGGGATAGATGAATGGGGAGATTACGGCTGGGATAATGCATTCAACAGTCACGGGCAGTGGACAAAAGGCCCATTACACGGATACGTATATTTGATTGAAAATGTTGATGGAGAATATATGAATAGGGGTCGGTTGAAAGATCAATATGGGAAGACAATAGATGTATATGGTGCTCCTACACCGAATATGGCCGATTTTGACGGTGATGGTGATTTGGATTTGATCTGTGGCGAATTTTTGGATAAACTGATCTATTTCGAAAATATCGGAACGAGAGAAAACCCGATATTTAAGGAGGGACAATATGTCTATAATAATCAGGGAATTGTAAAAATGGATCTAGAGATGATTATCCCCGTTGCGGTGGATTGGAATAAAGATGGGCATGTGGATCTTATTGTCGGCGACGAGGACGGAAGGGTCGCCTATATTAAGAATACGGGAAAAATCATCAACGGAATGCCTCAATTTGAAACCCCCTATTACTTTCAGCAGGAAGCTGATAACGTCAAATTTGGTGTGTTGGTTACTCCTGTCAGTGTCGATTGGGATAATGATGGCGACGAGGATCTGATTGTCGGAAACTCGGCGGGACGCTTTGCCTTTATCGAAAACCTCGGTTTATACAATGGCGTACCGCGTTGGGCGAAGCCAAAATTATTGGAAGTAGAAGGGGAGGAAATTCGGATTATGGCGGGATATAATGGTTCTATACAGGGGCCGGCAGAGCAAAAATGGGGCTATACGACACTCTCTGTGTCGGATTGGAACAACGATGGGAAGCTTGATCTTATTGTGAACTCCATTTTTGGCGAAGTCATTTGGTACGAAAATATTGGAACGAAAGAAAAAGCGGTACTGGCGCAGCCAAAACCCGTTTTGGTGGATTGGAAGACCGCCGAAGTACCGAAACCTTCTTGGGTATGGTGGACGCCAAAGTCGCAATCATTGGTTACGCAATGGCGAACAACACCGTTTACCATGGATTGGAACAAAGATGGATGGAATGATTTAATCATGATGGATACGGCAGGTTATCTGGCATACTTTGAACGGGATGTGAAGAGTGCGGGTAAATTGCTGAAAGAGCCGCAGCGGATTTTTTATTCGGTTAACGAATCGGCTTTTGATCAAAAGCATGCTGTAGTAGACAGTTTAGCAGGGCTATTGCGACTGAATGCGAAGCAACATGGGCAGAGCGGAAGGCGTAAGTTTACGATAGGTGATTGGAACGGTGATGGTAAAAATGATATTATAGTCAACAGCAAAAATGCAACTGTCATGGAATTTGTGCGGACAAAAAAGGGGCTTAATTACTATAAAAATCAAGATCCTGTGGCTGCGTTAGTCCTTGCTGGACATGACACCAGCCCGACGTTGGTCAATTGGTATGGATCGAAATACAAAGATCTTTTGATAGGTGCCGAAGATGGTCATTTCTATTATCTTAAAAACCCGAAAAACAAATAATTATGTGTAGATACATTTTAAAATTTTTAGTATTCATTATTGTATGCCTTGGCTTTACTGATGTTAAAAGTCAGGTTGTTCTTCCTTCTGTTTTCTCTGACCATATGGTGTTGCAACGCAATGCTGAAGTAAAGATTTGGGGTTGGGGAGGAAGAGGCAGTCAGGTGTGGATTTTACCCAGTTGGTCCCAGGATACAGTGAAAGTAACCTGTGACGGATATGCCCGATGGTCAGCGACATTGAAAACTCCTGAAGCGGGAGGTCCTTATGAAATCAGGTTTGTGAACAGGCGGATAACGTCCTCCTTAAAAGATGTTTTAATCGGTGAAGTCTGGCTTTGTTCCGGACAGTCTAATATGGAATGGGGAGCACAAAATAAACTGCAAGAGATGCTAGACGAAATACCTAAACCAAATAACAACAATATTAGGTTACTGCATGTCAATAGAATAGCATCAGACACCCCACAGGATAATTTTATCAATACCTGGGAAAAGGCGTCCAATGAACGATTGAAAGAATTTAGTGCGATAGGTTATTTCTTGGCACAAAAACTAAACCAAGAACTGGATGTACCTATTGGTATTATCAGCGCAAACTGGGGAGGTACGAATGCCGAAGTATGGACGCCACTAGGATATATTGAAAGTGATCCGGCTTTATTAGCGGATGCCAAGACCTATCCACCTCACCGCTCGCGTCCTACGGAGATTGCAACGACATGGAATAGCATGATGAACCCATTAAAAGGTTTCGGATTGGCAGGGTTTTGTTGGTATCAGGGAGAGGCTAATGTAAGTAATTATAAAAATTACAATAAATTGATGACCACTATGGTTAATGCATGGCGAAAAGAGTGGAATGCTGAATTGCCATTTTATTATGTACAAATTGCTCCACATCCTTACAAGCAGTCCACAAATACCGAGCAAAAAGCTGCGCTTCTCAGAGAGCAGCAGACTGAGCTTTTGAAGTTACCAAAGACGGGTATGGTCGTTGTGTCGGATTTAGTTCCTGAAGTAAAAAATATTCATCCGCCGTATAAAAGAGAAGTGGCTAACCGTTTAGCCAACATTGCGTTAGCTGATGTTTATGGTGAAAAACTTCAAGACTATAGGTCTCCGGTATATAAATCCCACACCGTTAAAGGAAATGAAGTGATTGTGGAATTTGACTACGTTAGTGGAGGGTTAGCAGTGAAAGGAAATGCCGTGAGGGAGTTGTTCATAGCCGGTGAAGACCTTGTCTACAAGGTTGCGGATGCAAAAATTGAAGGGAATAAGCTGATTGTGTCCAACCCGACAATTAAAAATCCCAAATCAGTCAAGTTTTCGTTTTCTGATATCGCGATATCAAACCTGTTTAGTAAAAGCGGTTTACCTGTTGCACCATTTAGGATTAAAATATAATTACCAGTCATGTCTAAGGTCATCGTATTCTTACTGTTTTTGGGTTGGTTTTCAGCTTATTCCCAAACACTTCCTTTGGAAAGTGGTTTGCCACTTCGCAATGAGAGTAAGAATGGTTATGGCCGGATGTCAGTTCCATTTTACAATGGATATTTAATGGGACTTGCAGCTGTGCAGTCAACGAAGCCTGTAGATCTCTTCCTGCAGGGAACAAACGGTAGCCTAGGGATAATTTATTATTATGCCTTTCAAAAGTTTTCTGAAGATGGTATTCCCATCTACGATGCACCCTTGGAGATAGATGCGCCATATTCGGGCAAGAATAAGAATAGGGGTGTCATATTGCAACTTCGTAACGGCGAAATATATGGCTTTTGGAAATATGGTACGACGATACGACGAACGGTGTTTGATAAAGCTTCCATGCGCTTCCTGCCGAAAGGAGAGTTCAAGGTGGTCGGTGCTGGTTTTTCGGATTTTGGGGTAATTGAGTTACCAAATGGCAATATACTTTTCCTCGGTGCCAGAAGGGAAGAAGGCGTGTTCTCAAATGGAGCAGGTCACCCACATAAAATCGCTTATACATCCGAAGGATTCTGGCCTTATGAGATACCGAGAATGGGTATACTTGGAGGTGTTATGCACAATATTGACGATAAGGAAGTGCATGTAGCGCCCTACACCTCGTTGGACCAGGTCTATTATGCCTTTGATGGTTTTGTCGGAACAAAGATTGGGGGTAAATTTTATATTATTAGTGGTACACGACTCGGAAATATACAAGGATATGAATGGGATAGCGAGAAAAGTAATTTGAAGGAAAAAAAATATGTTGTTGGCATAGATAATATAATTCAGCGGAATCCCGACATTCACGCATATGTCGGTTATTTCAAATACGATGACACTCATCAAGGGATATTTACGGTTGGTGAAGGTGGTATCTACTATTATGCCGGTAAGAATAAAACCAACGACAAAGGGAATTTGGTATTTGATAAACCTAAACATCTGTTGCAGTCCAGCCCCGATTTGTATGCGGGTTCACTCGTCAATCCCTGTTTGGTCGATTGGAACAATGACGGTGCGGTGGACCTGATCGTGGGTAATTCGATGGGTTTTATTTTTTACTATAAAAATGAAGGAACGAATGAAAATCCGAAGTACGGGGACCCGGAATATTTAAAAGCAAATAATGAAGTTATTCATATACAGCCCGGGTATCGGGAAGATATACAAGGGCCGGGAGAGGCACGATGGGGATATGTCAGCCCTAGCGTCTTTGATTGGGATGGCGATGGTAAACTGGACATATTGACCGGAGATAGTCGGGGCAAATTTATGTTCTACAAAAATATCGGGACCCGCGAGGAGCCGATCTTGGCATCGGAAAAATCGTTGTATCTGGAGGGCATGAACCTATATGGTACCTGGCGTGTCAAACCCGGTGTTGCCCGATATGGGGATAAGGTGGCTTATATGATTTTTGATCGAGATGATGAATTGCATTTGTATTGGCAATTGGATGCTTATAATGTAAAGGACGGTGGAAAATTAATGTTAGAAGGAAAGCCTATTCGAGGGAATAAGTATGGTGGGGGTACCGTAGGACGCGGTAAAGTGGAAATCGTGGATTGGGATGAGGATGGTGTAGATGATTTGTTGCTCGGGACTTATGGTAAACAATCTATTCCCGATACTTCGTCGCGAGGATTGCCTTTGAACATGAAACCCAGACGGGGGTCAACCATTTTGTTTTTGAAGAATATAGGTACGAATGAGCAGCCGGAATATGAGTTTCCTAAGGTGTTGAAGCACCGGGGCGTGAATATATCCGTAGGGGGGCATGAATGTACCCCATCGGTAGGGGATATCGGAGGAAAAAGCAATCTGGTGATTGGTGTGGA
>JBEBWF010000054.1:0-29135 GCA_040392285.1 Sphingobacterium sp. | reverse complement strand
ATATACATGGGCCAACAAAGAGTCTGACCATTTTCCCGTATTGGCTACTTTTAAACTCAATTTTTAAGAATTCACAAAAAGAGTGCAGTCTTATTAAAATAAGAGAACAAATAACAAAGAAAGAATAACCCCATGATCCTTGGCGATATAATCCTGAATAGTTTTCATCGCCAAGGACATATGTTCTTTAACCGTATTGGGTGATATATTTAAAAATTGAGCGATCTCTTTGTGGCTCAACCCTTGTTCCCGACACATCATAAATATCTTTTTGCGTTGCGGCGGTAAGCGGTCGATCGCCAATTCATAAATCCCTTCATATTCATCCTCGATGACAGATTGTTCTGCCGAATGTTGAATGACTCTTTTTTCTTCAAAATACCGCAGCTCCACCAAGGCCTCGGCCGATTTTAGTTGTGATTTCAGCTGTTTAAAAACTAAATTTCGGGTAATACGAAACAAGTAGGACTCAATCGGATAATCCTGCTTAATCCGATGGCGAGCATTCCATAAATTAAGAAAAGCATCGTGGATAATATCGTCAATAATGTCTGTGTCTTGGATAAATTTTTTAACAAAGTGATATAATGTCTTATTAAAACGATTATAGACCTCGTAAAAAGCCTTATGATCACCTTCTTTCAAACGAATATTAATCCAATATACTTCAGTAGAGACGGACATAATAATTAATCTTTACCTGATAAAGGTATCTTTCAAATATGAACAAGACATCAAAGACTTATTAATATAAAGTTAACTACAATATCTCTGACAGGTTTACAAAATTACTTATTCAAATATATCCAAAAATCTAACTAGTTGCAAGTATAATCGGTCATAAAATTGCCTACGTCAATCTCTTAAACACATCCACCGTATACCGAATTGGACAGTTCATTCCGTCTAATATCATAGAATCCAGCATAGACATGGATTTGCTCGTATCTGTCTGCCCGAATTTCCGTAGCAAGATCCCAAGTAAAAGTACCTTTAGACGCCTTCGCTCCAGCCTCTTCAAACCAAAACACATCATCTTCTGGCACATAGGCAAACACGAGTAGTACCGCTTTCATGGTGCTGCATGCGTCTTTATCCCAGGTCAGGTGTAGTAAACTTTTATCCCGGGTTACCTCCAATCGTGGAGGCGGCATCAAAGGACCTTGAAACACCAATACCTTCTCCGGATTGACATAGGGTGCATCGCCTTCACCGTAGTCAATTGCATTCTTGAAAATATAAGATTGTGCCGACTGGAAAGTTCCCACCCGACTTCCTTTCGGCGCCACATTTTTATAGCCAAAATCAATCACACGTTTAATGGGTGTGAGAAATTTTGAAACAGCTTTCATTCGTCCCCGATTGATCAACGTCAATGCGGTCGGTTTCCGTTTGACAACAGCAGGCAAGCCACGGATAATATTCTGACCATTTAATTGGTAACCTACAATACTGCCCACTTTTCCCGAAAAAGGGCCATTGATACCTTCTTTAAGTATTGCCATAATTATAAGGTTTATAAATATTTCTTCACACCAAATTCTACATTGATGTACAATAAAGGTAGAGATAATACTATTTAACTACAAATAAAATACAGTAAAAGTACTGGGTTCATAGAGGTTAACCTCTATGAACCCTCTACAAACCCTCTATTTTAACACTAGATAACCTCTAATAAATCAAGCATTGAAGTATAGTAATAGTTAAATAAGCCAGAAGGAAAAAGAACAGTAAAGTACGTATAGTTTTATTCGTCCGCCAAGAAGGGATATCGGTAATCCGTATCCGGATGAAACGTTTCTTTAATAGTCCGCGGAGACACCCACCGCAATAAATTGATCATTGATCCGGCTTTATCATTTGTACCCGAGCCTCGGGCTCCGCCGAAAGGTTGCTGCCCTACTACCGCTCCTGTACATTTATCATTGATATAAAAATTACCCGCGGCATTGCGCAAGGCATGGGTTGCCTCTTCGATGGCATAACGGTCTTGCGAAATAATAGAACCCGTCAATGCATATATAGACGTTTCGTCTACCAATTCCAGCGTTTCCTTCCATTTACTATCATCGTAGATATAGATAGTCAGTACAGGTCCAAAAAGCTCTTCGGACATCGTCTCATAGTCTGGGCTCTTAGCAACGATGACGGTTGGGTGGATAAAGTACCCTTTCGATTTATCGTATGTGCCACCGATCACAACTTCGGCATCTTTCGATTTTTTTGCCCGTTCGATGTATTTTGTGATTTTATCAAATGACTTTTCGTCGATTACGGCATTAATAAAGTTTCCAAAATCCTCTACACCTCCTATTTTGAAAGATTTTATGTCCCTTTCCATTATTTTTTTCAACTCTTTCCATAAAGATTTGGGAATGTATGCACGCGAGGCTGCAGAACATTTCTGTCCTTGGTATTCAAAAGCACCACGTACTAAGGCTGTATTCAATACCTGGATATCAGCGGAAGGATGAGCCAAAATAAAATCTTTCCCTCCTGTCTCCCCTACTATACGCGGATAAGATTTATACAGGTGGATATTTTCGCCGATCGTCTTCCAAATATCTTGGAAAACTCCCGTAGAACCCGTGAAATGTATTCCTGCAAAATCGGGATGCTTAAAGATAACATCACCTGCTTCCGGTCCCGATACATACACCAAATTAATAACACCATCCGGCAAGCCTGCTTCTTTGAATATCTGCATCAACACATTTGCGGAGTAGATCTGGGTATTAGACGGCTTCCAAACGACCACATTTCCCATCATAGCCACACTGGTAGGCAAATTGCCTGCGATAGCAGTAAAGTTGAAAGGTGTCAAAGCAAACACAAATCCTTCCAACGGACGTTGCTCTACGCGGTTCCACACACCTCGAGTGTTTGCCGGAGGTTGTTGTGCATAGATTTCGGTCATATACGCAACGTTGAACCGTAAAAAGTCGACTATTTCACAGGCGGAATCAATTTCTGCCTGATAAGCATTCTTAGATTGGCCCAACATCGTGGCGGCATTCAGCTTATAACGGTATTTGCCGGCAATCAGCTCGGCCGCCTTTAAAAAGATTGCTGCACGTTGTTCCCAAGGTAGATTTTCCCATTTTTCCTTGGCAGCTAAGGCCGATTGAATGGCTTCTTTGATATGCGCTTTGGTACCTTGTGCATAATATCCCAAAATGTGCTTGTGATCGTGGGGAGCTGTTAGTTTTACCTTTTTGTCCGTGTGGATTTCTTCTCCACCAATATACATCGGAATAGCTATCTCCTGGCTGCGCGCCTGTTCGATAGCCGCTTTTAACAGCGCTCGTTCTGTTGTTCCGGGTGCATATGAATACACAGGCTCATTTATTGGCTTCGGAACGTTAAAAAATCCTTTCAACATAGCTTATCTTTTTCTTTCTATAAAGAACGGAATTAGATTGGCGAAATTATATACTCCTACTATCCATATCTTAACATATCTTGCCTAATCGAAAAAACCTGCTAACAATGTCAAAAAAAAGGAACAACAACCAAACAAATAGCTAGCTATCAATATAATATAAAAATAAACATCGGCTAAAAAAAATCTTTCGACAACAAATTACAACAGATAATTTAAGCAAATAACGAAAGTAATGAATACCATGAAAGGTGGGGTTAGCAGCCTAAATCCGATGGCGCAAGAGATACTGCCGGGGGGACAAGTGCGTCACTTGTTTGAACACTCGGTTAAAATGTACAACATTGTTAAAGCCCACCTCAAAGGCTGCTTCGGATATGCTTTCCGTGCGGTTGTTGATAAGTAATTGGCAAGCTTTCTCGATGCGAACTTCGTTCAAAAAACCAATATAAGTTTTCATACTGTGCTTTTTAAAGAACTTACAAAAGGAAGTTGGTGTCATGTGTACGATTGAGGCGACATCCTCTACCGTAATATCTTCACGAAAATGATCAAAAGTATATTTATATACCTCACTTATCCGTACACCATCCCTATCGGAATAGGTTAAGGCACGGACACCTGAATACAGTGAGATAGAAGAACTTTGGTGTTGGGTCAACACATGTAATAAGTGGATAAACTCCGCAAATTTGGGTATGGAAGTTCGGGTCAATAAATTGATGAAAAATCCTTTCAATAAAGGCGACACGGTAGAATCCATCTTTTGGCTCGAATCCAACTCCAATAAATACTGCCCTACAGCTTCAAATTCAGGAAGCACAAAGAGTTTTTGCATACGTTCCAAATTGACGAATATATGTATAGCATGTATACTATCATCGATGTCATCACCATCTCCATATTTATCCAACATATGAGGTTCGTCTGGCTTCAACACAAAAACATCATCCGTTTGAAACGATTGCACGACATTGCCGACCATAATAGTCCCCTTCCCTTTCAATATATAGGTAATCTGCAGTTCCACATGACGATGGTAGTAATTGTAAAAATTATCCTTCTTATCTTCCAGTAGTGCAAAGATCCCCTCACCATACACCGGAACTGTAAATTGGATTGGCTTCATGTATAAAACTACTTATCCTTTTTCAGCCTATCGGCAAACAACTTCCTGACTTTATCCAACTTAGGTTTAGCAACAAAAAGGCAGTAAGCATCCTCGGGATTTTTATTAAAATAATCTTGATGATAATCTTCTGCCGCATAGAAAATAGTGGCTTCTTCGACCGTCGTCACCACAGGCTTGTCAAACACCCCTGCCTCTGTCAATGCTGATATATAATGTGTTGCCTTCGCACGTTGCTCGTCATTGACCGGAAAAATCGCCGACCGATATTGTGTACCGATATCATTGCCTTGTCTGTTACGCTGCGTTGGGTCATGCACCGTAAAAAACACCTCCAACAATTCTTCATAACTCACTTTTGCTGTGTCATATACGATTTTGATAGCCTCGGCATGTCCAGTCCCTCCGCTACATACCTGCTTATATGTAGGATCTACTGTATGTCCTCCTATATAACCCGATGTCACGCTTTGGACACCCTCCAACAGCATAAAAGGCCCTTCTGTACACCAGAAGCAACCACCTGCAAAAATAGCTATATTATTTTCCATCATGATCTTACTTTCTTTGTTCGTAGCCACGCGACTTCTTGAAGCCTGCTGTCCGCAAGACAACAGGAAAACACCAAGAAATATATAATGTAACATGCTACGCATAACGATAAGGTAAAAATAAAAGGCGACATAGTTCATCCATGTCGCCCGTATATGCTGTGTATTAATATGGACCGATCCCTATTTAGCAGCAGCATAATTTGCAGCCACGGCATCCCAATTGACCACATTAAATATCGCATCCAAATAAGCCGGACGTTTATTCTGGTATTTCAAATAATATGCATGCTCCCACACATCAATACCGAAGATAGGAGTCCCTTGCACCTCAGCTACATCCATCAATGGGTTATCTTGATTCGGTGTAGAGGTCACTGCCAACTTACCGTCAGCAGTCACGATTAACCACGACCATCCCGAACCAAAGCGGGTTGCTCCAGCTTCCTGCAGTTTCTTCTTCAATTCGTCAAATGATCCGAAAGTCTCATCAATAGCTGTTGCCAGCTCGCCTGTAGGGGCACCTCCGCCATTTGATGCTAATACAGACCAAAAAAGCTTATGGTTATAATGTCCTCCTCCGTTATTGCGTACCGCAGCTGGATATTTACTGATATTTTTAAGAAGATCTTCTAGGGATGCTGTGTCGGCGTCTGTGCCTGCAATAGCCTTATTTAGATTATCAACATAAGCCTGATGGTGACGATCATGGTGGATTTCCATCGTCTCTTTGTCAATGTGTGGTTCTAATGCGTCATTAGCGTATGGTAACGCCTCTAATTCAAATGCCATAATTTTTTATTTTTAAATTGTTGAATGTTGAAATTAACATACGAATATAACAATTTTGAAAAGGCATTGTTCAATAGGAATGTAATAATGTGGAAAACTCACCTTTTATTACGAAAAAATGATTGAATAAGCTCGGCACATTCTTCGGCCATTATTCCGGCTATTATTTCGGTTTTTGGATGAATAATCGTTTGGCTAAAAGAAGAATAACCTCGCTTCTCATCACGTGCGCCATACACTATTCGAGATATCTGTGACCAATAAGATGCCCCGGCACACATGACGCAAGGCTCTATCGTCACATATAACGTACAGTCTTTTAAATACTTTCCACCTAAAAAATTAGCAGCAGCTGTAAAAGCCTGCATTTCCGCATGGGCCGTGACGTCGTTCAGCCGCTCAGTGAGGTTGTACCCCTTTCCAATAATTTTACCTTGCGATACAATAATGGCCCCGATAGGCACTTCGTCCTCGGCAAAAGCCCTCGTCGCTAGCTTGATCGCCTCTTTCATATATATTTCGTCTGGATTTTGTGCTCCAGACGGATTTTCAAAATTGAATACCTGCATGCGTTATGTAAAAATTAAAATAACCCAAATCACATTAACCTAGCACCATTTGGCACTTTTCGTTCCACATTTGTAAGCACTATATCACCATTTTCATCGGCGAATCCCGTCACCAGGCATTCGGACATAAACTTACCGATCTGCTTTTTAGGGAAATTAACCACAGCGACAATCTGCTTACCTAACAAGTCCTCTTTTGTATACAGCTTCGTGATCTGGGCGCTTGATTTGCGGAGTCCAATATCTGGACCAAAATCAATTGTCAAGCGATAAGCAGGTTTTCTGGCCTCTGGAAAATCATTGACTTCCATTATAGTCCCAACACGTATATCTACTTTTTCGAAATCCCCCCAACTAATTTCTTCCATCCGCTATAAACTATTGCTGGACAAATCAGCCAACTGTTTTGAAAGTGTAAACAAGATATAATCTCTTGTGCGGCGCAAGCGCTTTGCTAAGCGATCAACCAATTCATCTTCCTCTCCTTCAGTGTATTGAAGATCTATTTCGGTAAGATGATTATATTTGCGCTGAAGTTTTATTTTGAGAATTTCCCAATCTGAATTTGTAATTTTGAACGTACGCATGATTTAATATTTTACTTTATCTATTTTAAACAAAAAATATATAAATTTAAACCGCTAAAAATAACACTTTATCTATGAAAAAAACAATACTTTCCGTACTCGGGCTAATCGTGGCAGTGAGTACGTCCTTCGGACAGGAGATTAAGCTAGGCATTAAAGCTGGAGCAAATTTCTCTCAGCTAAAAAGTGAAGAGAAATGGCTAAACTCCGATAACAATACAGGATACCTCATCGGTGTATGGGGACGTGTAGGCGCTGGGATGATACATTTTCAACCGGAAGCCTATTTCACCAGTAAAAGCACCACAGTGAAAGGGCAAGCTCCAGGAGGGGCTGCTGAAGATTTAATGACAGGCGATTTGAAGTTCAGCAACATCGATGTACCGCTATTGATTGGGACAAAATTCCCAATAGGTCCTGTTAAAGCCAGAATTCAAGCAGGCCCTTTATTTTCCTTTGTGCTAGACCAAAATGCTTCATACAGCGCAAATGCCGAGGCTACTTTTAAAGAGGCATTAGAAGATTACAAAAGTAACTTTTCAGCCATAGTGGGCGGAATCGGACTGGACATCAGCAAATTTACAATCGATGCGCGCTATGAGTATGGCCTAGGCAATATCAGCAAATATGAAGGAGCTGGAAAACAAACTTTAAATATATGGACAATAGGTATCGGATATAGCTTCCTGTAAGCACCCTTATAAATTATTTCACAACAAAAATAAAAGCTGCATGATGACAAAATCATGCAGTTTTTATTTTGATTAGAACAATTCTAAATTAAAGGTTTTTTATAATAACACGTGCTTTAAATAAATCAAATAGATACTTTTGTGCATACAATTAAATTTTAAAGGATAATGAGTAGTAAATCGAAGCCAGTTTTAACTTCTTCTCTGGGGAAGAAACTAATCATGAGCTTGACCGGATTATTTCTATGTACGTTCCTGGTCGTTCATCTGATTGGCAACTTACAATTATTTAAAGATGATGCAGGTTATGCATTTAACAATTATGCATACTTCATGACCCATTTCACACCTATTAAGGTTGTTTCTTATGTACTTTATGCATCCGTTATCGTCCACGCTATCTATGCGCTTATCTTAACCAGACAAAATAAGGCAGCAAGGCCTGTAGGTTATTACAAAAGCAGTGGAAATGAAAACAGCAAATGGAATTCTCGTAATATGGGAATTTTGGGCACCGTGATTTTAGTCTTTTTAGTCACGCATATGCAACATTTCTGGTGGCAATACAAATTCGGCACTACTCCCTATGTAGAATACCAAACGGAGCTTGCCACAGGCAATCGTCAAATCGTTGCTTCGGATGATTTACCTGCCGATTACAACGGATACAAATCGTATGTCAGCGAAGGAGTAGAAATTGTACAGTCTAAGGATTTGTACAAGCAGGTGGCCTACATCTTCCAAAACCCCTTCATTGTACTGTTATATTTAGTTGCTATGGCAGCATTAGCATTCCACCTTATCCACGGTTTTCAATCAGCTTTCCAAACATTAGGATTTAATCACAGAAGATATATAGGTTTCATAAGAGGAATCGGAATATGGGTATTCGGTGTCATTATACCGATAGCGTTCGCTACGATGCCGCTGTATTTCTATTTTAAAAGTCTATAACATCTATTGAAAAGGAAATAAATATGTTAGATTCAAAAGCACCAGCGGGCCCATTAGCCCAAAAATGGTCAAATCATAAATTCAACATGAAACTGGTTAATCCGGCCAACAAACGTAAATTTACGATTATTGTGGTGGGTACCGGATTAGCAGGAGCATCAGCAGCAGCTTCCCTAGCGGAGTTGGGCTATAATGTAAAAACATTTTGTTACCAAGACTCCCCACGTCGTGCGCACTCTATTGCAGCACAGGGGGGTATCAATGCAGCAAAAAACTATCAGAATGACGGAGACTCGGTCTTTCGTCTTTTTTATGACACCATCAAAGGGGGGGATTATCGCGGCCGCGAAGCCAATACCTACCGCCTTGCTGAGGTCTCTGTCAATATTATTGATCAATGTGTGGCGCAAGGGGTTCCTTTTGCCCGTGAATACGGTGGTTTATTAGACAACCGTTCTTTCGGTGGTGCTCAAGTATCTCGTACGTTCTATGCGCGCGGTCAGACTGGGCAGCAGTTGTTGTTAGGTGCATACTCTGCATTAAACCGACAAATTCACAAGGGAAAGGTACAATCCTATACGCGTCATGAAATGCTGGACATCGTTAAAATCGACGGACATGCGAAAGGAATTATTACGCGAGATCTGGTAACTGGAAAAATTGAATCGCATGAAGGCCATGCTGTACTGCTTTGTACTGGTGGTTACGGGAATGTTTATTTTCTTTCGACCAATGCGATGGGCTGTAATGTAACGGCAGCTTGGAGAGCGCACAAACGTGGGGCTTTCTTTGCCAATCCTTGCTATACACAAATACACCCGACTTGTATTCCGGTAACAGGTGACCACCAGTCTAAGCTGACGCTTATGTCGGAGTCTCTGCGTAATGACGGACGTGTGTGGGTACCAAAAACGATTGAGCTGGCAAAGAAATTGCAGAAAGGGGAACTGAAAGCTGCTGATATCAAAGAAGAAGATCGCGATTACTACTTGGAACGCAAATATCCTTCTTTCGGTAACTTGGTGCCTCGTGATGTCGCCTCCCGGAATGCGAAAGAAGTCGTAGATGAGGGTCGTGGTGTTGGCAAATCAGGCGTTGCTGTATTTCTAGATTTCGCAGATGCCATCAAACGTCTCGGTGAAGATGCTGTACGTGCTAAATACGGCAACTTGTTTGATATGTATTATCAGATTACTGACGAAAATCCGTATAAACAGCCAATGCGCATCTACCCTGCTGTACACTATACCATGGGTGGCGTTTGGGTCGACTATAACTTAATGACGACAGTACCTGGCTTATATGCTTTAGGGGAATGTAACTTCTCAGACCACGGTGCCAATCGTTTGGGAGCGTCAGCATTGATGCAAGGTCTTTCAGACGGCTATTTTGTCGTTCCATATACGGTCGGTGACTACTTGGCCAACTTAGGAAGCTTTGCTCCGGTAGATCAAAACCATCCTGCGTTTGAACAAACACGTCAGGAAGTGGAAAACAATATCAACAGACTATTATCCCTAAAAGGAACAAAGACTGTTGATGATATACATAAACAGCTCGGACATATCATGTGGGAATATTGCGGTATGGCCCGTACAGCAGAGGGTCTTACAAAAGCAAAAGGGCTTATTCAGGAACTTCGAAAAGAATTCTGGGAAAACACACGTGTATTGGGTGAAAACGAGGAGCTGAACATGTCTTTGGAGAAAGCCGGACGCGTAGCGGATTTCCTAGAACTCGGTGAACTCATGGTCGATGATGCGCTGAACCGCAATGAATCCTGTGGTGGCCACTTCCGGTTGGAATCACAAACAGAAGAAGGAGAAGCCAAACGCGACGACGAAAACTATGCATATGTATCCGCATGGGAGTATACCGGAGAAAACCAACCTGAAACACTACACAAAGAAGAGTTGATTTTCGAAAATGTTAAGTTAACACAAAGAAGTTATAAATAGACATTAGATAATAGATATTAGACATTAGATGGGAGCATTAACTACTAAAAAACATGAGATGGTCTCACATCTAAGGTCTCAAATCTCAAATCATATACAGATATGAGTAAGGAATTGAATTTAACGCTGAAAGTTTGGCGTCAAAAAAACAATAAAGCAAAAGGACAGTTCGTAACTATCCAAGCAAAGAATATTGCTGATGATATGTCTTTTCTAGAGATGCTCGATGTCGTCAATGAAGATTTGACTCGTAAAGGTGAAGATCCTATTTACTTTGACCATGACTGCCGCGAAGGTATCTGTGGAATGTGTTCCTTGGTCATCAATGGCCGGCCACACGGGCCCAAAGAAGGGACAACAACTTGTCAATTACACATGCGGAGCTTTCACGATGGACAGACCATCGTCATTGAACCATGGCGCGCAGCTGCTTTCCCTGTATTAAAGGATTTAGCGGTAGATCGTACCTCTTTCGAACGTATCCAACAAGCCGGGGGATACGTCAATGTAAATACTGGAGGTGTGCCGGATGGAAATGCAATACCTATCCCGAAACGTATCGCGGATGAGGCTTTTGAATCCGCGACATGTATCGGATGTGGCGCCTGTGTTGCCGCATGTAAAAATGCATCCGCTATGCTCTTTGTTTCGGCAAAGGTTTCGCAACTAGCACTACTTCCTCAGGGACAAACAGAACGTTACGAACGTGCACAAGCTATGGTTGATCAAATGGACAAAGAGGGCTTTGGTAGCTGTACAAATACCGGAGCTTGTGAAGCCGAATGTCCGGTAGGCATCAAATTGACAAATATCGCTCGACTAAACCGTGAATATTTGAATGCGAAAATCTTTCGTCAGGAAGAGGTACATAGTTAGTCTTATCGAGAGCAGTCCTAAAAAAGTCCTTACAAAAAATTTTGTAAGGACTTTTTTGTTTATATTTAGCCTATAGTAACGTCAAGCTCTCTAATAATGAGTAATAATATCCGGATATTTTTATTTGTACTTACGATTTTATTTATTGCGACGGCTGTTACCATCAACAATACAATAAATGACAATGAGATTCTGGATATCGATAGTAAGATCCTCACCGAAAGCATTCATGATAAAGAGGAAATCATCAACAATCTCTTTGAAGATGAACTGCTCTTAAAAACGTTTGCAAATAGCGATCGATATCCTTTACAAGTAAGAGAAATATCTAAAAAATACCGGCAAAAATCGATCAATCTCTTTATTTACAAAAATAACACACCCATATTCTGGAGTTCTAACCTTTATGTCCCCGAAACATTAAGTGGACTCAAAGATGACATCTCCTATGTCACAGCCGAAAACCGGTCCTTTATCATCAAGAAAAAGGTGATCAATGAGGAAACGACCATCTTAGCTTCAATCATCGTCAAGCGGTTATTCCGGAATAACAACGATTATTTAAAGCCATTGGTTTTACAACGTATCTTAAAAACAAACAATCTTGAAATCGCCGATTTCGGTGACAGTCAAAATATCAAAAATATTTATTCGAAGAATAATACCTATCTATTCTCGATCAAGCTTAACAACGATAAACACGCTAGCATCTTCATCAAGATCCAATTGTTATGTTGGTTTCTTGCCACCATAACCTTTGTCATCCTTATACAGGGCGTATGTATAGATATCGCAAAAAGTGGACGCCCATGGTTATCTATCGTGGTTATAGCAACGTTGTTTTTATTAGTAAGGGTACTCGATACCGAGACAAATTGGCTAGTGGAAAACTCTAGTCTGGCGATATTTAGACCCGAAAATTATTCATTCCCTCCTTTTATAACCAATATACGAACCTTTATTGCAAACAGTGTCGCGATCCTCTGGATAATATGTCATTGCATATATGTAAAGAACAGCCTTATCATTCCGGAAAAATTCAAAAAGAAACCGAATGGTGTCATCTTATTTTACCTCCTTTTATGCTTTCTCTATTTAGCCTATCATCAAATATTCCATTACCTCGGAACACTGGTAACACACTCCTCCATTATTGATTACAACTTTATTGAGATTATAAAAACCCATTCTTTCAGTTTGCTTTTTGTACTGATCTACTGTATCAATATAGTCTCGCTGATTTTACTAACGGATTTTGTCCTCTATATCGGCAAAGGACTCTACGAGCGGTCAGCCAACACGATCAATGTACAATTGATCGTGTTAGTGCAGTTCTTAATTCTCTCCGCGATAAATGACAGTTTTAATCTGGTCAATGTGCTCATTGGATTGATTGTACTTATACGATCGTTCGATCACTCCATGTTTAAGGAAAACCGTATTTCGACACATGTGATTTCTCTCGTATCGATAGCTTTGATAACCTCAATCATCTTTTCTCAGTCCTACAAAAAGGCTCAAGAAAAACAACTGAGGCAAACCATAGCACTATTGAAGTCTAATGATGACCCGGAAGCTCTTGTGCAATTTGATTCGATTGAAAAAGACTTCTTGCGCGATAGCCATATCTTGAAAACGTTACATTTTAATTATCCCAATGTAGATGGCAAGTTCTTGACCTCGTATATCAAACGAAAATATCTGAATGGTTACCTTTCTAAATACGACTTTCAAGGGTATTATTATTTAAACGGAAATCCGGTAGAAAACTATACGTCAAATAAGATCAACGACTATCGTGAAAAAGTAATTAATTCTACAAAAATCAATGCAACTTCCAGCTTTTATAAACATGCTACAGAGATCGGTAAATTAGAATATTTTTCCGTCTTAAAAATTCAGCTTTCTCCTGAAAACGAGTTGACCTTGATCTTAAATTTCACCAATAAAGTGTTCAATCAGGCGCTACCCTTCCCCATTATCTTAAATACCAACAAGAATGAGCCCCAGATAAGCCAACAAAACTTAGGTGAAAACAGTTATGCTTTTTACAAAAATGGATCATTAATCACTCAAAACGGTAAATTCATTTATCCAAGTACAGACTCCTCGTTTCCTCAAACCACCAAGGAATATATCATATTAGATCAAGACGATCGTTTTACCCAAGTCATGTATAGACCGAATAGTTATACGACCATTATTGTAAGTAAAGAAACACAATCTTATTGGGAGTTTATTGCCTTAGCTTCTTCGTCTTTTCTACTCCTATATGTGATTACGACACTTATTAATATATTTCTAACGATTATCCCGGTTTTTGCTTCCCAAAAATTTACGCTTCAGCATTTAACATTTCGATTATATAAACTGCGACAAAATATTAGATACAGTACCAGAATACAAACATTAGTCATCTCATCAGTATTGCTCGCTGTCATTATTTCTGGGATCATCACCTTCATCAGTATCAGCTATCAATCCGAAGAAAACAGAGAAAACGAAAAGATCGAATATATATCCAAAATTTCTAATAAAATAGAAAGCAATATCTACAATTCGTCAAACCGAGAGGTAGTCGACGATATAGAAGATTTGATTAAAAGCATCTCCGATGTATTGACGATTGATTTCAATCTATATAACAATAACGGAAAATTAATTTACTCAACACAGCCTAAGATATACGACCAAAAATTGATTTCCCAATATATACATATCGACGCATTATTAAATCTCAATGTATTGAAGAAAAGTGAGATAATGAATAAAGAAACTGTAGCCGATTTTACTTACGATGTCACGTATGCCACGATCAGAAACGCAAATTACCAGACGCTTGCTTACTTGAGCATACCTTATTTCTCATCGAACGACGAGGAATCCACCAGTCAAAATATTTTACTCAATACAATACTTAATATTTACACGATTATCGTCATCATATTTGCTTTTCTTTCCGCTTTTATAGCAAGAAAAATCACTGAACCGCTCGAGTTTATCGGACAAAAGCTTGCCGAAACAACCCTCAGCGGTAAAACCAATGAGCCCCTATATTGGCATAAAAACGACGAAATAGGCTCCCTGATTAAGGAATATAATTTTATGTTGGTCAAGTTGGAAGAAAATGCGATACAGCTCCGTAATAAGGAACGGGAGACGGCTTGGCGGGAAATGGCGCAACAGGTTGCACACGAAATCAAGAATCCCCTTACTCCGATGAAGCTCGGCATCCAACAGCTAAGCCGATCTTTTTATGAAAATGACCCTAAATTGGAAGAGCGCTTCAAAAAAATATCCACTTCATTTATCGAGCAAATCGATGCCTTATCACACATTGCCTCGGAATTTTCCTCTTTCGCAAAGTTGCCCGAGACCAAGATGGTGGTCATTGACCTCATTGGTAAGATTACTAAAGCAATGGATACATTTAATAGTAATCCAAACACGCAGATAGCCATAAGAAATAACACCGGTATACCTAAGCTAAATGTTCTTGGAGACCGTGGGCAACTACTACGTACATTCAACAATCTGATGAAAAACGCAATAGAAGCGGGAACAAAGCGTAGAAAACTTAAAATTGATTTCATTATTAACAAATTAGATGGTAATCGAATAGAAATCCAAGTCAAAGACAACGGCTTAGGTATTTCTGAAGATGTCATCCCCAATATTTTTAGACCAAACTTTACGACTAAAAGCTCCGGAACAGGCCTAGGTTTAGCATTCGTCAAACAAACCATTGAGGGTATGAATGGTAAAATAAGATTTGAAAGTAAACTAAACGAAGGGACCACTTTCTTTATTGATATTCCACTTTATTTCGAGGATCATAGCGCCTCATCATAAACATTTTACAAAGATATGGAAGGGGAATGTCTTTTTCCTTTTTTGTATATTTCCGCTATAAAACAGCCCTTAATAGTTGAGGAGAGTAAAATAAATTTATTTTATATGCGGACACGATTATATTGCATATAAAAATAAATTTATTTAGGTTTAAATTGAAATCAAAAACAACGCTTATGAAAACATTAAGTCTTCTTATCGGTCTATTCTTTTCAATTGCGTCCTTCGGCCAAACGCAGCGCTTAGATGGCGCGTATTCCTCAAAATCAGGCGACACCAATACCTTATGGCTATTTAAAAATGGTTATAGCAGCAAAATTATATTCAAGGATAAGGAATATATTGCTACACAAGGAGGCCCTTACTCATTTGATGGCAAGACGTTACAAGTAACTTTAGAATATAATGATGCCGACCCACAAACTGTGGGCACCCCTATTATTTTGCCAACTGTACTGGATAAAGAATCCTTATCTATTGATAACAAATTATTTACGAAAGAACCAGCACAAGGGCAGGAATTGGATGGGGTATGGCGTATCACAGGCCGGCAGAACAAAGATGGAAATATTGCTATTATGCCACGGAGGGATCGCAAAACGATCAAGATATTGGTTGATGGTTATTTTCAATGGATTGCCATTAACCCCGCTGAAAAAGGTTTCTATGGAACAGGTGGTGGACATTACACCTTCTCGAACACCGCATATTCCGAACATCTTTTATTTTTCTCCCGAGACAATACCCGTGTAGGGAATATATTAAAATTTACAGGAGCGGTCAAAGAGGGGGATTGGCATCATAGTGGGCTGAGTTCCAAGGGCGAACCCATCCATGAAATATGGAGTTTAGAGAAGTAAAACAATATTTTTTAAATTCATTGAAAAAAGACGCTGCAATTCATTTTTTTTTCTAATCTTTGCAAACAGATTTTTGGGAATTTAGCTCAGTTGGTTTAGAGCACTACCTCGACAAGGTAGGGGTCACTGGTTCGAATCCAGTAATTCCCACAAATTTATCTTTTCCCCTAACTATTACTATCTCCTCATTGTTTTCCCTTGCACAAAGAAATCGTAGGTATACACATTATACGGTAGTATATATTGGGCAAACAATTTCGCCGCAACACTGACAAAGAGTATAGGCAAAAAAAGCACAAAACCATTAGGGATAAGGCCACAGACTAAAAAAAGCGCTGTGAAAGGAGCATGAATAGCCGCTGACAAGGTAGCAGCCATTCCCGCTAATGCAAAATTAATAAGGATCAAGTCTGTTCCCAGATACGTATTACATAAGCCAGCAACTAATATACCTAAGAATGCTCCTGATACAATGCTTGGTGCAAAAACTCCGCCATCCCCTCCTGCTCCAAGGGTCAGCGACGCCGCTAGCGGTTTCAAAAACACCAATAGTAACAGCGATGTAAGCCAGGGTGAACTCATCCCCACCATAGATTGTTCCATGATTTCCTTTAAGCCGTGATAGCTATCCCCGTATAATGTTGGATACAAAAACAACATTCCCCCTACCAAAAGCGCTCCTAAATTAACACGAATAAAATTATTGGAAATACCCGAGAAAAACCGTTTGACAAATAGGACAAGCCCTGTAAAATAAACAGACAAGACACCACCTAGCAAACTGACTAACAAGAAATAAGGAAGCGCTGCCCACTCCCAACCCTTTGTAGCGAAGGAAAACAACGAAGTATGGTCAAAAAGAAGAATAAAACCCCATGCTATCAATGCCGAAAGTGTGCAACTTAATAAAATAGAGCGACTTAATCGCCGCGCGATAACTTCCAAAGCAAACAACCACCCGGCCATCGGACTGTTGAACAATATGGCTATACCGGCTGTTACGCCCGCGCAGATCAATTCCCTTTTATACATCTTCGCTGAAAAATTCCTTTTATAAGTCAGGTTCCCCAAAGTAGCGGTAGCCACAACAGTAGACACTTCAACTCCGGTAGATCCACCAAATATAACGGTTAAGAAACCATTGATATAGTGTGACGGAACTTTGAATAAAGGTAGATGATCCTTCCGATGATCGAGGGTTTTATAAATCTCGGTTATCCCTTTATTTTTACGATTTCGAAAAGCATATTTACGCAAAAAATAAATCATCGTAATTCCAATAGTGGGAAGTACAATAAAAATCAATGGGTTATGGGATTGCACCCAAGTAAAAACTTTCAGTTCAAAGTATTCAGTAAGATGTTTTATGGAGAATGCCAGTATAATACACAGCAAACTGACTACAGCAGACACTTGAGCTAACTTAAAATAATTGTGTAATATAACTTTTTTACGTTCCATTACTTCTTGGAGATTTTAATATAAATATTGGAAAAATCACCTTCTGGGTAGGCTTCCAAATTTTTCCTTTTTGTTTGATCTCTTGATCCATTTATCAAAACTTCAAAAAAAAACTTCAAGAGGTCTTGAAGTTTTTAAGTAGCGGGGAGCAGGATCGAACTGCCGACCTCAGGGTTATGAATCCTGCGCTCTAACCATCTGAGCTACCCCGCCATTTTCGGTATGCAAATATAGTAATTCGGAATGATTTTCAAAGTGATTTTTCTATAAAATAGCGAACATTTCCTTATGCAAATCTCCTAAAAGATCACAAATCCTTAAAAATGAAAATCATGTATTGTTAAAAAGTAATTTATTGTGAATAAAATTTGTCAGTGGAACTATACAATTAGAACAAAAAATTGTATACTTACAGGCAACAGGTAGAAAAATATTAAAGTAAAGATTACTATGTCAGAAAAAACCAAAATAGAACTTGAATATATCATTAATTCATCTCCGAGGATACTATACCCTTATTTAGTTGAACCCAATGACTTGGCACAATGGTTTGCTGATGATGTGATCTATCAGGATGGTGTTTATGAATTCATTTGGGACAACGAATCATATAAAGCTAGGCTAGCCAGCTCAAAAGAAAACAAATACGCCAAATTCAAATGGATTGATGATGAACCTCATTATTTTGAGATGGAGATTATCCAAGACGAGCTGACCAATGATGTAGCTCTTTCTATCGTGGACTATGCCAAAGACGAGAACATCGAAGACCGGACAAAAATATGGGATAACTCAATAAGCTATCTGCAAAGTGTAATAGGTGCATAAAAAAGATTATCTTTGTATATTATTTGTCTCTCCTTAACCTGTTAATTGTAGAGGAAAGATAGCTTATATGAAACCTGCATGAGCTGCCATCCGGCAGACAAAAAAACAATATAGCTCATGCAAGCTTCATTGCCTTTGAAAGGTAATTAAAACAATGAAAAAGGTACACTTACTTATACTTCAAGCATTTATAAGGCCATTCCTAGTCACATTCTGTATTGTGATGTTTGTTCTTTTGATGCTTTTTCTATTCAAATATATCGACGATCTCATCGGAAAAGGCTTTGAGTGGTATGTTATCATGGAACTTATCGGCTATCAATGTGCCGTACAGTTATCCATGGCTTTACCCTTGTCAATGCTACTGTCATCCATCATGACCTTCGGAAATCTGGGTGAAAGCTATGAATTGGTGGCTATCAAGGCAGCAGGCTTTTCATTGCGTAAAGCAATGACCCCCCTCTTTTTTCTTGTAGGCATATTCGCCAGCGGCTCTTTTTTATTCTCTGACTACATTTTGCCTGTAGTCAATCTTAAAATGGGGTCACTACTATATGATGTCCGAAATAAGAAAGCAGATTTTTTTATTAAAGCCGGAGTTTTCAACAACACCATTCCTGGCTATTCCATACGTGCCAAAGATAAAAGCAAAGATGGCACAAAACTATATAGCCTTACCATCTACGACAATACCAAGGGCAGCGCAGGTAGTAATGTTTTATTGGCAAAAGAGGGCTACATGTATAATTCAAGGGATCAGAATTTCATGATCCTGAAACTGAACGACGGGGTACGGTATGAAGACAGCCGTGCTAAAGACGCAAAAAAACACGACCCACGCCAACAATTTACCCGCTTCTATTTTAAAGAAACCGAACAGAAATTCAGCATGGAAGCGTTTCAGATGAAACGAACCGATGAAAACTTATTCAAATCCCATCATCAGATGCTTAATTTGAAACAGTTAAAGCTCAAAACAGATTCCAATCAGATGCTAATCGATAGCCTTGAGGTTCTTTATGCAAGGGAAAGCAGGTCATACATACAATTCAACTCATCCTATTATAAAAAAGAAAATGTCGCCCCAGCCCAAATCAGCCCCACAAAAAGCATGGTTGATTATATCCCAAAATCATCAAAGGCCTCGACACTGAGCAATGCATTGATGCAAGTTCAGCAGGTGACCGATATGAACGCGAACAGACTGTCGGAATTCCAACGGATGGTTGATTCAGACATCCGGTATCGGATTGAGTACCATCGTAAATTTACATTAGCGGTATCTTGTCTCCTACTGTTTGGCATTGGTGCCCCACTTGGTGCCATAATTCGAAAAGGAGGGTTAGGTGCGCCCGTTGTATTGTCGATTATTTTCTTTTTGACCTATCACATTATATCCACTGTTGCGGAAAAATCGGCAAAAGATGCTGCTATTACACCATTTTGGGGAATGTGGTCCGCCATATTTATCTTGACGCCTTTAGCCATATTCCTGACATACAAATCTACGACAGACTCAGCTTTGTTTGATTTGGATCAATATAAAATCAAAGCACAATTGGTTTGGGACTGGATTAAAGAGAAGCTACCTATTAACAGAAAAAAAGCCTCATAACAGCTTTATGACGGCATTATTATAGAAAGAACGAAAAACAAATTTACCTTTGTATTTATTAGAAAATGATAGATGTATCAATGGATATCAAACTGAACACGATAGAAGAAGCGATAGAAGATATCAAGTCGGGAAAAGTCATTATCGTCGTGGATGATGAAGATCGTGAAAACGAAGGCGATTTTGTAACTGCAGCCCGCAACGCTACCCCTGAGGTTATCAACTTTATGGCTACCCATGGGAGAGGCTTGGTGTGTGCTCCACTAACCCAACAACGTTGTAAGGAGCTTAAGCTCGAACCAATGGTCGGGCAGAATACAGCCGTTTATGAAACAAATTTTACAGTTTCTGTGGATTTACAAGGTTATGGATGTACGACAGGTATATCCGCCTCTGATCGTTCAAAAACAATAAAGGCGCTCATCGATCCAAATATTAAACCCGAAGAGCTAGGTAGACCTGGACATATCTTTCCGTTAATAGCGATGGACGGCGGTGTATTGCGCCGTACAGGACATACGGAAGCATCCGTAGACTTGGCTCGTTTGGCGGGCTTTGAACCTGCAGGTGTATTGGTTGAAATACTAAAAGACGATGGTGAAATGGCCAGACTACCGGACTTAATGGAGGTCGCCAAACGCTTTAATCTAAAGATTATTAGTATTGAAGACCTTATCGAGTACCGTCTTAAACATGACACGCTAATCAAAGAAGAGGTCATGGTAAAAATGCCGACGGAGTTTGGTGATTTTCAGTTGAAAGCATTCACACAAAAAACTACCGGCGAGCAGCACCTCGCACTATACAAAGGCGAATGGAACGAAGATGAACCAGTACTCGTTCGCGTACACAGTTCCTGTCTCACCGGAGATATTTTTGGCTCGTGTCGTTGCGACTGTGGCCCTCAGCTGCACAAAGCTATGGAAATGATCCAAAAAGAAGGGAAAGGCGTCATTGTATATATGAATCAAGAAGGCCGTGGCATTGGGCTAATTAATAAACTTCATGCTTATAAACTGCAGGAAGAAGGTATAGATACTGTAGATGCGAACATTCAACTTGGTTTCCAAGCTGATTTGCGGGACTATGGTGTAGGTGCACAAATCCTCCGTCATCTCGGTGTAACCAAGATGAGACTTATGTCTAATAACCCAACGAAGAGAGCCGGCCTGATCGGGTATGGTCTTGAAATCGTGGAAAATGTACCCATTGAGATAACCCCTAACCCTTATAACGAGGAATATCTTAAAACAAAACGCGATAAGATGGGACATTCGATCTTAAAAAACTTATAAGCAAAAAGGGGATTACGATCCTCTTTTTTTGTTTTTTATTTGAACAATTTTTCTTCCGGAATGTTTTCAGACAAAGACCATGCAACATCAACTCTTTATCGAACAAGCTTATATTAACGGTAAATTTATCCGTTCGGACAGAACATTTGAGGTCATCAATCCCTCAACCGGTAAAGCCATTGGCCAACTGCCCGACTTAACAGTAGCAGATGCAAAGAAAGCTATAATAGCGGCAGACAAAGCGTGGAAGTCATGGAATAGTTTACCTATAGGTGAGCGTTGTATATTGGTCAGGAAGTTGTACGAACTGATCTTAGCTCATAAAGAAGAGCTGGCAAGAATTATGACGCTGGAAAGTGGCAAACCGTTGACCGAATCTCTAGCTGAAGTGGATTATGGAAATTCATTTGTGGAATGGTTTTCAGAAGAAGGAAAGCGGATATACGGAGAAACTATACCCGCCTTAAAGTCAGGAACCCGCTTAGCAACTATCAAGCAAAGCGTAGGTGTCGTTGCAGCAATTACCCCCTGGAACTTTCCTTTAGCGATGGTTACCCGTAAAGTAGCTCCTGCTCTTGTTGCCGGTTGTACCGTCATTTTGAAGCCCGCCTCCCAAACTCCTTTTACCGCCTTGGCATTAGCCCGCTTGACGGAAGAAGCCGGTATACCAAAAGGTGTCTTCAATGTGGTGACCTCCAAAGATAGTCAGGGTATTGGCAAAGAATTAGCCACCAACTCTCTCGTCCGGAAAATATCCTTTACCGGATCGACACGTGTAGGTCAATCCTTAATGGAGTACGCCGCCAGCACGATAAAACGGGTATCCTTTGAACTAGGGGGCAACGCGCCATTTCTTGTCTTTGACGATGCCGACATCGATAAAGCGGTATCGGGCGCAATTGCTGGAAAATTCAGAAACTCGGGACAAACCTGCGTTGCGATTAACCGCTTTTATGTGCAAGATAAGGTCTATAAAACATTTGCCGATAAGCTTACCTCTGCCGTCAAAAGCTTAAAAGTGGGTGATGGTCTCAAGAAAGGTGTGCAGGTTGGCCCGCTCATCAACCAAGCAGGACTTGAAAAAGTTCAGCAGCATGTCCAAGATGCTATAGACAAAGGAGCGACAGTACAGATAGGAGGAAAAGCCATCAAGGGAAACTTTTATGAACCTACCGTCTTGACCGATGTAAATCAACATAGCCTGTTGGCACAAGAAGAAACGTTTGGTCCCGTATGTGCTTTATTTTCATTTTCTACGGAAGAAGAAGCCATACATCTAGCCAATGATACACCTTTCGGATTAGCTGCATATTTCTACAGCGAAAATATCCACCGTTGTCATCGTATAGCTGATGCTTTAGAAGCCGGGATGGTAGGCATTAATACGGGTATGGTCTCGAATGCTTCTGCACCATTTGGAGGAATAAAACAATCGGGAATAGGTCGGGAAGGATCGAAATATGGGTTAGAGGAGTATCTTGAAATTAAATACCTTTGTTATGGAGAGGAATAATTTTATAAATCTGTCTCCCCTCTCTGCTTTCGGTATCTTTTATAGAGCTTGATCAACACCATTAAAATTATCGCCAATCCCACCAAGCCTAATACGCCATAAACCCAATTTAAGGCTGATTTAAGGATAACAACAAATACAATAGCAAAGAGCAATACTGTAGATACTTCATTCCATAGACGGAGCTGGCCTGATGTCCATGTCGACCTTTCATCTCTGAGTTGATACATTATCCGTTGACTTAAAAAATGATACACCACCATACCTGCAACAAATAACAGCTTGACATGCATCCATCCCATCGTCAAAAGACCCGGATTGACATATAGCATAAGCAATGCCGAGACTACCGTAATATACATCGCAGGAGTAGTAATCACCCACCAAAGTCTACGTTCCATCACGATGAATTGCTTATGCAAGACTGCATATTCTACCTGACTTTTAGATTTTGCTTCAGTATGGTAAATAAATAACCTAGGCATATAAAAAAGCCCCGCCATCCAACAAATAACGAAAATGATATGAATAGCTTTGGCGTATAAGTATAGCATCTTTTAATTACGAATGAGAGAATGAGGAATTATGAATGGATAATTCCTCACTCCACTGCTCAATACCTAAATTCTTTAATCACTTCAACAGCATGTTTTACGTTATCAAATGGAATATCCGGCATAATACCGTGTCCCAAATTAAAGATAAAACCATGCTCCCCACGCATGCGTTCAAACAAGTCTAATATCTTCGTTTTGATAACCTTTTTATCAGCGTATAGCACAAAGGGATCCAAATTTCCCTGTACCGCCATACCTTTTGGCAAAGACTGTTTGATATTTTTGAGGTCCGCATTCCAATCCACCGAAATAACATCCGGATTTGCCTCAGCCATAACCGGTGCAAATACAGATGATCCTTTACAAAACGAAATTACAGGCACCGATCTTTTAATCCTGGAAAGGATATAATGGTTATAACGGTGAGCAAACTCCCGGTAATCATTCCACGATAATGCTAAGGCCCAACTATCAAAAAGCTGAAGAGCATTAACCCCCGCGTCTACCTGCATATTCAGATATGCCACAGTTACGTCGGCTATCTTTTGTAAGATTAAATGTGCAAGTGCAGGCTCATTGTTCAACAACAATTTGGTACGCTTGAAATCTTTAGAAGATCCACCTTCCACAAGATAGCTCAAGATCGTAAACGGTGCCCCCGCAAAGCCGATCAAAGGAATACGCCCCGCCAATCGTTGCTGAATCACTTGAATGGCGTCAGCAACATACTGCAATTTGTCCAGACAATCGACAGACAGACGTTCTGCGTCTGCAAGGGACCGAACAGGATTGGAAAAACGAGGGCCTACACCTTGTTCAAAAGATAGATCCCCTCCCATCGCCTCTGCAGTGACCAAAATATCGGAGAATAAAATAGCTGCATCAATACCCAATAAATCGACCGGTAACATGGTTACGTCAGCGGCTATTTCAGGTGTCTTACACATTTCCAAGAAGCTGTATTTATTCTTGATTTCCCAATACTCAGGCATAAAACGTCCAGCCTGTCGCATCATCCATACCGGCGGTCTTTCCGTTTGCTGTGAAAGAGCGGCTCTAATCAATAAATCGTTTTGTAAAACTGTACTCACTATATAAATTAAAAGGTAAAAATTAAAAAGTTAATCCATTACTTCTGATTTTTGTGACAAGACTCTTTTGTCGCTCTGTCAACTTCAGTTTATCAGCAACATCCAGGTACGCATTCATCCGTTCATAATCCTTTTTACGAAGATTAATATTCGCCAAGTTTATCAGCACCATTCCCTTCTCGTGGTCCTTCCTCCAGGGCAATCGCGAAGCCAACTGAAAATGATACTCAGCCTCCTCGACCCTTCCCTCTTTTAAAGCGATATTACCTTGCATGAACTCGTAAAAATTACGTCGTCCTTTTCGCAAATGATCTGGATTTTTGATTGCTGCTAATAACGTTTTCGTCTTTTCATAATCCTGCTTGTGAAAAGCCTGCGTGGCCAAAAAAACAGTTCCTTCTCTATATTCGCTCCACACCATATACCCGATGAGACCCAAAAGGTATACACAGGTCGAATAATAGCCAGACACGACACAATAGGCCAATGCTACAACAACAAGGGCAATAATAATGAAGCGGGATCGTGTATTCATCCTTAATGCTCGGGATGTGCTTCTGCGTTATCCGTAAATTTATATCCTACGCCACGAATAGAGTGGAAATAAATAGGATGCTTTTGATCCGGCTCAAAATATTTACGGAAAGTCAATATAAAATTGTCAATGGTTCGTGTAGATGGATATACATCATAGTTCCATACCGTTTCCAAGATTTGCTCACGAGAAACAGCCTCATTCCGACGCTCAATCAACAGTTTTAGTAACATCGTCTCTTTCTTGGTTAAAGATGTCACTGTGCCATCTGCATGATGCAGCTCATAGGAGTTGAAATAAATCGTTTTATCACCGATCGTGTAGGAATTCAATTCTTTCAAATCATCTCCTTTCATACCACGGCGGATCAAATTACCTACGCGAAGAATAAGCTCTTCCAGATTAAACGGTTTTACCAAATAATCATCAGCGCCTTTTTTCAAACCGGTAATACGATCTTCGCTACTGTTCTTTGCCGTTAAGAACATGATCGGCACTTCGGTATTCTGTAAGCGGATCGTTTCCGCAACCTGAAAACCGTCAATTTCGGGGATCATGACATCCAAGACCACCAAATTAAAACGTTCTTCTTTAAACACCTTAAGTGCTTTTTTCCCATCTGTAGCTGTGGTGACTCTATAGCCTTCTAACTCAAGATTTAGCTTGATCGCTTCTAACAGATGTTCTTCATCTTCGACTAATAGTATTCGTTGCTTAGTTTGCATAATTTTCAAATGTTACTTCAAACACACTTCCCGAAGGTTTATTGTCCCTTACCGTTATGGAGGCGTGGTGCTTTTGCAATACTGATTTTACTATATATAACCCCAAACCAGTTCCTTTGGTTTTGCGGGTAGATTCATTCCCTATTCGATAAAACTTATTGAAGACCAACTTCTTTTCTTCATCAGGTATACCCACCCCATGATCCGACACCGAAAAAACGATAGTATCATCTCCCTTATACAACGCGACATCGACATGTGCACAGGGCGGTGAATATTTAATGGCATTCTCGACCAGGTTGGTTACCACATTGGTAATAGCGAACTTGTCCGCATATAAAATAAGATTTTCCTCAATCTGTGGGTTGATGACCTCCGTCTTACAGGCATTTTTCTGCAATCTATCCAAAATATCACTCACTAAGTCTGAGAGATTAAAATCCTCTTTGGGCAGGTTGAAACTCCTATTCTCAAGTTTTGTAGCCAACAAGACATTTTCCACCAGATAATCTAACCGCTCGATATCTTTCAAGGAGTTACTTAAAAAAACCTGTTGTTGTTCCCGATCTAAATCTCTTTTTAGGATAGTCTGTAAGTAAAGTTTTACCGACGCTAAAGGCGATTTTAACTCGTGTGTGACTGCCAATAGAAAATTCTGCTGTTGCTGTCGATAATAACGCTCTCTCCCCAAATGCTTTTTTAACTTGATGACGGCTAGTATAAAAATAGCTAAAAAGATAAGACCTTCACCAATAACCATTCCCTTTCGATCAGGAACGTATTTAACAAACATGTAGCCCCAGCCGATAAGCTGGCATAAGGCATAAAATGCTAACAAGTAAAACCAAAACAGAGCTCTTCTCATAAATGCTATTTCTCCCAAAAATAGGCAAATACCCCTGCATAATAAAATATGCCGAATTTTATGACACAAATAAGAAAATCAACTTATAATAAAATATAAAACTAGGCTATATTTGCAAATGTTCAGTTATAAAAAAGACATTTTCTTTGACTTGGATCATACGATTTGGGATTTCGACAAAAATGCCGAAGAAACATTACAAGATCTTTACTTGAAGTACAATTTTGATCAGCTCTTCAGCCATACCACGCCCGATATCTTTATCGAAACCTACACGAGCAACAACCACCGTGTGTGGGATTTGTACCATCACGGCAAAATCGACAAAGCTACCCTTAGGAAACTTCGCTTCGCCGACACTTTTGTACAACTGGGTGTAGACCCAGCCCTGTTTCCAGCCCAGTTTGAAGAGGAATACCTGATGATTTGTCCAACGAAGACCAACCTTTTCCCCCATGCTCACGAGACGTTGGAATACCTGCAGGCAAGATATAATTTACATTTAATCTCCAATGGATTTAAGGAAGCATGTGAGAAAAAACTAAGTCACAGCAAGCTCACACCCTACTTCAAAACTATTGTCATTTCGGAGATATTTGGCATCAACAAACCTGATCCACGAATTTTCGAGTATGCACTACAAAATGGAAATGCTAAAAAAGAAACGGCTGTCATGATTGGAGACAATATCGAAGCCGATGTCCGTGGCGCTTTACGAGTAGGTATGGACGCGATTTTCTTCAACGCGACAGGCATAGAGAAACCGCATGATATTGATTACATGATAGGAGGTTTGCAAGAATTGCAAATCCTTTTTTAGAAACTGTATTTATATAAGAGGAGCACTGATAGTTGACTATTGCATATCAAATAAGTGTCGTTCCGCATGGTAAGACGAACGTACCAAAGGTCCTGATTCCACGTATTTGAAACCCATTTTCAAACCGATCTCTTTATATTTATCAAACTGGGCAGGTGTAATCCAATCGATCACGGGATGATGCGCCTTAGTAGGCTGTAAGTACTGCCCTAAAGTGAGTATATGCACCCCGACATCGTACAGATCTTGCATCGCTTCGATCACATCAGCTTCGGTCTCGCCCAAGCCCAACATGATTCCCGATTTTGTCCGTAACCCTGCTTCCGAAATCCTACGTAAACATTCCAATGAACGATCATATTTAGCCTGTATACGCACCTCTCTAGTCAATCGTCTGACCGTTTCCAAGTTATGCGATACCACTTCAGGTCGCACCGCCAATACCCGATCTAAATTATCCCATTGACCTTTGAAATCAGGAATTAAAGTTTCCAGTGTCGTTTCCGGACTTTCCCGTCGTATAGCTTGTATCGTTTCTGCCCATATAGTGGAGCCACCATCTTTCAAGTCATCCCGATCCACCGATGTGATGACACAGTGTTTTACCTGCATCAGTTTAACCGAAGCAGCCACCCGGTTAGGTTCATCTGTATCCACCGCTAAAGGTCTTCCTGTAGCTACCGCGCAAAACGAACACGAACGTGTGCATATATTACCCAAAATCATAAAGGTAGCCGTACCAGCTCCCCAGCACTCACCCATATTCGGGCAATTTCCACTCTCACAAATGGTATGCAACTTGTGCTCATCCACAAGGCCACGCACATGACGGTATTCTTTTCCAACCGGTAATTTCACACGCAACCAATCCGGCTTACGCTGTGTTTGAGTGACAGGTATAACAGGAAGTTCTATCATACGACAAAGGTAAACATATTTCAAATATCCTGTATGGATAATATGTTAGGGAAATATCATTTTGTGAGGTTACAAGGTTATTAGGTTACAAGGTTATAGGGTGACATGATTTTCTACCATTACCCTAAATCGTTGATTTTTTATTGTTAGCAAGTCGGTATTAGGTCGCCAAATCAATTCCAAAATGCAATGCGGCCGACACTTCATGTCATAAACTGTTCTCGCTGATAAGTTTTGCCAGTATTTCCCTACTTGGCAGTACGGTCAAGTATTTGCTGGCAAATATCTGCTGGTTGTTCTCGGGAAGGGTAAACTCAACAACAGCTTCACTCTTGTTCTGGCAGAGGATGATACCGATAGTCTTATTCTCTTCCTCAAGCTTGACTTTTCGGTCATAGTAGTTTACATACATCTGCATCTGACCGATATCCTGATGTTTCAGTTCCCCGACTTTAAGATCGATCAGCACAAAACATCGCAGTATCCTGTTATAGAAAACCAGATCTATCCGAAAATGCTTGTCGTCAAAGCTTATCCGGTGCTGCCTGGCCACAAATGTGAAACCTGTCCCCAGTTCCAAGAGAAAGTGCTCCAGTTTATCGATCAATCGCTGTTCCAGGTCGCTTTCAGAATAATACGATTGCTCGGGCAGTCCGATAAATTCGAGCACATACGGATCTTTGATCGCATCCTGTGGTTTTTCGAGC
>JBEBWF010000053.1:0-29623 GCA_040392285.1 Sphingobacterium sp. | reverse complement strand
TTTTCTGAAAACTCCGATGGTTCGTGGGCATGGGCAAATGGCAACTTTGATTTTAAGGATACAATAACTTACACTTTTACTACTTTAAATTTAGACCGTTCGCATTATAAAGACGGAAGAAATTTTCACCTTTATTTGCCATTATACAATAGCATAAAGTGGTTGGAAGTTGGTGTTCCGAAGAATGCCAGTTTCCAATTTGTCCCTGTTTCTTCGGAAAAACCAATCGTGGTGTATGGGACTTCTATAGCACAAGGAGGGTGTGCCTCGCGACCAGGTATGGCATGGACCAATATATTGGATCGGAATCTGTCTATGCCGATCGTGAATTTGGGGTTTTCGGGTAATGGCCGCATGGAAAAAGAAATGGTTGATATAATTATCGAGCGGGAGGCTCGGATATTTGTTTTAGATTGCTATCCAAACATGGGATCCGACTTAGAAGATATTACATCCAAGACGGTTTATGCGGTAAAGACCATTAGAGAAAAATATCCTAATACACCAATTATTTTAGTTGATTTGGCTCATTATACGACAGGAAGACTGAATCAAACGCGAAGTAATGGTATCTTGAAAGTGAATAATCATGTTCGCAAGCTCTATACGGAATTAGAGACTCAAGGCTTTAGACATTTGTATTATCTTCAAAAGGATGATATAGGCTTAGATATGAATGATTCGGTAGATGGAACACATCCTACCGATAGTGGGATGTTAAAATATGCCAAAGCTTATGAAAAATTGATAAGACGTATTATTAAACAATAAGGTAGCCTATAAGGATTTGTTATGCGATGGAATATATCACCCAATTTGTACTTTATATAACTTTCAAAATATCTGAACAATGAAAAATGTGTTAATTTGTTGCTTTTCAGTGATCATCCTTCTGTATGGATGTGAAAGAAATGAACCATTTATAGAACAATTGAATCCTGATGGAGATGTGGAAGCAACGATTCCTGTCCCGACTGACGGTTTAGTGGCTTGGTATCCGCTCAATGCGGGTGACGGACGAGACAGTTCTATAAACGATAATCATGGCGTGAGTTATCACGTTTTACCGGCATCGAATAGGCATGGGATCTATGGACGTGCTACCCGTTTCAATGGTGAAAATAGCTATATTGAAATTCCTGATCAAGATTATTTGAGTATTCCAACGACAGGAGCACTCACTATGTCTGTATGGATGAAAGTGGAGGTACTGGACTTTCCTTATCTCGATGCTGAATATGTTTATTGGATGGGAAAAGGTGTCCCAGGACAACAAGAATATGCTTTTAGGATTTATAATAGAGATGCGGTAAACTCGAGCCGGATAGTCACGGATATTTTTGATGTTGGTGGAGTGTTGGAGGCTGGATCGTATATACAGGAACCAATACAGATAGGCGAATGGGTACATTTTGTTGTCGTTTATGACTATCCTAGTAACGAGATTAGCATGTACAAGAATGGAGAACTAAAGCGTGTGGGCTTCTTTATTACTCGAGTCGAAGTAACACCTCATAACAGTACCGCTCCTTACCGCCTTGGAACAAAAGACCTGTCGTCTTTTTTTAAGGGTTCTTTAGATGATTTGAGGTTTTACGATCGTAAACTTACAGATGACGAGATATATGCGCTATATGCGGAGTAAAATTATAACCGGAGGTATAAATATGAAAGATAAACAGATTATGAAGCTTTGTTTGCTTCAATTTTTGAGCGTTGTTTTTATCGTTTACTTAAGTGGTTGTGGGAAAGGGGAACCTATGATAGAGGATAGTGCGGATACGCCAGAAGAGGAGGTTTTAGAAGTACCTACAGATGGCTTGGTCGGCTGGTACCCTTTGGATGCAGGAAACCCAACAGATTTGTCAGAACATAAAAACGATGGAACTAGCTATGATGTAAAAGGTGTTCCAAATAGATATGGTGTAGAAGATAAAGCTACCCGTTTCGATGGGTTAAAGAGTTATATAGAAGTTTCTGATCAAGATTATTTGAGTATCTCGACTACGGGTGCGATTACGATATCAGTATGGATGCAAGTCATAAGTCAAAATTTTCCGACCTCTACTATCGATAATTATATCCATTGGTTAGGTAAAGGTGTAGGTGGCCAACACGAGTATGCACTTCGGATGTACGACCAAGATGATAGTAAAAATTCAAATCGGGTCTCGGCGTATGTATTTAACCTAACAGGAGGTCTTGGTGCAGGACGTGCATTTCAAGAACCGTTGGCTTTAGGCGAATGGTTGCATATTGTGGCTGTCTATGATTATCCAAATGATGCAATTAGAATATATAAAAATGCAAAGCATGATGGCGAATCGACATTTGCCAGCTTTAATATAACTCCCGAGAATGGGACAGCTCCGTTTCGTATCGGTACGAGAGACCTTACTTCATATCTGAAAGGTGTTTTGGACGATTTAAGGGTTTATAACAGAGCGCTGACCGATGAAGAGATCTATGCGCTATATAAAGAATAAGTGGAGTGTAGAAAAATTGTAAATCTCCATTTTCATGATGGCGTAAGAACGGTACTAAGATCTATGTGTTTTCGCATAGATATTTGAAATAAATGAGGAATAATGATCCCCCTATAGTAGAACTGAAGGGGGCATTGTTTCTTTAGGGAAAGATTAAAGAAACAAACCTACATGAAGAAACTCTTAAATATACTAGGTCCGGGCATTATTACGGCTGCTTTGGTCTTTGGACCAAGCAAGATGACCATTACTTCCAAGATGGGCGCTGATTATGAATATTCACTGATGTGGATCGTCATTGTGGCGCTCTTTTTTATGGGGATTTATACCTCGATGTGCTCCAGGATAGGTGTCATCCACGACAGATCTCTGTTGACATTGATCAAACAGCGTTTTGGCAAAGGCATAGGTATAGCAATAGGTGTAGGTATATTTCTCGTGGCGACATCTTTCCAGGCGGGCAACAGTATCGGTGTAGGGATCGCTATTGGCGAAGCTACCGGAACGCCGATGTCCATATGGATAATAACCTTCACGGCAATAGCTATTGCACTGCTGTTCTTTCCGTCTTTCTATAAAATCATGGAGAAATTGATGTTAATACTGGTATTGGTCATGCTGGTCTGTTTTATAGCCACATTATTTCTTGCGGATATTAAACTTGGTCGTTTGTTCTCGGGATTTGCACCTTCCATTCCGGATGGTTCTCTGGGACTGGTAATTGCCTTTACGGCTTCCTGCTTTTCGTTGGTCGGTGCATTCTATCAAACCTATCTGGTTCAGGAACGTAGACGGCTGAGTCAAGCTGGCGTGAACTTAAAGGATTCGGAAAGAGGTGCTTTCACGGGTGTTGCCATTTTAGGGTTTATGAGTGCGGCCGTCGCAGTCTGTGCGGCTGCGGTATTATTCCCGAAAGGGATACACGTGGGAAGTGCGGCAGAAATGGGACGTGCTTTAGAGCCCTTGTTCGGGAAATATGCGAGCTCGCTGTTTTTTGTAGGGTTGTTCGGCGCAGCTTTTTCTTCTTTGGTGGGTAATGCTACGGTAGGTGGTGCATTGTTGGGTGATGCGCTTGGCTTCGGAAGCAGCCTGAATTCAAAAAAGGTGAAAGTGCTGATTTCCGTTGTCATGATCCTTGGCTGTATCGTGGCGATTTCTTTTGGACGGTTGCCCCTAGAGCTGATCGTACTCGCGCAGAGTGTGACCATTTTCTTGGTGCCTTTTATTGGAATATCGATTTATATGATTGCAAGTAGTAAGAAAATCATGGGGAATCATGCAAATAATTTGTTCTATAGGATTGCCGGAGCATTAGGCTTGGTTGTTATTTGCGTGTTAATGGTCAGTAATGTGTATGATATGTTTTTAAAATAATATGGATAATCAGGTTTTAGTAGAATTAGAAGAGAAGTATACGCGGCCTTCGGAAGAGTTTCTCAGGGACCTTGCGCAGATAGACGGAGATTTTATGCTCCTAGGCATTGGAGGCAAGATGGGGCCAAGCATGGCGAAATTATTAATGGATGGGCTGAAGAAATTGGGTATCTCAAGAAAGGTATATGGGGTTTCCCGTTTTTCAGACCCGGGTGGAAAACGTTATTTGGATAGTTTGGGTATTGAAACCATTTCATGCGATCTGCTCAATGATGCAGCCTTGCAGGCGTTGCCCGAAGTGAAAAATGTCATTTATCTGGCCGGTTTCAAATTTGGTGCGACAGGCAAGGAGGACTTTACCTGGGCGATGAACACCTATCTTCCCGGTCGTGTTGCTGATAAATTTAAGCATTCACGGATTGTCGCCTTTTCTTCCGGTAATGTATTGCCGTTTGTGGATGTGCGTTCCGGGGGTGTAGATGAGACCGTTACGCCGGAGCCTATTGGAGAGTACGCCCAAAGCACATTGGGAAGGGAACGGATTTTTACGTATTTCAGTAAAAAGAATAATACACCGACATTGTTGTACCGGTTGAATTATGCCGTTGATTTTAGGTACGGGGTCGTTCGTGAAATAGCAAAGCAAGTGTATAACCACCAGCCTATAGATATTCGTACAAATAATGTGAATGTCATCTGGCAAAGTGATGCCAATGAAATTGCGATACGGTGTTTGTTGCATTGCGAAAGTCCGGCGAAGGTACTGAACGTTACAGGTCCCGAAATTTTATCCATCCAGTGGATTGCCGAAAAGCTGGGGGAGGCTTTGGGTCGTAAACCGATTTTTGTCAATGAGCCTGAACAAACGGCTTTATTGAACAATGCTTCGGAGTGCCATCGCTTATTTGGTTATCCAAGGGTCGGCATACAGGAAATTATTGACATTACGGCCACATGGATCCGACACAACGGGCAAGATTTTGGTAAGGATACACATTTTCAGGAAAGAGGAGGAAAGTTTTAATGAAAAGATTAGATCGTACGTTGAAGTCATTATTGATGGAAGGTACAGTTATACCTGCTCATCCATTAGCTTTGGATGAGCAACGTAACTTTGATGAGGAAAATCAGCGGTTATTGACCAATTATTATATGGAAAGTGGTGCAGGAGGTGTAGCTGTGGCTGTGCATTCTACCCAATTTGAAATTCGGCTATCGGAGCATAATCTTTTTGAGAAAGTACTCCGGGTGACTGCGGAAAGTATTGCGGAGGCCAATTTGGACAGGCCGTTTGTGAAAATCGCCGGAATTTGTGGGCAGACGGAACAAGCTGTACGGGAGTCTAAAACAGCAGTAGACCTTGGCTATGATATGGGTTTGTTGAGTATGGGGGGATTGCATAATCTGACCGAAGAACAGATATTAAAGCGCACAGAAGAGGTCGCTAAGATAATTCCTGTTTTTGGGTTTTATTTACAACCATCCGTGGGCGGACGGGTATTTTCCTATGATTTTTGGTCCAAATTTGTGGAGATTGATAATGTGGAGGCTATTAAATGTGCTTCTTTCAATCGCTACCAGACATTGGATGTTGTTCGGGCTCTTGCCTATTCGAGCAGACGCGACCAAGTTGCACTATATACCGGGAATGATGATAATATCGTGCAGGATCTGCTCTCTATATACCGTTTTCATGTAGACGGTAACGTTATCGATATGGAGTTTAAAGGTGGTTTGTTGGGACATTGGGCGGTATGGACAAACAAAGCGGTGGAACTACTGGAGAAGGTAAAAGATTATAAGAAAAATCCTTCAGACGAGAAATGGAGAGATCTTCAAATAATAGGGAATCAAGTTACGGATGTAAATGCTGCATTGTTTGATGCGGCACATGATTTCCATGGTTGTATTCCGGGCATACACGAAGTACTGCGAAGACAAGGGTTAATGAAGGGGATATGGTGTTTGAATCCGGAAGAGGTCTTATCTGAAGGTCAATTTGACGAAATATCTAGGGTGTACGAGGCATACCCTGAATTAAATGATGATAAATTTGTACAAAAATTTCTAAGTCACTATCTTGTAAAAGCTTAAGGGGTTTCTTTATAAGTGAGTTTTCCGTCATTCCGAAGAAGTATGATAAAGCCTGCCTGCGGTAAGTAGGCAGGCTACATTTTTTATACAGCCCCTTCCTCGTACCTTCTCGCAATGACGTATTTTTGATTTTTGGTAAGTTGGAAACTGATTATTTAAAATAAGGTAGAATTGTCTTTTAGCAGTTGTCTTTTATCCAGTTATAAAAATCATCAGCTGGTATTCCCATGGTCCTTAAGTTAGTTTTTATATGGAATGACGGAATTTCTTTCTTTGACCCTCTAAATATTATGGGTTGAAGACAATTGGGACATTTCCATTTGTGGTGAGAAGCATTTGTTGATTTATACTTACATTTATGATACTCAAGGAATTTCTCCCAACATTTAATCTTTACAGGTCTGTCCTCCCCCATAATCAAGCTATGCTACAGCTATCAGTTGCTCACTTATTTCGGTATCGGGCGAAAGATTAAATTCCCTTAATATTCCTTCTTTATCTATGAATGAGTTCCTACTAAGTTCTTTCTTAAAGAAAGGACTTTTTGTCCATCCCAAGTTATTAAAAGTAGAAATCACTAAGTTCTTAGGCCCTTCAAATATTGATTGGCAAAACCCAGGAATGACATGATTTATCATCATTTCTCGAGCTTCTTCCAAGTCACTACCATATGACGAAAGCTCTAAGGAAGGAATATACATAATAGCCTGATTGCCCTCCTTAAACATAAACATCCTGCAAGCTCCTTTTATACGTTTTTTAGTATAATCTATGCTCAAAGATTCGTGTATAGAGGTTTTCATATTATTAAGTACAATTCAAGATAACTCGAACAAGTTAACAACTTAATTTAGTTAAATCAAACATCGTATTGTAAAAATATATTCTTTTTGATAGAATTTGAAAAAATGAATAGCTATTCAATCCTTTTGTTGGAGTTTCGTTTTAATGAAACTTTTATTATCTTTAATCTGTAAGTTACAAGTAGAACTTCCTAATCTAAATATCAGTGTTGGACGATAGATTAATTATGATCAATAAAATAAAAGAAATAGTCTCTTCGGTTAAGGAAGAGGCTATTTTTAATAGAAGACATTTACATCGGTTTCCAGAATTATCCTTTCAGGAATATAAAACGAGTCAATATATCAAAAGCACGCTACAATCTTATGCTATTGATTTTGAAGAAGTCGCCGATACTGGTGTGCTGGCAAAAATTGTCGGAAAGAAATCCGTCAGTGACAATACGGTGATTCTACGTGCCGATATGGATGCCTTGCCTATCCACGAGGAAAATGAAACCGATTTTACTTCGCGGCATAATGGCGTAATGCACGCTTGTGGACATGATTTTCATACCGCGAATTTGTTGGCTACTTTAAAGGTGCTTAAGCAGATGGACGATGACTTTTCGGGTGTCGTCATCGGTATATTTCAGCCAGCGGAAGAAAAAATTCCCGGAGGGGCACTCGCTGTCTTAGCGTCTGAAAAATTGCCGTCATCGGCACAGAACGTAAAAGGGGTGATAGGTCTTCACGTTTCTCCTGGTTTGGAAATGGGAAAGGTGGGGGTGAGGGCCGGCAAGTTTATGGCTTCCGCTGATGAAATATACCTTACTGTCAAAGGTAAAGGAGGGCATGGTGCACAGCCTCATTTGAATATTGATCCGGTCATCATCTCGGCACAACTAATGGTATCGTTGCAACAGGTCGTTTCGAGATTCGCTAATCCCGCTATTCCATCGGTATTGTCTTTTGGTAAAGTTATTGCAAACGGTGCGACGAATGTAATTCCGAATGAGGTCTACATCGAAGGTACGTTCCGGACAATGGATGAGAGTTGGCGTGCACAGGCACTCCAACTTATCGGGAAACAAATAAAAGAATTGCCGGAGATCTATGGTGCTACGGCTGAATTGGAAATCCGGAGAGGGTACCCCGCTTTGATTAATGATATGGAGTTGACCAGTAGGATATCTTACAGTCTGAAAGAATATGTTTCGGAAGACAACTTTGAGAATCTTGACATTTGGATGGCAGCGGAGGATTTTGCGTATTATTCGCAGTATTATCCATCCGTATTCTATTTTATCGGAACTGGCAATGTTGAGAAAGGGATAACGTCAGCATTGCATACGCCCACTTTCCAGATAGATGAGGAGGCTTTTGATCATGCTATTGGAGGAATGGTGTATAGTGCTATGCAATTATTATCTTGATCCCCGCTTCTTCCAGTGCCGTGATGTATTTTTGGGAAGTGCCTTTATCCGTGATGATATAATCCACATCTTCGAGATTACATACCTTGCCCAATCCTCGTCTGCCAAATTTGGTGCTGTCGGCTATGACGACAACTTTCTGCGATGTCTGCAACATCTTTTGGTTTAGGGTAGCTTCTGTTATATTACTAATTGTTATACCAAACTCGATATCAATGCCATCTACGCCGAGAAAAAGTATTCCGCAGGATACATCATCGAGGATTCGCATCGCATATTGACCCGCTACGGAAGATGAATTTTGTCGGATTAGTCCACCCAATTGTAGAACCTCTATATTTGGTTTATTGCATAATTCCAAAGCGACTTTCAATGCTGGTGTGATAACAGTCAATCGGTGATTAGGGGACAGGTGTCTGGCAACGGCATAGGCTGTCGTACCTGAACTTATTAAGATTGAGTCATTGTCAGCGATCATTTCGACAGCTGCACGAGCTATCTTGTTTTTCTCTTCTGAATTAATCGTTTCTTTGATAAGGATAGGGCGATCGATCGCATAAGGATTGTTCATCGATGCTCCGCCCTTTATTCTGAACAGTAGGTTTTTGTCTTCCAGAACTTTTAAATCTTTCCGAATAGTGACGCTTGAAACATTCATTTCGTCGCATAGATCGGTTATACTGACCTTATTGTTTTCTTTTAGTTTTTTTAAAATATATTCGTGCCTGTCTGTTATGTTTTTCATTGGAATAAATTATTTACGCATGTAGTTTTCAAACATATTAAATAAGCTCTCCGCCAGCAAGCGGCTGGGTTTATCCTGCTAAAATAGCTATTTTTTTTGTGTAATTCTCGGAGAGGATTAAAAATTTTATTTGCTGTTTGTCTTTTATTATCTTTAATAATATTAAAAAATGTTATTTTTTGTTTGATTTTAGATTGTTTTTTCAAATATACTTTTTATCTTTGATAAGGCGATATTGTCAAAACCGTATTTACATGCTATTATAACCCTTTATGTCGAAGTTTATCATACCCATGCCACCGAAAAGAAGGCGTTGGTTTATTATATCTGTCATATTCTTAGCTATTGTCTTCAATTACTATGACCGTCAAATAGTTTCCATTCTAAAGCCTATGCTGAAGGAAGAGTTTGCTATAGGTGATGATGGCTATGCGTTGATTTTAAATGTTTTTACAATTTTTTATGCACTTATGTATCCTGTCGCGGGGTGGATGGTTGATAAATGGGGAGAACGAAAGGTGATGTTTGGGGGGATTATAGGTTGGTCGGTTGCATGCTTTGGTGGTGGTTTTTCACATACATTAGGACCTTTTTTATTTTTTAGAGGGCTTTTAGGGGCAGCGGAGCCTACAAATTTTCCAGCGCAGCTTAAGGTAGTTACCGTTTGGTTTTCCGGAAAGCTTCGTGCTACCGCAAACAGCCTTTGTATAGCCGGAAGTTCTATTGGGGCTATTATTGCCCCGCCAATGGTTGCCTGGATGGCGATAAAGTATGACTTTCACACCGTGTTTATTGTCGCGGGAGTCATCGGTTTGGTGATCGCGATGCTTTGGTTTGTTATTTATACGGCACCCCCAAAAGAGATTACGCGTGAAATTAGCGGAGAAGATCAGGATCATAATAGAGGAGTGGGGTTTTCCTGGGGACAGCTGTGGAGTAGGAAGACCCTATGGGGCATATTGTTGATTCGCTTCGTCAGCGATCCTGTTTGGTATTTTTGCTTGTTTTGGTTACCCGGATATTTGCAGGAGGAATCTGGTCTGACATTAGCACAGATCGGTATGTTTGGTTGGATCCCCTTTTTAGTAGCCGATTTAGGGGCGATCGGTACGTCGGCGTGGTCAGATTGGATGGTTAGAAGAGGTAGGGCACCTTTGAATGCACGTCGGATTATGCTGACGGCTATCGCAGCGTTGGCACCTTTATGTTGTTTGACGACAGTGATCTCAAATCCTTATTTGACGATATTGATTTTTGCTTTAGTTGCTGTAGCTTGTCTGAGTTGGTTGTTTACAATAAGCGTGGTCATTGCGGAGACATTTCCGGTTAAGAATGTAGCTTCTGTTTTGGGGATTGCGGGCGGATTCGGTGCTTTAGGCGCAGTTTTGTTTAATTATTTTGTGGGACAGATGATAGGGTCTTTAGGTGCAGATACTGTTTTTATAGCCATGGCTTTTATGCATCCCGTTGCGGTGCTAATCTTGTGGACTATGATCAAAAAAGAGATACCGGAAGATAGGGCATTGTCCGTGAACTAATGAAAAATAGATAGGAAATATAGCGTTTTAAAATAAATATGAAGATGGATACAGGGAAAACAATTTACGAACCGGCCAAGCAGACTCCGGTTCGGATGGAAGTGGATGTATTGGTTGTAGGGGGCGGACCAGCGGGTATAATAGCGGCTCAGGCAGCAGCTTCGGATGGCTTAAAGGTGGCCTTAATAGATAACCGGAGCTTTGTCGGTGGTAATATGACGATCGGCCTTCCCGTTTTGGGTTTTTTAGGACAAAAAGGAAATCAAATTATTAAAGGGCTTCCTCAACAATTTATTGATCGTTTGAAGGAGGTTGATGCGGCTTCTGAGCACCGGCCTTGTCCATTACATATGAGTTTGACGCTGGTGGAACCAGAGGCTGTGAAGAATATAGGACTTAAGGTGTTGGAAGAGGCTGGTGTAAAGGTGTTACTGTATGTCTTTGCAGCAGGAGTCGTGATGGAGGGAGATGAGCTGAAAGGAGTGATTATTGAGAGTAAGTCGGGAAGGGAAGTGATTTTGGCAAAAACGATTATTGATTGTAGCGGAGATGCGGACGTCGCATTTAAAGCAGGTGTGGAATGTGAACAGGGTAACGAGGTAGGAGGGGCGCAACCTCCTACATTGATGTTTTGCATGGGGGGAGTGGATACGGAAAAATTACGGATGTCTATCGCTGAAGAGCCGCGGACTTATTTAACAGATTTTATACCGGCTGAATACTTTGGACAGAATAACCAATTTATTGTTGTGGGGCTGAGAAGCGTTATGGAAAAGGCGCGTGAGGCGGGTTATCATCTTCCTGTGGAGCGTACAATTTTAATTACTGGCCTACGGGAGGGGGAGGTGTGGGTGAATATGTCCCGTGTCAATGGCGTGGATGGAACGAATCCGGAAAGCCTAACGTTTGGAGAAATCGAGGGACGCAGACAGGTGGAAGAAATTCAGCGTTATCTAATCGCATTTGTGCCGGGTTTTGAGGAGGCTCGCTTTACAAAAATGGCTCCCTTTTTAGGTATCCGGGAGACGCGCCGTATTGTGGGTGACTATGTCATGACGGCGGATGATATTCTAGCCTGTCGCCGGTTTGATGATGCGATAGCGGTAGCGAGTTACCCTTTGGATATTCACCATCCTGAAGGTGGTGGTTGTACATTGACCTGGTGTGGTGATAGCTACGACATCCCTTATCGCTCACTTGTGCCGAGGAAGATAAAGAATTTACTAGTCGCAGGACGCTCTATCTCAACCACGCATGAAGCTATGTCTGCTATACGTGTAATGGCTCCTTGTATGGCAATGGGCGAGGCAGCGGGCCGGGCGGCTAAGATTGCTGTAAGGAAAGGTGTAACGCCTGCCGATGTGGATGTACAGGAGCTACGTGCGGAACTGTATGCAGCGGGAGCTTATCTTGGTGAAGAGCATTTTGTATCCTAAGCTATATGGACAATATAAACGAACAGGGTATCGATACACGTAGGAGGTTTTTGCAAAAAGCGGGCGTATTGACAGCAATGCCTTTTCTCGTGTCGTTTGGTACATATAAGTCATCTCTAAAAAGAGCCAAGACTTTTAAAGTATTAACCTGTAATATTCGGGTAGATCTTCCTGAGGATGAAGAAAAAGGGCGGGGCTGGAAACAGCGAAGAGAAGCTTGTGTGCGGGTTATCAAGAATCAAGAAGCTGATGTGATTGGTTTTCAAGAGGTTTTGAGCAATCAATTTCTGGATCTAAAAAAGTTCTTGCCCGGATATATTGCTTTAGGATTTGATGGTCCTGAGATGGATAAGTATAAAGAAGGTTATCATGGCATAGCAAAGAATCCGATTCTTTTTTCAAAGAAAAGATTCGAGCTATTAAATGCCGGGGGATACTGGTTGTCTGAAACCCCCTTGGTTGCAGGAAGTTTGTCTTGGGAATCTGCCCGGGCCAGAAATGCAAGCTGGGTGAGGTTGTACGATAAAGAAACGGATAGAGAGTTTCGTGTAGTCAATTTACATTTGGACCACGTAAAAAATGAAGCCAAGCTGGAACAGATTAAAATGGTATTGCAGGAGTCTGCACAGTATCCTTCGGAGTTTGTGCAGATTTTAACGGGGGATTTTAATTCGGGTCCTGACTCTCAGGTTGTTCAGGCTGTATTAGATGCTGGTTGGAAAGATTCCTATGCGGAGGTTTATCCCGGAATAATACCCGAAACTTCCACCAATGGTTTTAAACCTCATGACGCCGAACGTAATGCTAAGGCAAAAAAGATTGATTTTATTTTTGTAAAGGGACCGGTGCGTGCTTTACAGTCTACCATCATTAAAGAGCATTTTAAAGGGGTGTATCCAAGCGACCACTACTTTGTAGATGCTGTGCTTGATTTTTCTTGAAATTTAAAAAGGGGGTACTAGAAAAGTAAGATAGTTACGGGCTGTCTTATTTTTTTATTCTTTTTTTTGATAGAATTCTTTTTTTATGTTTAAAAATATTTATTTTAGTATCTGTTGTGGCCAATTGTATATTTAAAAACTATGAAAAATAATTCGTTGTTTGAAAAAATGGGCTTACCCGAAAATCTCAGGTGGGGGTATTTAGGCGTTTTGGTTTTTATGATGGGAGATGGTGTAGAACAAGGATGGTTAAGTCCTTATTTGATAGAACACGGTATGACTATTCAGCAATCTGCTTCATTATTTACCATTTATGGTGTGACGATTGCCATATCCTCGTGGTTTTCGGGGGTTTTGGCGGAAAGCTATGGTCCTCGAAAAGCGATGTTAACCGGACTGTTGCTCTATATTATCGGAACGATCGGATTTGTGGGCAAAGGAATGGCACACTTGGATTATACTTCCATGTTATTTTTTTATGCTATTCGTGGCTTCGGTTATCCGTTGTTTGCCTATTCATTTATGGTATGGATTACCTATCGTGCTCCCAAAAATATGCTGGGAAGGGCCGTCGGTTGGTTTTGGTTTGTTTTTACAGGAGGCCTCAATGTTTTGGGGGCTTACTATTCCAGTTGGGCAATCGTCAATATAGGCTATAAGAATACCTTGTGGAGTTCCATTTTCTGGGTGTTGGTAGGAGCACTTTTTGCTCTTGTTTTAAATAAAGACAAATTTGTCCCAAAGGCGACAGGAGGCTCGAAGACAACTGAACTGCTCAATGGACTGACTATCGTGAAGAAAGAGCCTAAGGTGCTGCTGGGTGGGATAGTTCGTGTTATCAATACGACTGCACAATTTGCTTTTCCTGTTTTCTTGCCTATCTATATGGCGGAGCATGGATTTGATACACAGCAGTGGTTGAAAATATGGGGAACGATCTTCACGAGTAATATCATTTTCAATTTATTATTTGGTTTCGTGGGCGATCGTCTGGGATGGCGAAATACTATTGTCTGGTTTGGCGGTATTGGCTGTGCTTTAACCACCATTTCCCTTTATTATGCCCCTATATGGTTTGATGGTAGTTATACCGCTGTTTTGATTGCCGGTATAGCTTGGGGAGGTCTTTTAGCAGGGTATGTGCCGTTATCGGCCTTGGTTCCGTCTTTGGTAAAAGAGGATAAGGGGGCAGCGATGGCTATCCTTAACTTGGGAGCGGGTTTGCCTGTGTTTGTTGGCCCAGCGTTAGTAGGAATATTGATTGGCAGTATTGGAAGCAGCGGAGTGATATGGGTATTGGCCGGGTTGTACGTGCTGAGTGCGGTATTGGCTTACTTTATCAAAATTGATAAGCGGTCTAGCGCATGGTCTGAAGTAGAATTGAATGAAGTTGTATAATATAATAGTTTGGATAAGATATGAGAGTTTTGTTAACTGCGCCGTATGAAAATGAGCAAGCGCTGCAAGAATTGAAAGGATTGTTTGATGAGGTGATTTACCGGTCGTGGAAGTTAAATGGGAGAGCCTATAGCCCCGAAGAGCTCATTGCTTTACTACAGGAAACCGGAGCGGAGGCTTTGATTTCTGAGCATGACGAAATAACCGAAAGTGTTTTGCGTAAATTTCCGAAATTAAAATTTGTGGGAATATGTCGGGGGACACCATCCAATATAGATGTGGCTGTAGCGACCGAGCTTGGTATTCCGGTATTCCATACTCCGGCACGGAATGCGCAGGCAGTTGCAGAGATGTTTATTGCCAATGTGATCACCCTGATGCGTAATACTATTCCGGCAATTGGTTGGCTGGAAGGTAAAAACTGGGGGGAAGGTGCTCATACATCATACTTGCAGTTTAAAGGGAATGAGTTGGCTGGTAAAAAAGTCGGTATGGTGGGTTTCGGAGCCGTAGCACAGTATACGGCACGTATGTTGGAGAGTTTTCCGTGTGAGATTTATTATTTTGACCCGTATTATACGGATCCGGATACGAACTTCAGGAAAGTGGAGTTGGAGGAGTTATTCAGGGTGTGTGATGTGGTGGGGGTTCATTTGCCTGTGACAATGGAGACCAGAAATATGATTGATAAAAAATATCTTTCTTTACTAAAAAAGAATGCCATTTTTGTCAATACTGCCCGTGCCACAGTTGTAAACCGGGATGACCTTTTGGAGGTTATCGAACAAGAGAGAATACGTGGGGCGATATTGGATGTGTTTTATAATGAACCACCTGACGAGATTGACTATAAGATGATCCTACATAAAAATGTATTGGCGACCCCACATATTGCAGGAGCAACTTATGAAGTCGAAGACCATCATGCTTTTATTATGAATAATAATTTAAGGGAATTTTTTCATCATGGAAATAAGAAGATAAAACAGTTGGTCAATAAAATTGTGTTAGAAAAAGCAACTGTAAATGGACTATAAAATGAAAGAAGCGTATTTGATTGTTGATATTGGTACCGGCAATGCCCGTGTGGGAATAGCTACCGCAGAAGGTGATATTTTAGCCATCAGGCGAGAAAATGTGCATTATGTTTCGGATACAAATTACGAAGAATCGATTTATTTTGATCCAGAAGCACTGTGGCAACAAATCGTGAAGCTCTCTAAGGTGGCATTGGCTGAAGCAGGGGATGTTTGTATAAGAGCTATTACCGCGACGAGCCAACGTGAAGGTATCGTTGTCATTGATGCGCTAGGGAATTCCTTACTAGGTATGCCGAATATCGATCATAGAGGACGTCGATGGGAGAAGGATCTGCACGATAAAGATTTGGTATATGATCTGTCTGGACGTTACCCAACGTCGTTGTTTTCTGCCTTTAAATTGGTTGGTGTTCGGGAGGTTTATCCGGATTTGTTTGGTAAAATTTCTTGCTTCATGAGCATTAGTGATTGGATTCAATATAAATTTTCGGGCATTACATGTTATGAACATTCCCAAGCATCAGAAACACTGTTGTACGATGTGGCTGCAAAAAAATGGTCGGAGGTATTGCTAAGCTTATTTCATTTGTCTGCGGATATCTTGCCGCCCCTGCATGATTCTGGTTCGGTATTGGGCAAAATTATTCCTGCTGTTGCTAAAGATTTAGGTATATCATCCGATGCTGTGGTCGTTGTTGGCGGTGGCGATACGCAGCTCGCGATTCGTAGTATGGAACCCTCGGCAAATGATATGGTCATTGTATCAGGTACAACCACGCCTATCATTAAAATTGTGAGTGGGTACGAAAAGGATGTGAATCAGCGTACCTGGACGAGTCGTCATATTGACGCAGCTAATTTCATTTTGGAGGCTAATGCGGGTGTGACGGGATTAAACTACCAACGTTTGAAAGAGATCTTTTATCCCAATGAGGGCTATGATGTGATTGAAAAGGAATTGGAAGAGACGACTTATTCACAATGTGTGGCTTCGTTAGGGTCGTTGATAGCAGACGAAGAAGAACCACTAACCAAGGGTGGATTTATTTTTAATGCACCTGTCTCCCACCAATTGACCAGGGGAAGTTTTGTCTTTTCCATACTTTGGGATATTGCCTGTTCTATTTATGAGAATTATAAGTTTTTGTGTGATGTTTCTCCCCATCGGGAGAGCTACATTTGGGCGTGTGGAGGAGGTATAGAAAGTAAAAAGCTACGTCAGTTCTTGGCTAACTTATTGGGTAAAAGCATACGCATACGGAATACGTTCCGTCAGGCTTCTGTTTTAGGAGGAGTTTTCATCTGTAATGACGCCTTAGGAGTCGAAAATGTGGCGCCGGCTTTGCTGGAGGAAATCTTCCCTCGTGATCAGGAACAGTTTGAGCAACTCTACTTGGAGTGGAAAAATGCACGTAAAACCTTTAAGCAAGTGGCCGGATAAATGCAGGAATATTTTATAGGTATCGATGTCGGGACGCAAGGTGCCCGCGTGGTTTTGGTGGATCAAAAAGGCGACTTGATTGCTTCTGATTCGCGGAAATTTTTATTGGATGATACATTTCGGGAGGAGCAGTCTCCCCGGGTTTGGTGGGAAGATTGTGTCACGATTATCGATCAGCTTATGCAACAGTTGCCTGTCGGTTTTGATAAAAAAGCAATACGGGCGGTGTCTGTAACTTCCACGTCGGGCACGGTCATTCCGTTGGACCACAAGAACGAACCTCTTCATCATGCGATTATGTATAGCGACGGCCGTTCGGCAGTCCAAGGAAAGCGTATTCAAGAAATAGCTTTAAGACATGTAAAAGGAGGGTATACCGGCTTTAATGCATCGAGTGGCATTAGTAAAATGTTGTGGTATATAGAGACTTATCCAGAACAAGTCGACCAAATCGCTGTATGGGTCCATGCTTCCGATTATATAGTTGGGAAACTGTCGGGCAACTACCGGGTGACCGATTATACGAATGTATTAAAATCGGGTTATGATGTAGCCCGGTTGGAATGGCCAGCTTATATCACCGAAGAGGTAGGGTTGAAAAAGGAGTGGTTGCAAGAGGTTGTTCCTTCAGGGACGGTGGTTGGTAAATTAACCGAAGATCTGGCTCGAAGATGGGGTACGGCTTCGTTGAGTGTTGTGGTTGGTATGACAGATGGCTGCGCGAGTCAGGTGGCGTCAGGAGTCGTGAAACCCGGCGACTGGAACACGACAATCGGAACTACCTTAGTCATCAAGGGGGTGACAACAAATAATGTCGTGGATCCGCTGGGGCGCCTATACAGCCACCGACATCCCGAAGGATATTGGATGCCGGGCGGAGCGAGTAATACCGGTGCAGATTGGATTTCGCTCGATTTCCCAACCGAATTGGATACCTTGAATGCAGCAGCAGAAAAACTGATCCCTACTGGAAAGCTTGCTTGGCCATTGAAGCAAAAAGGCGAACGCTACCCCCTTATGGCTCCTCGGGCCCGGGCCATCGTGCCTGAGCATGTTTCCCGTGAGGAGCTATATGCCGCGAATTTAGAAGGTGTGGCTTTCATCGAGCGGTTGGCTTACGAGATTATAGAGGAATTGTCAGGAGAAAAAATAAGATCTGTATACACAGCGGGCGGAGGAAGTAAGAGTGATGTGTGGTTGAAAATAAGAGCTTCTGTCTTAAATGTGCCGATGTATAAATGTAAAGAAGCTACCGGTGCTGGGGGCGCGGCTATTATGGCAGCCTCAAATACGTATTACGGTTCCTTGACAGAAGCCGCGGCACACATGACTTCGAAAGATAAAGAGGTATACCCAGACCCTGCCTTAGTTGATATTTACGAAACTCAATACAAACTGTTCAAAGATAAGCTTAAGGAACTCAAATACTTATAAATATATGGTGACGATCTGTTTATTAAGGCATGGAGAGACCGCCTTTAATGCCGATGGCAACAAATATTGTGGAAGAACGGATATTGAGCTGACTGCAAGAGGACTGGAGCAAGCGCAACGTATGTATACTTTGTTGGCAGATTTTTATTTTGACAACATATTTTCTTCTCCGTTGAGACGCGCACGTTTGACCGCAGAAATTGCTTCTGGACGGCCGTTTGATGTGGTAACGGATGAGCGGCTGATAGAGGTTGATTTTGGAGATTGGGAAGGTAAACGCGCCTCGGAATTTATAGCGGAAGATCCTGAATCTTGGGACAATTGGTTAAATGACCCTGCAAAATATCAAGCGGGCAGAACGGGAGAAAAGGGGCAAGAAATAATAGATCGACTGACTAGCTTTTATCAGGAATTAGTCGAAAAATACGATGGGAAGACGGTGTTAGTTGTAGCCCACAATGGTGTCAATCGGTTGTTTATGGCATCTCAATTGGGAATGCCGCTAAAAAACTATCGTAAAATCGTTCAAGAGAATTCAGCTTTAACATTGATCACGTTGGATAAAATACAAGGGTTTAGCTTGTTGAAGTTGAATGCGTAAACGCTTCACCTTGATTATTCGTGCAATATCACCTAAAAAATAAGGTCCATTAATTATCTATGAGGTGTTGCTTTATAGAAATAGAGGGTTGCTTGAATATTCTCTTCTGAAAAGTAACAGGCTATTTGTGAGTATATCCCCTGTTTTGAGATGTTTTGCTTATTTTATGTTTAATAATATTAAAAAATGTTAAAATAAATTTTAAAATGTGTTTAAAATTCACTTACTTTGGGTAAGTAACCAATATACTACTAAAGTCAACAGAGAGATAGTCAAGAGATCCTTATAGGGTATAGTATATAGAAAGATGATTATATTTTTTTAATAGGATCTTTACAATTGGATAATATGAAGCTTGTAAACTTGTAGAATAAATAGTTTTTAACATAAATAAATATTTTTTAATGTATAAAGTTAAGGTTTATGAAAGATAGCTCTGCAAAAATCCCGAATCGGTCTTGGAGATTCATGAACGAGGAGACTCACCTCATATCAAGCTTTGCTAAATTGCTTTTGTTTTTGATAATGAGCATTTGGATTATGGGTGTTCAGGCACAACAAAGTCAAGAACAAGTTTCTATTCGAGGTAAAATTTTGGATGATGAGACGGGGGAGGCTTTGGTTAGTGTACGAATAGAAGATAACCAAGGTAAAGTATTGGGAGTGACAGATGTCAGTGGGGTTTTCGTTGTGAAAGCGGAGAAGGGAAGCAATATTGTGGTGAAAATGCTCGGTTATGAGGTGTTGTATCATAAGGTAGAACAGGATAATAATAACCTTGTTTTACGCTTAAGCGTATCCAGTAAGAATCTTGAAGAGGTTGTTGTGACAGCTCTGAACATCGAACGGGATAAAAAGGCGTTGGGTTATGCAGTGACCACGTTGTCAAGTGAACAATTGACAGAGACGATGCCGAACAATTGGACAGAAGCTTTGTCCGGAAAAGTGCCCGGACTGAATTTAATTCGTTCGAATGGTGGTCCAGGGGGATCTAATTCTATTATTTTACGTGGTGAAAATAACTTGACGGGAAGTAATGACGCACTGATCGTGGTAGACGGGGTGATTATCAATGGAGGTAGTGGTCGTATGGTAGGGAATTCGGGGGCTTATCTGGATGAAGCTGTCATTGATTACGGAACGAGTTTGAATGATATCAATCCGGATGATATTGAAAGTGTCACGGTACTTAAAGGTCCCGGAGCAGCCGCTTTATATGGGTCTAGGGGTGCGAATGGTGCCATTATGGTTACGACAAAATCTGGTCAAAAAAGAGATAAGGGATTGGGGGTGAGCTTTAACAGCAATTCCTCGTGGGCGGTTATTAATCGTATGCCGGATCTGCAATACGAATATGGACAGGGGAATGATGGTATCAATTATTATTCGCATGGTGCTACAGACGATGGGGAGGCGACCAATCGAACTACCAAGGCGTTTGGGCCAAAATTTGAAGGGCAGTATTTTTTTCAATTTGATCCGGCGACAGGTAAGGCTGGAACAGAACGTACATTGTGGCGTCCTTATAAAGATGAAGGATATAATTCCTTTTTTGAAACTGCTCAAACCTTTACGAATAGCGTAGCTATAGATGGAGGAACAGATAAAACCACAGCACGGTTTTCGTATACGAATGCAAAAAATACCTGGATTGTGCCAAATACGGGTTACGACAGGAATACGATCGCTATGTCGGTAAATTCCAAACCATCGGAAAACCTTCGTATTACTTCTAAAGTGAACTATACCAGTAAGAAGTCGGACAATCTTCCCACAGGGGGATATAATAACCAAACTATCATGTATGGTTATATCTTTTGGCAACCCAATGCGCCGATATCTTGGATGAAGAATTATTGGGTGGAAGGAAAGGAAAACAGCGAACAGAGCACCCCTTTAATGTCGGGACCAGATAATCCTTATCTCATCGCGTATGAGATGTTGAATTCGCAAAATAGAAATTCGGTGACAGGAAATGTTGCGGCAACCTATACGGTAACGAAAGACTTAGATGTAACCATACGCGCAGCGATGGACTTATCCAATGATTCCAGAGCACAACAGCGACCTTTTGATACGAATAGACTGCCGAAGGGTATGTATCGAACACAAGATGTAGTCTCTCGGGAACTCAATAGTGATTTTTTGGTCAAGTACAAAAAAGACATTAACCAAGAATTTGATATAAATGCTTCCGTCGGGGGAGCCATTTTGAATAACTTCTATCGCAGAAATCAAGTACGTGCGGATTCCCTGTTATTCCCTGGTGTATTTACCTTTGCGAATAGTGCAGGAGCTTTATGGACAGACCCTTATAGTTCACAATATGCAATCCATAGTTTGTATGGCTTGGTAGCAGCAGGTTATAAGGATTATGCTTTTGTAGATTTTACCTTACGGAATGACTGGAGTAGCCTTTTGGCGACGCCGACAAGTGCGAATAATGTGTCGATTTTCTATCCGTCCATCAATGGTAGTTTGATCTTTTCTGAGATTTTTAAACTTCCTCATCAAGTGAATTACCTGAAATGGCGAGCTTCATTGGCGGGTGTAGGTAGTGGAGGGACGACACCCTATAAAACGTCGATTGAGTATAGTTCGGATCCTATTTACGCGGGTGGGTTGTACAATCCAACTACATTGAATAACCCGGATTTGAAGCCATTGTATACGTATAGCTACGAGACTGGTATAGAAGCGAAGTTTTTCCGAAATCGCGTAGGGTTAGACCTCGCCTTCTATTTATCCGATACCAAAGATCAAATATTGAATTCATTATTGGATCGGTCCAGCGGTATGGCTTATGTTGTCGTGAACGCAGGCCGTGTAAGGAACAAAGGTGTTGAAATTGCGTTGGAGGGTACGCCTATTAAAAAGAAAAATGGGTTGACGTGGAACGTTAATGCGACATTCTCTGCCAATACAAATACTATCATGGAGCTAGCTGATAATCTGGATAATTTCACCATTCAACGGGGCCCGGGTAGTAATGGTTTTATTATTGCTTATGTGGGGGGAAGTATGGGTGATTTATATGGCCGGGGGTATTTAAGATCGCCGGATGGAGATATTGTGTATCAGGATGGGATGCCGGTATTGACCGAAGATATTATTTATTTAGGGAATACCATGCCCAAATGGAAAGCAGGGTTACAAAACAAATTTAGATATAGAGGCTTTTCCGCAGGCTTCTTGTTTGACGCGCAATATGGATCGAAGGCTTATTCCTTGACACAGGGAAAAATGGCGGTTCAGGGTAAAACTAGGTCAACTTTACCAGGACGATACAATGGTATTGTAGGTACAGGTGTAGTATTGAATTCTGATGGATCTTACAGCCCGAATACAGTGGTAGCTGAAGACCTATCTACCTACTACGATAATCACTTTGGTACAAGTAATGTTGAAGGTTCCACGTTTTCTACCGATTTCATCAAATTGAGAGAGGTTCGTATTGACTATACATTTAACAAAAAAACACTAAGCAGGTTAAAACTTCAAAAAGCCTCTATAGGTATTTACGGGCGGGACTTGTTGATCTTGTCACGATGGCCGGGATTCGATCCGGAGTTTGGTACCCTGAGTGGAGCAGATATCAATCGTGGGTTTGAAATCGGACAATTCCCTTCGACAAGGTCATTTGGTGTAAATTTAACAATAGGCATTTAATCGTTTATGAATATGAAAAATATAAAATATAGTATATGGATGCTGTCTACTGTATTGTTGGTGTCGGGTTCATGTACCAAAAACTTTTCGGAACTTAATACAAACCCCAATACCGCGGAAAAGGTATTGCCACAGAACTTGTTGGAACGAGCGCTGGTGGAGACAGTAGGGAGTAATATGGAACGTAGCCGAACGATTACCAATGAGCTGATGCAGGTCACTGTAAATACGCTGGTCGAAGTCGATCGTATATTTCGCTACGATATCCGAAGAAATATAGCAGAAGCACCTTGGAATAATTGGTATACCCAATTGAGCAATTTCAAAGATATGTATACATTGGCCGAGGAAAATACAGCTGATGCCAATCGGAAGGCATATATGGGTATTTCGCTGATCTTACAGTCGTGGGTACACGCTATGATCACAGATACCTACGGCGATTCGCCTTATACCGAATCCAACCGGGCGAAAGAAGGGATTTATACACCGTCGTTTGATTCGCAAAAGGATATCTATATGGGCATGTTTGAGAAATTGGAGGAGGCGAATGTTTTACTTAATGGAGCAAAGAACATATCTTCCAATCACGACCCTGTATTTGCCGGAAATATAGCAAAGTGGAGAAAGTTCGGAAACTCGTTGTACTTGCGCCTGCTGATGCGGCTATCGGGCAAAGCCGAAGTATCAGATCAGGTTATTGCGAAGATCAAGGAGATGATCGATGAGACAGCTTATGCCTACCCATTGATGGCTTCAAATGATGACTCAGCGTTTTTAAAATGGACTGGGGTGCCTCCTCGGGTTTCTCCATGGGTAACTATGCGGGATCAATCCTGGAAGTATCCAAAGATGTGTAGTTTTTTTGTGCAAGGACTAGATCAAACATCCGATCCGTGTATCTCTTTATGGGTTACTGTGAAAGATGGTTTATACGAAGGTATACCAAGTGGTTATGTATCCGGTGTAACTCCGGAAGGGAGGTCCTTATTACCGGAAGGATTGCGTTCACATGAAAAAATGGGTAATATATTGAATTATGCGGAAGTTCAGCTTTTGTTGGCGGAGGCTGCCCTTAAGGGTTGGGTAACGGCTGAAACAGCTCAAGATTATTATGAAAAAGGGGTAACAAATAGAATAACCTATTGGGGTCGGGCAGTGGGCTCATATCTAGATGGCGTTAGAGTGGCTTGGGACGACGATAACGATACCTTTGAGCAGAAGATGGAGAAAATATTTTGGCAAAAATACTTGTCTTTGTTCATGACAGATATGCAATCGTGGACGGAATACAGACGTACGGGTTACCCGGTATTACCCAAGGGACCCGGTCTGATGAACGATGGTGTCATGCCGACCAGACTCTTCTATCCTCTTTCTGTGCAAGCTGCCAACTTACAGCACTATAATGAAGTGGTAGCCTCCCAAGGACCAGATGATCTGAAAACATTGTTGTGGTGGCAAAAGCCATAAGAAAAATAGATTAGACTAAAATATAAATACGATATAGTATGAAAAAGATGTTTTTTTTATCCTTACTTCTTGGTTTGCTGGTAACGATGTTATCCTGCGAGAAAGAAATTAAAGTGACCGGCACCGCTAGTCCCCTGATTTCCCTAAATGATGTCCGTGCCTTATATCAAGGGAGTGCAACAGTGTTAAATTCGGAGGATATGTTGGGTGCTTCTTTTATAAGTGGTGTAGTAATTTCGGATCCGGTTAATGGAAATGCACCCGAAGGCTTAGTTATTCTCCAGAGTTTTAAGCGCACGTTGTTGCGAGGAATAGCGCTTGAAATGGGAACAAGTTCGGCGGATTATAATCCAGGGGACTCGTTAGTTGTTCGGATAGAAGGAAAAACCTTGGAGCGTGTGAATGGTTTGCTTCAAATTTCGAATATTTTGGACGAAGACGTGACCCGAGTTTCGGTTGGAAACGACCAACTTATCAATGTGACAACTACTACATTTACCGATGTTACGAACAAGCTAAATTTGTATGAAAGTACATTGGTGGGCTTACGTAGTGTAGTAGCTTCTGGAGATAAATTTGAAGGTGAGGTTGAATTGAGTGATTGGTCGAACACGATACCTCTTATCACGAGATCTACGGCAAGTTTTGCGGCGGATGGAGTTCCGGGATTTGCGGATTATACAGGAGTTTTAATGCGAAATGATCAAGATGAGCCCTTCCTGATGATACGAAATTCGGATGACTATGAAAGTCAAAATCTGGAACCCTATCGACCTGGGGAATTATATGTAAATTTTCCAGAAGATTGGGAGACTGTTGTTGGGACAAGGAAGTCAGCATGGACTTCTGCTTTTGAAACTTACCTTTCTGGGGAGTGGTATTTTGAAAATGCAAGAACGTTGACTTCGAGCAACTTTTTACATACTACCGGTGCCTATGCTCTTATGACTCAAGGAGGTAAGGCTGCTTCCATTACAATGAATTTTAGTTTACCATATGGAGTTTCCCGGTTTAGTTTTGATTATGGTGCTGCTACCGCTACTGATAATGAATTTCCTATGACCTTATATGTTGAATACTCGCAAGATTCAGGTAATAGTTGGCAGCAGATTGGTGCTGCTTTACAAATTCTTGATGTAGCTGAAAAATATACTTTTGATGAGCTGTTGGATATTAAAGGTCCTGTAAGGTTTAGGATAAGAAAAGAGGATTCTGTGAAGCGAATTTCGATTGATCAAATTGCGGTTTACCAAAATTAATAGTTGAGTTTATTATTGTGTTTTACTTTTTATGATATATGTTATGAGAAAAATAAAAGGAATTTTAGGTGTTTTTTGTAGTTTACTGTTATTTACCGGCTACACGCATGGACAATCTGTGTATCCGGGTTTTCCCGAAAAATTTGATACACAAATAGAAAAGGATAATTATAAAGATACTGAATTGCAATTAAATACTGGACTTTGGCGATTAAAAGGAGTGAAACTGGTGATGAAAAAGTGGGGAATAGAGGTGGCGGACGATGGTACCAAAGGTCTGATGTTTCAGGGCAATAGCACACGTTTGTTTGTTGCAGAAATGAAGTTTGACTTACCAGACGGTGCTTCCAAGGTATCTGTAATGGTTTCCTCAGCAGGACAGGATCCTAGTTGTAAATGGATATTGCAAGCCTCGACGGATGGCGGCAATAAATGGAAAAGAATAAGTAATGAAGTTTTGACGGACAACAAGACTCCGAAAGAAGAAACTTTTAATGTAAATATCAAAGGACCGGTGCGTTTTAGGATCATGAAGCTGGGGTTGGGAAATGCTAAAGAAGACCCTTCTATTGAGAACGGCCGTTTGGTAATCGATAATTTTACGGTTTATAAAAAATAAGAGGAAGTAAATTTATCGAAATTTTATGAAAATATCGTGTAGAATGGGCGTATTTAAATTAGTTGCCATTACTGTTTTTCTTGTTGTCAATTCATTCTTGGGATGTGCACCCAAAAAGGATATGTTGGCCTCAGAAGAAAAATCACACTCCAAGCCGAGTTGGTTCCAGATAGCTGTATTGCCTGATACACAATGTTATGTGTCGGGGAAGTTCAATGGGAAGATGGAGGATTTTGAACAGCAAATTGTGTGGATCAGGCAAAACCAAAAATCGGAAAATATCGCTTATGTCGTTCATCTGGGTGATGTATCGCAGAATGGTGAGAAAGAGCTGATCGAATGGGAGCGGGCGAGATCGGTCATGTATCGTCTGGAGGAACCTCTTGCTGGTTTACCGGATGGTATTCCGTATGGTGTGGCTGTAGGTAACCACGATACCACACCGAGAGGGATGCCTTTGCGGATGGAAAATGGCTTTAAGAAAAGTTTTGGCCGAAGCCACTTTCTGGGGAAGAGTTACTACGGGGGAAGTATCCTCGGCAGGGAAGAAAACGATTGCCACTATGATCTTTTTGAAGCAGCAGGCCAAAAATTTATTGTGCTCTACTTGGCGTACAATCAACCATCTAAGCCGAGATATGATGCGGCTTATGACCAGCAAATGTTTGCCTGGGGAGGCAAGATATTGGAGCAGTTTAGAGACCGAAAAGCGATTTTAGTGTGTCATTCGATATTGGGAAGACCAACCGGTAGCGAGAGTGACTATAAGGCAGGTGTAGGCAATGGTATCCCTCAAAGCAAATTCACTTCGCAGGGTAAGAATGTGTATGCTTTTGCGAAGCACTATCCCAATGTATTCATGATGTTGTGTGGACATGTCAGCGGTGAAGGGTATCGTGTAGATACATTTGAAGGGCATACGATCAAGAGCTATCTGGCCGATTATTCTTCCCGTAGGAATCCCCCGTATAGGGAAGAGGATAGTAATGGTGGAGATGGTTTGATGCGATTGATGAAGATCAATCCTGCTAAAGAAACGTTGGACGTCAGGACGGTCGCTCCTCGCAAAGATGGAAAACATATCTGGGAGGAGGACGAAGATAGTAAATTTACACATGCGTTATACCGTTAAATTATAGGCTATGAGAGGCATACTTTTAAGATCGATGATGAGTGTAGGAGTATTTTGGACTTTTTTGATGATGGCCCAAGGACAGGACCTGAAAATATTGAGTTATAATGTTATGCATGGCTTTGAGGGAGATACGGCCAGAATGTCTAAATATGTGGAATGGCTTTCAAAGGGAATTGCGCCTGATATTGCCCTTTATCAGGAAATGAATGGTTTTACGCAGCAGAAGCTACGGGATTTGGCCGTACGTTATGGACATGAAAACAGTGTTATTTTGAATAACGAATCGGGCCATGATGCAACCCATCCGTTAGCGATCACGTCAAGATTTCCTATCGAGGACGTCGAGATGCATTTGGACAGTATGTGGCATGGTTATATATACGCTAAGATCAGGGGTATTCATTTCTTTGTGACACACATGGCTCCATTTACACTGAAAGATAGACAGCGCGATGTGGCCCGAATTGTCGCGCATGCATTACGGCTACCCAAACACTCGGACGTTATCATAGCGGGTGATTTTAATTCTTTTTCCCGTTCGGATGCCGCTGAATATGATGCGGAATTGTTGGCATCGATGCGGCGAATAGAGGGTCGCCTGGAACCAAAAAGTGGTACACCTATTGTGAAAAATCGAATTATATACCGCAATAATCTAAACGAAGGCGAATTTGATTATTCAGTCACCGATGCGGTGTTAAATGCGGGCTTTAAAGATGCTCTTCGTGAGAAAACCGGAACGTTTAAAAATAGTGTTCCTGTGAAAGCTAATCTAAAAAAGAATTCTAAACTACGAAGGATAGATTATATCTGGACGAGTGAAGAACTCTTAAAGAAGGTAAAAGAGATCGATATCATCCAGGATGTATATACAGATTCTCTCTCAGATCATTATCCCATTTTAATGACCATCCGAAAATGAATAAAACATATCTATTATATTGGATCCTTTGGTTTTCGCTGCTCCATACCATAGCGGGTGTGAATGCTCAGACTGTTGAAAACGCAAGCTTTCATATAAATACGGTTAAAGAGTTGCACGAATTTTTTAACTATACAGAAGACCGTATCCCGCTCGTTTGTGGTCATCGGGGTGGCGCGGATAAGGGGCTTCCGGAGAATGCTATAGCTACATTTGAACATACGCTGGCACAACAACCTGTCTTTTTTGAGGTAGATCCGAGATTGACAAAGGACAGTATAGTCGTTGTTATGCACGACGCGACATTGAATCGGACAACCACAGGTACAGGAAAGTTGTCTGACTATACTTACGAAGAGATCCAAACCCTGTTTTTGAAGGATAAAGCAGGCGATGTTACTCCCTATAAGATACATACCCTCGAGGAGGTCATCCAATGGGCCAGGGGAAAGACCGTCTTGATGTTGGACAAGAAGGATGTTCCGTTACCTATGCTTTATGATATTATTCATAGAAATAAGGCTGAAAGTTATGTGATTATTTCGGTGTATTCAGTAGAAGAAGCGAATTTTTATCATACCCGTAACAAAGATCTGTTATTAGAAGCTTTTATCACTAGTGAGAAAAGACTTGCACTGTATGACGAATCGGATATTGCGTGGAGCAGTATTGTGGCATATGTCAGTCAACCGAAAAGCAAGGCTTTATATGACGAAATACACAAGAGAGGCGCAATGGTCATGGTATATACAGGTCCGGTATACGACAAAATACCCCATGCAGATCAACGTCAAAAGGCCTATAGAGAGATTATCAATAACGGTGCAGATATCTTATTGTCCGATCGGCCTGTAGAAGCGGCTCAAGCTGTAAGGGAATTGTGGCCCCAAAAGAGTAATAAAAGTAAGTTTTTTGCCAAATAGGAGGTAGGAGACGACACGTTAAATTATAAGTAAAACGAGTTACTAGATTAGCTTAATATCATGAAAAGAAATCATTTTTATATAGTTCTCTTCTTTATCTTCTTATCCTGTGGAAAGGGTGAATTAAACTTCGAGGCGAGTAAGGATTACAAGCCTGTCGTGAGTGATATCACCGACATTGATGGAATAAATGATACCTACGGAAAAATTACGGATCAGGATTATGTACCTGTGCAAAATGTTGTCGTAAGTGATGGTTATTCGTTTGTGTTAACGGATGAGCAAGGTATTTATCAATTTAAGCGAAATAAGGATGCTAAATTCGTGTATTTTTCAAACCCATCGGGGTATGAAATTGCGACAGAAAGGAATGATCATAAAATGGCCTTATTTTATGCAAAACTTTCGCCTACGGCTAAAGGTCGGGTGCGCAATGATTTTGTGCTGACTAAATCTGTACAGGATCAGAAAGAATTTACGCTGCTTGCTATAGGTGACCCACAAGTGGCTAATACGAACGACGTGGCGCGCTTTAAAGAGGAAACAATCGAAGATATCCGCAAAACGCTCCAAGAGATCAATACACCTGTGTTGGGGCTGTCGATGGGCGATGTCGTCGCGGATCAGTCTACTTTATTAGAACCTATGAAAACACTTTTGGGTAGTACAGGTATGCCGGTATTTACCACTATCGGAAACCATGATAAATTCGTGGCTACATCGGGCGGTATCAAAGTAGGCGATCTATTTACCAACACATTTGGGCCTTTGAACTATTCGTTCAATTATGGAGATGTACATTTCATCTGTATTGACAATGTGAATTTTACAGACGATACAAATTACAACATCGGTGTTACGGCCGAACAAATAGCTT
>JBEBWF010000052.1:0-29993 GCA_040392285.1 Sphingobacterium sp. | reverse complement strand
TTCATGTTATCGAAATTCCTATTATATTTACGGACAGAACCTTGGGTGAATCTAAAATGAGCACCAAGATATTTAAAGAAGCTTTTTGGGGAGTGATACAGTTGAAATTAGAAAGCCTATTTGAAAAACGTCGATAAATAAAATGAACGAAAACCTAGATCCGAATTCAGAACGTTTGAATCCAACCGACAAGGAATTGGAACGGGTATTGCGTCCGCAGACTTTTGAAGATTTTACGGGACAGCAAAAGATATTGGAAAACTTATCCATATTTGTACGAGCTGCTAGGTTAAGGGGAGAGGCTTTGGATCATGTTTTGTTACATGGCCCTCCTGGTCTTGGAAAGACCACCTTATCTCATATTATTGCCAATGAGATGAGCGCAGGGATTAAGATCACTTCCGGTCCTGTGTTAGATAAACCTGGAGACTTAGCGGGATTGCTGACGAACCTAGAGGAAGGGGATATTCTGTTTATTGATGAGATACATCGCCTTTCACCCGTGGTAGAAGAATACCTCTATTCTGCTATGGAAGATTTTAAGATCGACATCATGTTGGAGACAGGACCCAACGCCCGGTCTGTGCAGATTACGCTAAACCCGTTTACCTTAATAGGTGCAACTACTCGATCAGGCTTATTGACTTCACCTTTGCGGGCTCGATTTGGTATTAATGCGAGACTGCAGTATTACGATGCAAAGTTGTTGACCACTATCGTATTGCGGTCGGCTGACATTCTACACACCACGATCTCGGAGGAAGGTGCCTTTGAAATAGCACGCCGCAGTAGAGGAACACCCCGAATAGCGAATGCATTATTGCGTAGAACACGGGATTTCGCACAGATTAAAGGAAATGGACAGATCGATAGGGCGATTGCACAATATGCACTACATGCACTGAATGTAGATGAACACGGTCTGGATGAAATGGACAATAAAATATTAAGTACAATCATTGATAAGTTTAAGGGAGGGCCGGTTGGCTTGAAGACGATTGCTACGGCTGTGGGGGAGGATGAAGGAACAATTGAAGAGGTTTATGAACCTTTTCTGATACAAGAAGGATATATCATGCGTACATCGAGAGGACGTGAGTGTACGGAGAGTGCTTTTAAACATTTAGGAAGAATTAATTATAACAACAAGGGAAATACGCTTTTTTAGCCTAATAAAATTATGAAGCAATATTTATTTATGCTGTTTTTGCTAATGACCGGTACGGTATTATACGGTCAATTAAAATGTCCGCCTATTTTTGGAAGTAACGCTGTTAGAGAATTCCATCTTACCGCAGGTGGGGGCGTTACGCATTTGTACGGAGATATTGACAAACCGGGCACATTAGGTTTTGGTGCATACGGAAGAGCTGATATGACTATTATCAAAGGGTTGACGCTTGGTGGCGAAGGACAGATAGGATCTTTGGAAGCTGTAGCAAGTGTGGAGGATCCTAGAGAGTTGTATACGAACTATTTCAACCTAAGTACAGGGATTACCGTTTATCCCTTTGAAATGGCCGAGCGACGAAGATTACATAAGCTTACCTTTGGTCAGAAAGTAGCACGTGGTTTTTATGCAGGTGTGAGTGTCGGTTATATGCGTAATTATCATCGGGCAAACAATATGCGAGACTTAAACAATCCGGCAACCTATGGGCCTCCGGCTACCAGCAATGTAGCGGTTGATAAAAAATTTAAAGAACGTACGAGTTCGCTTCTTCTGCCTGTGCTGAATGCGGGTTTTGCTATTCCCTTTCGAAATAATTTATTCAAGAGAGGAGGCTACTGGAGTGCTGTCGTGAATGCACAATTAAATTTTTCAAATAATGACGATACCGACGGTTACGTTCCAATGATCCCTGCAAATAAACAAAATGACTACTACAGTTTTTATTCATTAGGATTGCGGTATTCCATTCCGTTTTAATTGGTTTAATATTTTATTACCTCGACCTTTACTCGCAGGAGTAGGATTTTTTTCCAGATGGAAGAGAATAAGTGTTTGCAATTCGGGGTCTAATCCTTCGTACTTCTTGGATAGGAGATGCAAGATGTCCCAACAATTGACGAGCAAAGCCACTGGGCAGTTTTCCTTTTCTACCAACGTATAGGTAGCATTGATGAGATTTTCATACATGTCTTCCGTAAGCAGGATAGAAGGTGTTTTCAAAAGCTGCATCACCAGCTTGCTTACACTTCTCAGACTACTTTCATTAGCCGTTGAGCAATAGAGATAGACTATTTCCTTGTAGTATCTGCTTAACAACGACAAATCGTGTAACATAACGTGTTCCAGTGTCCAGGCTGCGCGGAATGCTAATCGATGATGTTCACCTTGATGACATAAGGCTAAAATATCTTCTAGCACATGATCCTGTAAGATATGTTGATACAGATCTAAAGCGCTATTTTCCAGTAGCAGTTGAGCTAAAGCATCATGATTCTTCTGCTTCATTCCGTTATTCATAGAATTTGCTGTTGAAATTAACGAGAAACAGTTCCTTTGTCGCACGCGTAAGAGCCGTATATAGCCACCTTAAAAATTCAATGTTTAACATTTCATCGGTCATATAGCCTTGATCAATAAACACCAAGGGCCATTGTCCCCCCTGCGCCTTATGGCAGGTGATTGCATAGGCAAATTTTGCTTGTAAAGCATTGTAGTAAGGATCTTTTTTTATCGCTTCCAACCGATCTTTTTTCAAGGGAATGTCTTCATAATCCAAAGCAATGCTTTCATAGAGCTTTGTTTGTTGTTCATAGGGGAGTTGAGGAGCATCTACATGAAGGCTATCCAATAATACCCGGCATTTGATGGTATTTCCTTCGTTGTTATCTAGAAACTCCAAGTCGATGTCGCCGAAGCGAAAGCTATGCATCTCGTGAATATTACTCACCTTACGCACCGTAGCCATATCGCCGTTCGCAATGAAACCTACTTGCTTTTCATCGTGTTGTTGCAGCCAATAGTAGTTGTTACGTACTACCATTAAGATATCACCTCCTGTAATCTCTTCCTCCCTGAAAAGAATCTGATTTCGGATATGTTGGTTATATAAATTGGCAGATTTGTTAGAACGACAGATAACCATACAGTTCTCTATGCCGTATTTAGCATAAGCGTAATGTAAACCTTCCAGCAGCCGTTCACCAGACATGCTATATACATCTTTAAATCCACTGGTTACGAATTTTGGATACCGATAAGATTGGTCTTCATCCTCCAGTCGGATCTCATTCCGTATCTTCGTCGCATTAAACAATATCCCGGAATTTTTCGCCTGTCTAACTACTTCTGTCAATTCATAGGTATAAGTAGTTAATCCAAATTCATTGCTCAATATATCGGTATCGAGAGCAGGGCTGTTCGCTAGCCCTACAGGAGGAAGCTGAGCCGTGTCACCTACAAACATCAATACACAGTTTTCACCCGATTGGACGTAGCTGATCAGATCTTGCAATAGTCCATTAGAAAACAAACTTACCCCCTCGTCTGAAATCATAGAAGCTTCATCTATAATAAATAAGGTGTTTTCATGCACATTATCCGCTAAGGAAAAATCCATCTGTAGGCTAGCCACACTTTTTTTTCGATAGATTTTTTTGTGAATAGTGAGCGCATTTTTTCCGGAGTAGCTGCCCATAACTTTCGCTGCTCTACCCGTTGGAGCCAACAATACACTACGTTTATTTAGCCGTGGAAGCGTTTTGACCAGTGCACTTATTATTGTCGTTTTACCTGTTCCGGCATATCCCTTTAAAACCAAACACGATTGGGGGTAAAAAGCATGTAGAAAGTCTCCAATTAACTCCAGAGCCTCATTTTGTTGTGCAGTTGCTTGCCAGGGAAAGTTAGACGCTAAAAGACTTTTTATAGACACATGTAAAGTTATTGAAAAGGTTTGTCAATTCAATTGTAAAAGCTAATTTTGTTTACAGAAGAGCCCACTTAATAAATTACGCATAGATGAACTATACCTCCGAAGACTTTCGCATTCAATACGTGTCGACTTATACCTTATATGTGAATACGGACTACATTGTAGATCAGTTGGTTGTCGTCGATGAAGATAATCATGTTATGGCCTTTATGTCCTATGAATGCGCCCGTCCTTCGCAGGATGCGATGAAGATGTTAAGTTTACCTTTTCAATCCGTATATGTGACACTACCTCATCAAAATTTGATTTGGGTTCCTGCAGAAATATTTAAAAGTGAGGGATTAGACGTATTTATTTCATTCTTTGATCATGCAGAGCCTTCACGCATATTTTCTAAATCCATAGATACGTTGGGTGTTACCGCGTTGTATGAATTCGATGTTTTGCAAGCCAATCGGTGGAGGAATATTTTTGAAGAAGCGAAGTTCATTCCAGTATTTGAAGTCATCCTTAACCAGGCTTTGCCACAGATTCCCATCCAAGGGAAGGTTTTAGGTGTACATAGCTATAATAGCAAGGTCGACTTGTTTGTATTTGTTGATGGGAGTTTTAGGTTCTACAACAGTTTTGAAGTAGCGACTATAGACGATTTGAGTTATTTTGTTTTACAGCTATTTAAGAATTTTGGTATCGAAAAAAAGATAGAAAAAATCATATTAAGTGGTGCTGATCTTCAATCGGAGTGGGCGGCATGTTTAAGTGCTTATACAGAGGACTTGGAGCTAGTTAAGTCGAAGAATACTTGGCTTTCCTCTTCGAACGAAGTAGTCGTGCAAACATCCACTCTAAATGTACTGATAGATTCTGCGCTATGCGAATAATAGGAGGAAAGCTAGGTGGGATACGGTTGAACCCTCCAAATAAACTACCGGTACGGCCTACGACGGATCTGGCAAAGGAAGCCTTGTTTAATATTTTACAACATCAATTAGATTGGGAAGGGTTAGAATGCCTCGATCTCTGCTGTGGAACGGGTAATATATCTTTTGAACTAGCATCCCGAGGCGTGGCGGCTGTCGATGCTATAGATCTACATATGAAATGTCTCTTGTATATTAAGGATATGTGTAAAAAACATGCAATCGAGACTATAAACGTCCGGAAAGCAGACATGTTCACTTATATAAATTCGTGTAAGAAAGCCTATGATTTTATTTTTGTAGACCCGCCTTATGACATCGCCCAACTCCCGCAGATTCCTCAAAAGATATTTGACAAGGGACTTTTGAAAGAAGGAGGGCTGTTGGTGGTTGAACATCCTTCAACAAGGAAGATGGGGACACATGCTTCTTTTGTAGAAATTCGAAAATATGGTTATTCTTCTTTTAGTTTTTACCAAAATTGATTGTCAATGAAAATAGCAGTATTTCCAGGGTCATTTGACCCATTTACATTAGCACATAAAGATTTGGTCGATAGGGGATTGGCATTGTTCGATAAAATTGTTATTGCCATAGGCGTCAATACTACGAAGAAAGGATTGATGGATTATGAACAACGGTTGGAGGCGATTCAGAACGTCTATTCAGCGAACGTCAGGGTTGAAGTGCTTACTTTTACCGGTTTGACCGTGGACTTTTGTCAAAAAGTAGGTGCCAACTACATTCTGCGTGGATTACGTAATACCAAAGACCTTGAATATGAAGATGCTATTGCCCAAAACAACTTGCTTTTAGCACCAAGCATAGAGACATTCTTTTTACTAAGCAGAAGTGGTACCGCTCATATCTCCTCTACGATCGTTCGGGAGATATTAGTCAATAAAGGAAAGGTAGAACATTTGCTTCCTCCGGAGGTACTTACCGTTTTGAGGAAAACGAACTAGGTTCGCTGAAACTTTACCTTATTGCCTTTTATCTTCCCATTGCTGCATTCCTTGATAATTTTAGAAGCTACTTCTCGACGTACGGCAATATAGGCCTCTTTGTCCCTTATCTCTATTAGACCAATATCATCCTTACGGATATCCTGGAATTTTAATAAATATCCAACGATATCGATCTTGTTTACTTTGTTTTTTCGTCCTGCCGGAATATAAAGAGTCGAGAAAGGTGTATTGGAAGGCAGTTCATAGTCATCATGAAGATCAATTTCAGCCGTATTTTCCGGTAGATATGGGAAATTATCGTCCGGTTTTAACATCAAGATGACCTCCCCCGATTTGTTCATACGGGCTGTCCGTCCATTCCGGTGGATAAACGATTCCTCTTTAGCAGGCAATTGATAATGGATGATGGTATCTACTTCGGGGATATCCAGCCCTCTTGCTGCTAAATCCGTTGTGATGAGTATCCTGTTACTATTATTTCTAAATTTGAGCAAAGCTAATTCACGATCCCGTTGTTCTAATCCACCATGGAAAATATCATGTATCAAATTCCGATCATCCAAAAGGTCGCTAATATGATCTACAGCATCTCTATGGTTACAGAATATTAATATCTTTTTGTCTTCAAGACTGCATATTAACCTGAATAAGGCACTCAGTTTATATTGCGCAGGGCTGACAACCTTTTTGAATTGTATGTCCGGCTGTCCGGCCTTATTATCTAGGAAATCGACTGTAATAGGCGTTTTAAGCGAGAAATAAGATGGAACTTCTGCTAGCTTTGTCGCTGAAGTAAGGATTTTTCGATCAACTTGAGATATGGCGTTCATGATAAACTCCAGTTGTTCTTGAAAGCCCAGTTCCAAACATTTGTCGTATTCATCCAATACCAAGGTATGGATATCCGCTGTTTGTATATTTCCCTTCTCCATATGGTAGATAATCCGTCCGGGAGTACCGATTAAAATACTGGGAGGGTCTACTACTAAGGATTTTTTTTCAGAGCGACTGTCGTTTCCTCCATAACAGCATACTATTTTTTGTCCTCTTGACACCTTTCTGACGACCGATTCGATCTGCTGAGCCAACTCTCTTGTTGGGATGACTATGATGACCTGGATGCCATTCTTCGGATCTTTGTTTAGCAGTTGTTCTATCAACAGTGCAAATGCAAGTGTTTTTCCGGAACCGGTAGGGGATAAAAGAATAAAATCCTTTTCCGCCTGAAAAGATTGAACAACCGTTTGCTGCATTTCATTCAGCTGGTCAATATGTAATCTTTCTAGAATGGGCTGTATTGTCATGGAGCAAAGGTAGCAATTATAGCGAATTGCGGATGATAACTTTTGCAGGATCCCTAAGCATGACAGGAGTACGGTTCAGTATGGCTTTTGCCGCTTCATTACCCATTTTGTGAAAATCGGTACTGATTACCGTGATGCCATCCTCCAGGACTTCCTTAACAGCGGTATCATTGTATGAAATCAGCCCAATATCCTCCCCCAGCTTCCATTTCTTTTTTCGTGCTATTTTGATGATGTCGACATCATCTTGATCGTAGCGGCTAAATGTAATGTAAGCGTCTCCTTTTTTTGCTGAAGACTCATCAATACTATGTAGTACCCTATGGGGTTTCTTGTACTCCTTGGCAAAGGAGGTGAAACCATCGATCAAATCTTGCGCATGGAGGGCTTCTAATGGCGCGAGTAGGACCAGACGTTTGTATTTGTCGAGGAGAGGTTGTAATTCCGTAAGAGCTTCGAGGATATCGGATCTATGGTCCTGATAAATGCAGGTGTATTCACCCAGAAGGCCTCGTTCCTGATGATCAATGAGAATTCTTTTGTGAGGTGGTATTTTATTGAGGATTTCTATTGGGTTTTCTTTAAAAAATGTAACAACGACAAAATGTGTATAGCTATTTAGATTTTCCTCTATTAGCTTTTCAAATACCTTAAAGTTGTGATTATGGAAAAAAACCTCCACTTCAGCATGGTCTTTTATCGTTTCCAAAAAAGCTTGATATACGCGGTCACGAAGTATATTCATTTTATCAAAAATCAAGCATATACGATAAGACTGCAATTGTGTGAGTCGTTTTACATAATAGCCTTTTCGATATTCCGATTCAATGATCCCCTTTTCGGATAAATAGTTAAGACCTTTCAGAGCCGTTTCTTTGCTGATCTTTAGTTGACTAGTCAACTGGTTGAGTGTAGGAAGCCTGTCGTTGATGCTCAGCTTATTGTCCTCGATTTGTGAAATAATATAATTTACCAACTGCATGTATTTCAAGCGCTGTATCATACCACCAACAGGTGCTGTAGATTCTCGAGTCTCTTTCAATTTGGATAGGTGTTTGTAATAACCAACAAGACAAAAGTAGAATGTTTATTCCTATAAAACAAGAAATAGAGTAGACCAGACCGGACTTACAGAAAAAATGCATTAAACAATCTCTATTATAAACAGGTGTCAATCACGCCAGAATTTTATCCAACCTCAATAATTCTACTGTGATTTTACTCTTTATAAGAATAGTATCCCCCTAATGTGATCACTTGCTGGCTTCTGGTGATCGCCCATTTACAAAGGGTGCCCCCGCTGGCCGAAGAAGTATGATGATAAGTCGTATTTATTTCCCAAAGACTGGGAATTCAAATTCGCAGTTACCCCGTTTCGGATGGTGCGTGAATAGGGACTGAGAAACTTTTTTAAAAAAGATTTGATAATTCAATTCTATTCCATTATGTTTGTTTTAATTATAGACCACACCAGACCAGACTAATTTGGCTAGGTGTTATAATATAAAAAAGAACTAATATGTTTGTTGTTATTTTGAATTCTGCACCATTATCGATCTTGAGGTATACTGGTTTTCTGATTTCTAAAAGAAATTTGGCTTTAAATACTAAAACAGTGTCAAATATTGTGGGACATACTGATTTTGTAGGTATAGGAATATAGTCGGTATTTCTGTACAAGATCATTGGTAGGATATAAATTTATAGCAAAAACCCCGTTGGGACATTAAGGTTTATTCTTTGTTTATATATAGGAAAAATGTTATTTATGAAAAGAATCATTTTGTTGTTTTTTATTCTTCACAGTACAGTAGTTTGTTTTGGTCAAGAAACAAAAAATATTGCTGGTACTGTAACTAATGCAGAGGGTGAGCCATTACCTAATGCAACCGTAATTACCTCCCAAAGCAAGCGGTCAATCCTTGCAAATAAAAATGGCTATTTCCATATTAAAAATGTGGTTGTCGGAGAGTCCATTACGATCTCTGTAATAGGCTATAGGTCAAAAACGATAACAGTAGGACCAGAGTCGAATGTTAAAGTACAATTAGAAGCTAATGTTAATGCTATTGAGGATGTGGTGGTGATAGGTTATGGGCAGGTCGATCGTAAAGATTTAACCGGATCAGTAGGATCGGTCAGTATGGAAGACATGAGAAAAGCTCCTGTCGTCTCTTTTGAAGATGCTTTAGCAGGGAGGGTTGCAGGTGTGCAGGTGACGACAAGTGACGGACAACCGGGTAGTATGAGTAATATTGTAATAAGAGGAGGGAATTCTATTACCCAATCCAATTCACCTTTATACGTCATCGATGGCTTTCCACTTGAAGATCCGGATAATAATGCGATCAATCCCGATGATATTGAGTCTATAGAGATTCTGAAAGACGCTTCTTCTACCGCTATATATGGTGCTCGCGGCGCCAACGGAGTGGTGATTGTGACAACCAAGCAAGGCAAGGTAGGTGCTCCTGTCCTGACATATAGCAATTGGTTAGGTAGCCAACAACCTTTGAAAACTTTACCAGTAATGAGTGCATACGACTTTGTGAAGTACCAAACGGAGTTGATACCAGGTACTGCGGAAAATTTGTATTTCGTGGATGGTAAGACCTTGGACTCTTATAAAGACATTGCAGGGGTCAATTGGCAGGATCAGGTATTGCACAATGCATTTATGCAGAATCATAGCTTGGCTGTACGGGGTGGTACAAATGCGACCAAATATTCCCTGAGTGGCTCTTTTTTGGATCAGGATGGTGTGGTCATAAATGGTGGCTATACACGTTATCAAGGCCGTTTCCACATTGATCAACGCTTAGGAAATAAGATTAGAGCAGGTATAAATACAAATTATACACGTGCTATAAAAAAAGGTCAAATAGCGAACTTAACATCGGACGATTTGAATTCGAGCTCGGCGGGCAATGCTTCTTCTTATTTGATGTACAGCGCTTGGGGATATCGTCCCGTTACAGGAAGAGGGAATTTAGAAGATTTCCTGACAGAAGCTTTTGATGAAGATATAACCTCATCGGTTGATTTACGAGTTAATCCCGTTATTAACTCTAATAACGTGTATAATTTTGTTTTCAACAAATCGCTTTCCACTAATGCGTTTTTAGAGTATGCAATTAATAAATCTCTCAAATTTCGGATAAGGGGAGGATTTACGGATGTAGATATACGCTATGAGCGGTTCAATAACTCACAAACCGCTGCAGGTAATCCGGCAACGGTGTACGGGGCGACTTATGGTGTAAATGGCTCTATTGTGAATTCAAATGTAAAGAGTTTGTTGAACGAGAATATTCTCTCTTATAATAAGACGTTCAATAAAAAACATAAAATAGACGCTGTAGCCGGTTTCACAATGCAGAGAAACTCCGCGGAAAGTAATGGTTATACGGCTATTTTATTGCCCAATGAATCCCTAGGCATAAAAGGATTGGCTCAGGGTAGTATATTGCAGAAAAGATATACGGGGACCTATTCTACACTGGTATCGTTTTTAGGACGTGTGAATTATAGCTTGTCTTCAAAATATCTGTTTACGGTATCCTTTAGAAGTGATGGCTCCTCTAAGTTCGCACCAGAGAATAGATGGGGGTATTTTCCTTCCGGAGCTTTTGCCTGGAACTTAGGAAATGAAGATTTTATAAAGAACCTTGGCTTGATTTCGAATGCCAAATTACGGACTTCTTATGGAGTAACAGGCAATAACCGTGTTTCCGACTTTGCGTATCTCAGTGTAATGCAACAGGAAGTTTCATCCAATAGTTCCAATACAAAAAGCGGTTATTATTTTAATGGCGATTACATCCCAGGGTCTGTTCCGACCGTCGTAGGCAATGATAAATTAAAATGGGAGCGTACGGCGAATGTCGATATAGGTCTGGATTTGGGATTTTTCAAAGATAGGATAAGTCTTACGACGGATTATTATTATAAAAAGACGACAGATCTATTATTGGATGCCTCTTTGCCTACTTCGACAGGATATTTGAGTGCATTCAAGAATATTGGTGCCGTGTCCAATCAAGGAGTTGAATTTACGTTGAACACTGTAAATATCAATACTAAAAATTTTACATGGAATTCGAGTTTTAATATTGCTTTTAATAAAAACAAGATATTGGAGCTGAACGGCGATGAGCCTAGCCTGCTGACCCGAATCACAAATTGGAATGCCCAATTTAATAACTCCATGCCTTATATCGCTTTAGAGGGACAGAATGTGGCTTTGTTTTATGGCTTTGTATTTGACGGAGTCTATCAGCTGAGTGATTTTGATCAATTGCCGGGTGGGGGCTATCAATTGAAGGCTGAAGTGCCAAACAATGGTAGTGATCGTTCTACCATCAAGCCGGGATATATGAAATATAAGGATATTAATGGCGATGGTATTGTCAATGACAATGACCAGACTATCATTGGTAACCCATTGCCGGTGCATATAGGAGGTTTTAATAATAATTTCCGCTATAAGCAGTTTGATTTGAATGTATTCCTCCAATGGTCTTATGGAAATGATGTGTTGAATGCCAACAGGATTGTATTTGAAGGGGCTGAAGGTCGAGCCAACCTAAATATGTATAAAACTTATGCAGACAGGTGGTCACTTGAGAATCAATCGAGTTTGTTGCCTGTAGCTGGCGGTTATGGCCCCAATGTGTATTCCAATCGGACAATAGAAGATGGTTCTTTCCTGCGATTGAAGACAGTCTCATTAGGGTATACATTACCTAAAAACGTATTAAAAAGATGGAAGATGGAGTCTATACGTATTCACGCTTCGGCTCAGAACCTGTTTACCTGGACCAAATATTCGGGATTGGATCCGGAAGTATCCGTACGTCATACCGCGCTTACACCCGGTTTTGATTGGAGTCCCTACCCTAGGGCGAGAACAATGATTATGGGATTAAATGTAACCTTTTAATGATAAAACTTAGTGTCATGATAAAAATAAGAATTTCACTTTTTATAGCCTGTATCTTGAGCGCATTCTCGTGCAATAAAATTTTGAATACGACACCACAGGATTTTGTTACACCTACACAATACTATAAAACAGAGCGCGATCTGGAATCAGCATTGGCAGGGATATATGATCGATTGGGAGACGTACGGATGTATGCACAGGCGATGACCAGTTATTTGGTTTTCAGTGATGAGTTTTTTATGAAGGGGCGTACCTCAGGAATATTGGCTAATATCATAGATGCCTCTACGTTGGAGATCAATAGACATTGGGAATCGATGTATACAGGCATAGAACGTGCGAATATGCTGTTGGAAAACATAGACAATGCCGAAGTGAGTACTGAAAAGTATAATGAAGTAAAAGGTCAGGCACTTTTTCTGCGGGGCTATTATTATTTTATGCTGGTGGATGAATTTGGCGAGGTCCCTTTAAAATTGGCATCTTCCAAATCACCGGAAGAAAAGCCTCTGCCGGGTAGCTCTATAAAGGACATTTACGAACAAATCGTGGCGGACATGAAAGAAGCGGAAGGTTTAGTCAGGTCTGTGTCGGATTATGGTTATAATACCCGAATTACCAAGACTACAGTTCAGGGTATTTTGGCACGTGTATACCTGACGATGGCGGGAAGTCCATTAAACGATGTGGCGAAATATACAGATGCGATGGTATATGCCCAAAAAGTTATTGAGTCTAATGAACATGCACTCAATCCAAGTTTTAAGCAAATTTTCATTAACCATTCGGAAGAGGTGTTCGAGACCGATGAATGTCTATGGGAAGTGGAGTTTAGCGGTACTAATCAGGGCGAAATTCAAGAGGGAGGCATGATCGGATCGTACAACGGGATTGTTTGTTCAGATATTGACACAGGTTGGGCTTATGATTATGTACATGCGACATTGAAGCTTTACGAAGCCTATCAAAATGGAGATTTGAGGAGAGATTGGACAATAGCTCCCTTTCGCTTTGCTACGGAAAATGGCAAACTTATACGAAAACCTTGGGCCGACACACAAATTTATGAGCGGAGTCCTGGGAAATGGAGAAGGGAATATGAAAAGACACTTCCGCGCACGCAATTCTATACCGGAACCAATTGGCCATTGCTTCGTTATTCGGATGTATTACTCATGTACGCCGAGGCTGATAACTATGTGAATGATGGACCATCAGATCAGGCTTATGATGCCATTAATAAAGTGCGAAGAAGAGGTTATGGAAAAGATTTAAATAATAAAGATGCGACGGTAGACGTGGCTGAAGACTTGTCTCAGCATGACTTTCGTGATTCAATTAAGAACGAACGTCTGCGCGAATTTGCATTTGAAGGCTTGCGCAAGCATGATCTTGTCAGATGGGGAATATATGTGTCTACGATGGAAGGCCAGGTGGGAAAATATCAAGCCGAGATGCCTAATGATCTCAAGGGGCCAGCTGTCAGCCAAGCACAACGGGTGACGGGTAGATCGGTGGTATTTCCTATACCGAATAGTGAACGGGCTACGAATCCTTATATCAAACAAAATGAAGGCTGGTAGTAGAAATAAGAAAAACACAGTAGTTAAATTATATAACTGTTTAAAATAATAGAAAAATGAACAAAATTTATTTATTTATAATTGCTGTAACGATTTTATCGTCCTGCCAAAAAAGATATGAATTGGCCAGCTTAGACTCTTTTGAAGTCCAATTGGAGCGAAATAGCTATTCGGTAGGAGATACCGTAAGATTCATGATCCATGGAAATCCGGACAATATTGTTTTTTGGTCTGGTGAAGACGGTCACAATTACGCTTATCGAAATAGGACTTCCGTAGAAGGAAATACTATTCTATTGGACTTTAAAAGCTTTTCACAATATGGCGAAGCCGATCCAAGCACGTTAAAGCTTTTGGTCTCTACAGACTTTTCAGGCACCTATGATGAAGAGGCTATTACGACGGCAGCATGGACAGATATCTCCGATAGAGCGATCTTGTCCTCCGGTCAGGATCAAACTCCATCCGGAACGATCAACCTGGATGACTTTGCTGCTCAAAATAAGGATATGGTGATTGCATTTCGTTACAAGACTACTGTGTTGAAAACATCAAGCACACAAAATCGTTGGGTCATAAGATCGTTTAATCTGAAAAGTGTAGACGAACAAGAAAGTGAGAATGTATTGGCAACCATGGCGACCGCTGGCTGGACAGCTTTTAACTTCAGTGGTGCGTCTACTTTTTGGACTGTATCATCAGCTCAACTACTCACGGCAAGAAATTTTACAGAATTTGATGACGATTGGGTTGTTACAAAACAGTTTAATCCGAATGCGGCGACTCCTGATAAAGGACAAGCTATTAAAAATATTTCTAACAAGGTGGCTGATTATACACATATATATACCAAGGCAGGAACGTATAAAGTAGTGTTCGTAGCGACCAATGCCAATGTAAAGCATGGAGATACTGTCTTGAAAGAAATGGAAATAACTATTACGGATTAACAAAATAACAAAAGCAAATATATAATTGGGAGCGTATAATGAAAAAGAACCTATATATTGACCTGCTGCTCTTTGTTCTGTTTATGATACTGAATATCGGTGTGTATGGTCAGTATAAGGAGAACCCTGTTCTTGAAAATTCTGTTTTGAAATTAACTTGGTCTCAAACGGACAAAGGTTATAAGCTCACTGAACTAAATACCACGATCCGTAATTCATGGTATAGTTTTTCAGATCCGATGGGCACCTATACTATTCTCTACAGCGCTGAAAAGCCAGATACAACCGCACAAACTATTTCAGGTGATGGTGGTGTACCCATAGACTTTCCTGAACCGGAATACCGATATATTACGGGCAAATGGAAGGATGCTACTTCTTCGGTCTCTTTGAACAGGGCAGGAGAGGTGTTTGATTTTTACCCGTCAGCGTTTCACAAAAACAACGATGTCCTAGAATTTGTCGGTAGGAATGAAGTCTCCACGATGAGGTCTCGATGGCAGTTTGATCCCGTATATCAAAATGATATTCATGTTGAGTTAACTGTTACAGCACTGCAATCCGGATATTTTTCAATCGCAACTCCTACATTGGTCAAAGAGGATCTTCATCAATTTACATGGGCAGTCATACCAGGGATTTTTCAGGGAAAGGAGATCAACCCCAACTTTGTCGATGCATATGCTTATGGGCATGGTATTCCGAATTTGCCCGTGGTCGCCCGTGAGCGGACAGCCTCATCATTAACATCGATTTTAACCAATAAAAAAGGTGTTAGTTTGGCTGTAACCGCAGATCCGGGGGTAGGGAGGGATCCCTGGCTGGAAAACAAATCAACTCAGGGCGATTGGCTATTGGGGTTATCTTCATTAAACCGGCAAGGTGATTTGATGCCGACACTCTACCATCCTGTATTGGGTGAAAAAAAATCATATCTGCACAAAGGTCAAAGTATTTCTTTCTCTTTCCGGTATACAATCAAAGACGATAGTTGGTATGATGTGAGTAAACATGTTATCAATGATATTTATTGCTTTCCGAATTTTTTAACCTTAAAAAGCACCCAGGAATCCCTGTCACATCGATTGTTCAGACTATTCAACTACGTAAGGAACGATAGTACATCCAGATGGCGGACTTTTGACTACGGTGGTATGAAAATAGGCGCACAGGAATATCTAGGGGGTGTTCATGCGTCGGATAAAGATGCCGTAAAAAATGCAGATTATGGGGCGATGTGGATGCTCGCTAATATAACGAAGGATACGCTACTCAACGATCTTAGGCTACCCTATGCATTAAATTTCAAGAAAGCACAACAAAATCTGAAAGACCCTTTTTTCTATGGAGCTGCTGCAGGGCAGTATTATTTACATAAGTCTGGGCGGTTTACAGAGGAATGGGGGGCATATTCAGAACCTATAGCGACGACCTATTATATGTTGATCGATATAGGCAATATTTTATTGTTTGAGCCGGGGAATGAAGCGCTAAAATCAGAGCTGCGTAAAGCAGCAGATTGGCTATTGGGCAAGATGAATGAAGATGGGCGATGGGAAGTGGCGTATGGTAACCATTCTAATCGACCTATATTTCAAGATTTACAGGATTATCGGCCTACATTTTATGGTTTGTTGGTTGCTTACCGTATGCTGAACGACAAAAAGTATTTGGACGCCGCTATTCAGGGAGCAGAATGGTTGTTGAATAATGCTGTAAATAAAGGTTATTTCCTGGGCGTATGTGGCGATACTAGATTTGCACCGGATTTTGCTACGATACAAATGGCAGAGGCATTTATGGATCTATATGAGCTGACAAATAATCAAAAGTATAAAGATGCGGTGATCCGAATAGCTCAATTTTATACGACCTCAATTTATACTCATCCTGTGCCGGATATGACCACAAAAAGCGTGAAGGGTTCACCGGTATTTGATTGGCAAATTAGTCAGGTAGGATTAGGTTTTGAACACGGAGGGATTATTGGATCAGCCAATAGTCATGGCCCTATTTTACTTGCGAGTCATGCAGGTATGTTTGTGCGTTTGTTTGAGGTCACAGCAGATTCTTTGTATCTCAATATGGCCAGAGCCGCTGCATGGGGTAGAGATGCTTTTGTCGATCCAACAACTGGTGTGGCTTCCTACTATTGGAATGCGATGAATAACGGTGCCGGCCCATTCCCACATCATGCATGGTGGCAGATAGGCTGGATTACCGATTACTTGCTTGCCGAAGCTCATCTGAGGTCTGGGGGACGGATTACGTTTCCTTCTGGTTTTATGGCGCCAAAGGTAGGTCCCCATAAGACCTATGGATTTGCCGAGGGACAGATATTCGGAAAATCAGTAGATCTGGCATTTCTGAAGGAAGAAATGCATATTGATAATCCGTCTATTGACTATATAGCCGCCGTGGATTCAATGAATAGACAAGATTATATTGTCTTGTTGAATAATAGTGTTGTTACACAAGAGATCGATGTACAGTCGATGTTGACGACAGCTCCATACTATAATCGGTCTATCCATCAGGTAGAGATTATAAATGAAAATGGACAGGTAAACGATGTTTGGTATGGACGGACAAAAAAATATTTTCAAATTCCGGCAACAGGTATTAGGGTCGTAAAAGTTGAATGGAAGTGATACGTCATTATAAACATAATTATATGTATACTATGTGTAAAGAGAAATTTATTGATACGTTGCTGTTTTTCTTCGTAGCTGTATCTGTTTTAATAGCATCGTGTAATAAGTCAATACAAAGAGAAGAGTTGAGCTCAGCCGACGGAGATCTGGCTACGACCGCTTCTATCAATGAAGTTCCCCTTTTGTCGACAGATTCGATTGTCTCTGAGAGTGAAATATATCAGGTTTTCATCGATGATAATCCCATTCTTACGCAAAAAGAAATTTGCTTTGACTATGCATCAAATGGTGGAGAAAGAGAAGTACATACCGCTCTTTTCACGTATAGACCTGGAACACAAATAAAAATTGTCTGTGATAGCGTATTTACCGATTATACCATTTCACCTCAAAGATTGAATATTGCTTCTACGCATACCGGCAATGAAATAAGTTTTACTTCACCATCCAGTTATTACAATTTTATCGTAGATATACCGGGGCGTGCACCCCTTTTTTTGATGGCGGCTCCCAATCTGAGCAGCTATAAGGCAGGTGCGGTTGTGTTTGAAAGAGGTGTGCATACAGCTCCCAACGATGAATTTATTTTACAATCTAATACCACTTATTATCTGGAAGAAGGAGCTGTGCTCAATGGAAAAGTAATTATAAAAAATGCGAACAATGTTAAAATATTTGGGCGAGGATACATAGATGATAGGAGAAGCCCTGTAATAGGTAACTTGGTTAAAATATACAATAGCCAGAATATAGAGATAAAAGGTATCGGTATCCGACATGGGGCGCTGGGCTGGCAGACAGATCTGGTGAATTCTCAAGACGTCAAGATTGCTTTTATAAATCTTTTGAGCTTTGGACAGAATAATGACGGCCTTGACGTGGGTACAGGATGCGAAAATGTACGGTTTAGCCATTGTTTGGTGGGGTCAGGCGACGACGCTTTCGGTTGGCATGCGACCAATGCTGTGGCGTATGGTCAAAATCCATTGAATATCTGTAATGCCAACGATTGTCTGATATGGCAAACTGCGGGTTGTGGGATTCGCATCGGCAATTCTCTGGAGGCTACAGAGGTTAAAAATATCAAATTCAAAAATATAGATATTGCAAAAAGCAGTCAAGGTATATATTCGATAGCTATTCCCCACTCGGATTGGGCAAATGTACATCACTTAATATTTGAAGAAGTCCATGACGAGAGACCCAACAATGATAAATTTGTACTGGCTTACATCAAAGAGACTCCAAGTTCAAATCCGGTATACCAGCCGGGGCATATTTCCAATATTGATTTTATAAACTGTTCCAGTTATGCCCATAGTGCTGTATTTGAAGGGTATGATTCAACACATATGATATCTCATGTGAAATTCACAAATGTAAAAGTTGCTGGTAGGGATATGTTGCCCTCTGATATTGTATCCAATGCATATACACAAAATATAGTAGTAGAATAAAATGAATAAAACACTTGGAAGAATGCATCATGTCCTGTTCTTTACGCTGAGTTTGCTGTTTCTGGGCTATACACCTATTGCGCATGCCCAAAACAATGCTTATCTGATAGAAGGAGAGAGTTTTCAGTTTAAAGGAAAATGGTTTACGGAAAAAAATAGAGAAGCTTTAGGTGGCACGTTGTTACGTTATGGTCCAGGAAAAGCAGATTCTTTGTCGGATGCATTGACCGTCGTCAATATCCGTGAAGCTGGAAATTATACGGTTTGGATAAGATCACGTGACTTTGCTGAAAAACCTGCTACAAGACAATTTCAACTGCATATAGATGACCATGTCTGTGAACGTGCCGGAAAACATGGCAAGGTTGGACTTTATTGGGAAAAAGTGGCACAAATTCCATTGGAAAAAAAAGAAATTCTGCTCCGTCTACACAATTTCAATTATGGCAGATGTGACGCTGTTCTGTTGATAAAAGATGACCAGGTAAATCCTAATGAAATGGCCTTGATCGATATCGGCAAATGGCGTAAAAACCCGGCTGTAATCATACAGCATGATCAGGACAAGACAAATGATGTGGCATACTTGTCGGTGGACAACAAAAACAAGGTGATTGCTTCCATTGAGAATGGTGTTGTTCGTACAGAGTTTTTGCAGTTGACCGATCGTCGGAATGCGATTGTTTGCAGAACCTCTGTCAGACACAATAATCAATGGCAACAAGTGCAGCCGGAAAATCTTGAAAATCATAAGATCTTCTTGTTGTATACAGATACTGCTACTATAGATTTCTCCCACTACTTTCCATCTTGGTCACCGGGAGTGAAAAGTAAGAGCTATTTTGAGTTTGAAGGAAAACACTATAACGTGACCGCAGAGGGGGAGAACCAGAATCCTTTTCGTGCGGCTTCTTTAAGTGAAGCCATACCGTTTGCAGTAGAGCAGTTAGATAAGAATACCATTTCTGTCCAATACATTACCCGTAATAATTCAACGATTACCGGAATATGGTATCTAGATGAACATGCGCGGCATATACGTCTTCGGTTGATTTGTAAAACCGCACAACCGGGATATTACAGTATGGTCGTAGCAGCATTCAATCCTTTGGCTGAAGATAAAGTTTCCAATGTCTTGTTGTCTCCCATGTATCAGTACAAGCGGATTCCGACCAAGCCCCAATTGCTCCCCTCGGCCATGACACAACAACCACTGGCTATTACCGAGACGACGAATGCAGGAACCAAATGGTCGTTTTTTGTAACAGCGGATATAGACGCTTTTAAGAATGATTGGGGCAGTTCCGACTATTCTCCTATCGGTTTTTCTATAAAGAATGCACAAAACACAGTTCAGCCTACGGCTTTTGCACCTATATTGGGTATGGAGGATTCCAAGTATAAAGAAGGAGAGTTGATCGATCGACAATTTAATCTGGGTATATTTCCGGCAGGATGGGAAAAAGCACTGACCTATATCTCTGATTCGCTTTTTAAGGTAAATGATTACCGATCCCAGCCCCAGTTATCCCTTACGGACGCGATCTTTAATATGGTTGATCTGGTAAAAGATGAGAATTTTGGTGGGTGGGATAAGCAGTTGAAAGGTTTTTACGATATCGAAGGTGATCCTGAAACGGCACCCACTGTAGTAAATGCGACGCCATTGACCAATATCTCTTTGGCTTTGCTTTCTAGAAGTGAAGAGATGTATATTTCCAGAGCATTGCCGACTATTGAATATACTCTTTCGAGGAGTGGGTATCGATGGGCAGTGGATGTCGTACCAACGGGGTACAACAATAGGCCCGAAAAACTAGAGTTTAATCCATACACGTCACAGTTTACAACTTCATATTACCAAGGGCTTCACCAGCTGATGAATGGTCTGAATCCCTGGCTGAAAAGTATTGCTTTGCCCGGTGATACACTGCGGAGAGCCATTGGTTATTCTACAGGATTTATTCCTTGGGTACAGGCCATGGCTGCGTATAAAATGACTAATGAATCAAAATGGCTGACACTAGCGAAGGAAAATGCCGATAGATATGTTGCCCATCAAATCTATACGAATACCAAGAGCCCTTTGAGACATACACCTTTTTATAATTCGAGTTTTTATGCACCTTGGTGGCATTTGGTTGATCTATATGAATTGACGAAAGATAAGAAATACCTGGATGCTGCGGTATATGGAAGCTATTTCACGATAGCAGGTGTCCGCTCTTTTCCTTTGGTAAGCGATAGCCTGATGACCATACATCCCGGAAATACCTTTGAAGGCAACACTCGAATTTGGTGGAAGGGGAAGGAACAATATCGCCTTGGCTTCCCACGGAAAGAAGGTGATGCTCCCGAACGAAAAATTCCGACATGGTTAGTCTCTCCGGTGGGATTGGGTTTCGAACAGCCTTCTACTTATTTCCTAACATCCAAAAGCAAGAATGTACGACCTGTGTTTATGAGTAGCTGGGCACCCCACCTTTTACGTGTGTTCCAATATTCTAACGATAAGATTTTCGAAACTTATGCTCGTAATGCGATTATCGGCCGTTTTACTAACTATCCTGGATATTACGCTACCGGATATACGGATATAACAATGCAACCTGATTTCCCGTACAAAGGACCCGATGTCAGCTCCATTTACTATCATCATATTCCACCGCATCTGGGCTTTTCTTTGGATTATTTGATTTCAGAAGCTGTACAGCGTTCAAAAGGAAATGTAGAATTTCCGTATAGTAATCAGGAAGGCTTTGTATGGTTTGCCAATAGGATTTACGGAAGTGAAGGTGGAAGGATATTTGATGATGAACAGGTATCTATTTGGCTAAAGAAAGGACTGGTACATATTTCCGGCACGAATATTAATTATGTGACGGCTATATCTGAAGATAAATTCTGGATTTTATGTTCCAGTGAATCTTCCGATGAAGAAGCGGTGGATATACAATGGTCCGCTGAGACTAATGCTATCGCGGATGGTGAGATAAAGGTTATGGATGAAAATCGATCGTCCTCCACGTTGTCTGCTCATGGATTTTCCACCAAAATCAGTATACCGGCAAAAGGTTTTAGGGCTATGGCGATCCCCCTGGTTCGCCCACATCAATCCCCCGGATATAAACCGTTGACAGAAGGGTTGCAAACGATCGATGCGGGTAAGCCTTGGGGCAAAGTATACTTCTTCCGCATACGATCACCGTTTGGTTGGGATTCTATTTATGGTTTCGCACAAACGAGTCCGGTAAAGAACGTGTCCGTGACTGTCACATGTAATGGCAAATCTCAGCAAATAAACCAATATCCTTTTGAATGGAGTTTTTATAAGCTCAAAATGGATGAGGTCGCCGAAATAACCTTGCAGCTGAAAGATGCGACAGGTCATACAGTAAATAAAAAAATAACAATGTATGGAAAATAAAGCTATGATGCGGTTTCTTGTAAAATTAGTTCTTACGCTCCTTATAGCAAATTTTAATTTACGAGTTATTGCACAAGGAATAGATGACCTGCAGAAAATAGCTGCTTCACAAGGAGGCGCATCACCTTTGCTTTTTAGGCTTAATACATCTGATATTTCCTTGATTAGACTAGGCACATTTTACGATGAAAAGGAATGTACGGTAAGAAAAGGAATTACCAATTTTTTAAATAAAATCCAACAACAAAATCAGGGGACAGTCGCATTTATTGGGGGTAGTATTACGCAGGGGAATTATTGTTATCGGTTGCAAACGGCCAAGTATCTCCAGACAGTTTACCCAGAGACCCCGTTTAAATGGATAAATGCAGGAGTTTCTGGAACAGGTACAGATTTGGCTGCTTTTAGATTGAAGGAGCAGGTCTTGGATTATCAGCCTGATCTGATCTTTATCGAATTCGCTGTGAACAAAGCTTATGCAGAAGGTATGGAAGGGATGATACGTCAGATCATAACGCACAATCCAAATACGGCTATTTGTATAATTTATACCATACTCCATGGCCAGACACAGTATTACCAGCAGGGTAATATCCCCGAAAATATCCAACGATTGGAAAAACTTGCAGATTATTATGAGTTGCCTTCTATTCATTTAGGGATGGAAGCCGCCGCACTTGAAAAAGAAGGCGCTTTGATTTGGAAAGCCGAGAAACCGGTAGAAGGAAAGATTTTGTTTTCGAAAGATGGTATTCACCCCTTACAAGCAGGAGGTGATTTGTATGCAGCTGCCATTGCTCGGGGCTTTGAAAAGATGAAATCACAGAAAGAGACATTTATTTCTACGCTAAAGCAACCTTTGTTGTCAGACAAGTGGGAACACGTTACCATGGCAAACCCATCGGATGTGGCCACCTTTGATAAAAATTGGATACAGATACAGACTAGTAGTTCATCCGATTTGAAAAAAATTTCCAATTGGTTTGACCACGTCGCTTTTGCCGAACAGCCATGTGCAGGATTGACGTTTCGTTTCAAAGGGGATATGTTTGGGTTGTTTGACATCGGAGGCCCCGAAGTAGGTCAATTGGAATTTGAAATAGACGGAAGGAAAGTTTTCCTACAACGTCAAGGCTCGTCTGAGCTTATCTTTTATACCGTGAGTGAAACAACCGGCAATCCGACGATCGATCGCTTTAATGCATTTTGTAATAATCGATATCGTGGTCAGCACGACTTGATTGCATTGCTCTATGGGGAGCACTGTGAAGATAAGCATCTCGGGAAAGAAAGCTGACAAGAAAAGAATATTGGGGCAAAGACAACTCGACGATATAACATCACATCCAGAAAAATATGATAGAACGGCTGTTTATATCGGTAAAATTTTAATTAGAGGCGAATTTATTAAATAAAATTATGATGTTGAATTATCAAAAAATAATGTGTTTCATCGTGCTGATGAGTTTTACGCTCTCTGCAGTATATAGTCAAAAACTTACGCAACGGGAAAAGTGGGAACTTAAGTTACAAGCGTATGAAAAAAAGGATTCCTTAAGTCCTTCTCCGAGTAACCAAATTTTATTTATAGGCAGTTCTACGGTAGCGGGTTGGAGAGCATTGGAAAAGGATTTCTCCGCTTATAATGTCTTAAATAGAGGAGTGTCCGGTACCAAGATGGTTGATCTCTATAATTTCAGAGAGCGGCTGATATTGCCCTACCAACCTGCAAAGGTTTTTATATATGAAGGAGACAATGATATTGCGTTGGGATGGTCTCCAGATAGCATACGTAATGTGTTTATCGACCTTTTTCATTACATCCGTGATCAAAAGCCAAATGCCACGATCTATGTGATTTCCATTAAGCCGTCACCAAGTAGATTGAAATATAAAGACGCGTTATTAAAAACTAATAAACTTTTAAAAGATTTTATAGAAATGCAAAATAATGCCGGATACATCGATATATATACGCCTATGCTTCAGGACGGGGAAATAGTCCCGGAGTATTATAGAGAAGATAAACTGCATATGACGAGCCAGGGTTATGAAATATGGAAACAGGAGATTGGCCCGTATATAAAAAGATAAGCTAAACTAAACAGTCGTACTATGTTAAAAAAATTAATTTTTGTTTTTTTTGCTTTACTTTCCTGTCTGCTTGCCATGGCGCAGACGGAATTGAAACAGCGTGTTTTTGAAATTACTGTCAATGGAGAAGAATACGGGTTTAAACCTGACTTTTTGATTATCTACAGTGACAAAAACCCGGAATTGGCATTAAAGCCCGCGGGGATTAAAAAAGTATCCTATAATGTGCCTACATGGAGAGTAAGCGATTTGGCATTGGCAGATTTTAATCAGAAATCCGTTAGTGATCGTGTCGCAGGTGATGGGTTTGATGATCGTATCCTGAGAGGCTCTCAGGAAAAGCGGACGGCCAATATTTATCATGTGGGAGACCGCTATTTTACCTCCGCTACTCGTGCTTTTGAAACACCTGATTCTATACTGTACCTATTTGAGGAAAACGAATTATTTGAGTTCAAGGCTTGGATCCATAAGTCCGCTAAACCTTACCCTCAATTACATTTTTTACTAACACCTAAAAAAGAAGGTTTTTTCAGTGTGGGATATATCGGGGCACCCGCTTTTGAAGTAAATAACGTGTCAGAATTGTGGCAACCATTGATATGGACAGAAAAACGAGCACCCCTACAGCCATATATGTCACCTGCTTTTATGGCTACTCTTCCCACTACCCTGGTAAATGACGGAAACAATACAATGGGCGTGATGGCGGATGAGCATTATCTACCCTTTCAACCATTGCCGTTATTGGGGAATAGTCAGTTTGGATTGGTTTTGTTGAACGATAAAAAGCAGTTACAAACTCAGGTATTTGCACCCATGCCTGGAGGTTTCCATTCACAAATGAAGACAGGGGTTCCTTTTCATTTTTCTCTTCGGTTGATCGTAGAACCGTTGAGCTTAACAAAAACGTATGAACAATTGGCAACTGCTATTTTTAGATTTGATGATTACCGAACCAACGCTACCGTATCTATGAACACAACCTTGGATAATCTGATCGATTACTCCAAAACACATTACGCTTGGTTTGTGGATAGTTTAAAAGGATTTGCTTATTCTACCGATGTACCCGGTGCTGTAAAGAATGTTTCTAGTCTAAACCCATTGGAGCTGTCCATTGTAAGGGATGATTCGGCTATGTTCGAAACAAGGGCATATCCGTTAATGGAGTTTATGCTGTCCAGGGAGAAATTTCTGTTTGCGTTGGATAGTCTTCAAAAAATTCAATCGCCGTCCAGAAAACTACGCGGCCCCATTGCGCCATTATCGGAGCTGCAGGTGCTTTATAACGTATTTGGAAAAAATAACTCATTTTATCCCGCTATGGCAAAAAAAGAATTTGACAGTATGCGGGTCAGAAATTTGGATGTTAAACAAAAAGGTAAGAACTGGATGAATGCATTGTTTTTATATAAAATGACTAATGATACAACATACCTCAATTTGAGCCGTCGATTAGCGGATGCCTATTTGAAAACACGTGTAGACAAACGTGTAGAGCAATTTGGAGACTCTATGAACGGTTCCAATTTCTTCTGGCCTACTTTCACCGCCAATTGGTCGGCACTATTCGAATTGTATGAAGCCACTGGCGATCGCAGATATCTGGAAGCTGCTCATGATGCCGCTAGGCATTATACCCTGTTTACCTGGATGGGACCTAAAATTCCCGATAGTCTTATAACAGTCAATAAGGGAGGAAAAGCGCCAATGTACTGGTATCTGAAGTCGAAGGGGCACCGGCAGATGTATTATCCAGAAGAACAGGTTCCTGCATGGCGCCTGTCAGAAATTGGATTAACTCCCGAATCTTCTGGAACATCAACGGGACATCGTGGTATTTTTATGGCTACATACGCACCTTGGTTATTGCGGATAGGTTATTTTACGCAAGATCCTTTTCTGATGAATGTAGGAAAAGCTTCTTTGGTAGGGCGTTCCGAGAGTTTTCCAGGGTATCATATCAATACCGAACGAACCACAGCATACGAAAAGGTTGATTTTCCTTTGCACGAACATAAAGAGCAGAGTGTGAACTCTTTCCATTATAATCATATTCTACCTATGGCATCTTTGTTTATCGACTATCTGCTGACAGATGCGTTTGTCAAGAGTGCTGGTAACATTGATTTTCCCAACGAATACATCGAGGGATATGCGTATCTACAAAACAAATTTTATGGACATGCCAAGGGAAAGTTTTATGAATATAAAGATATACAATTGTGGATGCCATCACGATTGTTGAAGATAGATGATATAGGACTAAATTATGTGAGTGCGAAAAAAAACGACACGTTATTTCTGGCATTCACGAACCAATCCAAAGAAAATATAACCACAGATATTACTATCAACCCGGCTTGGGTAAAAGTGATGCATAATAGTTCGGTAATGCCTGTCGATAAGGGTACATTGGTTTCTGATCTGCGGGATAGTACTTTCCAGATAATAGTTCCGGCAAATGGTATTACTTCTGTAGCCATCACAGGGTGTGGGATCAGTAAAAGTTTTCAGGAAAAGATTTTAACGACAAGTAAGGATCATCGGACAGATTATGTCACTATTCCTGAGGGAGATGCCAAAGCATTGTTATTCAAATTAGGTGATTATGGCGACAGACTTTATGTTTTTCTCCAAGAAGACGATAATATTTGGAAAAGTGCAAAATTGGTTTATTCCACAAAAGGAAGATCAAATAAAATAGTTCATAAAAATGAGTATCCATTTGAGTTTACGGTGCCTGTTGATAAGGGACAGCCGATAAGTTTTTATTTAGAGTTGGTCGATAAGAAAGGCGTCTTAGTAAGGTCAAAAAAAATGGAATTAGGAAAATAATATAACAAATAAATAGTAATGATCCGTAAAGAGTTTGAAGAAAGAAGAAGTTTGGTTTCAGAACAGTTGGAAGCCGAGCTCGCCATTATCGGCGGGGGCTTATCAGGTGTATGTACGGCTATCACAGCAGCGCGCAAAGGGGTAAAAGTAGTATTAGTCCAAGATAGACCCGTATTGGGAGGTAATTCATCCAGCGAGGTTCGTTTGTGGATACTGGGAGCGACATCACACATGGGCAACAACAACCGGTGGAGCCGTGAAGGGGGAGTGGTCGACGAAATATTGGTGGAGAACACGTATAAAAATAAAGAAGGCAACCCGCTGATATTTGATACCATCTTATTGGATAAAGTGAAGTCCGAACCTAATATTACCTTGTTGTTGAATACGGCTGTATATGAAGTACATAAGTCGGAGAAAGACGAAATCGCATCGGTAAAAGGGTTTTGCAGCCAAAATTCTACCGAATATACTATTCATGCCCCCCTATTCTGCGATGCTTCAGGTGATGGTATCGTTGGTTTTTTATCTGGAGCAGCATTTCGTATGGGTGCAGAAAGTCAGGAAGAATTCGGAGAGAAATTTGCTCCTTCTAAAGAATACGGCGAATTGCTAGGGCATAGCTTATATTTCTATACCAAGGATACAGGACATCCGGTGAAATACATCGCACCTTCCTTTGCTACAGATGTGACTCAGGAAATCCCTCGTTTTCGAAGCTTCAATGCGAAGGAATATGGATGTAAGCTGTGGTGGCTGGAATATGGTGGCCGATTAGATACCGTACACGATACAGAGGAAATCAAATGGGAGCTGTGGAAAGTGGCCTATGGCGCTTGGGACTATATCAAGAACTCTGGGAAGTTTCCAGAGGCTGAAAATCTTACCTTGGAATGGGTGGGAACGATTCCAGGGAAACGGGAGAGCCGCCGTTTCGAAGGCGATTACATCATGCGTCAACAGGACGTTGTTGAACAAAGGACACATGACGATGCGGTCGCTTATGGCGGCTGGTCGTTGGACCTGCATCCGGCGGATGGCGTATTCAGCGAAAAACCGGGTTGTAATCAGTGGCATGCTAAGGGTATTTACCAGATTCCTTTCCGTTCGCTATATAGTAAGAATATTAAAAACCTCTTTCTTGCCGGAAGAATCATTAGTGCGACCCATGTTGCATTTGCTTCGACACGCGTCATGGCGACATCTGCACACGTCGGGCAAGCCATTGGTATGGCGGCCTATATTGCCAAAGTGAAAGGTGCGGGAGCAGCAGAATTGGTAGGAGTAGAAACAGCTCATGAAAATCTATATATAAATAAAGGAGAGCGGAATTTATCTAATGGACAAGTTCTCAAATCTCACGTCTCAAATCTCACGTCTCACAACTACCTGACCCCACGGGAAATACTGGAAGAAGGTTTCATTACGGATCTACAGCGTGAGCTGTTGGCGACAGGTCAGCATATTCCCGGCCTTGAACTACACGATGAAAAGGATTTGGTCCAGCATGCGAGCATTCTACCTTCCAGTGTGTTTGAACTGAAAGAGCTAAGGGCAGATTTATCGAAGCCATTAGATATTTCTACGGCCCAGATGCTGCCTGTCAAGCAGGGGAAAGTTCCTACTTTGCGCTTAAAGGCTCAAGTGGATCAAGATACTGTACTCGAGGTGGAATTGCGCATTAGTCAGAAATCAGGCAATTATACACCTGATGTTATCCTGGAACGTCAATCCATTCCTGTCAAGGCCGATAAAAACGAGCCGGTTTTAGAATTTTCTTCGGAAATCCCCGAGTCAGCCTATGCATTTGTCATGTTGCATAAGAACGAAAATATCAACCTTTATCGTTCCGAACAAAGGATTACAGGTGTTCTGTCGGTTTTTAATCTGGTGAATAAGGCGGTATCCAATTATGGAAAGCAAACTCCACCTGAAGATATCGGTGTACATGAATTCGAATTTTGGTGCCCACAACGACGCCCGGAAGGACATAATATAGCCTTGCAGGTTGACCCACCACTAGCATTGTTTGGTGCTGACAATATTAAAAAAGGTGTTTTTCGACCGACCACGGCGCCTAATGCCTGGGTAGCGAAACCTGATGACGAAAATCCACATCTCACCCTTCGTTGGGATGAGCCCCAAAATATCAGTCATATCGACTTATTCTTTGATACGGACTACGACCACCCTATGGAAAGTGTATTGATGGGACACCCGGAAGATGTGATGCCTTTTTGTATACGGAACTACAAAATAGTCGATGACCGCAATCGAGTGGTTTTTGAAAAGACGGGTAATTATCAAACCATAAACCGCATCGCATTAAAAGAATCCGTTGTTACCAGCACATTAACTATTTCTGTCGAACATCCTTCAGTGCATATTCCGGCGGCAATATTCTCTATCCGTTGTTTTTCTTAAGCTAGATACGATATGACATCATTAGATTATTGGGTAATTGCGATTTTTTCTATTGGAATCTTGGTCGCTGGACTTTCCATGAGTGACAAGAAAGCCGACATGAAGTCCTATTTCGGAGCCAGTGGTGCACTCCCTTGGTGGATGAGTGGTCTATCCTTATATATGGGCTTCTTTTCGGCCGGTACGTTTGTCGTATGGGGTGCCATTGCTTATGAGCAAGGATGGGTAGCTGTGACCATTCAATGGACGATGGCTATCGCAGGTTTTTTGATCGGGCGATGGATCGCGCCACGCTGGAGGCAAACGGGCGTACTCACTGCAGCTGAGTTTTTGCAACAGCGATTTGGTTCCAAGGTTCATAAGTTCTATACCTACATATTCCTTTTAATGAGTTTTGCTTATAATGGGGCCTTTCTCTATCCGGTAGCTAAGTTGGTGAATGTATCCACAGGTCTTTCTGCCGAATATGCCATCATATTGTTTGGAGTTATGGCCGTATTGTATACGACTTCTGGTGGTTTGTGGGCGGTTATCGTTACTAA
>JBEBWF010000051.1:0-30326 GCA_040392285.1 Sphingobacterium sp. | reverse complement strand
ATGCTGCAAAAAAACCCTTTGTTGTTTTTGGCCAAGGGATCATTCTTGGAAAAGCGGAACAGGAGTTTAAAGCTTTCATCGAAAAGGGAGGTTTCCCTGCAGCTACTACCGTTATGGGACTGAGTGCATTGGAAACAGACCATCCCTTGCATGTAGGTATGTTGGGTATGCACGGTAATTATGCACCAAATGTTATGACCAATTCCTGCGATGTTCTTATTGCAATCGGTATGCGCTTCGATGATCGTGTGACCGGTCGTTTGGACAAGTATGCCAAACAAGCCAAGGTCATCCATTTGGATATAGATCCTGCCGAGATCGACAAGAATGTCAAAGCAACTGTTCCGGTATGGGGAGATTGCAAAGAAACCTTACCTTTGTTGACACAAAGCATTAATAAAATAGACCATAGTGCTTGGGTGCAGGAGTTTCGTGAATTGGAAAAGGAAGAAATAAAAGAAGTCATCCAGGATGAGTTAAATCCAACAAGTGACATTATGACCATGGGCGAGGTGATTAAAGTTTTGAATGAAATCACAAAGGGTGATGCTGTTATCGTAACAGATGTAGGTCAACACCAAATGGTGACTTGCCGCTATGCCAAATTCAACTCCACTAAATCCAACGTAACATCGGGCGGACTTGGCACAATGGGGTTTGGGCTGCCGGCAGCAATTGGAGCTTGGTATGGAGCTCCACATCGCGACATCATCGCCATTATCGGTGATGGGGGCTTCCAGATGACTTTGCAAGAACTTGGAACTATTATGCAATTCGGTGCCAAAGTCAAAATCCTGATCTTAAACAACAGCTTCTTAGGTATGGTGCGACAGTGGCAACAGCTATTCAACGATAAACGATATTCTTTTGTCAATATTACTAGTCCTGACTTTGTTGCTTTGGCTAAATCTTACTATATCGAAGGAAACAAGATCTCGGAGCGAAAAGATCTTCGCACAGCACTGCAGACAATGATGGATCATGATGGCTCCTATTTATTAGAGGTCATGGTCGGCAAAGAAAACAATGTATTCCCTATGGTTGCTCAAGGTACAGCCGTATCAGAGATTAGATTGAAATAAAATGGAAAAACAAGAATATACCATAACTATATACACCGAGAACTCTATCGGAATGATAGGCCGTATCTCGGGAATATTTTCTCGTCGAAAAATTAATATCGAGAGTTTGAACACTTCTCCTTCTGAGGTAGAGGGTATACACCGCTTTACTATCTTAATTACAGAAAGTGAGGAAGTAGTCCGTAAGCTCTGTCGTCAAATTGAGAAACAAGTGGAGGTGTTGAAGGCTTATTTCAACACGAATGATGAACTCATCTGGCAGGAACAAGCGTTATATAAAGTTCCGGCAGACGTCATAGCAGAAAAGGCCTATGTCGAGCGGCTATTGCGGCAATATGGCGCCAATGTCGTGGTCATCCGCAATGACTATATTGTCTTTGAAACAGCCGGACATCGCGAAGAAATTGATCGTCTGACCGAAGAACTAGGCAAATACAGCCTTATTGAATTTGTCCGTGGAGCCCGGATAGCGATTATTAAAGATAGTGCTGGCTTCCATGCCAAACTAAAGCAATTCGAAAAAGCAGAACCTTCCCAAGAGATTGTTGAAAATGAGTTCTTGGATCAACAGGATAAAGTGTTTACCATGTAAGGAGCAAAGATAAAGGAGCTACGCAATACTATAAAATGGAAAAGACATTCAAATTTATCATAGACGAACGCAAGGCATTTATTGGATTGATCGACGGATTGACGATCGAGCAATTGAACCATATTCCAGATGGGTTTAATAATAATATTATCTGGAACTTTGGACATATCGTCGTCGCTACACAAGGACTATGTTATCTTCGTACCGGAGTGAAACCTGATTATGCAGTAAAGTATGGTCCAAGTTATACAAAAGGAACAAAACCTACTTATACGGTGTCGCAGAAAGAAGTTGATGATTTAAAAGCATTGGCTCTGCAAACAATCGAACAGATCGAAAAAGATTATAATGCAGACGTATTTAAAGAAATTACGCCTTTTTCAACATCAACATTCCACGCGGTAATGAATAGTATAGAAGAAGTTATCGTAACTACCGCTGGTCACGACAACTTACATTTTGGCTATGCTTTGGCGCAGAGAAGAATAATCAATAACATTAAATAACTAAGATCTAAACAGACAAAATTAAATAAATAGAACAATGGCAAATTATTTCAACACGTTATCTCTGAGAGAACAATTAATCCAATTGGGACAGGCAGAATTTATGGATCCTGCAGATTTTTCTGATGGCGTAGAAGCATTAAAAGGCAAAAAAATTGTAATCGTAGGTGCAGGTGCACAAGGCTTAAATCAAGGTTTGAACCTTAGAGATAGTGGTTTAGATGTATCTTACGCTTTGCGTAAAGAGGCCATCGAGCAAAAGAGAGATTCGTGGAAAAATGCAACAGACAACAACTTCAAAGTAGGCACATACGACGAACTGATCCCCACAGCGGATTTGGTCATCAATCTAACGCCTGACAAGCAGCACACTAATGTTATCAACGCGGTACAACCCTTGATGAAACAAGGTGCTACACTGTCGTATTCTCATGGTTTTAACATCGTGGAAGAAGGTATGCAGATCCGTAAGGACCTTACTGTAATTATGGTTGCTCCGAAGTCTCCGGGGTCTGAGGTGCGTGCTGAGTTCCTAAGAGGTTTCGGTGTCCCTACCTTAATCGCTGTACATCCGGAAAACGATCCGCAAGGTAAAGGATGGGCAGAGGCAAAAGCTTACTGTGTAGGCACTGGTGGTCACCATGCCGGTGTATTGAAATCCTCCTTTGTAGCTGAGGTTAAATCGGACTTAATGGGTGAGCAAACTATCCTTTGTGGCTTGCTACAGACGGGATCTATTTTATCTTTTGACAAAATGGTTGAAAAAGGTATCGATGCCGGTTATGCTTCCAAATTGGTTCAATATGGTGTGGAAGTCATCACTGAAGCCTTAAAGCATGGTGGTGTAAGCGGTATGTTGGATCGTTTGAGCAACCCTGCAAAAATCAAAGCTTTCGAATTGTCCGAAGAATTAAAAGATATCATGCGTCCTTTATTCCAGAAACACCAAGACGATATCATGGCTGGTGAATTCAGCAAGACCATGATGGAAGACTGGGCAAATGGCGATGCTAACTTACTAAAATGGAGAGCCGAAACCGGCGAAACTGCTTTTGAAAAAACACCTGCAGGAGATGTGAAAATCGGTGAACAAGAATATTTTGACAACTACCTATTAATGGTGGCTTTCGTAAGAGCTGGCGTAGAGCTTGCTTTTGAAACAATGGTGGATGCCGGTATTAAACCTGAATCTGCTTATTATGAGTCATTACACGAAACCCCATTAATCGCCAATACGATTGCACGTAAAAAATTGTTCGAAATGAACCGTGTAATTTCAGATACTGCCGAGTACGGTTGTTACTTATTCGATCAGGCTTGTAAGCCTTTGTTGGCTGATTTCATGAAGAAAGTCGATACGGATGTTGTAGGCAAAAACTTCAATGAAGGTAAAGATGCTGCGGTAGATAATGTGAAATTGGTACAAGTGAACGAAATACTACGTAACCACCCTGTAGAAATCGTCGGTCAAAGACTACGTAAAGCCATGACCGCAATGAAAGCGATTAAAACAGTTTAAGTTGAAGTAGTCGGTTATCAGTGAACAGTAGTCCGTACTATATAACTGATTACTGTTCACTGACAACTGGTTACTGATAACTGACCACTAAAAAAAGAGAGAGAAAATGGGAAAAACACTAGTAGAAAAAATTTGGGATGCACATGTTGTCAAGAGTCAAGAAGGATTTCCGGATATTCTATACATTGACACTCACCTAATTCATGAGGTGACCTCACCTCAAGCATTTGATGGATTACGTAAAAGAGGTCTGCCTGTGTTTCGTCCACAACAAACAGTAGCTACAGCAGACCATAATGTCCCTACGTTAAACCAACATTTGCCAATAAAGGAGGAGCTTTCCCGCTATCAGGTGGATATGCTAACCAAAAATACCAAAGAGTTTGGCATCGAACTATATGGACTTGGACATCCTTACCAAGGTATTGTACACGTCATTGGTCCGGAGTTAGGAATTACCCTACCTGGAAAAACCATGGTCTGTGGTGATAGCCACACCTCTACACATGGAGCTTTTGGTGCAATAGCATTCGGTATCGGTACCTCACAGGTCGAACAGGTTTTCGCGACACAATGTCTATTACAACAAAAACCTAAAACGATGAAAATCGAGGTTAATGGAGAGCTCGGCAATGGTGTGGGTGCAAAAGATATTATTTTATATATTATTTCTAAGATATCCGCAGCTGGAGGTACGGGATACTTTGTGGAGTATGCAGGCTCTGCTATTCGCTCCTTAAGCATGGAAGGTCGCATGACCATCTGTAATATGAGTATCGAAATGGGTGCTCGGGGAGGCTTGATTGCTCCAGATCAAACGACATTTGACTACATCTATGGCCGTGAGTTTGCACCCAAGGACGATAAGTGGGATGAGGCACTTGCCTATTGGGAAACACTCTATTCAGATGAGGATGCACAATTTGACGAAGTTTTAATCTTTGATGCCGCCGATATCCAGCCGATGATTACTTACGGTACAAATCCAGGCATGGGTATAGGGGTAACAGAGAACATTCCGACGACCTCCTCGCAGCCTGAAAGTGAACAACCTTCCTACAAAAAAGCATTGGATTACATGGGCTTCCAGGATGGCGAACCAGTATTGGGCAAACCGGTAGATTATGTCTTCATCGGAAGTTGCACCAATTCACGTATTGAAGATCTGCGTCAAGTCGCCTCATTTGTTCAAGGTAAACAAAAAGCCGATAGTGTAGAGGTATGGATTGTGCCAGGTTCAAAACAGGTAGAAGCGCAAGCGATAAAAGAAGGTATCGACAAGATTTTCGAAGAAGCTGGATTCCTGCTTCGTGAACCAGGCTGTTCCGCTTGCTTGGGAATGAACGAGGATAAAATTCCGGCCGGAAAATATTGTGTCTCAACATCAAATAGAAACTTCGAAGGTCGTCAAGGACCTAATGCACGCACGATGCTCGTCAGTCCTTTGACTGCCGCTGCCGCTGCCATTACCGGAAAAGTTGTTGATGTAAGAGAGCTTATTTAGTTCAGATTGTTACTTTGAAATATGAGAAAGTTTGAAAAATTAACTTCAACGGTAGTTCCCTTACCGATTGAAAATATTGATACGGATCAGATTATCCCCGCCCGTTTCCTTAAGGCAACGACACGGGAAGGTTTTGGAAACAACCTGTTTCGTGATTGGCGGTTTGACAGTGACAACCAGCCTAAAGCTGACTTTGTGATGAATGACCCAACCTATACGGGCAGGATTCTCGTAGGAGGTAAGAACTTTGGGTGTGGTTCTTCACGGGAACACGCTGCTTGGGCGATTCAAGACTATGGCTTCGATGTCGTCATCAGCTCCTTCTTCGCAGACATTTTTAAAGGAAACGCGTTGAACAATGGTGTATTACCAATTACGGTGTCCGATGAGTTCTTAGAAAAAATATTCGAACAGGTATTTGCGGATCCCAATACCGAAATTTTGGTGGACCTGGAAGCCCAAACGGTTACTATAGCTAAAACGGGAGATCACTTTGAGTTCGAAATCAATGCCTATAAAAAGTCCTGCCTGATTAATGGGTATGACGACATTGACTATATTTTAAGCCATAAAGCACAGATTGAAGATTTTGAAAAAACAAGACCTTTTTCGTTTTATAGATAGATGACTGAGCCTTTCGTGTATATAAACCATCTTACCATTCAGTACCCCCCAACTACGGTATTGAATGGTCTGTCTTGGTCTATTCAAAAAGGAGAACATTATCTACTGGGTGGAAAAAGCGGCTCAGGTAAAACAACGTTAGCAAAGGCAATTTCGGGCCTACTGCAAGGACAGGGAGAGCTGAAAATCTCTTTTGACACGAACAGTATCCTACCAGCGAAAGCTGTCTATATCTCCAACTGGTATCAATTCACCAACCTGGAGGGTGACCGTAACTTCTATTATCAGCAACGTTACAATCATCATCAAGGTCAGGATACCCTGACCGTACAAGCCGAGCTGGAGCACTTCGCTGCAAAAGAAAATCTAGATTTTGCTACCATCAAGGATTTTGTCGAGGAATTCGGTTTTGCTGACATTCAACAATCACAGCTCATCGAATTATCAAGTGGCGAGCATAAAAAGCTACAGCTGGTAAAAGGTTTATGGTCGAAACCACAACTATTGATTATTGACGAACCTTATACAGGCCTGGACAAAGAGTCAAGAGTAGTCTTAAACCTTCGGCTGGACCAATTAGCAGATGAGGGAGTCCAATTGATTTTAATAAGCAACGACAATGAACTACCACGTTCTATCAATCGGTATGCACATCTGATCGATGGGCAAATCGATAAAGTAGCTTCCAGAGATGCATTTGCGAGAGACGCTCTTCGTGAACGAAAACCTCTCCCCGCTTTTCTCCTGGATTTTCCAACGGTATCTTACCAAATCGTGGCGAAGCTTCACAACGTATCCGTACGATATGGCGAGAAAGAAGTGCTCAAAAACGTTTCATGGGAAATAAAAGTAGGTGAAAAATGGTTGTTACAGGGCCCCAATGGTTCGGGAAAATCAACATTACTGAGCTTAATCAACGGAGATCACCCCCAGGCCTATGGACACGACATTACCTTATTTGGCCACAAACGTGGTTCAGGCGAAAGTATTTGGGATATCAAGGAAAAGATCGGGATTATTTCTCCCGAAATGCATTGGTATTTTGATCAAAATGCAACAGTTTGGCATACCATTGCTTCTGGCTTTTACGATAGCATCGGTTGGTTTATCGATGTCAAATTTCAAGAAAAGAAACACATCGAAGAGCTGCTGGATTTTTTTGATCTGACAACTTATAAAGATCACTTGTTACATACCTTACCTTTGGGTAAGCAACGGTTGGCTTTATTGGCGAGAACAATCATTAAAAACCCACCTTTGTTGGTTTTAGACGAACCTTGCCAAGGATTAGACAATGAACAAGCCAAATATTTCAATGATATCGTGGATGAGCTTGCTGCGCATGGAAAAACATTAGTTTATGTAGGCCACTATGAAAGCCAGCTACCTTCTTGTATCGAACATAGAATTGTATTGGAGAAAGGTGAGGTGATATCTCGCGAAAAAATATTAGAAAACATATAACAACGTAAAAATCGAAAGGTAAAAATAAAAGATGAACAAAAATATCCTAATTATTCCTGGCGATGGAATTGGACAAGAAGTGACTACTTGGGGAAAACAAGTCTTGGAAGTAATCGCCCAGCGTTATAACCACGAGTTTGTGTTTGACGAGGCTATTATGGGCCATACAGCCATCGAATCCTCAGGTAATCCACTGCCCGACGAAACATTAGAAAAAGCGAAGGCTTCCGATGCGATTTTGTTCGGTGCTATTGGTCATGCGAAATACGACAATGACCCTTCCGCAAAAGTACGTCCTGAACAAGGTTTACTGAAAATAAGGAAAGAATTGGGGCTTTATGCTAACTTACGTCCTATTCTATTGTTTGATGAACTGTTGGATGCTTCTAGCCTCAAACCCGAAGTATTGCGCGGTACGGATATTCTTTTCTTTCGTGAGCTGACAGGAGATGTATATTTCGGTGAGAAAACGCGGAACGAAGACAACACCTTTGCCTCAGACCTAATGAATTACCATCGTTATGAAGTAGAACGTATCGCCCGCAAAGCTTTTGACGCTGCTCGTACACGCAACAAAAGACTTTGTTCGGTAGACAAAGCGAATGTATTAGAAACATCACGGCTGTGGCGAGAAGTTGTGCAAGAGATCGCTCAAGAATATCCGGATGTAGAGACAGAACATATGTTCATCGACAATGCGGCGATGCAACTGGTCAAAAATCCGAAAAAATTTGATGTAGTACTTACGGCAAACCTTTTCGGCGACATCTTAACGGACGAAGCGTCACAGATAGCCGGGTCCATGGGTATGTTGGCTTCAGCTTCGATCGGAGATGGTACCGGCTTCTTTGAGCCAATACACGGGTCCGCCCACGATATTGCGGGGCAAAATAAAGCCAATCCCCTAGCTTCTATTCTTTCTGCAGCCCTCCTGTTGGATATTGCTTTCGGTCTTCAAGAAGAAGCGAAAGCAGTAACTACTGCTGTTGCAGAAACCTTAAAGGCAGGATGGAGAACCGGAGATATCGCTAACGCACATACCCCTGCAGATAAAATTTTAGGTACTCATGAAATGGGTACTAAGGTATTGGAATTTTTGACTTTTTAATTATCTTCGATGAGCTCGCAAGCTCGGTTTTAACTTTTTAATTTTAAAATTATGCTACACGATCCGAATCACATCTATATTTTCGACACGACTTTACGTGACGGCGAACAAGTACCCGGGTGTCAATTAACTACACCGGAGAAAATTGATATTGCCAAAGACTTGGAACGTTTAGGCGTCGATATCATCGAAGCTGGATTTCCTGTTTCCAGTCCCGGAGATTTCCAATCGGTAGTAGAGTTGTCCAAAGCCGTGAACGATGTCATCATCTGTGCGCTGACTAGAGCAAATAAAAATGATATTGATGTCGCTGCCGACGCTTTACAATATGCGAAGAGACCACGTATCCACACCGGTATAGGTGCTTCGGATATGCATATCAAATATAAGTTTAACAGCACACGTGAAGAAATATTAGAAAGAGCGATAGCCGCCGTTAAACATGCCAAATCTTATGTGGAAGATGTGGAGTTCTATGCAGAAGATGCAGGCCGCGCAGATTTGGCTTTTTTGGCCCAAATGGTTGAGGCCGTCATTGCTGCAGGAGCAACTGTAGTCAACATCCCGGATACGAACGGTTATTGTCTTCCAGATCAATATGGTGCTAAAATAAAGTATTTAAAAGAGCATGTAAAAAATATCGATCAGGCTATTATCTCGGCCCACTGTCATAATGACCTTGGTCTTGCAACGGCCAATTCGATCGCGGCTGTACAAAATGGTGCCCGTCAGATTGAATGTACCATTAACGGTATTGGCGAACGTGCAGGCAATACGTCGTTGGAGGAGGTTGCCATGATCATGAAAGTACACCACCAAGCTTTCGGAAATCTATCTTCCAGCATTAACAGCAAAATGTTTACCTACATATCGCGCAAAGTAAGTGATATGATGAACATGCCTGTCCAACCCAATAAGGCTATTGTGGGGCGTAATGCTTTTGCTCACAGTTCCGGTATACACCAAGATGGTTTCTTAAAACACCGGGAAAACTATGAAATCATTCGTCCAGAAGATGTCGGATTAGAAGAAGCCGATATTATCCTAACTGCACGTTCGGGTCGTCACGCCCTAAAGCATCATTTGGAGCGCCTTGGTTATAGTTTAGATAAAGATGCTCTCGCCGATACTTATCAACGTTTTTTGGTGTTAGCGGATGCTAAAAAGAACATCAACGACGAAGATTTGTTATCGTTGGTAAAGTAGAACAAAAACACATGGACTTATCAACATTACATATAGATTCCGTACAGGCCAAAGAAAGGCTAAAAGGCGTCGTCACACGCACCCCTTTACAATACAATCTTCATCTGTCCGAAAAATACGGAGCAGATATTTATTTAAAAAGAGAGGATCTTCAAGTTGTACGTTCGTATAAGCTCCGAGGTGCCTTCAATAAAATCAGTAGTCTTGCCGAAGATGAACGACAACGAGGGGTAGTTTGTGCAAGTGCGGGAAATCATGCGCAGGGTGTAGCTTTCTCCTGCAAAAAACTGGATATAAAAGGGGTAATTTTTATGCCCGGACCTACACCTCGTCAAAAGATTACACAAACAGAGATGTGGGGTAATGGAAATATTGAAATCGTATTGACAGGAGACACCTTTGACGATTGTCAAAAAGCTGCCCTGGAATATGCCGATGAAAATAATATGGCTTTCATCCCTCCCTTTGACGACATCAAAGTAATTGAAGGCCAAGGTACAGTAGCAGTCGAGATTTTGGAAGATCTGCCAGATGTCGACGCCATTCTAATTCCCATCGGTGGAGGGGGCCTTTCCTCAGGTGTAAGCTACCATATGAAAAAGTTCTCTCCAACAACTAAACTTTATGGTGTAGAACCAGAAGGTGCCGCATCCATGCAAGCCGCATTGAATCATGGTAGCCCGATTGAACTCGACCGTATCAATAAATTTGTCGATGGAGCAGCTGTCAAGAAAATCGGTACATTGACCTATGAAATCAGCAGCCAGCTGTTGGATAGCGTCAAATCTATCCCTGAAGGCAAAATATGCACAACCATCCTGGAGCTCTACAATAAAGACGCTATCGTTGCTGAACCTGCTGGTGCATTATCTATTGCTGCTTTAGAATTCCATAAAGAAGAAATCAAAGGCCAAAAGGTCGTCTGTATTGTCTCCGGAGGAAACAATGACATTGACCGGATGAGCGAGATCAAGGAGATGTCTCTCCTGTATGAAGGTTTTAAACATTACTTCATCGTGCGCTTCCCACAACGTCCAGGTGCTCTGCGTCTGCTGGTAACCGAAGTCTTGGGACCAAAAGATGATATCACACGCTTTGAATACATCAAAAAGACCGAACGTGAGCGGGGTCCTGCCCTCGTAGGTATCGAACTCAACGATCCCAAAGATTATATCACCTTCATTGAAAAGCTAAAAGCTTATAAATTTGATTTCATTGAAATCAATAAAGATCAGACATTATTTGAGTATTTGGTTTAACCAAGCAGCTTGATATTTTACAATCGACAAGAGCAAATCGTATTTTTTGTTCCTTGTCGATTTTTTTATTTTTATCGATAATCGAAGTCTTAATTTCGGATATACCCCCATACGTTGATATTCAAAACATTAACAACATTACCGAAAGGCAATATTTTTTTATTGTTATTCAAAAAATATTATTCCTTTGGATCATATCCATTTTTTTCTATCTTCGTCCCCCGAAAAGGTTCGCCATGGTGGTGAATCAAATACATTTACTTAACAATTTATTATGAGAAAAACTTTACTTTCAATTGCAACAAGCTTATTGATCGTTGGCGTAGCTTCGGCCCAAGAAGATCAAAGAGAGTTAGGCACAACCAACAAAATCGGTCAGAACATTTTACCTGCTAAAGGCGATATCGCTATCGGTATTGACGCAGCTCCTTTTCTAGGCTATATCGGAAACATTTTTACAGATGCTTATAATGATGCGCCTGAGTTTAACGGTCCTAACAGTTTCTTTGGTGGAAACACACTTTACGGTAAATACTTTTTGACAGACAAATCTGCTATCCGCGCAAGAGTTTCTTTTGACTTCAACTCTCAAAACAGAACAGAATCGGTTAGAGACGATGCAGCTTTCGCAGCAGATCCTACATCAGATGCAGAAGTAAAAGACAAATGGACAACTAAAGAAAATTACTTCGAGTTTGGTGCAGGTTACGAACTGCGTCGTGGATATGGCCGTCTTCAAGGTTACTACGGAGGTGAACTTACAGTAGGGTTTGCTAATTCTTCTGATAAATACACCTATGGTAATGCGATTACTTCTACAAATACAAACCCGACAAGTGCATTTGGAGGAACACCACGTACAACTGCAGAAAAAAATGGTAACGCTTTCTTCTTCGGTATTGGTGGCTTCGCAGGTGTGGAGTATTTCGTAGCTCCTAAAATTTCCCTTGGAGGAGAATTAGGTGTAAGTATCCTTACTGGTAATGTAAAAGGCGGAAAAACAACCACTGAATTTTGGAATGGTACTGAGGTAGAAACTGAAACAGTAGACAACTCTAATGACAAATTTGGTGGATTCGGTTTTGGCACCAGAACAAACGGTCGTTTGATGGTAACTTTCCACTTTTAATCGTTTCGATTAAATCAATACGATAAGCTAAGGGGTGATCGAACGATCGCCCCTTATTTTTTTGAATATAATACACACTTTACCTTCCTATCTATTCCTCTTTATTCTTCAAATATTTCTCCAGAAACTGGTCTTGCTCCCACAACAGATGGAAGATGTTTTCCTTAGCAGCATAGCCATGTGATTCTCTGGGAAGGATGACCATCCTTACCGGAGCACCTAGATTTTTCAGTGCCTGAAAATAACGCTCGGTTTGTAGTGTAAATGTTCCGGGATTATTGTCTGCCGCCCCGTGCACCAGCAACATCGGTGTCTTCATGCGATCAGCACTCATAAAAGGAGACATGGTTATATACAACTGTGGATCATCCCAAAAATTACGCTGTTCACTCTGGAAACCAAAAGGTGTTAAGGTGCGGTTGTAAGCGCCCGATCGTGCAATACCCGCCGCAAAAAGATTAGAATTGGACAATAAGTGAGCTGTCATAAAAGCACCGTACGAATGTCCACCAACTGCCACCTTTTTCCTGTCGACATATCCCAATCTATCAACCGCATCGATAGCCGCTTCGGCATTAGCAACCAATTGAGCAATAAAAGTATCATTCGGTTCCTCCGTCCCCTCACCCACTATTGGAAAGGCAGCGTTATCCAACACAGCATATCCCTTTGAAACCCAGTAGACAAATGAGCCGTAGCTCGGAAATGTAAACTGCTTGGGGTTGGCTGTACTCTGTCCAGCGGTATTCTTGTCTTTATATTCTCTTGGGTAAGCCCATATCAACAAGGGAAGCTTTTCCTTTTTTGTAAAATCATATCCTGCAGGAAGATATAATATCCCCGACAAGTCTACCCCATCTTTACGCTTATAATTAAGCACTTCTTTATGCACATTTTCCAACGATTTGAACGGATTAGCAATGGTCGTTACCGCCCTTTGTTTGCCCGTTTTAATATTCTTCATGTACATATTCGGGTATTGGCTAGCCGATTGTAATGAAATAAGGATATCACCTTTGTCGATGTCCACAATTTGAGAAATACGTTCCTGCAATTCAGATGGCTTAGCAAGGTACAATCGCTTTTTTTTCAAGGTTTTCAGATCCAATTCATCGATAAAGGGAAACTCCCCTTCTTTGGTAAAACCGTCACCCACCCAGTAGGTCTTGTCTTTATGGATAGACATAGTATATGTTCCAAATTTGTTCCTTTCGCGAAACACACTTCCCGGATCTGTATAAATATCTTGTCTATTTCGGTCATCAACAATCTGTGACTTGCCCGTGGTCGGATTTAACAGAAAAGTCTTAACATTCCGCGTATCATACCACTGCGAATAAACTAAGGCGTACTGATCATTTCCCCAGACAACAGTCGCAAATCGATCAGTAATCTTCATCAGAGACTGCGGCGGATTGGTAAATGGAACGTCCCAAGAGAACAGTTCATCCCGATAACTTGATTCGATATTGGCATCACCCCCGTCTAGCGCCTCCACAAAGAATAGGCTAGCTGGTTTGTCCTGACGCCAGCCCATAATTCTTCTGCCCGCACGTACAGAAGAAAAGCCTTTGGGCATCACCTCTAGTAAAGGCAGCTCGTTTACCCGCTTCAACAAATTGCCGTCGACATCATAGACAGCTGTCTCCTGAGGGAAAGATGTATAGCGAACGATGTATGAAAAAGGCCGTTGTAGCGTCGTGACCAAAACATACTTTCCATCTGGAGAGAACGAAGACTGTAGATACATAGCGACTCCCAGAAACTTCCGCTGTATGCCATTGAGATCTACCCAATACAACTCGGATGTTGCCAAGTTTTCAAAATCTTGTTCATCTTGTGGATTTTTTAACAGATCCTGGTAAGTACGCAATTGGGAAACTTGGCCATCACTCGTCGAAACAATAGGACCGACAGGCAGATTATTACTACGGTCTATTAACGCTCGCCTATTTGAGGGCAACTTGTTGACTAACAATTGCTCACTATCCTTAAACCATCTATAGGGAGCATCCAACACGGCATTCACATCATATTCCGTTAACTGCGTGGCTTGCTGTGTAGCGACATCGATCACCCATAAGGCGACACCTTGGTCTGTCGTATTCGTAAAAGCAATTTTCCGTGCATCTGGCGAAAAACCAATATTTGATAACAAAGGTCCTTGTGGCAAGCCCTGAATTTGGAACTCCTTGTCATCAGCAAGATTTTTCAATCGAAGGTTATCATAATAAGTCTCCGTACTTGCTATTTTCGCCTGTGCATTAATACGGAGACCGGCCAAGCGGACTTCTTCTTGTCCGAGTTCCTCCAAAGACTTGTACGTCGGTCTATACATAAAAAGTATCCACATCTTGTCTGGACTTGTCCGGACTACCGGAGGCCGCTGGTAATCGGCCAATGCTAAAATTTCTGCAGATGGCTTTTGAAATGTTAGATTTTCCTGTGCATATGTCCATGAAGAAAGTAATAAAAAAAGAAAAAGGAGGACATGTTTCATTCGAATAGATGTTAGTGAATATTTGGGTTTTAAATTGCCCCATAATATACTATTTTCTCTTTGAAATCAACTATATTATGGAGACTTTTTGAGAAAAAAATCGTATATTTGACATAGCGAAGATTATTCATAAAAATGACTTTTTTAAAGTTATCAACATACACTAACTGCTGTAATACAGATTTTTAGCAAAAAACAAACATCGCTAGGTAGCTTTTGGGTCAAAGACAAGATATAATGTGGAAAAGTATAACTACCTCTAACTCGTAAAATATAGGATATTTGTTTTAGTTGAGATTGTCACTATCTCAATTCAGCGTTATTTTATAAATTTCAAACGTCTACCGAAAGGGAAAAACGTTAAAACTAACATAAAAGACATGGCTAGAATCATTAAATTCGAAAAAAACGATTGTGCGCCTTGTGCACAGGTGTCTACTTACTTGGACAGTAAAGGCATTTCCTATGAGACGGTAAATCCTTTTGATGAACCAGAGCTCGCTGTTAAATTTAAGGTTCGTACAGTGCCTACGGTTATTGTGTTAGAAAATGATGAAGTAAGGCACCGTATTATCGGTTTCAAGCCCGAGGAGTTAGCAGCAATTGCTAAATAAACTATTATCGACAGATTAAGAGGAGCGAAACATGATCCATTTATATTACGATAGTAAAACTGGTAATGTGCAACGTTTTATCGAGAAGGTAATACAGGTTACAGGTTGGTCAGCATGCCGCATCCAAGAAAATATGGAGGTGGATGTTCCCGGCCACTTGGTTACATTCACGACCAACTTCGGCAAAATACCGACGCTAACGGAAGACTTTATGAAAAGTCATAGCGACAAAATATTTTCCGTAAGCTCTAGCGGGAATCGTAACTGGGGAAGAAACTTCGGTATTGCTGGAGATAAGGTAGCAACGATGTATGATATCCCATTAGCATTCAAATTTGAGCTTTCGGGAACAATGGAAGATATTAATCAATTTATAGATATAATTAAGAATCAATACTATGATAGCAAACGAGGTAGCAAAAAACTGGATATTGCTTAACAACGAAATCATGATCAAACATGATGACGAGTACAGCCTCCACAAAGATAAAGAGGCTGTGCGCGCCTATTTCTTAGAGTATGTCAATAAGAACACTGTTTTCTTTTACACGCTCAAAGAAAAAATTGATTATTTGATCGAACATAATTATTATATCGACTTCTATCAGTGGTTTACATTCGAGGAGATGGAGCAGGTATACAATTTTGTCTTCGCCAAAAAGTTCCGCTTTCAATCCTTTATGGCAGCCTTCAAATTCTTCCAAAGCTATGCCCTGCGGGATGATTCGGGTGAAAAGTTTCTGGAACGCTATGAAGACCGTGTCGTCGCCGTTTCTTTGTTCTTAGCTCGGGAAGGTGGTATCCAAAAAGCTATCGAATATGCCGAAATCATGATCAATCAAGAATATCAGCCCGCTACCCCGACATTCTTGAATGCTGGAAAAAAACGTTCCGGTGAATTGGTTTCGTGTTTCTTAGATGAAATAGGCGACAACCTAAATGGTATTGGTTATGCTGTTGATTCGGCGATGAAGCTATCCTCTATCGGTGGAGGGGTATCATTTAACATATCAAAAATCCGTGCACGTGGTGAGGCAATCAAAGGTGTAGATGGCCGTGCAGGAGGTGTACTTCCTATTATGAAAATTATGGAAGATACTTTTTCGTATGCTAACCAACTTGGTCAACGTCCCGGTGCTGGTGCTGTTTACTTGAACATCTTTCATTCCGATATTGAAGAATTTTTGGATTGTAAAAAGATCAACGTGGATGAGAAGGTACGTATCAAATCACTCTCGATCGGTATTATCATTCCTGACAAGTTTATGGAGTTGGCCGAAAAAGATGAACCTTGTTACCTGATCTATCCACATACCGTAGTGCAGGAATATGGCCAATATCTCGATGAGATGGACATGGACCTTATGTATGATGAGCTTATTACGAACCCTAACGTAAAGAAAAAGAAAGTCAATGCCCGTCATATGTTGGTTAAGATCGCCCAAACACAAAAAGAATCAGGGTACCCTTACATTTTCTTCAAAGAGAATACTAACCGTGTTCACGCGTTAAACGAGATTGGAAAAGTTAAGTTTTCAAACCTATGTACCGAGATCATGCAAGTATCTGAGGTGTCAGACATCAATATTTATGGCAAAGAAGATACTATCCGCTACGGTATTTCGTGTAACCTAGGTTCGCTGAACATTGCTGCGGTCATGGACAATAAGCGGATTAAAGAAGCTGTAAAAACGGCCATGCGTACACTGACGGTCGTGACAGATGTCACCGATATCGAGATGGTACCTTCTATAGCAAAAGCTAACAGAGAGTTACACTCTGTGGGGTTGGGAGCTATGAACTTACATGGCTACCTAGCCAAAAGCTTCATCATGTACGAATCAACAGAGGCTTTAGACTTTGCTAATACCTTCTTCATGATGATGAACTACTACTCGTTAGAGGCATCCATGGAAATCGCAAAAGAGCGCGGCAAGACCTTTGTAGGATTTGAAAAATCTGCTTACGCTGACGGAACTTATTTTGACAACTACTTGAACCGGGATTACCTTCCCAAAACAGACAAAGTCAAAGAACTGTTCGAAGGTGTCCATATCCCGACTATCGAAGACTGGGACAATCTTAAAGCACAAATACAAGAACATGGCATTTACCATGCATATCGTTTAGCCATCGCACCAAATCAGTCGACGTCTTACATCATGAATGCTACTGCATCCGTCATGCCTATTGTAGACATCATCGAAGTACGTGAATATGGTGATAGTACAACTTACTATCCTATGCCGTACCTGACAAATGACAATTATTTCTACTTCAAGTCGGCCTATGATATGGACCAGATGAAGGTATTGAAACTGATCTCTGTCATACAGCGTCATATCGATCAAGGTGTATCGACAATCCTTCATACAAATTCAAAGGATTCGACACGTGATCTGGCAAAGTATTATATCTATGCACATAAACTTGGATTGAAATCTTTATATTATACACGTACACGTAAATCTACTATTGAAGAATGTATTTCTTGTTCAGCTTAAGGGAGATATCGTACAACGTATTGAGTATTGAGTATTTAGATTTTTGATATAAAGATAATAGAAGTTAGAAATTGAGAGCCTGTTAATGCAGGCTTCTTTTGACTTATAATTATCTGCGATGAGCTCGCTAGCTCGGTTTTAACTTTTTAATTTTGATCTTTAATGAAACAATTTACAGCTGTCAACTGGAATACCCCCGACAACGATTATGCCTTGATGTTCTGGGAGCAAAATATTAAACAATTTTGGATCGATACGGAGTACATTCCATCAAAAGATATCGATAGTTGGAAAGGCTTAAGCTGGGATATGAAAGAATGCTATAAAAAAGCATTAGGAGGCTTGACCCTTTTGGACACCTTACAGAGCCATACTGGTATGCCTAAAATCATTGACCATATCGACTCTTTACAAAACAAGGCTGTACTGTCCTATATGTGTATGATGGAAGCTATCCATGCTAAATCCTATTCGACGATCTTTACGACAGTATCGACAACCAACGAGATTAACGATGTATTTGGCTGGGTGGCACAAAATAAATTCCTGCAATTCAAAGCTTCTACTATAGATAAAAATTACCGAGGTGTTGATAAAGAAAATCCTACAGACGAAGAGCTCTTCATGGCATTAGCTTCTTCTGTACTACTGGAGTCTTTCTTATTCTATTCGGGCTTTTTCTTGCCACTTTGGTTATGCGGTCAAGGACAAATGGTTGCCTCTGCAGATATTATCAAGAAAATCGTCGCAGACGAATCTATTCACGGGATATTTGTAGGCTTAATCGCGCAAGAAGTATTCGCAAAACTTCCAAACAAAGAAGAAGTAAAGCAACGTTTCCTAGCTTTGTTGAATGAGCTCTATGAAAATGAAATCAAATACACTGAAGAGCTTTATACCGTAGTAGGTTTGACAGCAGAGGTGAAAGAATATGTGAGGTACAATGGGAATAAAGCGCTGATGAATCTCGGCTTCGACCCTATCTTTGAAGTAAAGCAGGTCAACCCTATTGTATTGAATGGTCTGAACACGGAGACGACGCAACACGACTTCTTTTCCAAGAAATCAACCAACTACGAAAAATCAATGGAGATCGTCCACCTTAAACACGAAGATTTCCTGATGGACGCTACGGTGGACGTATAGGTTGTTATAAAAGATATTAATAAACGAAGCCATCCCTATTTTAGAGATGGCTTCGTTGTTCAGCTACAAGCTGAAAATATTATATTTTTGGAAGTTAGAGAAAAAAGGTATACAAGTGGGATAATCGTGTCTTTATTAATCTTAAAGAATGCTGGATCTGCTTCTTGACTGTCTCATCACTCACACCCATTTCTTCCGAAATTTCCTTACGGCTGTATCCTTCGTATCTACTTTTGACGAATGTCTGTTGCATACGCGCTGGCATACCCTGAACTGTGGAAGAGATAGCCAATTCTATTTCTTCTGCTACCAGATTGTCCAAAACTCCCCACTCCGACTGACATAGTTGATCTTCCAAGAGATCAATCTGTTCCTGCGGTATTCGTCTTTCTCGATAGAGCATTTTCAATGTCTTACTTCTAACCATTGCAAAAACATAGGCACGCAAGGAATGAACATGCCCAAGGGTTCCTCTTAATTCCCAAAGATCAGCAAAGACATCCTGTAAAATATCTTCAGTTTTAGCTTCTGACTGGCACAATCGAAAAACATAATTATAAAACTGTTCCCAATAGCTGCGATACACCTCCGCAAAAGCCTCATAACATCCTTCATTAAATAGATGCTGCAAATCTTTCTCCTTGGATGATCCCATCCCTAAGCCAGCTTCATTCATAGTTTTAGATTTTAATGTGTTTCCTCATTAGTCCTCTCCCCTTGACCTTTCACCTATCCCCTCGTTTTAATACCCTGCGACACTATCATCCCCCCGTCTATCTCCCACAGCTTCGATCACACCATTGCGGATCAGCAACATTTCCATGCGGCCAATATTCTCCCGCTCTTCAAAAATATATCCTAAAGTCTCCGCATCCTTTCTCGCCTGGGGATCAAAATCCTCTTCAATATAGATCACATCAGGCTGCCACTGATGATGAAACCTAGGCTTATTAATCGCATCATAGGCAGACATATCAAACTCCAATACATTCAATAGCGCCTGGAACACCGAAGTAATAATCGTTGACCCTCCGGGTGTTCCTACCACCATATAAGGCTTATTATCCTTTCGGACAATCGTCGGTGTCATAGAACTCAGCATGCGTTTACCTGGGGCGATCGAATTGGCCTCAGTCCCTAGTAGACCGAACCTATTAGGTGCACCCGGTTTCGCGCTGAAGTTGTCCATCCCGTTGTTCAAGATAAACCCCGCACCACCCACAACAACCCTGCTACCGTACGAACTGTTGATCGTAGTCGTCAGGGACACCATATTCCCGTCCTTATCAATAATCGAGAAATGGGTCGTTTCCTCACTCTCCTTACCCAAGCCAGCTTTTATATCCACACTTTTGGAGGCTTTTAATGGAGTAAAGTCCGCCATCCGCGAACGTATATAACCCGTATCCAATAACTGCGTAAGAGGAACATCCACAAAGTCCACGTCCCCAAGGTACTCCGCACGGTCCGCATACGCCCTACGTTCTGCCTCCACTATCAGGTTGATAGCTTCCTTACGCTGAAAGCCATATTCACTCAAGGGATAAGGCTCGACCATGCCCATCATTTGCCGAAGCAGTACACCACCACTGGTTGGCAACCCCATGCTGATAATCTCATAATCTTTATACTTAAATACGATAGGATCACGTTCTACCGCAGTATAAGCCCGCAGGTCCTCTGTGCTAATGATCCCTCCACCACGCTTCATCTCCTCCTCAATAAGCCGTGCCGTCTCCCCTTCATAAAAACCTTTAGAACCTTCCTGCTGAATACGTTTCAAGGTATTGGCAAGATCCGTCTGTACCAAGGTATCATTTGCTTTCCAAGGCTCATTTTTGACAAATACAGGCGTCTGGGTGTTATAGCGGATGAAGTCCGCTTTGGTCTTGTTCAGCCCCTCGGCCTCCCGCTCGGTAATTGCAAACCCCTTCTCCGCAAGGTCGATCGCCGGTTGAATCAACTTTTTGAAATCCATTGTCCCAAATTTCTTGTGGACCAGCTCCATTCCCGCTACCGAACCCGGGACACCAGGCGATAGATGTCCCCGCTGACTGTTCGACAAGTCCGCATTTCCCAACGAATCCAAGTACATATCACGATGGGCCAGCGCTGGCGCCTTTTCCCGAAACTCGACGGTGTGCGACCCACCACCCTTCGTATGCAGGACCATAAAGCCACCGCCACCGATGTTGCCCGCATTCGGGTATACAACAGCTAGTGCATAGTTGACCGCTATTGCAGCGTCCACAGCCGTGCCACCCTGTTCCAAGATCTGTCGCCCGACTTCACTTGCCAATGGGTGTGCGGAAGCTACCGCAGCCATTTGGAAAGTGTCGTGCTTCACCAGCTCATAATCGTAAGCATTGATAACCTCCGGCCTCGGTTGTCCGCAGCTAAATGCCAGAAAACCTGTTATAAGCATAAATAAGAAAATTCTATTCATCTTGTTCTGTGTTTTTATTTATAAATCATTTTAAAAATAACGGGTGCTCTATCAAAACATGTGCTTTGCCGCCTCTTGCGCAAGGGTATGTCCGATGGAAAGGCACGATGTAGCAGCAGGAGATGGTGCATTGCGTACATGCATCGTCCGCCCGATCACCTTGAAGTCAAAGTCGTCGACCAGCTTTCCGTCACGGCTGCATGCCTGCGCACGCACCCCTGCACCGCCATCCACCAGATCATCCTCCCGGATCTCCGGAACAAGCCTCTTCAACGCTTTCGTAAAGGCCTTCTTGGACACCGATCTGTACATCTCTTCCAGGCCAGTCGCCCCATATTTCATCGCGATCTTCCAAAAGCCCGGCCAGCTCAACGTATCCACCGTATCCTTCCAGGAAACACTGCCCGCAGCATAACCCTCCCGCTTCAGCGAAAGAACCGCATTCGGACCGGCCTCCACACCACCGTTGACCATACGTGTAAAGTGGACGCCAAGGAACGGAAACTTCGGATCCGGAACAGGATAGACAAGATTGTTCACCAGGTACTCCTTCTCCGGTTTGAGCTTGTAATAACAGCCCTTGAAAGGAACGATACGCAGATCGTTCGACCGGTCGACCAATGCCGTAACACGGTCCGAATGCAATCCGGCACAACTGACCAGATGCGAGGACCGGTAGGTATCCTTTAAGGTCTCTACCATCACCGAGCCACTCTCCTCCCGGATTGCCACCACTTCTTCATTGAAAGCCACGGAACCGCCCAGCTCACCCTCGAACAGCTCCCGAAGCCGTTGCGCGACCATCGGGTAGTCGATGATACCTGCCTGGGGTACCCAGAGTGCCTGTTCGCCCAACACATGCGGCTCTACCTCCCTGAGTTCCTGCTGCGACAGCACCCTCAGACCCGACAGACCGTTCGCTATCCCACGCTCGTGGATCTTCTTCAGCGCCGGAAGCTCGTTCAGCTCCGTTGCCACGATCACCTTACCGCAGATATCAAAGGGAACACCGTGCTCCCTGGCAAAATCGATCAGGAGGTTGTACCCCGAGATGCAGTTCTGTGCCTTCAGGCTCCCCGGCGCATAGTATATACCGCTATGTATCACGCCGCTGTTGTGCCCTGACTGGTGCGCCGCGACCCCGTCCTCCTTTTCAAGGACAAGGATGCGCTTCCCCGGATGGGCTTTGGCTAGGTGGTACGCTGTCGAAAGCCCCACCAACCCCGCTCCTATTACAATAATATCGTATTGACTGTTCATTTTTTTGTGATGAAAGTTATCATGTCATGCAAGCCATACCTTACCCGTGCGGCTCACCGTCTATCTTGTTGTTCGTACGCGTATCCTTCATGAACACAAACATCAGCAGCGAGATCAGGATACCCAGCGTAACATACCAGTAGAACCACATCTCGTGGCCGACACTCTTCAGCCACAGCGCTACGTACTCTGCCGATCCACCGAAGACTGCCACCGTGACCGCATGCGGAAGGCCTGCGCCGATCACCCGGACCTCCGCCGGGAAGATCTCCGCCTTGACCACCACGCTGATGCTCGAGTACAGGCTCAGGATCAACAGGTACACCACCAGCAGACCGAATACCGTCCAGTTCGAGGTCGCATTGCTGATCGCCGTCATCAGTGGAACCGTCGTACAGACGCCCAGCACACCAAAGGTAACCAGCAATGGACGACGGCCGATACGGTCGGAGATCGCTCCGAAGAGCGGCTGCACCAGGGCAAAGACCAGCAGCGCTACAAAAGTGATCACCGTGGCGTCCTCCTTGGAGATACCACCCGTGTTGACCAGGTATTTCTGCATGTACACGATCGCCGTGTAGAAGGCCAGCGTACCGCCAAGGGTCAGCCCGACCACCATCATCATTGCCCGCGGGTGCTGAACGAGCTGCGACCAGATGCTCTTCTTTGCCCCGGTCTTCACACTGGCGGCCTGGTAGGCCTTGGTCTCCTGGATATTGCCCTGCAGGTACAGCATCCCGAGCGTCAGTACTGCACCGATGCCAAAGGGGATGCGCCAGCCCCACTCATGGAGCTGTGCGTCGCTCAGCAGGAACTTCTGCAGTACGATCAGCAGACCGAGGGCCAGGATCTGCCCCCCAACAAGGGTCAGGTACTGAAAGCTCGCATAGAAGCCCCGCTTACCGGGTGGCGACATCTCCGTCAGGTAGGCCGTGGTGATACCCGTGCCACCACCGATGCTCAGGCCCTGGATAAGTCGGGCAAAGAGCAGCAGGATGGGGGCATACACGCCGATACTGTCGTAGGTCGGCATAATAGCGATCAGCAGTGAACCGAAAGACATCAGGAATACCGATAACAGCATAGACTTACGTCGGCCGAAACGGTCCGCAAAAGCACCAAGGAACCAGCCCCCTACAGGGCGCATCAGAAACCCCAGGGCAAAGACACCAGCCGTCTGCAACAGCTGGACCGTCTGGCTACCATGGGGAAAAAAAGACGCCGAAAAATAGATCGCGAAAGCCGCGTAGACATACCAGTCGAACCACACCAGCAGATTCGCCAACGAACCGCTGATAATAGCCTTGATAGGACGGGAAGACGGGGTGTTAATTGTGTCAGACATCATTAGATGTATTAAAATAAACTATTCAATTTAATCCGCCTGCATTAGATTCAGAGCCTCTTCAACAGATATACCATCATGTACAATACCCATTAAGGCTCGTGTAATACGCGAAGGATGCTCATGCTGAATAATATTCCGCCCGTATACGATGCCGGCCACACCCTGCTCCATCAAACTCTTCGTACGCTTCAATATCTCTTCATCAGAGGTCTTGCCACCACCTCTTACCAAAACAGGTCTATCCCCTGCAATCTCTACGACGCGGTGATACTCCGTTACATCATCACAGGGATCAGCTTTGATAATATCAGCGCCCAATTCGACGGCTTGTCTGACCAATGGCAGAATTTTGTCGAGATCCCCATCCACCATATAACCACCTGCCTCTTCATTAGGGCTAAAAACGAGTGGCTCGATCATCAAAGGCATACCGTAGTAATCCGATTCAGGTTTTATCTTTAATATGTTATCGATACACTGGGCTGTCACCTCCGGTGCGCCCGGAATACTGAATAAGTTGACACACATACAGACCGCATCAGCCCTGACAGCCTGGAGTACAGGATTATCAATCATTTTGCTAAAAGCAGTCGTAGGCAATGATTTCCCGTACACATTAGCCACATCGGTGCGCAAGACCAACGAAGGTTTATGCCGGCCAGGAGTTTGCTGCAAGTAATCCAGCTGCCCTACCGTGAGCTGTATCGCATCGGGTGCGGCCTTTACGACCGTTTCGATGGCCGACTGTATATTCTCGATACCTTTTAAGAAACCTATTTCATTAAAAAATCCATGATCGATGGCGACATCAAAACATTTTTTAGAAATGGGATGAAACATCCGGTTTATTCTATATGATTTCATCTTATCTGTTATTAATTTAGAGACTGGTTTTTAACCACTTTCGAATTTTTATTAATTTTTAGACCGCTTGTTATTATTTATAACCAAACTCCTTTTCCACTCTTGTGATAGCATCTTCAATAATATCCATCCCCATTGTGGCATACTTTTCGTCCATAATCAACGGAGGGGACATTCTTAAAATATGACCAGCAGGAATCCATGCCAATCCCTTTTTAAAAGCATATTGGTACACTAATTTACCAGCTTCCTCGAAAGGTTCTTTCGTTTTCTTATCTTTAACCAACTCCATACCCAACAAAAATCCCTTTCCTTTGACATCCCCGATAATCGGATGCTCTTCTTTCATTTTTAGCATGCGCTTCATAAAGTAGTCCCCTACCGTCCGCACATTTTCCAGTATTTCCTCGTCTTCAATGACTTCAATAGAAGCCAACGCAGCAGCACAGGCCATAGGATTACCTCCATAGCTAGAAGAAGCCGAAATTTTCTCCAGTGCTTCACCATTTTCTTCACTAACCACCATGGCCGTTACCGGAAATCCGTTTCCGAATGATTTACCAAAAGTCACAATATCAGGTACGACATCCCAATGGTTCAGCGTTAACCATTCTCCGGTACGTCCCATACCTGCCAATACTTCATCATCATACAACAAGATACCATACTTATCACAAAGCTTTCTTAATTTAGGAAAGAAATCCTCCGGTGGAAAAATACTTCCAGCCCAACCTTGAGCAGGCTCTAAGACAAAGGCCGCCACATTTCCTACGGTCCCTTCAATCAAAAATTGTTCATAAAACTTGATGTACGCATCTGTATCGATCGTACCATCTGCTTTTGTCCATAAAGGACGATACGGATCAGGACGGGGAACCATATAGAATCCTGGTGCTCTTGTTGGTCCATAGCTAAATGTATTGCCCCGGTGCATCTGCGCAGCACTAACAGCTGCCATAGTTTTGCCATGAAAATCACGATACGCCGATATAAATTCAGTCCGGCCCGTAATTGCACGTGCGGCACGAATAGCGGCCTCCACAGCTGTTGTTCCATCCGAATACAACTGAATAGCATTCAAATTACCAGGCAGAATGTCAGCCATTTTTTCCATCAACTTCTCCTTTACAGGTGTAGCGAAATCATGCGCATTCATCAATTTTTTAGCCCAATAACTTATCGCCTCCGATATTTTTGGATGACAGTGTCCCAACGAGGTCACATAAATACCGGAGGAGAAATCCAAATACTTATTGCCATCGACATCCGTAAGGGTAATCCCAAAGCCTTCTTCAAAGGCCACAGGGAATAACTTTACCTGCGAACTCAGGCCTTTCATGTACTTCGCCGTATTCTCGTGCATCCGACGCGATTCAGGACCCGGCGTCTCTGTTGTTAGCCGAGGAATATCCTGCGCGTTTTCCTTCCACCAATCTTTTGCTATACTTTGTGTAATTTCCATTTTATAAAAATTAAATTATTTCCTATATATTGTTTTTTCCACACCAGAAGTATTTGTCTCTTCCGATAATGCCAAATCGTTTATGGTATGTAATGCGTCTGCGCCAATTTCATTTGTCATCTCCTCCCAATCGCTCAATTCACTATAGAGATCATTACAATACAAATTATTCCGTCCCGCCAATGCCGCATACTTCAGCGAGCGAGCGATTGTCTCTCCCTCGAGGATAGCTGCAAGAAATGCGGCAGAAGCCGTATCACCCGCACCTGAAGCATTTTTCATCCTCGTATCATCAACCGGATAAATATCACACCATAATTGTCTGTTATTCCAGTCGTCCGTATCTAATTTCAATGCGGCTTTTTCATTCAGGGAAGACACATCTCCCGTCCACAGATAAATTCCACGATGCCCGGCTTTGATCAATAAAATCTTGGTTCCGGCTTCCATAATCCGAGCCCCAACTTCACGAATCATTGCTAAAGGAATACAATCGATGACGTCTCGCCCATCAGCAGAAGCAAGAATCTCCGCATACTCTTCAGGCATCATGACCTGCATCGCTTCCTCCAGGCTGGGTACAAAGATGTCGACAAAAGGCAATGTCTTTTGCAGTATCCTGTTCCAATCGATGCGACCGGATTCACTTTCTGTATCCGGTAAACTAAAGTCCAGCGAAGTAAGTACCCCCATTTGATGGATACGGACAAACATATCGTACAACTGAGCACCATCTTCCTTATAGAATTGCTTTAAAAGCGGGGGATAGCCAAAGTGAAACAATCGGCTTTGTGCGACCACATCGTAATCAATATGGTCATTTCCGAATACCGCATTACAACCCGGTGATTCCAAAAAGATACGATCAATTCCCGGAGGGGCTACCACAAGACCAAAAGCCGTCCCCCCCTGCTGTGTCGTTTCTATTCCGGTTAAAAGCCCATAACTCGACAAACGATCCTGTACAATCCTACCTATAAAGTCATCTCCAATCAAGCCAGTCAGGTAAACCTTTTTAGCAAACCGTGACATGGCCAATCCGGTATTAGCCACTACCCCCCCCAAGGTAACATCCATGCCATCGACTTCGATCAAACGACCAGGCTTCAGCACTTCCGCAATGTTTCCGAATCCCTCACCAGGTTTGAACTGGGGTATCATATCGACACAGAGGTACCCCGCAATAACCGCATCATACTTGCTCATCGAATACTACTTTGATATTTTTCAGGTAACAGAAATCCATTAGCGCTTTAACGTAGTCGCCATAAGCTATAATGTAATGCTGTCCGGATATATTTTGTGCAAACTTCTCTACGGGACCATTAAGAAAGACCTCCAAACTAGGCAATTGTGGCGCAGGCTGCGTCCATCCCGCTTCCTCCCAAGCCCTAAACTTGCCCTCGCCTGTGGCGATATGCATCATATACTGGTCACCTGTGTTGGAAAGCCTAGCTAGGGTTATCAAACCCTCCTTCACCTCCGACACATTTAACAAACCTCCACTGATACCACCAAAAGCAGCCGGTGTTACTTTTATCTTTCCTTTAACGACCTCCGCAGGCACATAATCGGGAACACCAATCAACACGCTATTTTCGAAAAATTCATAAAACTCGAAATAGGCAGCACATTGACCTGTAACATACTTCATGACCAATTGGGTAACAGCTCCCATCGCATCATTTTCAGGAATGGTACACACGTTCAGTTCATCCGATAGCAACATAAAGATGAAAGCCGGCGGAAAATGAAGGATTTTCTTCATTCCATCAACATCCTTCAAGGATATTGCATCAAAATTATTGCGTTCAGCGATCTTACGAATCGCCAAATAATATTTGATACCCTGCTTCAGAAAATCATCATCTATGGGTTTGAGAAAATTCCATTCTCCCTTTATTTTTTCCAACACCGCATTCACCTCCGTATGATGAATGTCTTCCGCCTCTTGTACCATTTCCAGCATCTCAAAATAATCGATCTCGACACCTATCTTCGATTTTAAAGACAAGCCTTCATACAGCGTATTGTAGAGCTTCATATCCCGAAAGCCCATCATTCCCACCGTAGATTTTTCAAGGGAACGAATAGCCGATGATGCAGCCGCCATATCCTTAATAGCCTGCAATGGCGATGGCTGACCAATAATATTGTAGATATACCTAAACTTGTACCCTAAATCATCAAACACCTTACGCAGCGCTGTAGTACCCGCCTGTGCCGCAGCTGTCACAATCCGTCCGTTTTCGATATCACCGGCGAGACCCCATAAAATCATGGGTTTGTCTTTATATTGGTTTGTAATCGCTATTACGGCATGCGAAGGAATCCATCCCGCAAGACAAATAATCAGGAAATCAAAGTCTTTACCAGAGAGATCACGCAACCCCCTTTGCACATCCTTACCTTCCGGATCGTCGGTAATGACATCCGTTGTTACAACCTGTATCCCAAGAGATTTTACCTCTTCTCTTGCTTGGTTACATTTCGCATCGATAAGTTCCTTAGGAGAATTAATTTCTCCAAATCCAATAAAGGCAGCTGTACCTAAATCCATACCCATAATTAATCTGTTGTTTAAAATCGTTAAGAATATATTGCTAATTTGTTTTTAGTTTATTTCGATCCTATGGTTCTTACGCTGAACTACCGCTTTCTTTTCATCATCTTCCTTTCCAGGCCGCATTCCATATCTAATGATCATGCTGATTAAGTTTATACGATTATTAAACAAAGTTCTCCTTTCCACAACAGTAAAAAAACCACTTTTAATTCAACTTTTGACACTATATTTGCAAGCGACACTCAACTACATTTCATGTAAACAACCGTTAAAAATCACCTTTTCCAAATAGAAAATATCGATTGAAGCACCATATATCGTATTTATCAAAATATTTTTCATATTATTGTATAGTATAAACCAACAGTGCTACTGTAAAAAAAGGTGTACAAAAGCCGATATGCAACCCCAATTAGAAAAAATACCTTCTCTTCATTCGTCTTCGATTTCTGTCAAGCACGAAATAAGTCCCTATATGGATTATCCATGGCATTATCACCCGGAATATGAAATCATTTATGTAGAAAAAAGCCATGGGGTCCGCTTTATGGGTAACCATATTGGAAATTTTACCGACGGGGACCTGATGTTTATTAGTTCCAATCTGCCTCATGTATGGAAAAATGACCGAGAGTATTACAAGGGCAATAAAGATTTGATTGTAGACGTATACGTCATTCATTTCACAGAGGATGCTTTAAAGGAAGGTTTTTTTGACCTACCCGAATTTACGAGAGTCAAAAAATTGTTCCAACTAGGTACACAAGGCCTTCTGGTTCCCTTTGGAAGACAGCATCAAAAAATCGCTCAACTGATCAAAGAAACCGTCAATACTAGGACTGGCGTTGACCGTCTTATTTCCTTCATCAAAACCCTGGATGCGCTTTCTACATTAGAACCTCAAGAGTACGAGCTCCTTTCCAGTCCCGGCTACGCAACAACCCTTAATCTTGCCGATGCAGACCGTATCAATACAGTCATGAATTACGTCATGCAACATTATTCGGAAGAAATCAATATAGAGAAAGTAGCCCAGCTCATTAATCTCACGAACGCTTCCTTTTGCCGCTATTTCAAATACAAAACACATAAAACCTTCACCCAATTCCTGAACGAGATCAGGATTCTAAATGCCTGCAAGCTCCTTGTAAAAAGTGATCTAACCATTACGCAGATATGTTACAAAACAGGCTACAATAATATCTCGCACTTCAACAGGCAATTTAAGCTAACTACCGGTACGACCGCACACCGATACAAGAAGGACTTTATTCATCAAGCTTTTTAGCGATAGGGTATCGTATCAATAGCTGGTCTCATTGGAATATATCGAAGGCCTTTTTCGTAAGTTGGTACTTTCCTGTTTTTGCTGATCCAACAAACCTCACTAGGTCAGCATCCTTTAGGAGCTTAATATCCCGTTGGGCTGTATTTCTTTGGATAGAAAGAAAGTTTTGTATTTCTCTGGATGACAAACTTCCCTCTTGATACAGTATTACCAGCTCCTCAAGTAATCTTTCCCTTGTCCGCCTATTTACAGAACGGCCCGCAGTTTCATTTATAATAGTATTTACAGCATCACTTTTACGATTTACAGCATCACTTTTACGATTTACAGCATCA
>JBEBWF010000050.1:0-30481 GCA_040392285.1 Sphingobacterium sp. | reverse complement strand
AACTGTAGTAAAAGGTGTGAAGAAAGGTATACGATTAATCGTCTATTCTTAAAAAGTTCCCCTTCTTATCGAATTCCAAGTCCAAACCATTGGATAGCTCGATTTCGTATTTACGGCTGGATTGCGAAATTTTCACAATTTCATTATTCGGAAAACTCTTTTTCACATGAGCAACAATAGGTGCTGGAACAATTGCTGCCGGAACTGCTTTCTTTTTACCATCTACTTCTTTCCATTCACCCTTTGCATTAAACTCCATCTTTTTCCCGTCATTCAAGCGTACCTCATACTCTTTTGGAGACATAAATTCACTTTCGACCGTAATATAGGACACCGTCTTTTCATCATAATGCTTGCTGATAAAACTCTGGGCAGCTTTAGGCAATTCTTTAAAAGTTATTGCTTTAACTTGTGCTTGTGCTACGGTAGCAGCCATAACCATTAGGGCTACTACGATACTATTCATGATTGTTTTCATATTCCTTTTTTCTTTTGTTACTTCAAAGGTCTATCATGATTCTGGAAAGATTTGGGAAGAAACTATTTTACAATCAAATTATCCGGATTCTGCTTGGACGGCCATAATGTATGGATAATCAAATCCTCATTAACAAATTCGTAAAAAATTACATAATCGGCGACGATCAATCCCCTAACTCCTTCAATACTGGTTTTAACACCTAGTTTTGGATGTTTGAAAAGTCGTTTGGTATTTTTAGTAAAGAGTTTATAAAGCTTAGCAGAATAGGTTGGGCTCCAAATCAGCCTGTTCAATAGATCGACCTGTACTGATATCTTCTCGCGAAACCTCTATTTCTTGGATCTGAGCAACAGATAGATCTAATACCTGGCTTTCCGTTTTGGCATCCAATATCGTCTTAATAGCTTTAAGAAACTGAACATCGTCAATCTCAGCTATACGGCTAATCAACAGATCTTTTAATTCAAGTGCACTCATGTTACCAAAGTTACTATACAAATTTATAGTAAATTCATGAAAAACACAAGTTAATCATAATGACCGTCAGCTCGTGATGTATTTCTTCGTGAGTTGAAAATGATGCAAATTGTCGCTGAAGGTATAGGTCAAGGATAGTATAGGATACTGCTGAAGAATAGACTGAACAATAGAAAGTCCCAATCCAGTCGATTGGCTATCTTGGTTGCCTTTTTGAAAGCGATCAAAGATAGACTTCGAATCTAATGCATCCGCCGTAGCACTATTGGCAACTTTAATCACCTCTTCTCCGATAACAATACGGATTACCCCTCCTTTGTGATTATGCTTAATCGCATTCCGCAATAAGTTGGACGATAAGACAAAAGCTAATTCCTTGTTAAAGTCAACACAGAACACACCGTCCTCCAGATAGTCCAACTGGATATCTTTATGTTCAACAAGATAGTCCAGTTCGCTGATTAACTCCTGAAAAACTTCATTAAAATTAACCTTTTGCACAGTTCCATATTGATGGTTTTCAATCCGCGAGAGCATTAATAGTGATTTATTCAGATTCGCCATACGAAGTAGTGACTGTTTGGCTTCGGATATTTTGGACAGTTGATTTTCGTTCAAATCTTCATCATTCAAAAGGAGGTCCAACTTATTGGCCACAATGGTCAAGGGGGTTTGTAGCTCATGTGAAGCATTTTCGATAAACCTTTTCTGGCTACGAAATACATGTTCATTGCGATGAATCATCACCTCAATCTGTTCATTTAGCTCTTCAAACTCACTGACCTGAGTAGGTACCGCATAAAAACTTTTTACGTCGCCAAATCGATATTTACTCAAGTTGGCTAAAATTTGATGGAAGGGCTTCCAAGCTTTTCGTAGCACAAAATGATTGATAACCATGATACTTAATACAATCACGAGGTATAAAACGGCTAAGGAGAGCGCGAGATTGATCAGGAATTCGTCTTCCTCCACTGTCGACGTCCTGATTTCCAGCTTATAAGGGTTTCCGTCCCTATCGTAAAAGCCGGTATGAAGAATCCGATAGGGTTCGTCATCTTCATCATAAGGCATATAGATGAGCTCCTTGGAAAAATGATTCCTATCGATGATATCCCCTTCTTCAGCAGGTAATATCCGAAACTGGTTGACGCCAAATTCTTGCGTATTCTGGATAATAGCTGGATCGCTATACACTTCTCGAAGGATCAATATTTTTTGGTTCTTCAATCCGTCGTCGATATTATCATATACTTCGTCCATGATGACCGCATAGAACAAAAGCGCCCACACGGCCATGATTATTAAGATGGCAACAACCAAAAATCGATTTGTATAATTCTTGACAGAGACCGCCATTTATACGAGTTTATAGCCTATACCATATACTGCTTGTACATCCATCTCCGCACCCGAATCTTTTAGCTTTTTTCGGAGATTCTTGATCTGTGAATAGACAAAATCCAAATTGTCCGCTTGATCGATGTGATCTCCCCAGACCGCTTCTGCTAAAGTTGTTTTTTCCATCAATTTATTGGGTCTTGCGATAAAATAATAGAGCATATCGTATTCTTTACGATTCAGTGGCACCTTGGTTCCTGAAACAAGCAATTCCCTTTCATCGGGATTAAGGCATGCATTTTTATAACGTATCAGCCGATCGCCAGATTGCCCATGTCGCCGAATAATAGATTTGACGCGGGCTAATAACTCGGACAAATGAAAAGGTTTGGCCAGATAATCATCTGCACCGATTTCCAGCCCCAGAACTTTATCCTCTACGGCATCTTTTGCCGACAAAATCAGAACAGGTTGTTTGATTTCTTTTTCATTTAAAATTTTCAGAATATCCAACCCTGTGCCCCCAGGTAGCATGATATCTAAAAGTATACAGTCGTATCGGTACGTCAATGCCTTTTCAAGCCCTGTCTCAAAGGTCATAGCAGTTTCGATCAAAAATTTTTCACTTTCCAAAAACTCTTTGACCGTATTTAATATCTCCACCTCGTCTTCTATAATCAATATCTTCATAACACTAAAAATACGATTCTATCACTAGATTTAGGAAAGAATCGGGAATAAAGAAAAAAGGAGAGTAGTCAATATAAAAAATTACGTAAAAGTAAACTTTTCTCCTATTTTTACGTTTATCTTTAGACACAACAGGATTAACGAAGTTTATACGGGCTTGAATAGATTTATACGATTTTTTCTTCGCGCTATTTTGTGGATAATAGGTTCCCTGGTAGTTTTATTTTTATTGATTATCTTCTTATTGAGGATCCCTTCTGTCCAAAATTATATTGTCGGAAAAGTCACCAACTATGTGGAGACAAAAATCGGCACTCCCGTTGATATTGGGTATATCAACATTACATTCCCGAAAAAACTGGTTCTTGAAAACGTGTATTTCGAAGATCAAAGCCAAGACACCTTACTTGCCGGTGAGAAACTTTTGGTGGACATCAATTTATGGAAATTACTGAAAAACACGGTCGAAATTCAGGAGATAAATCTTGAGGGGATTACTGCAAAAATCAAACGGGAAGCTCCTAATGGAGATTTTAATTTTGATTATATCATGCAAGCCTTTTCTTCCGAAAAGGAAAGCACACCAAATACCGATACCACATCGGCTCTGATTTTCGATATTGACAAAGTCAAATTAGATCGTATACGATTTGTTTACAATGACGATATGATAGGTACCTCTGCAGATGTACAGCTCTACCATTTTGACACACGTATCAAGACTTTTGATCTTAAGGATAACATGACATTTGACATCCCTGTCATCAATATGGATGGGTTAACGGCTGTTATTAAGCAATGGACCCCTGCAACGGAAGCTACAGCTCCTAAAGCAGAAGATTTTGGGATCACCGACGAAAGTGTCGAAAATAGCTCCCTTTTGCCCAATCTAGCCACTAAAACAATCAAATTAAAGAATATATTGGTCAAATATGAGGACGAGTCTTCCGCAATGGACACCAAGTTTGACATCAAAAATCTTTCTGCAAATATTCATGAAATTGACCTGAATAAAGAGGTTGTCCGGCTAAAGGACCTCATGCTTGACGAGTCGGATTCATTTGTGTTATTTGGCAAGCATACAAAGCCTGCCGAAAACAACAGCGACACAACTTCTGCAAACTGGATCGTATCGGCCGACCAATTATCCATCAATAAAACCAACTTTTGGTTTAAAGACGATAACCAACCGCGGATGAAAGGTTTTGATTATTTCAACATCAAAATTACCGATCTGGCAGCGACCCTCGATGATTTGTATTACTCATCCGACTCCATCTCAGGTTCTCTTGGTGGCCTAACAGCCAAAGATCATTCGGGTTTCTACCTCAAGCAACTGAAAGGCGATTTTGTCTATACGAATACCGGTGCGGAGATTACGAACCTTCTCGCGCAAACGCCACAGACCACGATCAGAGATCATATAAAGATTAGCTACCCTTCACTGGATGCGATTGCCGAAAATCTCCATCTGATGCAGATCGACGCCAATATCAACAAGACGCAAATTGACATGAAGGACATTCGCTTCTTCGCTCCGGATCTCCAAGATATAGAAGTTATGCAGCCACTCCTGACAAAAAGATTCTATATAAATGGCCGAATTAGCGGTAGGGTTAATAATTTGCATATTCCGAAGATCGAGTTCAAAACACTGGACAATACGCATATCATCGCGAGTGCCAATATTAAGGGACTCCCGGATGTGGATAAAATGGACATTGATTTGAATATTAAGAAGCTCGTATCTTCCAAGAAAGACCTGGATCAGCTGATTGCCAAGTCGTTGCTACCTAAGGATTTCCAGATCCCTCAATCCATAGCATTGTCCGGCACGTTTTCAGGAGGCATGAAAGGATTCGACACCAATATGTCTTTGCTGACCGATCAAGGGAACGCTTCTATAAATGGGTATCTTCATATGGCTAGCCGAGACACGACATACGATGTCGATCTGACCATAGACAATTTTAACATTGGGCATATCTTGAATCAAGACTCAGTCCTCGGTAAAGTATCGATCGAAGCCAATGTGAAAGGAACAGGGCTTGACCCCAAAACAATGGTGGCTGATGTCAAGGGCAAAGTCAACGCATTAGAGGCTATGGGATATACCTATCATGATATATCACTGGATATGGTTGCCAGCAATGGAGATATCGCCAGTGACATCAAAAGCACAGATCCCAATGTCAGATTCAATATGGATATGGCTGCGGACATGCGGGGTAAATATCCCAAAGCCCAAGTCAATCTCATGATCGACAGTGTCAACCTGCAAAATCTTAAGTTGATGGATGATAATATGCGTTATCACGGTAAAATCACCGCAGACTTTGAAACAGCAGACCTCAACTTTCTGAATGGACATATCCATGTCACCCAATCGTCTATCGCCTATAATCAAGATAGATATGTACTAGATACCATATCACTTATTGCTATTGCAGATACGACAAAAAACAGCTTAATATTCAAATCAGAGTTTTTACGGGCTCATTTGGTTGGCAAATACAAACTGACTGAATTAAGTCTGTCGATGCAGGACATCGCACGTGTGTACTACAACCCTAAAAATGAACCTTCAAAAGCCCAATCGTACGAAGACCAGACATTTGAGTTTTCCGCAGCATTGAATAACTCCCGCGTAATCCGAGATTTTCTCCCGCAGCTGGAGGAAATGAGTGACATCACGCTGGATGGTACCTTCGACAGCAAGGAAAAAAGTATCATGGCTAAATTAATTGCGCCGAAACTTGTCTACGACGGCATGACGATACAAAATGTGGGATTTGACTTGGTAACTGCAGATAGTACCATGTACTATTCGACCTTGATCGAACGGATAAAAATAAATAATATCGAGCTTAATAATACTGTCCTCAGTGGCCAGGTGAATGAAAACAACATAGATTTCGGCCTTTGGATCAAGGATAAACAGGCCAAAGACCGCTATCATCTTGGTGCGAAAATGGCCGTCAATGAAAATAATTATAGCTTCAGCTTATTTGAAGATGGTCTCATGCTGAACTATGATAAGTGGAGTATCTCCCCTGAAAACCAAATTTTGTTTGGTAACAGTGGCGTTCTGGCCAAAGACTTTAGGCTTACCCAAAATGGACAAGAGCTCTATATACAATCTCAAGATTCGACCCTTAACTCTCCTATCGACATCAAGTTTAACAATTTTAGGATTGAAACACTCAGTCAAATGCTTGAGTCGGAAACGTTGAATGTAGGGGGCGGCATCAATGGTACCGCCACCATCTCCCGTCTCGATACAAACCCCGTATTTGTATCGGACCTACAGATAACGGATTTTCTTTTTGGTCAGCAAACGATTGGTAATGTCCTCGTGAAAGTAAACAATGAAAAAGAAAACACCTTTGCTGCCGATATTCAAATCACCGAAAACGGAAATGATGTACAGCTCTTGGGTGAATACTTCTCTCCACCAACCGGACAATCTTCTTTCGACGCGACTCTTTCCCTTAAACCCATGAAACTGAAGACTGTGGAAGCATTCAGCATGGGATATCTCCAGGAATGTGAGGGAGATCTTACAGGTACTTTAAAAATAACGGGTACAACGGCTGCCCCACGGATTCTTGGTGACTTGGTTTTCAGTAAAAGTAAGATCAACATAGCCATGTTAAACGCGGATCTGCTCATGGACGGACAAAAAATCACTTTTAACGACCAAGGCATACAGTTCAGACAATTCCAGCTCACCGATCTGAAGGGCAATACCGCCAAGCTAAATGGAAGTGTAGCGACCAAAACTTATACAGATTTTGACTTTAACCTAAACCTGACCACCAATGACTTTGCTGTAGTCAATTCGACACGTGAGGATAATGACCTCTTCTTCGGAAAGCTATTCGTAACATCGAATATCCGGATACGGGGCAATATAAACCAGCCCGCGATAGAGGGGGATGTCAAAGCCAATAGTAACACGGATTTTGTATTCATCGTACCAAACGACAACCCTGGCGTAGCCGACCGGGATGGTGTTGTCAAATTTGTCAACAAAAGTGACACTACTCGGATGAATGTTTTCGCCAAACTGGACTCCATGACAACGACCAGTACTTTTTCTGGCTTTGATATGGCGCTCAATCTGACAACAGATCGGGAGGCTAAGTTCAAAATCATTATCGACGAAGGTTCGCAAGATGCCTTAAATATTCAGGGTGTCGCCGAAATAAATACAGCAATTGATGTGAGTAACAAAATTACGATGTCAGGGACATTTACGGTCGAAGATGGTAGCTATTCCTTTAATTTTGGTCCTGTCAAACGGCAGTTCGATTTCGAAAAAGGGAGTACCATTACCTGGAACGGTGATCCGCTGGATGCCAGAATGGATATTACGGCCATATATAAAGGAAAATTTCCGACCTTAGAATTGGTTGCGAACCAAATCGGCAATGATAACCAAAACCTCTATAAACAACGTATCCCATTTGATGTCAAACTCATCTTAGCGGGAGAGCTGTTTAAACCGGACATCAGTTTTGATATCGATCTGGATGAAAATAATGCCATCGTATCACAGGATGTGGTCAGCAAAGTAAATATTGGCTTGGCTGCATTGCGGGACGATCCGGCAGAACTCAACAAACAGGTTTTCTCCTTGATCATCTTAGGTCGCTTTATCTCCGCAAACCCTTTCGAAAGTCTTTCTGGCGGTGGAGGTGTGGAAGGTACCGTAAGGAACTCGGTGAGTCAGCTCTTATCTTCACAGCTCAACAAGCTTGCTTCCGATCTTGTCAAAGGTGTGGAGTTAGATTTCAACCTGCAGTCTGAGCAAGATTACCTGACAGGAACTGGCGCAAATCGGACAGATTTGAATGTCGGTGTATCCAAAATGCTTTTTGACGATCGACTGAAGATTACGATAGGCTCTAACTTTGAAGTAGAGGGAGCCTCCCGTCCCGGCGAAAACCCCAATAACATTGCCGGTGATATTTCCATCGATTACCAACTTTCCAAAGATGGCCGTTATTTTGTACGAGCGTATCGGAAGAACCAATACCAAGCCACTTTACAGGGCCAGTTTGTGGAAACAGGTATAGGTTTCATCATCAATATGAGCTATGACAAATTCAAGGAGCTATTTATGAGTTCCAAAGCGTTGGAAGAATATTACAATACCGATAATAGCAACTTCAGAAAAAGATTTGATGTCGATCGAATGGAAACTGATTCGGCCTATCGGGATAGTGTCCGATTGGTGCTCCGAGATAGCCTTATGAAACATAATCCGACATTTAGAAAAAGAATGCGAGAACGCGAGGAACAACAAGAATTAAGACGACGGCAGGATTCGATACCTCAACAGGAGCCGAAAGATTCTTCAGAAAATTCAGCCAATATGCTGCGACAAAAGCTAAATTCCCACCTCGTATGGCAAGAAAGGAGACGCTATGAAAATTAGGATTACATGCTGTTTATTTGTAACAACGGTGCTATTTTCTATTTCTTGCAACTCGACCAAATATATCGCTGAGGGTGAGAAGCTCTATGATGAAGGAAAAGTCGTCCTCGACCTTGATAGTAGTATAGGTGCGGCAAGAAAAGAAGCCTTCGAAGAACATCTGGAGGAACTGCTTATGCCGAAACCAAATAAGAAAATAATGGGCTGGAGGTGGAAACTCGGTCTTTGGACAATGGGGGGTGGATATGACACCACCAAAAATCTTGTGGGCAATTGGCTGAAGAAAATGGGCGAAGAACCGGTACTCTTGAGCGACGTCAATCGAGAATATAACGAAAACCTCCTGCGCAACAGGTTAGAAAACCTAGGCTTTTTCAATGCTTCATTCAGCTCTGATACCAGCAGCAGTGGCAAGATCGCAACGGTTACATATACGGGCATCCCACGAAAGATTTATCGTGTCAGGTCTGTTCATTATGATGTGGACAGCACTTCTCAAATAGGTTATGATATCGTCGCAGATAAAGAAAATACACTGTTAAAGGTTGGCAGAAACTACAATCTCGATATAATTATCAATGAACGGGAGCGCATAGACAATGACCTTAAAAACAAGGGGTATTATTATTTTAACCCGGACAACATACTCGTAGAGGTAGACAGTACTGTGGGGGATCACAAAGTAGACATGTTTGTCACGATAAAACCGGAAACTTCAGAGCAGGCGAAGAATCCGCAACGTATTGGTGATATCTATATTTATCCGAACTATACGTTGGACTCACAAGGCTATAGCAGAAGACGGCAACGGAACCTCGAGTTGTTTGATAACAACTATTATTTTATAGATCCACAGCGTACATTCCGAAGAAAAGTGCTTGCTAACCATATTTTCTTCGAGAGGGAGCAGCTCTACAATAGACATGACCATAATCTTACGATTAGTCATTTGGTCAATCTAAACGCCTTCAAATTTGTTAAAAATAATTTTGAGCCCAATCCGGACAATGAGAATACGTTAGATGTCTACTATTATTTGACACCTTTGCCTAAAAAGTCTATACGATTCGAAATTCTTGGAAAAACCGCTACGGTATACAATGGCTCGGAAGCGAATGTGACATGGACCTTACGGAATGCATTTAAGGGCGCTGAGACGGTCACCCTGAATGTATTTGGCGGATATGAAACCCAAACAGGCGGAAACGTTAATCTTAACTCGTCCTATTATCGCTATGGAGCAGAATTAGGCATATCTTGGCCTAGAATACTATCTCCTTTTGACTGGTCTCCCAGCAGGCGGTTTATCCCCAAGACGTACTTAAAATTTGGTTATGAGTATCTAAACCGAAGGACGGCTTATATGCTCAATTCTTCATCTTTAATTTATGGCTATTCTTGGAAGGAAAATGACCAAAAGCAGCATGACCTCAGTTTGGCCGAAATAATATACGTCCAACCGCGCAATGTCACCGATGAATATAAAGCGCAGATGGATACTGTCCCTACCCTACGCCATATCGTCGAACCACAGTTTTCCTTTGGTCCTAATTATACATTTGTGTATACCAATACAATGCTGCAGGATCTCACACATAATTTTTACTTCAAAGGAGGATTGAATTTATCAGGAAATGTATTAGGTCTTATCCAAGGAGCAAGTTATAAAAATGATAATGTTAAAATGTTGTTCAACACACCATATAGTCAATTCATCAAACTAGAGGGAGATTTTAGGCATTATCTTAATATCACAAAAAATTCACAACTCGCCTCTCGTATCATGATAGGTACAAGCTACTCCTATGGTAACTCTTACTCACTACCCTACTTGAAACAATATTATTCGGGTGGGCCGAATGGTTTGCGTGCATTTCGGGCAAGGTCGGTAGGACCTGGTTCGTCAACTCCTGAAAACCAAGGTGAAAACAACTTCTTTGCTGACCAAACCGGGGATTACAAACTGGAGCTTAATACCGAATACAGGGCCAAGTTGGCAGGGTTTATTCATTGGGCGGCATTTATTGACGCAGGAAATATATGGGTACAGCATGAGGCGAATTACAAACCTGGGTCTGGCCTCTCGAAAGATTTTCTGTCGGAACTCGCGGTAGGTGGTGGACTGGGTTTACGATTTGATTTTTCTTTTCTTATCCTCCGGACGGATTTTGCGATTCCATTTCGCGTTCCGTACCACGATAAGGGAGAGCGGTGGGTGTTTAAGGATATCAACTTTAGAAGTTCACAATGGCGTTCAAATAATCTGGTATTTAACTTGGCTATTGGTTATCCATTTTAGAATACATCTATACAGCCAACAATATTTTTAGTATATTTATAGCAACAAACTACTATAAACTATTTTGCCGTGAACCCGATATGATTAAAACAATCTTTAAAGGCTCTATCTGGCAACTAAGAACAAAAAAAATAAACAGATGAAAGTAACAATCGTAGGTGCCGGAGCAGTAGGAGCTACTACTGCAGATAATATCGTCCGCCGTAATTGTGCGGAAGAAGTCATTTTGTTAGACATCAAAGAGGGCGTAGCGGAGGGTAAAGCCCAAGATATGATGCAGACCGCTGCCTTGTTGGGCTTTGATACTAAACTTAAAGGTGTAACTAATGATTATTTGTCTACTGCCGGTTCTACGGTAGCCGTCATCACTTCGGGAATTCCACGCAAACCCGGTATGACGCGTGAAGAACTCATCGGCACCAACGCCGGGATCGTCAAAACAGTAGTGGAGAACTTAGTAAAATACTCTCCGGATATTACGATTATCGTAGTGTCAAACCCTATGGATACGATGACTTATCTGGCATTAAAATCAAGTGGATTACCAAAGAATAGAATTATAGGTATGGGGGGAGCGTTAGACTCTGCCCGCTTCAAATATCAGTTAGCCAGCAAATTAAATGCTTCACCAAGTGACTTGAACGCCATAGTAATCGGTGGACATGGGGATAAAACCATGATCCCATTGATTAAAAAAGCAACCTGGAACAGCATTCCTGTCACCAATTTTTTGACAAAAGATGAACAAGCGGAAATCATCCAAAAAACGATGGTCGGAGGAGCTACATTGACTGCATTAATCGGCACTTCGGCTTGGTATGCTCCTGGCGCGGCCACCGCAGCAATGGTAGAGAGTATACTCTTAAATCAAAACCGGCTGTTCACAGCCTCAGTATACTTGGAGGGTGATCTAGGAGAAGAGGATATCAATATTGGTGTTCCGGTAATTATCAATAAAAATGGATGGGACAGGATCGTACCTATCGAGCTAGATGAAGAGGAAAAACAACTGTTCGAGGCGAGTGCGCAGGCCGTACGCGAGATGAATAAGGTCCTAAAAGATAGTGACATCCTCTAAGATGCAAGACATACCTATATCCATTCTTAACCTACAGGGTGATGGCTATCATATATTATTGGAAATTGAAATCTTTGGCAAGCAGTTTAATATGGTCTTAGATACAGGAGCCTCCCAAACAGTGTTCGATCGGGATACCCTCGTTCAATCCGGAATAGATCAAGCTCGGTTCAAAACAACTAATATTCTTTCTACGGGACTTGGAACGAACAATATGGAAAGCCATATATTGGTACTCCCCTATCTAAAAATAGATAAATGGCAACAAAAAAACGTTCAGGTAGCTGTACTTGACCTCTCAACCATAAATTATGCGTATGAACAAATGAATCTGCCTAAGGTTATCGGAGTTTTAGGTAGCGATATATTTGTACGATACGGTGCTGTAATCAATTATAAGAAAAAGACGCTACGATTAAATTCTATAAAAAGAAGAAAAACAGAAGAGTAAACTAAGGCCTATAAAGGCCTATATATAAATGCCTTGATAATGACTTCGACCTCTTTTAGATCTGAAGGGGGCAAAGCTTCAAATAACCAAAGATTCATATGCACACGGGAAGGGCTCTGGGTAACTACAAATCCGGGCACCTGCGTCTGCCCTTCTGTGCTCCATTCAAAGATGCGCTTAGCATTATCTTCTGTATGCCCATTGAAACTAGCATACTGTATAGATTGACTCGTGCGTCTATATCGATGCGTGCTCCATATGCTTTCGAGCGCTAGTTCATTGGTCTTCGTGATATATTTAGGGTTTGTCGTTGTCGAGATGCCAGACGCGAAATCTGGATAGTTCGTGTAATTGAGGTTATGCCATTTATCATTTCCCCACCGTGCGATCTCGATATCGATCTCATCGTTTTTGGTATACTCATACCCTCTGTAACTAAATAAACCTAAAACAATATTTTTATCCAATTTATCAATCTCCCCCTCGACCAGCCAGACGTAATCTCCAAAACCAAACACTTGGGTAGAAGATATTTCCGCACAGGTCCATCTTCCACTTTGATCTTTTCGAATCTTCAAGTGCAGTTTACCTTCATGATCTACCCATACATTCTGGTTACTCCAATAGTTGTTCATCGGCCCGCTCGTTCCAACAGGATTCTTTACGTTCCATTTATAGCCGCTGAATTCGATTGTAGACGAACCCGGAGGCCATAGATGTTCTTCATCAGATATAGGCGATTCCGATGGCTTACACGCTAATAAACTGAGCATGAGAATAAATAATAAACTGATTTGCATATGTTTCTTTTCCATGATAATATTTTTCCTATGTATGACTGCTATTAATTTATCTAACTTTTAACGTACGACCACCTCGCCCACTGCCATTGAATACCCGTAGAGATTTGACCTTATTTACAGTCATTCCCTGTTCAAAAAGTGGATTATCGGATGTAGGGTCTGTATGATCTGCACTATACCGTATCGTGAAGCCAGGCATCTGTACATTGGCATACAGCCTGCCTGCGTCTATACGAACACCAACAGTAGGAATACGGTAAAGATACCCCCCGTTGTAATAATCGAGTTTAGGTAACTCCTTCTTACCGACAACATGCACAAAAGAAGACCAAGCTTCCCTAAACTGTTCTTTTTCCATGGTCGTAGACCATACAGGCTCAGCAGCCCATGCCCTTTCTGCCAACCCAAATAGTTTCGGAAGCAAAAGATATTCCATGCGGTCTTCGGTGTCAATAATCTCGCTCCACAGCGGAGCCTCAATACCGACAATATTTTTACGTCCCTCCGCAGATAGCTTTTCCAGATGTGAACGGTCTCCCTCTTCCATAGCTCTCCCCGCCAGGGATTTCATAGAGTTGGTGTAATAATCATATGGGATGAAGCGGAAGGGCTTGTCAATATCCACATATCCACCCCAATACTGTCCGGGTTCATGATAACTAGAGCTGTAGGCCAGATCAAAATAAAAATTGGATACATTGGTCAATATAACCTGATATCCTACATTTGCCAGCCTGTAGGCTAGGTCCTCATTTTCACCCAGATTGTTCCATACATTAACGCGGAATCCCTTATGTGCAAACATGGGTTCTACCACCATCTTACGGTGGCCATTGACAACGGCTTTCTTCATGCCAATCTCTTCCCATCCGGAGAGAAACAAACCTTTGGATCGTAACATGTCGTCGATTTTTCCAAAATAATAATGCCATAGATCGTCCACGCCCGATAGATCTGAACGGCTGGCCAAAAGGCGCTGTACAGAGGGCGACTTTTCCCATACCCCCTCGGGGACTTCGTCTCCCCCAAAATGTATCGTCGTCAGGGATGCCCCGGCATCTTTATACATTTGGATAATTTCGTCTGTTACTTTCTCCAAAAAGGAATATGTCGATTGTAAACTGACATCAATCACATTGTCATTCCAATTTTGGATAGACCTGTAAATAGACTTATCAGCCAGATCTCTCAACAAATAGGCTTTAGCGGCAATACTGTCGCCCTCTTCCTTTAATCTTGCGTAGCGCGCGTCCATAGCTTTTATAGCAGCCCGAGCATGTCCTGGCGTTTCAATTTCAGGGATAACCTGGATATGTCTGGCATGTGCATAGCGCAATATCTCCATGAATTCGGTCCGGCCATAATGGCCAGATCCAGTCTTATTGTCCACGCTTGCTCCTGAGCCATAAGAAGGCCATAAATTTCTATTCTCGTCGTTCACATGTCCTCTTTTACCACCGACATCCGTCAACTCCGGAAGTCCGGGAATTTCCAAACGCCAACCTTCATCATCATTCAAATGGAAATGCAGTATATTCAGTTTATAAAGTGCCATTAAATCCAATACTCGAAACACCTGATCTTTGGTCCGAAAATTCCGGGCCACATCCAACATCAATGCCCGATAACTAAACCTTGGCTCGTCTACAATATGGATACCACGTAGCGGAATAGTAGATTGCTTATTTTTCCAAGCTTCCTTCGGCACCATATTCAGCAAGGATTGGACCGCATAAAAAGCACCATTTGCTGTGGCTGCTTCCACCACAATTTGCGTATCGTCAACCGTTAGTTCATAGCCTTCATGATGCGCAATATCCTTCTTTTTAAAAATAATTTGCTTAGTTGCGGTTTTATCAGACATGGTAGGTGCGGATTTCATTATCCCCCTCAATTCGGACTGCAGGAATAATGCTTCCTGTGCAAATTCTTCTTCTGTGATGATGGTACAGGTCGCGTCCAAGACAAAGGATGTGTTGTCATAGCTATACTGCTTCGGCGAAGGAAAAACAGGTGGTAAGGTGTCCCGCGGCAGATCTGACACAACTGCATTTTGCACATATTGTTGTATCGCAAGATCCCATTCCAGACTATCAATGTCAGACGGCACTTTGCATGTAAAAGAAATATCGACACCATCGGGATATTTTTTGGACACCAAATAGAAACCTTTGGGTAGGTCCGTGAAATTTTTAACCTTCCGACAAAGCACCGTAACTACTCGACTACTATCTGGAGGTAAATCCGTCCAGTCTGTAGCAGGATATAGCGTAAATACATCTCCATTCACGGTATCGATCCGTACCATATGTCGGTCGGCTTCGAGAACCTGGATATCCCCCGCATTGAAGTAAACCGCCCACCCCTCTCGAGTAAGGACATCTGTAGAAGTATTTGTTAGGATCATTTTCGCACGTGTCTTGCCACTTCCTTCAACATTCCGGTCTAAGATATCCCACGCTATCTTCATAACCTGCGGATCACGGGCTTCTTTATACGTTGTACAACCTGTAAACATTAAGATCCATATTAATGGGATGAATAAAAAATAAGTCTTCACAATTATTATAATTTTAGATTTAACCTTCTTCTTTCCAGCCATCCGGCTATAACGATGATTATCCACGCATAGATCAGTGACTTGAGCATTCCAAGCTCCCCTGTACGCATCCATTCGGGTAATCGATAAGCAACAAAACCCAACAATGCATAATGTATATAAGGCAGCAGATAACAGGTTAAGGTGCTGGTACCAGCCGGTTGAATCCATCCGTACCAACTGGTCCACTTCCTGATATCTGTTATGTAGGTCACGAACACAAAACCCAGCGTACTTATTCCCGCACATATCAGGGTAAAGGATGGTGTTGCCCAAATTTTAGAGATGATCCAGAACTCCCTAAACCATTGCCCCAAAAGCAACAAGGCTAATCCTATAAATAAGCCGTAATAGACGAAACGCATACGATCTGTATCTTTCCATTTACGGTAGAGCAATGATAGACAGACGCCACAGATTGCCAGTGCCGGCATCGCACCATCCCCAATAATCCAAATATAATTTCTCACTTCGCTCCATGAATCAAACAGGGCAGACTGCGCCCCCATATTGAATAAAACAAAGGTGATGAATACCACGATCTGGATCCACCATTTCCCTTTTGTAACTAAAAAAACTATACTTACCAATAAATAACTCCAGCCTATGATTCCTAATATACCCCACCAATAAACTTGCATAACTACCGTTCCGAAAGGGGCTGTCTTATCTTTAAATAAGAGTACTAAAATCATTAATAGCACTATCCCCGATACCTTTAGAAGCCATGTCCTTTTCGAATTTTGGTCGGAATAGTTCAACCATACCAAAAAGAAACCAACGGTAATGAGTATTTGCCATACACTCTTCGACAATAAGGCATTGTCCGGATAGTACTCCAAATTAACATGAAACAGTCCCATCACGATCAGTGCTGCCGCACGCAGTATAATATGCTGGACGATCGCCCACTTCGTATCCCCTTTCCTTATTCTGGATTGTATAGCAAAAGGGACAGATAGTCCTACAATAAAAAGAAAAGCTGGGAATACCACATCTGCAAGTCCTACCCCGTCCTGCTCGGCAGGCAAATGACCTATCCAGGTAGGTATATCGATTAATGTCCACGTATCGTTGACAAATATCATCAACAGCATGACAACCGCACGATAGGCATCAATAGATACCGATCTTCTTTTATTTTGAGTCATGGAAATATAAATGAATTACAAGATGACGTTGCCCTGCGGCTTTACACCGCGAGGAGCAACGTTTAGAAATAAGGCTGTAGAGAAACGACAAAAACTATTCGTGCAACGTATCGTATAAGGCTTTCATCAATGACTTTTCACCCAACACATCGTAATCCCCTGCCCAAAGATAGCCTCCCTTAAAGTTGTTATCTCGTATATATGCTGCTTTTGTCCTGACCAAGGGTATACCATTATAGAATACTCCTTTCCCTATAGTCGGAATATGCTCTTTTTCAGAAGCGGTTGCATCCGCCGCCAATATCTCGCTATAGGACATGTAGCCATACGATCCCCACCCCAAGTTGTTTCCATCGCCATCCAACTCATCATACCTCAATCCAAAAGCGGGTATACCTATAACAATCTTATCGGCTGGAATACCGTGACTATTCAACCAAATATCCGCACCATCGACCATAAATTGATAAGGCGAAGGTTGGCCGAGGGGTGCTCCGGGACCGACCGTCAATCCATTTTCAAACGCTCTTACATTGACCCAATCCACCATCGATAGATCAACCGGGTAATCCCAATGCTGCCAACCTACGCCTACGGTGAGTGTGAGTAGCTTGTCCTCGTCCAACGCAGTCCTAAGCTCCGTCAGAAGGGGCCCCAATGCCTGCAGGTTAGGTGCATGGCCTGATGACAGGTTGATATCATTCATCATGATATCTATACCATCCATCTGCTTTGCCGTCATGTAGTTGATCAGATTTTCGACGAATAGGGCACGTCTAGCAGGATCTACTATTGCACTTCCGAAATCATTGCCATCGTATAATGCCCAGCCGTCCAAACCGGACAAACGGCCACTTACTCCCAGGAGAACCCTCTTTTTATTGATATGAGCACGAGCGACTAATTCGTTGGCGACCTGGTTCGTCTCCCCTGCCATGACATCCAATTGTCCATCGGGAAGCGCGCGAGCAGCTTTAAAAGCTATATGATTGACCGTATTCCAATCAATATTGGCCACACTGCCACTCTCAGAGAGATAGGACATAGCTACTTTGGTATAACTATCAAATGTGTATTCGGATGGACTCACCAATACTTTTGACCGGCGAACAGCCGTTTGACCATTGTTAGTCACCTCTAGCGTAATCTCAAACTCTCCACCTGATGAAGGGGAAAAAGCATAGCTTTCTGCTTTAGAAACCTCCTGGCCATCTACTTTCCAAGTGACATCCACTTTTCCCGCCGGAGAGAACACCAAACCTGCATATTCCACCGTTTCGCCTTCAGATATGACCTGCATGGGACTGGTAAAAACTCCGGTTTGATCAAATATTCTCGGGAAGAAATCAGGATCGAACTCATATTTTTCTTTTTTTTCACAGCCCGTGACTAATAAGATCAGTAGGGACGGGATGATATGGTAAATTATCTTGTTCATTTTAAATATATTTTAGTGTTGATCCGGAATATCCGTTGGTCAACAATGTAAAACATCATTCTTTATTCAGGGCCTCATGAATGGCTTTGAGCAACGATTTTTCGTCTTGGCTATCTTGTGTAAGCTCCCATATCATCACTCCTCTCGCTCCCTTTTCCCTGGCAAACTTGCTTTTGCGTTGAATAGTCGGAATGCCGTTGTAGTACACCGTTCCACCACCTAAGTTGATTTCATCTTTATCTTCGCTTCCGGGATAACTTGCTACGATATCTTTATACAACATGGTCCCAGGAGCTCCGTTGAAACCGTATCCATAGAAAGGAACACCGATCATCAACTTATCAGCAGCAATATGGCGTATGTCGCGATAATACTCAAAATCACTCACAGCCATGGTATATGGGGAATGTGGTCCCGCATTATCTAAATTCCAAGGTCCGGTCGCGTCGTAAGACATAATATTAATAAAATCATATCGGGCCAAGGTAGAGTCCGCTATAAGATTTGAATTCCATTTGGCCAATGCCGCGGTTACCATCTTGCCTTTTGCCTTGACAGCCTTTGCTGTCCAATATATGAAAGGTGCATAATGTGCATTGATTAAGTCGTTCTCCAAATCGATATCTACTCCGTCGAAGCCATACTTATCCAAAAAGTCGACAATACCGCTTATCAGTTTGTCCCTTCCATCAGCTGTAGACAGCACTTCTCCTAGATGATCAGGAGGTACCCCCCCACCTATGGAGAAAAACACCTGCACTTGGCTTTCATGTGCCTTTTTTACCAATTCTTTATAAAACGGATTGGGTGGAAAATTACCTTGGTTATCCGGATTTATAAATGCAATATTAAGGTCGGTCAGGCGGGAAAGGTCAACTTGGCGAAAGGCACTTTCCAAATTGTCGCTCACATACAAATATCCCAATATTCGGTGTTTTGACGGTTGATCTTTGCTTTTTATTTCCTTGTCGGCACAGCCACTCATTCCCCCTAAAGGGATTAGGAAAGCACAGGAAAGCAATATTATATTTAGGGTTTTATTTATCATAATTTATGTTTTATTCTGCATCCCACCATACACGGCTATTCCAGGCATCTCCTCCCGAAAGTCTTTGTACTGCCGCCTGATAATTTGTACTATTCTGTTCCCTTTCTGTCAACGGATATTCGAATCGCCTCGGTGTAGTGGTTATATCGGATTCTCCTGTTACTGAAGAAGGCAATACCGGATAACCTGTTCGGCGCCAATTGGCATAGGCCTCAGGGCCGTTTAAGAATAAAGCTATCCACAACTGTGTATTAACAATCTCCAGTTCCCTACCCGGAATAAGGGGCACACCCTGTACAAAAGTCGTGATATCCGCATTCGGGATGACCGGGCCACCTCTAAACAGGGCCAGCTGCTCTAATGCCGCGCGAACACCTCTTTCGTAATGTATCTGTGCATTATCGCCAAATTTGTTACCAAAGCGTAAGGATGCATCTGCCAATAACAACTCAACCTCTGCATAAGTCAAATGGAAAAAGGGGGCATCATTTTGTATCAGAAAATTGGCCAACTGTGCTTTTTGCTCATTGTTGCTCACCGTGTAAGCCCCCCGCCCCGGGACATTAATATCAAAGGAAGGCTTCCAGTCGTCCCAAACATAATCCGTAGGATTCACGCCCGTATATCCGACTACATCGACCACCTGCTGTGTGATGTCCACGCGAGTAAAAGGCTGATAAGGCACATCAATATAATAACGTGCAATCTGTGCTAAACGAGGATCATTCGTATTGCGCATGGCATTGATCAACGTATTGGACAATCTAGGCAAGACCTCATGCTGATTAATTCCTACAGAAGCTGCATTACCCCGTACATCCGCATAGTCGCTCTGCACATTTTCATGCTTCATGATGCACATTTCCTCATTGCTGGCAAATACACCGTCCTCATAGGCCGAGACTGCCTCAGCTTCGGCTTTTGTTGGATTGACTTTGATTAACCGCATGGCACAGCGCAACCGCAAGGAATTTGCAAATTTCTTCCACAAGGCTATATCTCCACTGTAAAAAAGGTCAGTGGGTACCGGATCTTTGGCCGCATCCAGCTGTTGAGCTGCTTCTTTCAACTCCTTGAAGAAATCATTATAAATATCTTCCTGCTTGTCGTAAGCGGGACGCACAAGACCTGAGAAAGCTGCTTGTGACGCTTCTGTATATGGAATATCACCATACAGATCTGTCAGGCGAGCAAAGACATATACTCTCATAATACGACATATTGCATTTAGATTCGTCTTCGTCTCATCATCAGTCGTACGCTCCACGGCATCTACAATATTCAACACATCATTTGGATAGGAATTTTCCCAAATTATATGCATATAATTTGCACTCTTGATGTACATCTGTCCCCACCTATTTGCCCATATACCGCCTATATGTTGTACCATAGGCATGGTCATCATGGTATTAAGACGCTCGACATTTTCCAGGTGGCCCGAGTAATTAACCTGTACCCAAGCCAGTTGTAATCCGGGATCCATATCGCTGGACTTCGTTGGATCGATGTTCACCTCGTCAAACTTATCGCAAGACACCAACGTAGCCAGCAAAATCACAGAGGTCGATAAATATATTTTTAAGAACTTTTTCATCTGTTCATGTTTTTCTGTAATCACTAAAACCTAAAGTTTAAATTCATTCCCCAGCTACGTCGCGATGGCAAGGAGCCATATTCAAAGCCTTGCCCATTTCCGTTATTGTAATTGGAGTCCGGATCTATATTAGGCACCGACTTATAAATAATAAAAGGATTGCGACTTACAACCGCGACACTCAAATCACGAATTCCCCATCTGGATGTCAGTTTAGATGGTACACGGTAGCTCAACGTGATTTCTCTCATCTTCAGATAGCTTGCATCATAAATATAAGGAATGGCTATACCTTGATTGTCATGATAGACGTTAGCCCAATAAATCGAAGGATCCACAGCGCGTGTATTTTGCGTATAAACCGGTTGTCCGTCACCGTCCACCCCTGTCTGGACGACGCCTGTGGGGACATAACCCTTCACCATACCCATGTCCTGCCATTGCTGATCTGTATAGCCTCCCTCCATTCGTTCTTCTTCCGACTGTATCCATTCCTCACGTCCTGCCAAGGTATTGACCGAACTACCTCTCACATCGGCAAACAGATTAGACATGGAGAATATATCAGCTCCAGTTTTCATATCCAATACAGTGGTCAGGCCAAAATTCTTGTAACTCACACTGCTGTACAACCCGCCTGTCCACAAGAAGGTTCCCTGACCGATAAGCTCACGTTCATCACTGACCATCGGCGTGAGATTGGAGGAGTTTAAAATGATGTTACCATCCGAATCCCGTTTATACCCATATCCTAATATAGACCCATAGGGAGCCCCAGGCATAGCTACTACGGCCACACCCATCCATCGGGCTTCCGAGAGGGTCAAAAATGGAATACCTTCAGCCAAAGATTCGACCTCGTTTTTATTACGGGCAAAATTGAAATTTAGATCCCAATGTACCTTTTCATTGGAAACAGGTTGTGTTCTAATTCCTATTTCGACCCCTCTGTTGAGGATGACTCCCGCATTGACGACCTGCTCCCTAAACCCAGAGGATGTAGGCAACGGCACCCTATTTATCTGATCGCGCGATCGCTGTGTGTAATAGGTAAAATCCAATCCTAGACGTTCACCCCAAAACTTGAGCTCTGTACCAACTTCGAATGAACGGGTACGGGTTGGCTTTAAATTCGGGTTGGGTAATAATGTGCTGGCTACTTTACCGAGCGATTGACTCCTAAATGTCAATGGGTTGAGATCATAATACAAATCCAGCTGATACGGATCTGTATCATTACCTACCTCCGCCGCAGAAGCCCTTAGTCGCCCCATGGATAATATCTGTTTATCCATCTTGAATGCATCTGTAAAAACAAAGCTACCTGATATGGAAGGATAATAGTAGGTATTATTGTCTGTGGGGAGTGTCGAAGACACATCACGTCTTAATGTAGCGTCGGCATATAAATAGCCTTTATATCCCGCTCCTAACAGTGTGTATACCGAATTGTTATGTTTGCGAAATGCATGTGCCAACACTGTTTTGTCAGCAAAGCTATTCGGACTAACCAAATCGGTCATGTTCATGTTCAAAAACTCATCGGTTGTGCCTCCATTATGTACTCTGGATAAACTGGCCCCTAATCTTGCAGAAAGATGCCAGTCTTCAGACACTTGCTTTTGAACGCTCAGTAGTACGTCCGACTCTGTGGTTACATACCGTTGATTTCTGGTATTCAATCGGCCGGTAAGTGATCCAGGTGTTGTACGCGGCGTAAACTTTTCAAAATCTAGAAATGTAATATCGGTACCTACCCGCCCCTGCAAACTCATCCAGTCCGTGATCGTATAATTGACCTGTAGATTGCCCCGCAACCTATCCTTCTGGGTGTTGTTACGCATCTCATGAATAATCCAATAGGGATTTAAACGGTACTGCCCACCGCCCCAGTCCACGTAGGTTCCTTGATCATCTTTATAATAGTTTTTGAAAAGAGCCTGGTCGACGTTGCGCGCCAAGCCAACAAAATTATTACCGATATTTGAAGGGTCGTCCGCTAATGCCGGACGATTGACCACATCCTCATTGAGGTAGTAACCCGTTGCTTCTACTTTCAGCTTCTCCCCTAATTTTGAGGTACCGCTAAGTGTGAAGGTATTCCGACGGATACTACTGCCGGGAACAATATCGTTATTCCTTAGATCCGAAATGGCTAGCCGAAAGGAGTTGTTCTCCGTGCCGTTCGTCACAGCCACATTATTCGTATATGTCGATCCCGTTCTGAAAAAACCACTAATATTGTCTGGTACATACGCATAGGGACGAACTACCCCATCAAAATATGGCATCATAAGGTTAGGGTCCATACGGGGTCCGAAGTTATTGAACATTGACGTACGCGCCTGATCTTGATCCTGCACCAACTCTTGGCTCCTTCCCTGCCCATACAGGTTTTGGTATCCATCAAAGCGTGTCAGCTGGTTTTCAAAGGTCATCGTACTGTTGAACTCTATTCCTAGATCCTGTCGGCCACCTTTTTTTGTCGTAATAAGTATAACGCCATTGGCTGCCCGACTGCCATATACGGCAGCAGCAGCTGGGCCTTTCAGTACGCTAATTTTATCTATATCCTCTGGATTGATCGCGGAAATCGCATCGCCCATGTCAAAGCCTGCAGAATATTTGCTTCCCTCTACTTGTCCGTAATTGGAATTGTCCATAGGCACACCGTCTATCACGTAGAGGGGTTGGTTATTTCCTGTGATTGAAGTCGCACCCCGGATAATGACACGGGAAGAACCTGCCGGTCCGCCTGCCGTCGTGTTGATCGACAACCCGGGAACTTTACCCGCCAGCGAGTTGATAATATTCGGCTCTCTTACTTTTTTAAAGTCATCTCCATCAACTTCCGAGACCGAATATCCCAAAGAACGCTCTTCCCTCGTGATTCCCAACGCAGTGACGACAACCGCATCCAACGCACTAACGGACGGTGTCAATACAACCCTTATCTCACGTTGACTACCCACGTTGACTTCCTTTGAACTATATCCTACGATGGAAAACACTAACGTTGCAGCGGAGCCCGGCATTTGTATGGAAAACCGACCTTTTTCATCCGTTGCGGTTACCGTAATACCTCCTTTGATACGTACTGTCACTCCCGGTATTGTTTCTCCTTTCTCGTTGACTACCTCGCCAGCGATAATAGATTGTATATTATCGGTACTTTTTTCTACGTTTATATTTGGAATATGGCTTTCTTTAGAGACGATGATGCTCTTTTCCTGGATGACATACTTAAGTGGTAAGTCTTCCATACATTTGTCCAGAGCCTGCTCCAATGTAGCATCTTTGACCTGTAAAGAAAGTTTTTTGATATGCCGGATAGCATCGGCATCATACAGGAAATAATATCCTGTCTGTCGTTTAAGATTCTGAAAAACAACCTCTAAAGCTACGTTTTTAAGCTCCAATGTGACTTTTTGCCCTGAGGCGATCACAAAGAAATGCATAAATAGAAATAGCCATAAGACCGTTATTTTCATAATAATAGATCTATGTTTTATAAAATACAATAACGATTGATCACGACATGATCTGGTATATTTTTTATACATTTGTCATAATTAAAAAATTGGTCATTCGATTTTTTAAGCTGTCCCAACCACTATGGAAGGGATTGGATCGGATATGTCCCCACATATCCGATTCTTGCTTTACAACACTTTAGGTTTTTAACTTATTTACTTATGATTACTGTACCTCCTTTTATTTCGTAATTCAGCAAATCCGTAGCGGCTAAGGCCGCCATTAATTTTCCAATATTTTCATACCGAGGTATGCTCCCTGCAATATGCTTACCTTCCATACCATCCAAATATTCAACCTCAACATCGTACCATCTGCTGACCTGCCGCATGACATCCTGGATCTCCTCATTATGAAAAACAAATAGGCGGTCCTTCCATGCGATAACATCCTGGGCGTTAACGGATTGAACAAGCAGCTCATTATGTTGATTAGAACTAATAGCTTGCTCTCCCGGAAGTAGTACCCTCTGCTGGCCCGAACTTGAAACTTCCACTTTACCTTCTATGAGGGTAGTAGATGATTTATTGTCTTCTTTGTACGAATGCACATTGAAATGTGTACCCAATACTTTTATCTTTTGTCCACTGCTATGTACGATAAAAGGCCGCTTTGTAGACTTTTGTACTTCGAAGTAAGCTTCACCGTCAACCTCCACGACTCGTTCATCTTGGGCAAAGTGGACAGGAAATTTAAGTGTTGTTGCTGCATTGAGCCAGACGTTGGTACCATCTGAGAGAACTACCTTGAATTGTCTTCCTTTTGGTGTGACGAGGGTATGTATTGTATGGTCGACTGTATGTGAAGGCGAGTTGCTCGCATAAGTGATCTCATTATCTTCTATAGAAAAAAGATCCTGTTTGCTGCCTATAGATCTACCTGTAACAAGTTTATCTATATCGTATGTCGTTCCATCAGAAGCTCTCAAAAGGAGCCGCTCTGTCGGGGTGCTCGTAACCATCCGAATTCGTTCGGTACGTTTACCTACATCACTCCCTGAAAAATCGCTACTCCAAAACCAGATACCAGATAATAGGAGCAACACCACTGCAGCTACCGACCCCATCCTCATGTATAAACGCACTGTACGCTTCTTGCGGAATCGTACATCGGAAATAATATTGTGATATAATTCGTCTGATAATACGGGAATAGTAAGATCTTCATCCTGCTCATACATCAACTCCAATAATACAGAACGAAGTGTTTCAGTATCATCTTCAGCAGTAGAAGACACATAAGCTTTTAAAAGTTCCGCCTCCTTTTGGCTGATGGACCCTTCCTTGTACGCTATCAACAATCTTTTTAATTTCGTTGTATCCATTTTTTTTCAATTACATGCGTAATTCGGCATATATTACAAGGTACTACGGATCAAAAAGAAAGTCGGGTAGTGAGAAAGTGATTTTTTTTATAAAAATTTAAAAATCAAATAAAAAAGAACAGACAAGATACCATATTTGGATAAATACTTCCTAAAAATCGACAATGCATTTGTGAGATGATACTTGACTGTATTTTTAGAAATGTGCATACGTTCCGCAATTTCGTGATAAGATAGCCCTTCTTCACGACTGAGGAGAAAAACCTTCTGTTGCTGTTCGTTTAACTGAGCAAACGCATTTTGGTAAATCTGATCAAAATCTTTGGATATCGTATACGCTTCTGTTTCATTTTCAAACTTTAGAATATAGTAAGAAGCCTGCTCTTTGCATTTATCCAAGGCAATCTGCTTTCGCCAACTATCTATCAAATTGCGGTGAGCGATGGTAAAGAGCAAAGATTCTATAGAGGTATCCTGACGTAATTTAGGGTTACAATAAGATGTCCAAAAGCTCAAGAATGTTTCCTGCACCACTTCCTGGCTCTGTTGGTGGTCTTTTAAGAACCCATAGCAAAATCTGTACAATTTACGGTGAAATAAATCGTATAACTCACAGAAGGCGGTTTCATCACCTCGCTGTAAACGTATACCTAAATTTTCCAATACAATTATACTTAAATGATTAAGACAACATGTACTCAAAAAACAAAATAGCTTTCCGGATTATTTCATAATTTAAAACCTATATCGATTTCTCCTTGAAAGATCGAAACCACAAGCTTCTATAAAGTTAGACATTTGCTTTTAAAATAAAACAAATATTTATTTCAAAAAAACTATACTATGATGAAGATAAAAAGAAGAAAAACAGAAGGGTAGGTATCGTGGGATAATTATCGGATAGATAATCGTTTGATAACCGTTTCGGTACCCGAAGTGAGCCGAACAAAATAAAAACCTGCAGCGATCTTTCCGTCAGTATCAAAGGATAAGGATTGTATACCTTCTTCTAAAGTACCATTCGATAAGCTAAGCACCTCATTGCCCAATGCATCCATCAACTTTATCACAACGGTACTTTGTTTAGCAAGTTTAAAATTGACATTAATCTGCTCTGAAACAGGATTATACATCACTTTAGCATTTGTTATATTTTTCGTTGCATCCTCATCAGCCTTTCTTATACCATCTGCAAGATGAAATCGGGTGTAATTGTGTCCGGATGCAGGTATAGCAATAGAAAGCATTGTAAACGCACAGGCGCTTACCATAACTAACTTTACTATATTGAAACCGAAAACTCTCATCATTCTAATGATTCCTAAGACAAAAACTTATTTAACAAAAAGAGAAACTCACAAATTGGTGTCTATACCAATAACAAATATAAAAGATTTTTTAAAAACAAGTCTATTAAAAAAAGTTTTTTCTATTCTTTTAACAATTTTTAACGGGAAATTTCGTTAACCAATTATTTTACTAATTTTGGCTCGGCTTTCATAACAAATAGAAAAGCATAAAAAAACATGAAATCTGGTCACAAATCAGCCCTTAATCAACTTAGTCTAGGCGGCTTACTCATTGCTTTAGGGATAATATTCGGGGATATCGGGACATCCCCCCTCTATGTCTTTAAGGCGATTTTCAGCAAAAGTGTGGTGGACAAAGATTTAGTCATTGGGAGTATCTCCTGCGTATTCTGGACATTGACTTTACAGACCACGGTTAAATATGTCTTAATTACCCTAAACGCGGACAATAAAGGTGAAGGCGGAATATTGTCGCTCTATTCATTGGTGAAAAGGAGAGCTAAATGGCTAATTATACCAGCTATCATCGGCGCATCGGCATTACTAGCTGATGGCATGATCACACCGGCTATAACCATCTCATCTGCGGTGGAGGGATTGGCCATTCTTAGTCCTAATTTTCCTATTATCCCGCTGGTCATTGCTATTGTCTCCCTGTTATTTCTTATTCAGCGGTTTGGGACATCCATTGTGGGGAGGATTTTCGGCCCATTGATGTTCATTTGGTTTAGCACAATAGGACTATTTGGTTTTCTTTATATAGACCGCGCACCAGAGGTATTTAGTGCATTAAACCCCTATTATGCCGTTCAAACCCTAATCAATTACCCCAATGCACTCTTTATCATTGGTGCAATCTTTCTTTGTACTACGGGTGCCGAGGCTTTGTATTCGGACATGGGTCATTGTGGAAAAACCAATATTCGTATCAGTTGGATTTTTGTCAAGCTGACCTTAATTTTAAATTATTTTGGACAAGGTGCCTGGTTAATCTTACATGAAGGTCAACAAATCGGCGTACAAAACCCTTTCTATGCGATCATGCCTGATTGGTTTGTGATTTACGGCGTGTTGATTGCCACTGTAGCGGCAGTAATTGCTAGTCAAGCGATGATTTCGGGCTCGTTTACCTTAATATCCGAAGCTGTCCGTCTCAACATTTGGCCTAAAGTAGCTATTCGTTATCCAAGTGACCTAAAGGGACAATTATACGTACCATCCATTAATTTGATCCTGTATATAGGCTGTATGCTTATCATACTGATCTTTCAGGAGTCAAACAACATGGAAGCTGCCTATGGACTCGCTATAAATTTAACTTTTATTTCGACGACTATCTTGATGTGCTTCTTCATGCTAAGAAAACATGTTAATATCTTTTGGATTGCTTTATTCGGTATGGTATACTTCAGTTTGGAGTTCATTTTTCTTGCGGGCAATACCGTAAAAATAAGTCATGGTGGGTGGGTAACCTTAGTATTAGCGGCCTCTATCTTTGGTACGATGTATACCTGGTACAATGCTCGAAAAATTAAAAACACCTATGTACGCTTTGTTGACATCCGGAAATATTATCCCATCATATCCGAATTAAGTAACGACAGCTCTGTCCCTACCTTCGCCTCCCAACTGGTTTACCTAACCAGTGCGAATAATAAAGAGGAAATTGAAGCGAAGATTATTTATTCTATTCTCAACAAGAAACCCAAGCGGGCAGATGTCTATTGGTTAGTGCATGTCGATGTCATGGATATACCTCATGCTAAAGAGTATCATGTCACACCGCTTATTCCCGGAAAATTGATCCGTATTGACTTTAAGTTAGGCTTTCGTGAGGAACAGAAGATCAGTCTACTCTTTCGAAAAGTTGTAGAAGAGATGGTAAGGAATCAGGAAATAGACATTACCAGCCAGTATGACACATTGAAGAAGTATAAAGTACCCGGCGATTTTAATTTTGTGGTATTGGAAAAGGTATTCACCAAAACCTCCGATCTAAGCTGGTATAAAAGGATTATTATGGAATACTACAAAGTACTTAAACACTTTAGCTTAAGTGAAGAGAAAGGCTTTGGATTGGATAGTAGCTTTGTGACATTGGAACGCGTACCCCTAAACATTCCAAATACACAAAACATCGAATTACACCGGGTATAAAAAAGACCTATAAGGTTTATCATCTTATAGGTCTAAAAGAATACTTTCGCGCCAGATTATTCTTCAATAGCTTTTACGCCCGGTAGTACTTTACCTTCCATATATTCTAACAAAGCACCACCCCCGGTACTAACATAGCTTACGTGTTCCGTCATACCAAATTTCGCAACTGCCGCAGCCGAATCGCCACCACCGATAAGGGAGAAAGCACCTCTTTCCGTTGCAGCTACTACCGCGTCTGCTACAGCCTTAGTCCCTTTGGCAAAGGTGTCAAACTCAAAAACTCCCATCGGACCATTCCATAATAAAGTATTGGAGGCTGCGATAACTTCGGCAAAATGCTCAGCAGAATCTGGACCAATGTCCAACCCTTCCCTATCAGCTGGAATTTGATCGTTGGGACCATCGTATACATCGGCATCATTCGAGAATTTATCTGCAATCTGTGCATCTGTAGGCAGTACTAAATTGACATCTTTCTCCTCCGCCTTTTTCATCAATTCATTGGCTAAGTCTAGTTTATCGAGCTCTACCAAGGATTTTCCTATTTCACCTCCACGGGCTTTCACAAAGGTATAAGCCATCCCTCCTCCTATGATGAGATTATCTACTTTATCCAACAAAGCTTCAATAAGTTCGATCTTATCAGAAACCTTAGCACCCCCCATAATTGCGGTAAAAGGTCGTTCAGGGTGGTTCAATACTTTCTCTGCATTACTAATTTCCCCTGCCATCAAATAGCCAAAGAATTTTGCTTGAGGAAAGAACTGTGCGATGACCGCTGTCGATGCATGAGCCCTATGTGCGGTGCCGAAAGCATCGTTAACATATACATCACCCAGCTGCGCTAATTTCTCCGCAAAATCTTTATCCCCTTTTTCTTCTTCTTTGTAAAAGCGTAAATTTTCCAATAACAACACCTCTCCTGCTTTCAAGTTTTTCGCTTTCTGTATAGCCTCCGCACCAATGCAATCATCTGCAAACTGTACATCTACACCCAACACTTGGGATAAATAAGGAACAATATGTTTTAAAGAATATTTTTCAGTTGGTCCTTCTTTTGGCCGACCAAGGTGTGACATTAAGACCACAGCTCCACCATCATTCAACACCTTCTTCAAGGTAGGCAAGGCCCCTTGAATCCTATTATCATCGGTAATATTAAATTCAGCATCCAATGGTACATTAAAATCGACACGAATTAATGCCGTTCTGTCTTTAAAGTTTACGTTGTCTATTGTTTTCATCTATTTATTTTTT
>JBEBWF010000049.1:0-31005 GCA_040392285.1 Sphingobacterium sp. | reverse complement strand
AGCCCCCTTGCGGAGCGAGCACAAAGGTAGAAAATTAAAAATAAAAACAAAAGAAAAGAAAGGTTATTTCCAGCGAAAGCCCATAAAACACTAGCCCTGAAACAGATATTTTTTTCAACCCTAACCAACACTACCAACACGGCACCTGATCCGTACCAAATTCCGCCGTGCTCCTGTACCGCTCCGGTCGGGCTTCGGTCACGCTTCGGTGTGGACCGGAGCCTGACCGAAGCCCGACCGAAGAGAAACCGAAGAAAGGTAGAAGAAGGGCAGAAGAAAGACAGAAGAAAGGGTGAAGAAAACCTATAAGTTGCAGGCAAAAGCATTCTAGAATTTGAACGCTGTTTTTATCCTATATCAAATTTCTGTATACTTGCCAAAAGACAATCTCACGATGAATATTACATACTATAGTGACTTATTAGGCACCATGGTGTTTGCCATTTCAGGGGCGATGGCGGCAAACCGAAAAGGAGTGGATGTATTCGGGGTAACATTCATGGGATTCGTGACCGCTATTGGAGGAGGGTCACTAAGGGATATCTTTTTAAACATCAGACCCGTATGGGTTGAAGATGGGAATTATCTCATCGCTATTTTCATCGGCGTACTCTTATCCATCGTTGTCAATAAGCAACTCTATAATTTTGCTAAAACATTAACCTTATTTGATGCTATGGGTATAGGTTTTTTTACCGTCGTCGGAACCCAAAAATCTTTGGATTATGGAAGTAGTGGCATGGCAGCCATTATGCTCGGCATGTTTTCGGCCTCCATGGGAGGGGTCATACGTGACACCCTAATGAATGAAACCCCTCTAATACTCAGAAAAGAAATCTATGCGTCGGCATGTTTATCGGGAGCATTGCTGTTCGTTGTACTACACAATATGGATGTAAATAATAGTATCAACACATTCTGCAGCGCTTCTTTGGTATTTTTGATTCGGATTATATCGGTAAAATACAACTTGTCACTACCTTCCATCCCTCCTCCTAAACGGAATTAAAGCATTTCTAATAACCTTTCAAAAGCCATTCCACGGGAAGCTTTAAGTAATACAAAACTATTGGAAAGAGCAGCCATTCGTTCCCTTGCTAAGTTTGTGGTTTCGTAGAATTCCGCCCCACCGTCCTTATGTTTATAAAACTCTCTTCCCACAAAAATCAGATGGTCAACCGTTAAGCTCTTTGCCTTTGTTACTATTTTGCGATGCTCCTCATATGATTCATTCCCAAGCTCAAACATATCTCCTAGAACAACAGTCTTATGAGCCGCTTCAAGAGCTTTCATATTATCCAATGCGGCAACCATGCTGCTGGCATTGGCATTATAAAAGTCCGCGACGACCGTGTTGCGACTGGTTTTTGTAATCTGAGATCGATTATTCTTCGGTATGTAAGTCTCGATCCCACGGTTGACCTCCCTTGGATCTACATCAAAATATAAGCCTACGGCTATTGCGGCCAAGAAGTTTTCCAAGTTGTATGACCCCGTCAAATTGGTAGAAAGTTCCCACACTTCCTCTTCACCGGGTTTTCTCCAAGAGATGGAAAGATAGGGATTTGCCAGAAGGATATTTCCTACCAAATCATTTTTCTCTTCCAACCCATACTTGATAACCCTTGTGAATTTTCTTGAGTTGGCCATTTCCACTAGAAGCGTATTATCTCCTTGTAAAAATAATATACCTTGGTGATCTTGCAAATAATCGTAAAGCTCTCCTTTAGTTTTCATCACACCTTCGAAAGATCCAAAACCTTCCAGATGAGCCTTTCCGACATTGGTAATTAAACCATGGGTAGGTTGAGCAATAGCACAGAGAAAAGCGATCTCCCCAACATGATTCGCGCCCATTTCAACAATCGCAATCTCATAACTATCGTCTATGGCAAGCAATGTCAAAGGCACTCCAATGTGATTGTTTAGGTTGCCTTGGGTGGCATATACCTTATATTTCTGTGATAAAACTGCATAAAGCAGCTCTTTGGTTGTTGTTTTACCGTTTGTTCCCGTGACCCCTATAACAGGTATATTCAACTGCTGTCGATGAAATCTTGCTAATTCCTGCAATGTAGCCAATACATCATCTACAAGAATATAGTTGTCACCTTTCTTGTAAACCTCTTCGTCAATAACTACATATTTTGCGCCAGCTTGCAATGCTTGATCAGCGAATGCATTGCCATTAAAACTCGCGCCCTTTAGCGCGAAAAAGACGCTGTCTTGCTGAATTTGTCTCGTGTCTGTAGAAATAGATGGATAATCACGATATATACTGTATAGATCTTCGATGTACATATGTCTCTCAACTTTATGCCAAAAGTACTAATTCATTCTATACAATTTCCCACCAATTCAATACCTTTTTGGAACACCTTGCGATTTAGCCCCTTCCTTAGGTTAAGCCTATTTCAACTGATAGGCTATTACACTGTTGTTATTAAATGTTGGGATATAGACGATTTTATTCACGACATCATAACCCAAATCTGCGGTATTCATCTTGCCCTGTACATCTTGAAGCTCTTCGATTTGTCCGTCAGCTTTTACATAATAGATGAGACCTGCCCAGCATGTCACTAAGAAATCTCCATTACCGACAGGTTCTAAACCATCCCCATTCTGCGCAAAGCCTTTTGCCACAATAGTGCTCTTCTTATTGGCATCAATCTTCCAAAGTTCCTTACCTGCCAAAGCATATAGATCTGAGCCTATGTGTTTCAGGCCGTTCACACTTGTTACGTTTTCCATAAACAACGAGGCTTTACCGTCTTTAACATAGAATATCTTATTCTCTCTGGTATCCGATACATATACGCCTCCATTATGATCTGCTGTGACATCATTGAGAAAAACTGCTCCAGGAATCTCAATCTCGTCAATAATATTACCCGAAACAATATCAATGCCTATTACGGCGGTAATATCCGCTACGTATAGGATATCTCTATGCAATGCCATTCCTTTGGGGGCATTTAATCCAGTTATCCATGTCGCATTTTTCAAACTGCCATCTTTGTTTAAGATAGCGACCCCTCCTTTACCGTCCTTTACATTTCCTGCTCCATCAATGAGAGACACGAACAGTTCTTGTCGGGCAGGAACATACAGCACAGATTCTGGAACAGGCAATTGTTCTTTAGCTTCCCAAACTTTTTGAAGTTTGACCGTCTGTGCAGAAATGGTGCTGCAACAAAATAGTACCGTTAGAAAAAAAAATAGTTTTTGCATAACTCAAATCATTAAATCTTAATAAAGATAAGCAATATCGCCGGAATATGTATTTTTTATAGCCGATATAACTCAATCGTTTGCGTTAAAAAACCTTTTAGTACATACATATTTTAGTTAAAATTGTGAAAAGAACATATACCGTTTGAGTTTAAATACCCTCACATAAATACAGTTTAATATATTATTATAACGCTTCTTATCTAGAGAGTAATGAAAAAATTTTTAGACAGCGATTTTTTGCTAACAAACAAAATAGCAGAAGAGCTATATCACGATTATGCTAAAAATCAACCTATTATAGATTATCATAATCACTTGATGCCTGAACAGGTCGCTCAAAACACCAATTTTGAAAATATTACCCAAGCTTGGTTATACGGGGATCACTATAAGTGGCGGGCTATGCGAGCAAATGGTATCCCTGAAAAATACATTACAGGGATAGCAGCGGATAAAGATAAATTCCAAAAATGGGCCGAAACTGTCCCCTATACCATGCGAAACCCATTGTACCATTGGACACACCTGGAGCTACAACGCTACTTTGATATCGATGAGCTGCTGAACAAAGACTCGGCCTCGTCAATCTATGACCGCACATCGGAAAAACTTCAACGCTCATCTTTTTCCGTTCACGGTCTGTTGAACAAGATGCAGGTCGAAGTCATCTGTACAACCGATGATCCTCTGGATAGTCTGACTTTCCACCAACAACAGGCTAAACAGACAGCGACTTTTAAAATGTTGCCGGCATTTCGTCCAGACAAGGCCATGGATTCCGACAATATTGAAGCATTAAATAGCTATATAAACCGGCTGGAAGAAGTTACGGATACATCCATTGGTCTATTTGAAGATTACTTAGCCGCGTTAAAAAGCAGACATGATTATTTTGCGAAAAATGGCTGTTGTATATCCGATCACGGACTGGAACATCTCTATGCCGAAGATTATACCTATAACGAAATCAGGACTATTTTCACTAAGATACGTGCCGGACAGCAACTAACCCCGCTGGACAGTGCAAAATTCAAGTCTGCGATGCTGGTATATTTTGCCGAATGGGATCATGAAAAAGGATGGATACAGCAGTATCACCTTGGCCCTATTCGAAACAATAATACGCGACTGCTAACTGCTCTTGGTCCGGATACCGGATTCGATTCGATCGGCGATTTTAGTCAAGCGAGGGCACTATCCAAATTTCTAAATAGACTGGATACCGAGGATAAGCTGACGAAAACCATCCTATACAATGTAAACCCGTCAGATAATGAGGTTTTTGCAGCTATGGCTGGTAACTTTAACGATGGCACCATCGCCGGAAAAATACAGTTTGGTTCCGGCTGGTGGTTCATGGACCAAAAGGATGGCATGGTGAATCAGATCAATACGTTATCTAATATTGGACTCCTTAGTAGGTTTGTCGGCATGTTGACAGACTCCCGAAGTTTTCTTTCCTTTCCCAGACACGAATACTTTAGACGGATAGTCTGTAATCTATTTGCCGAAGATGTCGTTAATGGCGAACTTCCTCACGATATCCCTTGGATCGGAAAATTAATTCAAGATATATGCTATAACAACGCCAAGAAGTATTTTGGTTTTTAGTTACAGATCAATCCCGATTTCTGCATGACCCAGTTTGTTTCTTTTATATTTTCATTTCCATCGTTCTGATGATGGCAGGACCAATACGAGATGCCACGAAGTTTATTTTGTAGGGATTCGGAAATAATCACCCGAGACCCTATGGGCAGAAAAACAACGACAGAAACTTTCTGTCCGCGATATAGATCTGAAGCGCCTAATTTGAAATGACTGTCAAAGATCATTTTATTCTTTTCTTCGTGTACCTCATAATCAATTTTTGCTGCTCTTTCCGCAGCTTGTTGATACGTCTTTCCCTGCGCGGTATAGTTGTATTGTATAAAGGGACTTTCTAACGAATCCAATTGCTCAAAACGGATCCTGACTTCATCTCGGATAAGGCTACTTAGATTTTCCGTATTGGGATTGACGTGATAATCTTTTTGACCATTTTCCAAGGTGGAGGCTTCAATAATCCTTAAATCTTTTTCTGCAAAATGATAAATTTCCTTTTTCCCGATCGACTTTTCCACCTTTATCGTGCTAGTTTCCTTAAAGTCCTGTATACCTATCATCGAATAGACAATTACCAGAATTACGGAAACAATCCATGTAGCCCAAAGACTTAATGACAAGTAGGTGTTCATCGACGCTGTCTTGAAGAGGATGCGAAGAAACAGCTGGAAGAGCGCTATAAAAGGGATTATAAGCGCTAAAATTCCGGCTAATAAGGCAACGAGTGCTTGGTTTTTACTTAAATATACCAACGGAGGGAACACGATACTGTCTTGGTAACCCAACACACCGAGGGAAAACGCAACTAACAAGAAGATCAAACCTAAAATAGCGATACCACTAAAAATAAGCATAATCAAAGCAAAAAATTTCCCTATAAAACGAAAGATACTTGATATTCCATCACCCACTGCCTGTGCACCTTTAGACACAAATCCCTTTGCACTGCTAAGGCCTTGTTTGTAATGTTCAATTTCATCCTCAAAGCTTTTCTTAAAATTCTGTAAGTTAGGCTCTTCTCCCCGCATGGCCATACGGTCAACTCGCGATGAGGCAACAGGCATCAAGACCCATAATACCGCATATAATAATATGCCCGATCCTCCGAACAAAAAGAAAAGGACAAAAAGAATACGGATCCACTTCACCTGGATCCCAAGATAATAACCCAATCCACTACAAACCCCTCCGATAATCGTATCATCCGGGTTTCGCATCAACTTCTTATGCCCGAAAAAATAATGTTTTTCTCCCCGGTGCTGTCTATCGGCCATTTGATCTTCTTCGGAAAAGCCCTCAACATCTTCAAAATCACTCACCCGCCCCATTTGTGCAATAACTTCCTTGACATCTGTTGAAGAGATAACTTCCTTCTTACCCACCTGTATTCGTTCCGAAAACATCTCGGCAATCCTGTTTTCAATATCCTGCAATATCTCTTCGCTATCGGCTGTACGACCGAAATGCTTCTTAATCTCAATCATATAACTCCGCAATATTTCATATGCGTCTTCTTCGATATGAAATACGATACTATTGATATTTATGATTATCGTCTTATTCATCGTTTTAAATATTTCAGATTAAATTATTTCTTCCAGATAAGGAGGTCTCCACAGCGTACACTAACTCTTTCCATGTGATGTCCAGTTTTTCCAACACACTCTCGCCCTCAGACGTAATTTGATAGTATTTGCGAGGAGGCCCCGAAGTCGATTCCTTCCAATTGTAGCTCAAAAGCCCATTATTTTTTAACCTCGTTAACAAAGGGTACAGCGTACCTTCTACCACCAGCAATTCTGCCTTTTTCAACTCGGCTATAATATCCGAAGCATATATCTCTCCCTTTGAAATAATCGAAAGAATACAATATTCAAGTATGCCCTTTCGCATTTGGGTTTGTGTATTTATTGCAATCATGATAATACAAAGATATATATTTTGCACAGTACTTTGCAATACATAGTACTATATAACGGCAACATCGAATCTTAATACACTGATAATAAGAAGTTTATTTTTATATTTTTTTCTACCATCATAAAAAAATTGTAAAATAGGGTAATTAAAACTATTTATACGATCTTCGTGACATGAAATATCCAAGGCAATATTTATGGTCTCTTCTCTGGGGGATATTGATGTTAGCTCTTATGCTTACTCCTTCTGACAGCCTTGACCGTGCTCCTTCGTTCCCAGGATTTGACAAACTGGCGCACACGGGGACATTCTTCGTGCTGGCGATCTTACTGTATTGGGAATATTTGATAAAACATCGCCAAAGTGTTAAAAAATGGGTTGTCTTTCTAAAAGTTACCTGCTCTACAATTATATTTGCATGTATAACGGAGCTTGCTCAAATGTATCTATCACCTTCCCGAACAGCTGATTTTTGGGATATCTTTGCGGACGTGATGGGCATTGGTATGGCTTCTTTTGCATTTTTACTTTTATTTAAAATACCTCATGAATAAAAAGTATGTTATTTGGGCACTTATCGCAACACTCCTGACCGGAACAGTTCAGTCCTGCGGTATCTTCAAAAAAGGCTGTGGATGTCCATCGGCAACATCCGGCAAACAGCGATAGTGCCTCAAGCTCTAGCGATTGTAGCTACGCTGACCGCAGCCCCAGCTCGTACCAGCTGATTCCCCGCGGAACATATCGTCGCTCCTGTAGTAAGCACATCGTCGACCAATAAGACATGCTTATTTTCAAGAGCTCCGGCATCCCTCAATACAAAAACGTCCTCCACATTTTCATAGCGTTCTGTTCTACTTTTTTTTGTTTGACTTACAGTAGCCTTTTTCCTGATCAAGACCCTATCTGTCCATGGTATGCCTCCTGCTTTTGAAAGTCCTTTTGCAAATTGACTTGACTGGTTGTAGCCACGTAGCCGTAATTTACTCCGGTGAAGAGGGATCGGTATAATCAGATCCACTGTATTAAGTATACCAGCCTCTTGCAACATTTTTCCGTAGTATTTTCCTAAAAACTCGCCTATTTCGGGCTGATTACCATATTTGAGCCGATAGAGCAGCTGTTCTACGCGAGAAGACTTGGCCAGATAGAGCATAGACATGGCATATTGGAAATCCAGCTTCCCCCATAGTTGCTTTGCCGTTTGATTATTTTTGTCCTGATGAAAATCTGTAATTGGTAAGTGGTACAAGCAGGACGTGCATAGCATTTCTTCGTGAGACAATAGATCCGTATCACAGGACAGACATATCTTTGGTAAAAGAATATGTATAAAATCCCTGAAAAGTGAAGACAGCTGCACGGCCTTTAACGGATTGTTTACGTTAAAGGTAAATAAATTAATTGGGTTTTTGTTTTTCTTTAATAGCTAATTGTCCACAAGCTGCATCGATATCTTTACCACGGCTACGTCTTACGTTCGTAATGACACCCTGACCACGCAGGTAATTTGCAAAATTATCGATTTTATCGGCATCTGCATTTGCAAAATCGGCTAACTCGATTGGGTTGTACTCGATAATGTTAACCTTACAGGGTACATGTTTACAAAATTTCGCCAGTTCCTTAGCATCTTGCAATTCATCGTTAAAATTATGGAAGATGATGTACTCAAAAGTAATCGGACTCTTGGTCTTTGCATAAAAGTACCGTAAGGACTCCGCTAGCGCTTGTAGTGAGTTTTGCTCGTTGATCGGCATAATTTGATTCCTTTTTTCGTCATTTGCCGCATGCAAAGATAGCGCTAAATTAAAACGAACCTGATCATCACCGAGTTTCTTAATCATTTTTGCAATCCCCGCTGTGGATACGGTAATCCTTTTGGCAGCCATATTCAGCCCATCGGGAGCTGTAATCCGCTCGATAGATTTGAGCGTATTTGCATAGTTCAGTAAAGGTTCGCCCATACCCATATAGACGATATTGGTCAATGGAGCTCCGTAGTTTTCCTCGGCTTGTTTGCTGATTAGCACGACTTGATCATAAATCTCGTCTGCATTTAGATTCCGCTTACGATCCATGTATCCCGTAGCACAAAATTTGCAAGTCAGACTACATCCTACCTGCGAACTCACACAGGCGGTCATACGATCTGTCGCAGGGATCAGCACGCCTTCAATAATATTTCCATCGAACAGCGAAAAACTACTTTTGATCGTTTTATCTGCGCTTATTTGCGATTGTTTGATGGTAACATGGTTTATCGTGAAATGCTCCTTCAGTTTTTCTCTTAATATTTTGCTCAGATTACTCATCTGATCAAAATCCGTAGCCGATTTCTGCCATATCCATTCATAGATTTGCTTCGCACGAAATCCCTGCTCTCCCATTTCAGAAAGCTGATCTTTTAATTGATCCAACGTAAGGTTACGTATATCGGTCAATGTTGTTGTCCCTACCACAGGGCAAAGATAAAGCAATTTTTTGAGATTGGCCGTACGCACGCCACTACCAACCAACTTTGTCCCACATTCTAGAAATATTTCTTATAGATCGCGTATAATATTTTTATATCCTCGTCCGACAGTACCGCCAAGTTTGTCTCCCGTTGGATATAGTGGCATTTAAATGCTTTGATTGCCGCATCGATATTTTTGACATCATAACCAATAATCCGTAAAGCAACCCGTGGGTCAAACCCTTCCGGAGGGGTTTCCAGTTCATTATCATACCAGTAACCAAAACCTTTCTCCGCAAGCTTATCCCAAGGAAAACGTGAGGGATCGTTCTTACGTGTAGGCGCAAAATCCATATGACCAATGAAATTTGCCTGCGGTATATTGTATTTTTCTTTAAGATAAGTCAACAACCGGATCAAAGCATCAATTTGGGCATCGGGCCAAGGATCTGTCAACCCATTATTATCCAATTCGATACCTATAGACGAAGAATTAAGGTCGGTATCGTTTCCCCATTTACCTGCACCAGCATGATGTGCCCGATAATAATCATTGACCATCTGGACAACCTTACCGTCTCGTCCAACAATGTAGTGCGAACTTACACCGACTTTTTCATTATGAAAAGTTCGAATCGTTTGCTCAGTGGAATTCTGCGCCGTGTGATGGATCATCACATAATTTGGCTTACGCATACCGAAGTTTACCGAAGCCACCCACTCTTTGTCGTCAACTCCTATTTTTTCTAGTTGGTGTTCAGCCGGAAACTCACTATAAATCTTCGCAAACTCCTTTGCCTTTTTTGCATAGACTTTTTCGGTAGCAGCATATCTACCGGTATGGCATGACAACAAACTCGCCGTAATCAGCACAAGCAGTATTATAGATTTTCCTTTCATAGTTCAAACTTAGATATATTCGGATGAAATATACAAATGAAGCCAAGACTTTGCACGAAGAATTCCATTATCCAGAAAAATAAGTCCCCTTTTGTCAAATCTTCGCTATAATTCAAAAGGAAAGCATACCTTTTTTCAGAAATCCGTATTTTGTATACCCAAACAGTATACATTTGCGAAGACATTTTTTAAATAGTAGATGAAGGCAACTTATATTGAGTATAAAGATACGAACAGTTTTTCCACCACCTTATTGGCTTATTTGGATGACGATCAGTCCATAAAGCCTTTTTATGGCAATAGTCCAACTTGGGAAGGTTTTGAAAAGCAGATACAACAGAAGTCTTCTTTTCAAAATCGGGACATACTGGTTACCGCTCTGAAAGCGCAATATGGTGATTTACTTGCTTCATCGTCTGCTGTAGCCCAAAACATTGAGCTACTAGAAAATACATCTACATTCACCGTCACGACTGGTCATCAGCTGAATATCTTTACAGGTCCTTTATATTTTATCTTTAAGATTGTAACAGCTATTCGGTTAGCTAAGGACCTGAAGGACAAATTTCCGGAAAAGGATTTTGTTCCAGTATATTGGATGGCCACAGAAGATCACGATTTTGAGGAAATCAACCATACGCGGGTGTATGGAAAGAAGATACTATGGGATGTCCCGGCAATTTCCGGAACAGGACGTATGGATACCAGCTCTATGGAACAGGTTGTACGTCAATACTGTGGTATGTTGGGATTATCGGAGAATTCGGAAAAATTGACTCAAATTGTGGAAGAAGCTTATCTCCAAGGAAGAAATCTTGCGGATGCGACACGTGTCTTTGTCCATAACCTTTTCCAAGAATTCGGGTTGATCATTTTAGATGCAGACCGCCCCGAATTAAAAAAAATATTTGCACCTCTTATAGAAGAAGATATTCTCCATGAAAAAAGCTATCAAGCCATAAATGCAACATCGGCCTCTCTGGAAGAAAAAGGATTTAGTACACAAGTACATGCTCGGGAATGTAACTTCTTCTATCTGACGGACGATTTTCGCGAACGGATCGTAAAAGGTCCGGATGGTCGTTATGAAGTCTTACATCAAGATATTTTCTTTTCAGAAGAAGCCTTAAAAGCCGAAATTCACAACCATCCCGAGCGCTTCAGTCCAAATGTGGTGATGCGCCCGCTGTATCAGGAAGTGATTTTACCAAATCTGGCCTATATCGGCGGTGGAGCTGAGATTGTATACTGGTTACAGCTCAAAGCAAATTTCGATCAATATAAGGTTCCTTTCCCTATCTTAGTTCCGAGAAATTCGGCAATGATTACAGACGACAGCATCGCGAGCAAAATCTTTCGATTAGACCTAACTTTCAAAAGCATATTTAAGCCCGCAATGATACTACAGAATGACTATGTCAAACGGCAAACCAAACATCGATTAAATCTGCGCGATGAATGGATGGAGTTGAATGCCATTTTTGGAAAAATAAAACTTCGTGCCCATAAAATCGATGCCAGCTTAGGACCAAGCACCGATGCGGTAAAAGCAAGGCTAAAAAAAGCGATCAATAACTTAGAAAAAAAGCTGTTAAAAGCCGACAAACACAACCATGAAGACGCACTGATACAGATAGAACGTATAAAAGAGAAGCTATTCCCCAGTGGAGGCTTGCAGGAAAGATCAGAAAATTTTGCTATATTGTACGTCAAACACGGAGATGACTTTGTTCGTGAACTCATTAACCATTTTGATCCATTGTCGTTCAAGTTCACTATTCTGTATTAAATTATAGAATAGTTTACTGTTCACTAAGTCATTTTCTCACGAAAAGAACAACAACAGATGATAATGAAAAACATACAACTAATCGTTTTTGCAGGTAGTCTTATGGCTCTTGCATGTAGTCCCGCTAACGAAGGTCCAGACCTTACCACCGACCCCATAGAAAAAGTTGCTTCCTTATCCGTATTGAATGTTTCCGACAACACTAGCTTGCCCGACCGTATCAAAATAGACGGGCTGTATAGTGCCAAAGATTTTATTACAATAGGTTCAGAAGGAAGTTCTGCCGAATACGAACAGATCGCAGCCGGGTTAAGGAATATCACCATAGGGAGCCATAAGGACACAATACGTCTGCAAGAACACAACTACTATACGCTGATGGTATATGATAACGATAGTGTCCGATTAGCTTGGGACGCATCATATGATGACAGCAGCCAGTTTATAAAGATGCCGTCCGTCCGCTGGAATATCAGTGGAGATGATCCATCAAATTATAAGGTAGACTTTTTGGTCGATTCCCTATTGAAAGATATTCCGATGGACGAATTCATCTCGTTCTCGGCTGATAAAGGTAATTTTACCGTATATCTTTATGACAAGGCTTCGGGCGAGTTGTTGGAAGAAGAGGAGTTTCCAAGTCAGATTAACACGAAAGTGACCGTAAATATCAAATATAACAGTGCGATGGACAAATACATCTATAATCCGATCACACAACTCGTTAAGTAATGCAAACGATTGATGTTACAATAAATCTTTAGGTTACTCTGCAACCCTTAAAAAGTGCTGTAAAAACTGTATCTTTGCGCATTCAATAAACAATCAACTTATTTGTTGAATAATTTGTTTGTCAGACAGTTAATGATTTAAGGCAGTCGCAATTAAGTAGCACAATGAGTAACGTATATTACCAAGAAAAATTTGAGGACCGTCACAATGGTCCTAGTTCTGCGCAAGTAGATGACATGTTGGGGTTTTTAGGGGTAAGTTCATTCGATGAATTGATCGATCAAACTGTTCCCGCAGCCATCCGCAGAAATCCTTTGAAACTTCCCAAAGCATTAAGCGAAGTCGCTTATCTGGAAAAGATAGCTCAGGTTGCCGAGAAAAATAAAGTATTCAAATCCTATATCGGTCAAGGGTACTATGATGTTGTCCTTCCGGGAGTTATTCAACGAAATGTGTTCGAAAATCCGGGATGGTATACACAATACACCCCTTATCAAGCTGAAATCGCTCAAGGTCGTCTTCAAGCCTTATTAAATTTTCAGACTGTTATCGCTGACTTGACCGGACTTGAGATCGCTAACGCATCCTTATTAGACGAAGCAACCGCAGCAGCCGAAGGCATGTTTATGCTGTACAATGCCCGGAAGAACAAAGATGCTCATGTTTTCTTGGTGTCTCCAAACGTATTTCCACAAACATTAGAGGTCTTACAAACCCGAGCAGTGCCTTTCGGGGTGGAGCTTCGTATAGCAGAGATTACCGAATCCAACCTTTCAGACGATGTTTTTGCGGTATTTTTCCAGTATCCTGCAGCAGATGGATCGATATCCGATTATCAACGGTTTACCGAAGCTGCACATGTAAAAAACATTAGCGTATGTGTCGCTGCTGACCTGATGTCTCTGACGTTATTAACACCTCCAGGAGAATGGGGTGCAGATGTAGTTGTCGGAAACTCCCAACGTTTTGGCGTGCCCATGGGATTCGGCGGACCCCATGCTGCCTTCTTTGCGACAAAAGATGTCTATAAACGCAATATCCCGGGGCGTATTATTGGTGTAACATCCGATTCAAATGGCGACTATGCCTTACGTATGGCCTTACAAACACGAGAGCAACATATTCGCCGCGATAAAGCCTCTTCAAATATTTGTACCGCGCAAGCCTTACTGGCTATTATGGCCTCATTCTATGCCGTATACCATGGTCCTAAAGGTTTAAAAAATATTGCTAAACGTATCAATGATTTAGCTAAGCTGGCTGATAAAGCCATTCAAACTTTAGGTTATGAGCAAACAAATGCTACCTATTTTGACACGTTGCGTTTTAAGGTGGGTGATCAGGCCGGAACGTTGAAAGCAGAAGCCTTAAACAATGAGCTTAATTTTTATTACGAAGAAGGAATCGTGGGTATTTCTATCGATGAGACAACGACCTTTGAAGACGTCCAATCTATTGTAAAAGTATTTGCGAAGATCAAGGGCATATCACATCATGATGTCGATATAACCCAGTGGGTAAACAAGCTGCACATATCCATACCAGAGGAACTGAACCGTACTTCATCCTATCTGGAACACCCTGTCTTCAACAGTTATCACTCCGAGCACGAAATGCTTCGCTATATCAAAACCCTAGAAGCAAAAGATTTATCCTTGTGCCATTCCATGATTCCTTTGGGATCCTGCACAATGAAGTTAAATGCGACAACGGAAATGGTTCCGGTCACTTGGGCACGCTTTGGCGGACTACATCCCTTCGCTCCAACAGATCAAACCTCAGGCTATATGCAATTGATCAACGAGCTGAACGACTGGCTAAGCGAAATAACTGGCTTTGCCAAGATGTCTTTTCAGCCGAATTCCGGGGCCCAGGGTGAGTATACCGGATTAATGGTTATTCGTGCTTATCACGAGAGTCGTGGTGAAGGACACCGCAATATCTGTCTTATCCCAGCTTCAGCACATGGTACTAATCCGGCTTCAGCCTCTATGGCAGGCTTGAAAGTGATTGTCGTGAAATGCGACGAGCGTGGTAACATCGATGTAGAAGACCTCAGAACAAAAGCTGTAGAACATGCAGCGAACCTTAATTCGCTAATGGTGACTTACCCCTCTACCCATGGGGTGTTCGAAGAGCCGATTATCGAAATATGCCGTATCATCCATGAAAATGGCGGTCAGGTATATATGGATGGTGCCAATATGAATGCTCAGGTAGGGTTAACTAGCCCTGGATTCATCGGTGCAGATGTCTGTCACTTGAATCTACACAAAACATTCTGTATTCCACATGGTGGTGGTGGTCCAGGTATGGGACCTATCGGTGTAGCTTCACACCTTGTTCCTTTTTTACCTAATCACAGTGAGATATCCGTATCCGGTGAAGAAGGTATCTCGGCAGTATCGGCAGCACCTTTCGGGTCTGCATCGATCTTGGTTATCTCCCATGCTTATATTGCTATGATGGGCCCAGACGGGTTGACAACAGCGACGAAAGCAGCGATCTTGAATGCAAACTATATCAAAGCACGTTTAGAAGAACACTACCCAGTATTGTATGCTGGTACAAATGGCCACTGTGCACATGAGATGATCTTGGATTGTCGGGCATTCAAGAGTGTTGGTGTTGAAGTAGCAGATATTGCCAAGCGCCTGATGGACTATGGTTTCCATGCGCCTACAGTTTCATTCCCTGTTGCGGGTACATTAATGATCGAACCTACCGAATCGGAGTCCAAACCCGAACTCGACCGTTTCTGTGATGCTTTGATCGCCATTCGTCAAGAAATCGCCGCGATAGAATCGGGCAACGCTGATCAAAAGGAGAATGTTCTGAAGCATGCACCGCATACTGCAGCGGTGGTTACTGCTGACGATTGGAACAGATCCTATTCCCGTCAGACAGCCGCATACCCTCTTCCGTATTTGAAAGAACATAAATTCTGGCCTTCGGTAGGACGGGTGAATGATTCACAAGGAGATCGAACATTAATCTGTTCTTGCCCATCGATTGAAGAGTATGCAGAGGCATAGCCGTTATTAAAGTCGTGCAAATAGAACGGCTTAAAGCGATTTTTTTTCCAAAATAGGAAAGCCAGACTTAATCAGTATCTGGCTTTCCTATTTTAAAGTCCATATCGACATGCCGTGGAATTTAATATCCTAAAATATACTCAGCTGACTTATTTCAGTATCTCTTCCAAAAACAACAATGTGTGATTCCATGCTCTTGTAGCCATCACCTCGTTATATTCAGCCGATTCGGGATTGGTAAATGTATGTCCACAATGCGCATAGCTGATGATCTGCCAATCGGCTTTCCCCTCATTCATTTCATGTACCAAAGCATCATAATCTGCCTGGCTGACACTTTTGTCCGCAGCAGGATGTTCGACCAGAATCTTTGTTTGGATCAGCCCATTGGGACGGTCATTTGCTTTGGCCAAACCGCCGTGGATACACACGACTCCCTGTACAGGCAAGCCTGCCCGAGCTGTTTCTAAAGCTCCAGTGCCACCAAAGCAATATCCGATGACCGCTATCTTATTCGGATCTGCTCCTTGTTTTTTTAGCTCCTCCAATGCCATAGCAATACGCTGTTGGTACGCCTTGTAATCGGTTTTGTACTGTGACGATACCTTTGCCGCTGCCGCATTGTCCATGGGAATATTGCCCTCGCCGTAAATATCAGCGATAAAAGCAATGTAACCTTTCTTTTCCAGATCCAAAGCAGTCTGCTTTGCCTCATTATCTATTCCCTTCCAAGCGGGGAGGATAAGAACAGCAGGCAAGTTTTGCCCAGTATTGGAGGTTACTAGCCCATTTAGTTTTTGACTTCCATCCAGGTAGGTAACCGGTTTCAAACTCTGCGCCTGTACAACCATTATCCATGTCAGGTTAAAGAATAAAGCTAAAATCTGTCTCATATAAAACATTCTTCTTTCCATTTTTAGTTTCGTATAAAAAATAAAACCCATGACTGGAGTTTTTGTTTGGCTAAAAAAGTATCTATCCGAACTAAAAGGTATTCTTTATGGAACTAAAATGCGTTTACGAGGGCATTGATGCGAGTGATTTCCTCTTCACTTAGATCAAATTTCATCGCTCCCGCGTTTTCCACAGCTTGCTTTGCATTCCTCGCTCCAGCAAGCGCTATGGTAATCCCTGCTCTTTCAACCGTCCAGCGCAATACCAACTGACTTAAGGTTGCGTTTTTGCTCTCCGCAATCGGTCTGATTTTTTCCAACAGGCGGTTCGTCTTTTCGATAAATTCAGGTTGAAACTCCCTTAGTTGAGGGCGATGATCCCCTTCCTGGAAGGTGTAACCGGCGTGGATTTTTCCAGTCAGCAACCCCCTGTGCAAGGGGCTATAGGCCAAGATCGCTTTATTGTGCACGACACAATATGGTACCGTTTCTTCCTCTATTTCCCTTCTGACCATGCTGAACGGAACTTGATTAGAAACTAGCGGCAATGTCTTTTCCGCCTCCTCCATCTGACTAGCCGTGTAGTTACACACACCAGCGTACCGCACCTTACCCTGCTCGATCAGACGTTCTACTGCCTCAAATGTTTCGTCCATAGGTGTCGTCGGATCCGGCCAGTGAATTTGATACAAGTCGATATAATCTGTACCTAGAAGTTGAAGACTCTGTTCACACTCATAGATCACACTTTCCTTACCGGCATATTTATAAATATCAATAGCCTTTCCACTATTATCTTGGCTATGTCCATGTATCTCTCCTTTTGGCAAATCCCAACGTAAGCCAAATTTTGTTAGGATCTGTATTTTATCTCTAGGCAGTTCTTTGATCGCTGCGCCAACGATTTCCTCACTCGTGCCTTGCCCGTAAATAGGCGCTGTATCGATAGAGGTGACACCGACGTCATATGACGCACGAATAGCTTCTATGGCCTCATTCCTATCTGTGCTTCCCCACATCCATCCTCCTGCAGCCCATGCTCCAAAAGTAATGACCGACACCTCTAAATCACTGTTTCCTAATTTTCTGTATTCCATTTTATTTTGATTTATTCGTTTAATCCTGCTCTATCAAAGTTAAAAATAATCACTATGAAATCCATTTAATGTCCACACCTTCTCTTTCCATTTTTCGAAAATAAGTCATTTGTCGTTTCGCATAACGATGGATTTCGGTCTCAAGCTTACGCACAAAATCTTCATAAGCCATCTTACCTTGGAGATAATAGGAGATATACTTGTATTCCAAACCATAATATGCCAAATCGTCGTGCGTTATCCCCCCTTGGAGCAATCTTTCCACCTCTTCGATCATACCGTTTTCCAAGCGATACTGCAACCGGTCACTGATTCGCTGACGGCGTGTCTCTACATCTGGATTAATCCCGACAACCTTCGCAGAATATATTTGTTGGAGAGGTAATATCGTAGTCGGATGCCGTTCCCGCCAATCCAAAATCTCCATAGCCCGAACCATCCGTTTCTTCGAAGAAAAGTCAATAGCAAAATCTTCCGGGAGAACTCTTTTCTCCAATTCCATTTTCAATACAGCCCTATCCATTTGTTCAAGTCGGTTACGCGTTGTTAAGTCAGCAGGCACCTGTGTATAGGGTCTCGACTCAAGTAAGGCTTGGATATAATAACCCGTCCCTCCACACACGATTACCCGCTTGTTCCGCGACTTTATAGTATGATAAGCGACTTCAAAATCTTCCATGAAACGAGCGACATTATACTTCTCACCTGGAGCGGCAATATCAATCAAGTGGTATGGAACATCTCCGTATTCTCCTATATCTTTGCCTGTGCCAATATCCATTTGCCGATAAACCTGTCGCGAGTCGGCACTGATAATTTCGGCGTCCAGTAGTTTTGCAAGTGCTATGGCGAGTTTGGTCTTGCCGCTTGCAGTAGGTCCCAATACAATAATTAAATCTTCAGACGGGAATTGGTGTCCTGTCTGAAGATATTCTAGTGCTTCTTGGGTGTTTATCACCCGACAAATTTAGTCCATTTTTCGTTACTGGCATTGCTTTCCACTACAGTATCGATAAATGCCATGCCTCGCACACCATCCGCAACATTTGGGAAATCCAATTCTTCTGGAGTAGGTGTACGTCCTTCTTTTTTAGCCGACACGGTCAACGTGAAATTACGATAGATATTCGCAAAAGATTCCAATAAACCTTCGGGATGGCCAGCAGGAATGCGCGTATTATGGGTAGCAAAAGAGCTCAATGTGTAAGGTGCTGCATAAGCATTGCCTGTACGATACAGTTGTCGAGGCTGATCCAGCATCTTAATGATAAGATTATTCGGATCTTCATTTGCCCATTCAAGACCACCTTTTTCACCATATATCCGAATACGGACAGCATTTTCCTCCCCTGCAGAAATCTGTGAAGCCATCAGCACTCCTTTGGCTCCATTTTCAAAATGTAGCAAGACAGAACCGTCGTCATCCAGTTGTCGACCTTCCACGAACGTGGTCAAATCAGCACACAACTCCGTGATACGCAATCCCGAAACATACTCCGCCAAGTGAGCCGCATGTGTTCCAATATCGCCCATGACCAACGACTTACCCGAACGTTTCGGGTCAGCGCGCCATGCAGCACCGGCATTTCCCTCGCGTTCGCTCAACCGACTCAACCATCCCTGCGGATACTCGACCAAAATCTTACGGATCTTGCCAAAGTGTCCATCCTTCACCATCGCCTTAGCTTGCTTCACCATCGGATAACCCGAGTACGTATGTGTTAGGCATAATGTTTTTCCTGTCCGCTCAACAATTTCCTGCAGCGCTTTCGCTTCTTCCAGTGAAACGGTGATTGGCTTTTCTACCACCACATCAAAACCATGTTCTAAGGCCATCTTGGCTGGTTCAAAATGTAAGAAATTCGGTGTAACGATCGTCAAAAAGTCCATACGCTCGCCTTCAGGTAGCGCCGCTTCCTTTTCGATCATGGTTTTATAGTCCAAATAAACTCTATCTTCGGCTACAAAAAGATCCTTTCCGGACTGAACAGCTATCTCAGGGTTTACGCTAAAAGCTCCACAGACCAATTCAATCTTTCCGTCCATGAAGGCGGCTATACGATGCACGGCTCCGATGAAAGCATCATTGCCTCCACCCACCATACCCATACGTAGTTTACGTTTCATATTTGTTTTTAATTAGATGAGCACCTAAAATAATAAAAAGCTTTTAAAGAATAAGCTTTAATTTAAGACTTCCACTATTTTGAACGGAATATTCCCCTTTTTCACCTTTTGCGGTGTAGTTTCTGCTGCCATTTTCTACATAAAATGTTTGTGGACTTTTAATTGCCATCGGTCGGAAGCCTATCTTCTCCAATGACGATTGTTGGCACCAATCCAAATCTGCGTAGGTCATGATATCTCCCGGTTGGAAATCAATTGCAAACTGACGGATCAATTTGGAAACCCCTCCAACTACCATATAAGCACCTTTATGACAAAATCGCAAAAGCTCAAATGATCGGTAGTCGCTCGGCTCATCGGTCATCCGCCTTCCTCCGCTGAAAACGGCGAGGGATACCAATTCTCCCTGATGATATAGCCCATATCTATATTTACCGGGCAAAGGCACTTGCAGATGATGTTCTTCTTGAAACTCCATCGCGATCCTTTTGTCAATTCTGGCAACCACCGTATTCCGCGCATAGACTTTTGGTCCTAAACCTAACATGCCTTTGAGGCGATTGATGATCTTCTGGCGGGATGCTATTAGAACGTCCATATCAAGGTGGATTGTCTGAAAATCGGTTACATTCGGCTGTCGAATCGTGTAGGGAGGATAGATATAAACAAAAAGGTCCCTCAATTGAAGCGTTGGGATAGTAGCAGATAAGTCAACAGAGCCTGCGCACGGAATTACAACATGGATCTCTTCCAAAAATTTGCTTATCTCCCTTTGCATGTCAACCATAGCGGTAAAAATAAGAAAAAGCAGGTATAGCGATACCACTTTTATTAGGTGAGCCTCATAAATAATTAATAACTTTGCATCAGCAATATTAAAAAATGAAATTACCCATAGTAGCATACGGAGACCCTGTATTAAGGAAGAAAACACAAGAGATAGATGCGGATTATCCCCACTTGAAAGAACTTATTGACAATATGTTTGAGACCATGTATGGTGCACGTGGGGTCGGATTAGCTGCCCCCCAAATAGGTTTACCTATACGTCTCTTTGTTGTCGATGCTTCTCCCTTTGCCGAAGATGATGAAGACGAGCCCGGGGATCCATCATTAAAGGACTTCAAAAAGGTCTTTATCAACCCGATTATTGTCGAAGAGGCAGGGGATAAATGGGGCTTCAGTGAAGGTTGTCTTTCTATCCCTGATATCACGGAAGAAGTGATGCGGCCTTCTCATGTCCTTATTAACTATTTGGACGAAAACTTTGAAGAACATGAAGTTGAATTAACAGGATTGGCTGCGCGTATCGTTCAGCATGAATACGACCATATCGAAGGGAGGCTTTTTGTCGATAAGCTAAGCCCGTTAAAAAAGGCCATGTTGAAAAGCAAACTGGATTTGATTTCGAAAGGACAGGTGCAGGTTGCTTATAAAATGAAATTTCCACAACAGAAAAAGGGAAGATAAAGAGAAAAGGCTCGAACCGTGTTCGAGCCTTTTCTCTTTATCGCATTTTACAACCCCAGAATTGCTCTATTGAACTTGTCATCAGCTCCCGTAGAAGCAAAATCATCAAAAGCCTTATCGGTAACCCGAATAATATGGTCTTGAATAAATTTTGCCCCTTCTGTTGCACCATCGACTTGATTTTTGATACAGCATTCCCATTCCATTACAGCCCAACCCTCGTAACCGTATTGCGTCAGTTTGCTGAATATCTTTTTAAAATCCACCTGTCCATCTCCAGGAGAGCGATAACGACCGGCACGATTTACCCAACTTTGGTACCCGCCAAAAGTTCCTTGTCGCCCGCTAGGGTTAAACTCAGCATCTTTCACGTGGAATGCCTTAATGCGCTCGTGGTAAAAGTCGATATACTGGATATAATCCAACTGCTGTAGCACAAAATGCGAAGGATCATATAGTAAACATGCCCTAGGGTGGTTATCAACCTTTTCCAAGAACATTTCATAGGTAATGCCATCAAACAGGTCTTCGCCTGGGTGTATTTCATAGCATACATCCACTCCACATTCGTCAAAGGTATCTAATATAGGTCTCCAGCGGTTGGCCAATTCGGTGAACGCTTCATCGACCAGCCCATCCGGACGTTGCGGCCAAGGATGGAAATACTGCCACAACAGTGACCCGCTAAAAGTAGCATGTGCATTCAAACCAAGGTTTTGTGAAGCCTTTGCAGCGTATTTAAGCTGCTGTACGGCCCATTCGGTACGTGCTTTGGGATTATTACGATATTGTTCAGGTGCAAAAGCATCAAATAGTTTATCGTATGCCGGATGTACCGCAACCAACTGCCCTTGTAAATGCGTAGATAGCTCGGTAATTTCTATACCCAGATTAAGTAACTTCCCTTTATATTCGTCTGCATAGGTTTTGCTTTCCGCTGCTTTTTGAAGATCAAAATAGGTTGGGTCCCCTGTAGGGATCTGTACGCCGTGGAAACCCAATGATTTTGCCCACTTTGCAATATTCTCTATCGAATTATACGGCTCGTCTTCAGCAATGAATTGAGCCAGAAAAATAGCTGGTCCTTTAATCGTTTTCATGTAATATGTTTAGATAGTCTGGCTAAATATAAGAATTATTCTGCTTTCGGGAGGCCGATAGTAGGAACGGATTTAAAATGTAAAGAAGTGTTAAAGTTTTTGTTTCCGAATGCTTTGGTACAGTAATTGGCTTTACTAGGAAAAAGGATTGATTATGAAAACGAAAATTACACTTTTATCTACTCTCGCCATATTAGTTGTCATGGCATTTTCTTGTAGCAAGGAAACGGTAGACAATATCGGCAGGGACGCCGCCTTAAATATTATTGTGACGGGCAATTGGGAAAAAGCGACTATGACTGTTTCAGGAAATGAGGACGAAGGATTGAATGTGATTACAGAAATCCTTGATGAAGACGAAACAATTAACTTTAACAAGGACGGTAAAGCGTATGTTAAAAAAGAAGGAAGTGATGTCCGAAACTATCCTTTTTCTATGCCAACGGCAAAGGAAATGAGTTTTAACGGCACCACATATGCTATTCAGGAGAATATCGTGCAGTCTATCTCTACATTAACTTTAGTTAATCACACAGGACCGATCCGTACTGAGATTGTATTCAAGAGGAAACGATAAATATATCGGAGGGTTGAAAAATAGGAAGCGCACTACATCAGTGTGCTTTCTTGTTTTTCTCCGCTATCCATAGTGACATATACTTCGTCGATTGCATCGTGTGATGCTGCAAAACCCGCCCCATAAAATTCTTGTTCCGGTGGTTCGCTAAATTTTCACTTAGCTCTTGGCAACGCCGCAAAAAACTTTGGGTATACTGTGTATCTGCAAAACTTATATTAAAGATTTCAAAACCTGTTTGTTGGGCAATCAGCCATTCCTTTTTGTTGGTGTACAGTATTTTAGCCTGTTTTACAACCTCTTCATCATCATCTACCACATAGCCATTCCAAAGCTCACCTTTTCTCATACCCTCCGCACCGATGGAGGAGGAGATAGAGGGTGTTCCGCTATACATGGCATCCACAAATTTACCTTTTATGCCTGCTCCTACCGGAATAGGTGCGAGAAGTACACGGTATCGCTCTAACATCTCTCGGGCTTCGTCTGCTCTTCCTTTGATTAAGAAACGCTCTTTGGGATCGTGAAGCTGATCTGCTTTCTGCGGCGTGTAGGAGCCGTAAATATGTAGCTCTGCGTCGGGTAACTCTCGGTGCAATTTCGGCCAAATATTTCTTTTTAATACCTCTACAGTTTTCCAGTTGGGCTCATGGACAAAGTTACCTATAAAGACAAAGTCCTTACGTTCGTCAAAGGATGGTTTACCCAAGATCTGTTCCTGTGTTAGAGGCTTCTCGTAGAATGGCAAAAAGTGGATGAGATGATCATCTAAATTAAAACTGGTCTTTAGGAGCTGGACTTCTGCTTCTGAAATAATTAAAGACAGATCTGATCTGTAAATTGCTGCAATCTCCCGGAGCGCGGTGTCGTTATAGATATTTACCGGCTGGTTTTTCCGATAGGCATCGACACGTGCACTCCGCAAAAAATGTAAATCTTCGGTATCCAATATCCTAACTGCCTGGGGACAATTTGCCGATATACGCCAGCCATATTGTTCTTCGACCATAAATCGGTCAAACACGACGACATCCGGTTGAAGCTCTTGCACAAAACCATCAAAGGAAGCATCGTTTAAGGCAATTTCGTGGTTGACGACTCCCATTTCTTCCAAATCGTGTGAATATGCTGTCTTCGTTGCTGCGGAGGCAAAATGCACGGTATATTCACGTTGAAACAGGGAGACCAATTGAATCATACGCCAACCTGCAGCCGAAGACCGGGGTTCCGGCCAAACTAATCCTATGAACAACGCTTTCTTCATTATTCGAAGGTAGCAATTTTGACCCTTTATGGACTAAGGTCTTTTTTAATTATCTTTGATGAGCTCGCTGCGCTCGATTTTTAATTTTGACTTTTTACTTCACTACGATGCTAGGACTAAAACTATTGACAGATCCACGTTGGGCAAACATTGCTGAATCGAATCTAGATGAAATTTTAACAGATCATGCTTGGTGTGAGCAGAAAGCTGCATCCAACGCCATAACCTTAATCACCCAAAATCCAGAGCTGGAGGACTTGGTTCATGAATTGACAGCCATCGCTATTGAAGAGATGGAGCATTTCCAAATGGTCATTGCTATCATCAAGGAGCGTGGCTACACACTAGGACGCGAACGTAAAGATGATTATGTGGGTCAGCTGATGAAATTTTCTAAGAAGGACGGTTCCCGAAACCAAGCTTTTATTGATCGCCTTTTGTTCGCAGCGATGATTGAAGCTCGCAGTTGCGAACGGTTCCGTGTACTCTCCACAAACATCGAAGATACAGCATTGGCGAAATTCTATCACGACCTGATGGTGTCAGAGGCTAATCATTATACGACGTTTCTAAATTTTGCACGCAAATATGCAAAAGATGTAGACGTAGAAAAGCGCTGGAAAGAATGGCTGGAGTTTGAGGGAGAGCTAATACAGTCTTACGGAAAGAAAGAATATATACACGGCTAAAGTTTTTCTTAACCTACATTAAGAAAACGCCGCTTATGCTCTCGTACCTTTGTATGGAAAGCTAAGCAGGGCATCATAACAATCGGTTCTGATATACGGCACTGCTTTTGATTTTTTATTTAACTTTTTAATTTGAAAGCTATGTTAGCATTAGGAATAGGCATGTTTGGGGATCTACAGATAGATCCTACTACTGGAAAGATCCAATCGACGCAACAACGTCTTCAGGAAATTATTGAAGAGATAAAACTAATGGATGAAGTCGGCTTAGATTTCTTCGGAATGGGAGAACACCACAGACCAGATTATGCTGTAGCTTCACCTGAAATTATATTAGCCGCCGCAGCTGCCGTCACCAAGAATATAAAATTGGGATCAGCTGTTTCTGTCTTAAGCTCGACTGATCCCGTCAAGTTATATCAAGATTTTGCTACAGTAGATCTCATCTCAAATGGTCGTGCCGAGCTAATGGCTGGTCGAGGTTCCTTTATCGAATCTTTTCCGCTTTTCGGCTACGACATGAAAGATTACAGTGATCTTTTCGAGGAAAAATTAGACTTATTGTTAAAAATTAATAAAAACGAAGTCATTAATTGGACCGGAAAATTTCGCAAATCGCTGGTCAATCAACAGATTTTACCACGGGCCACAGACAATAATCTACCTATATGGGTTGCGGTAGGGGGTACCACATCATCTGTCATCCGTGCCGGCAGACTTGGATTACCCGTGATGTTCGCTATTATCGGCGGTGCTTGGGAACAGTTTAAGCCTTTGTTTGAAATCTACGAGCAGGCATATAGCGACAATGGTCACGATAAAAGCAAGTTTCAGGTGGGAGTGCATATGCATGCTTTCTTCGGACAGAATGGAAAGGAAATTGCTGATCAATATTATCCGATATATGCGGCTCAAATGAACCGGATCGGAGCCTCAAGAGGTTGGCCTCCTTATCAACGTTCGCAATATGATTTTGGAAGATCACCACATGGGCATTTGGTTATCGGCGATCACAACGAAGCTATCGATAAGATCTTGGCAGTGAAGGAAGCCTTTGGACTGACCCGTTTTTCGGCACACATGGATGTCGGAAGTCCAGATCATAAAGACATGATGAAAGCGATTGAAATTTACGGAACACAAATAGCACCCAAAGTTCGGGAAGCAACCAAATAAAACAAGATAGGGGGTATCGCAATGATTGCCCCTATCTGTTTTCTCAAACAGCCTATTTTTGGGCTTTTCTTTTATCCCTTAAAGACTTTCCAAAATTGACCCACATCTCCCTTTGTTCCGGCGTTAATATTGCCTTCTCTTTCGCAGACATCTCGTTGCGGAAAGCTTTTAATTTTTCCTTTTTCTGTTCATCGTTAAGAGACGCATCTTCTCGGATTGCTTTTTGACCTTTACCACTTTCTGCGATGAGATCATGCATCATCTGTCTATTTTCATCGCTCAACTTCATTTCGGTAAAAACAGAATCTCTTACCTGTTTCATGCTCTTTGGCTTTTGCTGAGCAAAGGTTACTGTAATTGTTAACATTAACCCGAATAGTAATACCATTTTTTTCATGATTGTCTGATTTATTTGATTAAAATTATTAATTGCTTACTGTTAGACACAATGGAGCGTACGCTTCCAATATACGACTATCATCGTCACGTTTATAAAAACGAATTTAATGGTTAATAGTTCGATACGATTCTAATTCTGTGTAAAACATTATCAAAATTAACCAAGGTTTGCTTAAAATTTTAGAGTGTTGATGTTAATATTTTATATTTCTTAGGTTGAGAACTATATCTACCAGATTCCAAGAAATGAAAAATAATAGCAAGATAAGTCATAAACGTGTCTCATTGTCAAAAGCTTAACATATTCTTAACCCCTCTTTATTATATTTGTATATGATGAATTTGAAGTATGACATCCCCGTCATTTTAAAAGGAGTCCCCGATGATTCCCATAATTTCAAACCGCTACCTACGCCAACCGGTGAATATCCTTACCGATTAAATATCGAGGAGGTCATAGGGAAAGAGGTTGAAGCAGTGCGTAGTCGAATGATCTTTCAGATGGTCGGTGATACGGGAAGTGCGAGACATTCGGATTTTCAGGCATTGGTAGCATCTTCGTTAACGCAACAATTAGGTGCAAACGTTCCTAGGAAAAACAATCCTTCATTCCTCTACCACTTGGGTGATATTGTCTATAACCACGGTGAGGCATGCGAATATCCCGCTCAGTTCTTGACACCTTATGGGGAGTACAATGCTCCCATATTCGCCATTGCGGGAAACCATGACGCCGATATCAATCCGGATAGCACTACTTCATACCAAAGCCTAGACGCTTTTATGAATGTGTTTTGTGACCAAGTTCGTCGACCTATTGGTTTTGGCAAAGACAGTCGTCGGCTAAGCATGATCCAACCCCATGTGTATTGGACATTGGAAACTCCATTAGCTCGATTTATAGGCCTGTATGCGAATGTAAACCGTTACGGCATCATCAGTGATGAACAACGGGAGTGGTTTATTGAAGAATTAAGATATGCAAAAGAACAGCGTGAGGAGCAAGCCATCATTGTCTGTATCCACCATGCTCCTTATTCGGCAGATACCAACCATGGGTCGAGTCTGACTACAATTGACTTTCTGGAAAATGCCTTTACCGCAGCAGGAGTAAGACCCGATATGGTATGTAGTGGACATGTTCACAACTATCAGCGGTTTTCAAAAAGCTACAAAGATGGTGCGAAAGTGCCTTATATCGTAGCAGGTGCTGGTGGATATGCAGATCTCCATACTTTGGCAAACACGTACGACAAGCAGATTGAGGCATTACCTTTGCTCGATCATGGGGTACGCCTCGATGCTTATTGTGACAATTGTTATGGCTTCCTAAAAATAGAAATTGAAAAGGTCTTCGACGGACTGAACATCATCGGAGAATATTATACCCTGCCGGAATACTTCTCCGTATCAGCCGACATGGAGGCTCAACTATATGATCGGTTTACAATTCCTTTAAAACGGTCAGCATTCAGCACCGAATTGTCCTAAGCCCGAAAAATAAGTCTTTCATTTTATTAAAATGGAATACCTTTGTGGTTATGGACATTGATATTCAGACAGTTGAGACAAGCTCATTTTTTAAAGGTTTTAGCTCCGATCATTATCATATTCTACTGGTAGATAATCCTCTTTGCTATCAAGTGGATGACGTTAGCTATATGTCAAATGGTCCCTCATTGATCTTTCTGGCTCCTTATCAACATTTTAGCATACTGGACGACTATTGCTTTCCTGTTGTGCAATTGGCTTTCAACGGTGATTATTATTGCATTGAGCTGCACAAACATGATGTTGCCTGTAATGGACTGTTGTTCAATTCTGTTTATCAGCTTCCTCATGTAGAAGTCGAAAGTACGCTATACGGAGAGCTGCTTATGATTTGCCAAAAGATGGAAAAACAAATTGACCAAAGCACCAAGTTCACCAACGCTATCATTAAATCCTATTTACAGCTCCTGCTATCTATCTCTAGTGACGAAAAACAAAAGTTCATCGAGGACAGTTCCTATTATACACAACTCAAAAATGAAGAAGGTATTGTCTTTCAAGACCTAGTTGAGCGGTTTTATAAGACAGAAAAATCTATACCGTTTTATGCGGCTCATATGCACATGTCCCCACCCGCCTTCAGCCGCAAGATAAAAAGCGCATTACACAAAAGTCCTTCGAAAATCATACAGGAACGTACGATATTGGAAGCAAAGAAATTGCTGCATCTTACGTACAAATCGATCAAGGAAATTGCTTATGAGCTTTGTTTCGACGATCAACACCATTTTAGTCGCTATTTTAAAAACAATGTGGGCATATCACCGGTGCATTACCGTAAACAGGTAGGTATATCTATCGTCGCAAATTTATCCAAAGAATAATCAAATCTATCCATTTAAAGCAGTCCTTTACTGACGTATTTTTGCATTAAAAACAGATCTTATGCAAATTTTACAGTTTTTCGCCTCCTTACAAGATAAATCTATTCATTTGCTGAAAATCGCAATTTTTATCGTTATGGCATGGATAGGTGGTCTAAAGGTATTTCCATATGAAGCAGACGGAATTGTCCCTTTTGTTGCCAACAGTCCATTTATGAGCTTCTTTTATGCAAAAGATGCTCCGGAATACAAAGGATATAAAAACCCTGAAGGAGCAACCGTGACAAAAAACATCAAATGGCATAGATCGAATGGAACCTATTTATTTTCGTATGGTCTTGGCACCGTTATAGTAGCTATAGGCATACTCACCTTGCTAGGCATTTGGTATCCGAAACTTGGATTCATAGGCGGTCTATTGACCGTTATCATGTCTGTTGTGACCTTATCTTTTCTCCTTACTACGCCGGAAGTTTATGTACCTAATTTAGGTGGAGATTTTCCGACACCTCACCACGGATTTCCTTACCTATCCGGAGCCGGGCGATTGGTTTTGAAAGATGTCATTATGATGGCCGGCGGGTTAATCATTTCTTCTGCCTGCGCGAAAAAGTTGTTGTTTAATCACGGTATCATTCCTTTCGAACGGAAAAGATAGACGGGAAGGGAAATAAGAAACCAGCTGTTACTTGATAGCACCGAAAGCAGCGAAATAGGAGTTCTTGTGTAATATTTCGATTTGTCTAAACCCCACTTTACGTAATAAGTCCAACTGATAGTTCAGCGAGCGCGGTGTATCCTCGTACGCAATATAATCCAGCACCTTTTGTGCATACTCAAGCCCTCCGAGGGTTTCGAGGTAGGCTCGGTATTTATCCTGAAAGAGTTTATTGATCAATTCCGAGTCATGCGTAATAAGATCGGAAACCCAGATACAACCGCCGGGCCGCAATGCCCTATAGATGTTAGAAAACACACGTTCCCATTCCGAATCGTCACGCAAATGATGAAAGGTGGCGGCAGCCAATACAATATCAAAACGATTCTCGGATAAATCAAGGTTACGCATATCATCTTGTATAACAGTTACCTGACCTTTCGTCTGTGCAGATACCCTTTTCTTCGCCCGCTCCAGCATCGGCATACTCAAATCATTTAGTGTACAATTCAGGTCGGCAATTTTACTCAACATTTTCAACGTGTAATTACCCGCACCACAACCTATATCAAGCAGTTCTTTGGCCTGGGGATTAACATACTTTGCAGCTTCGGCGCATAGCTCCATGGTAAGTGGAGCGTCGATGGTCGTTTGCTGCCCTGTCTCAAGATTGGAAAAACGCTCTACATCATTATCGAACCTTTCCTTAATCTCATCCACAGTAGCCTTTTTTGAATAAGATATTTTCATCTATTGATTTTTTTAAGATGGTAATGCATACATAAAATTAGCAAAAATTTTCCTTACACCACCTAATGAATGAGCTTCCTTACAACTTATACCCAATAGAAATACTATATCCTATGTTTTTGATTGTACCATCCGATCTCTTACCGCTTATTGCAGGTTCGAGATTAGCCACTCCGAATTGCGCACTAAATTGTACGGAGAGCTTTCGTAAAAATTCATAGCCGGCAAGAACATTTATCCCATAATCCCAAGGTTTACCATATAGATAATTACCGAATTCGCCATCCATCACATCATTTTTGAAGATAATATCGCCATGGCTTTCAATCATAATGTCTCCGATAGCGACAGACCCTTCGTCAGCTTCCCACCTTCCGCCGATTCCATAAGCAACATAGGGTCCGGCTCCGACCAAAAGGTTACCTATTCCCAGCTGCGGTTTATATAGGAAGTTCACCGGTACTTCCACATAGGACACCGTGGCTTTGAATATCTTGTCAGAAGAGGCCAACCATCCTCCCTTTTGTTTGAACCCTTTGCCTGAATATAAGACCGCTGGCTGTACGTACATATCGGGTGCTACGGGAACGTCTACTGTCAACCCAATCTGCAATCGTGGTACAATGTCTGTGTTCTGTTTTTCGCCATCCTCATTGACTATACCTACGTTGGAAAGATTCATTCCAGCCCGAACACCAAAGGTAGTCTGGGAATGTGCTGTACTTATAACGAAAACCATAGCGACAAATAATCC
>JBEBWF010000048.1:0-31047 GCA_040392285.1 Sphingobacterium sp. | reverse complement strand
CGGCGAGAAATGACTGGTCATCGACTTTACAAGCGCCGCATAGCTATTTTTATCCCTCTGCCGGTCTCTCAGTTGTATTCAATGAATGGCTAAACATGCCGAGTTGGGTGACGTTTGGAAAAGCAAGGGCTTCCTACACCCAAGTGGGTAGCGATCCAGCTCCTTATTTGCTGAATCAGTTATATAGATTCGGATTGGGTGCAGGTAAAGGCTTTGTCTCACGCGATCAAACGAAAGCAATTCCTGACCTAAAGCCAGAGCAAACTAAATCTTTTGAAGCTGGCTTGGATTTGCGGTTCTTTGCGAATCGATTGACCTTAGATGCGACCTACTACAAAAGTAACACCATTAACCAATTAATCTTCTTAGGATTGCCGATGGCGAGTGGATTCAGTCGACAGTATATTAATGCGGGGAATATACAGAATGAAGGTTTGGAGCTTCAACTGACGGGTATACCTGTGAAAAGTGAAAATTTCACTTGGAATACCAGTGTGAATTTTGCGACCAATACCAACACTATCGTGGAGTTGCACGAGAAAACGAAACGCGCCAATATCACGGAAAATACAAAATATGCAACAGTGGTGGTTAATGAGGGAGAAAAATATGGCGATTTGTATGGTCATAAGTGGAAAAAAGATGCGAATGGACAGTATATCGTCGATGCAGCTGGTTTACCTGTGGTCGAAACCAATCAGAAATTAGGGAACTTTAATCCGAAAGCCTTACTGGGATGGTCTAACACATTCAATTACGGTAATGTGTCATTACATACCCTTATCGATGCCCGTATAGGTGGTGAAATTGTCTCCGGAACAGCAGCTTATCTAGCGGCATTTGGTGTAGCAGATTTCACCGAAGTTCACCGGGAGGGCAATTGGGTTATACCGGGTGTAGACGCTAGTGGAAATGCCAATACCCAAGCGATAACAGCACAGCAATTCTGGACTAAAGTCTCTCAAGGAGGACGGGATGCATGGGGTGAATTCTTTACATACGATATGACCAACGTACGGTTTAGAGAATTGGCAGTGAGTTATAAATTCAACGTGGAAGCATGGAAAGGTATTCAAGCCGCTCAGCTTTCATTAACGGGACGTAATCTGTTTTTCTTCTATAGAGGCAAATCAAAATTGGATATACCGGGTATAGGCAAGATCAAAAATCCAATCGACCCTGAAGGTGCATTGGGAGCCGGAAATTACCAAGGTGTCGAAGTAGGATTGCCACCTGCGGTTCGCACATATGGTTTGAACGTAAAGGTTACATTTTAAATTTTAGAAAACATGAAAAGATCATTGATATATAGTGCACTTCTTGTCTTAGGCTTAGTTTCGTGTACGAAGGATTTTGAAAAAATCAACACAGACCCGAATAACCTGACTATCGTTGGGGCTCGTGAAAGGCCTTTTATGTTTGCTAAGGCGCAATCATCTTCCGCGATGAACCGGTCATTTTACCAAACTGTTCAAAATTTGGGGGCAGACCTGTATGCGCAGTATTTTGCGCTGACAGCGACCTCTTTTCGGACCGACCGATATGCGTTGACACCCGATTGGCAACGCCGTTTTTGGACGGTGATATATGTAGATACTGCTCCACAGTTGAAGAGTATCCTGGATAATGTGGAAGAAGACTCTGGCGAAGCAGCATTGGCAAATATACTATGGGTATATGCATTTCATCGGTTGACGGATCATTTTGGCCCTATTCCTTATTTTGATGCCGCTGAAGCCCAAGATGTAATCCCATACGATCCCATGGATAAAATCTATGACGACTTTTTCGTGCGCCTAACGACAGCTGTAGATGCTTTGAAAGCTCTTCCAACGGGAACTAAGATATACGAAGGTTATGATTTGATGTATAATGGCAATATTGACAATTGGATAAAATTCGCCAATTCTCTTCGATTGAGGCTTGCTTTACGAATTTCTAAAGTCAATCCGAATAAGGCAAAAACTGAAGCAGAAGCTGCCGTAATATCGGGCGTGTTGACTGATAATATACAGAATGCATCCTTGGCCAAAGTCTTGGGTGGAAATGATACTAATGGTTTATCCCAGGTGGCAGAGTGGAATGAATTTGCGATGAGCTCCACCATCGCATCCTATCTCAAAGGCTATGAAGACCCGCGTTTGGGTGTTTATTTTCAGCCAAGCGCGGCTGACGGACAGTTTAACAGTCTTCGCAACGGAGCTACCGCTACAGATTTGGGTATTCCCCGTAACCAAGCAGCTTCTAATTCGAATGTAGGAACTTACTGGGTGAAATATAGCGGAAGTATTGCGGAAGGAAATCTATCTGTTCAAGGAAACTTAACTGCACGTTTCCATATCATGGGGGCTGCAGAGTCTTACTTCTTAAGAGCAGAAGGTGCATTGAATGGATGGGACATGGGAGCGGATGCCGAAAGCTTATATGAGCAGGGTATCACAATCAGTTTACAACAATGGGGTGTAACGGATCAGAATGTCATCAATGATTACCTCGCGTCCACTAAATTACCTGCGGCACCGGGAGATTATCACACTTCTCCAGCTGTTGCGAGTACACCTATCGCTTGGTCTTCTGTCGAAGTGACACAGCGGGAACAGATCGGCGTACAGAAATGGTTGGCTATATTTCCCGACGGTATGGAAGCTTGGGCAGAATTCAGACGCTCCGGATATCCAGAAATGTATGATCTGATCCAATCTGAAGATAGCGATAATCTACCGGTAGGTACTTTTATAAAAAGGATGCCTTATCCGCTTACGGAAGAAACAAATAATCTTGTCGAACTGAATAAAGGAAGAGCACTCTTGGGTGGTCCGGATAATGCCGCAACCAAGTTATGGTGGGATGTTGACTAATGAATTATATAAACAGTCTAATCATTATTGTCATTCAGTCGCTTATGACAGGATATATTCAAGCGCAGCAGACTAATTCTTTGCCACAGGTACTGGGAATTCCTGCGAATTTGGATAGGACGAGTGGCTTGGTTATGGATAAAGTCCATGACCTAGCCATAGTCCGAAACATGCCCGTTGAAAGGAACCTTCATGTACCCCAATGGATTCGTGAAAACTTGAATTTAGATAGGGCAGATTTTGGAGATCTTGATATGCAAATTGTCAAGACTTTAGATCGTGGAGATTTTGTCATACACGATATCTTATTTCAAAGTCAGCTCGGCGTATATGTGCCGGCAAATCTTTATGTGCCCAAAGGAAAAGGACCTTTTCCGGCAGTTATCAATAGCCATGGGCATTGGCCCGGCGCTAAGAAAGGCGAAATTGTACAGCAAACGGCACAGCTATTGGTCCGGAACGGTTATGTATGCTTGAACATGGACGCCTGGGGGGCTGGAGAAAGGGGATCCAACCACATACACGAGTACCATGGTGCTAGTCTGGGTTCTTCGCTTTTAGATTTGGGTATTCCGTTGATGGGCATGCAGCTGTTGGACAATCAGCGTGCCATCGATTTACTACAATCATTGCCTTACGTGGATCCCAATAATATTGGTGCTACAGGGGCAAGTGGAGGAGGCAACCAAACATGGTGGTTGACGGCATTAGACGATAGGATAAAGGCCGCAGTACCTGTGGTAAGTGTGGGAACGTTTGAAGCTTACATCATGAATAGCAATTGCGTCTGTGAACTTCATCCCAATGGTCTTGTCAGTTTAGAGAAAGCAGATGTCATTGCTTCGATGGCACCAAGAGCCATCAAGATACTGACCGCACTACGGGATGGAAATGCTGCATTTAATGTGCAGGAGATGTTAAAAACCTATCGTATTGCTAAAAAAACCTACGATCAGCTAAGATGTAGTGAACAACTGGCGTATGAACTATTTGACGAGAAGCATGACTATACAGCAGACATGCAGCTCAGTATGTTGAAATGGTTCAATAAACACTTGAAGCAAGAACAGCATATTTCCTTAGATACCACTTACGAGTTTCTAGATGACGATGAGCTGACCGTAGGTCTTTCTTCCAAAATTCAGGCAAAGATTGCGACTACCTTATCGTATGTTAATGCACAAAGTAAACGCATGCAGGAGACTGTGCTGGCAGGAAAGATCAACCGCTCTGAAAAGACACAAGAACTTAGAAATCTTCTGAACTATAGGGAGCTATCTATTCAACAAATTGAAAAAATTTCAGCACAAGGGGGATATGAACGTATTATCTTGACCACAACAGATCGTAGACTCGTTCCGTTGCTGATAAAGGAATCTTTTTCGGGAAAGAACACCTTACGTGTTGTATTTCCATCTGGAGGGATAGCATCTATTCCGAATGATCGTATTTCTAAATGGATCGATGAAAGAGAGGGGCTTGTAATGGTCGATTTATTCGGTTTGGGCGAGAGAAGTTCAAAATCAGGCGACCAGATAGACGGACGCCTGCCTCGTTTTCATACCTTGTCCCGATCATTATTGTGGATGGGAGATCCTATGATGAGAACATGGGCTGCGGAAATAGGATTGGTTATAAACTATCTGAAAGAGCGTTTTCCCCATATGGATATTTCGATTGTTGCCGATCGTGAGACCGCTATATCCAGTTTGATGTATAGTGTAATTGAGCAGCATCAAAATACTCTTTATCTGTCAGATACACCTTTGAGCTACGTGCCGGATGATAAAAGCACGATAAATGAAAATGGCATAAATATGGCGGTACATCTTCCCGGAATTATTCCATGGGGAGACATCGTGGGGTTGGTTGCTTTCAGTCCGGCCCATGTATATGTCGAAGGTGTGATCAGCATGTCCGGAGCTCAACTCGAGGAACAGGAGATCAAGGACTATACAGAACAAATTAAGAAGTTGCAGATGAAAGTGGGAAATACAAGCAAAATTCATTTTAAATAAAGCGTATGGAAACGAATAGGAGATCGTTCTTAAAATTATCTGGATTGGCCGGACTAGGTCTAATAGCAGGCTGTACGTCTTCTCGCGATGAGAAGACTTCGACAGCACCATTGGGTCATATTATCACCGAAGCCGAAAAAGCTTACAAGCCTATATTTAACATGTCCGGCTATGCCGCTCCGGCGATTGACATCGTCCGGATAGGGTTTATTGGCGTAGGCAACAGAGGTTCTGCCGCGGTAGAACGGATGAGTAGGATAGAGGGAGTAACCATTCAAGGTATCTGTGATATCCGGAAGGAGAAAGCCGAAGTGGCAAAAGCTCGTATCGTATCATCGGGTCATGAAGCTCGGATATATGCCGGCGACGAAGAAGCATGGAAGGAGTTATGTGATCGGGAAGACGTTGATTTGGTCTATATCGCTACGCATTGGCAAACACATGCCGAGATGGCCATCTATGCTATGGAACAGGGCAAACATGTGGCTTTGGAAATTCCGGCAGCCACGACCGTAGAAGATTGTTGGCGGTTGGTCATGACTTCGGAAAGAACAAAGAAACACTGTGTAATCCTGGAAAACTGTTGTTATGACTTTTTCGAGCTGCTTACACTAAATCTAGCGCGTCAAGGATTTTTTGGCGATATCGTACATTGTGAAGGAGCATATATACACGATATTTTAGATAGCTTCTTTGACGAACAAAAGCGCTATGATTTTTGGCGACTGAAAGAAAATGCTGCCCGTAACGGCAATCTCTATCCGACGCATGGTCTCGGTCCGGTTTGTCAGATACTTCATGTTAATAGAGGAAATAAACTGGAATATATGACGTCGATGGCGTCTAAAGATTTTTCGCTCCATGCCAAAGCCAAAGAGGTCAGTCAATCGGACAAACGTTTTGAAGAGTATATTGACAAACCGTTTAGAGGCAATATGAATGTTTCGAGCATTATGACAAATAGCGGTAGTACCATTATGCTTCAACACGATGTCAGTACACCACGTCCATACTCTAGACTACATTTAATCAGCGGCACCAAAGCCTTTGCACAGAAATACCCACTACCTGGCAAGATAGCAATCGGTCATGAGGATTTTCTGGATCAGGCAGCTATGGAGAAGTTGGAAAAAGAGTATACGCCCGGCATTGTCAAGCATATCGGGGAACTAGCCAAGAATATCGGTGGTCATGGTGGCATGGATTTTATGATGGACTGGCGGTTGATCGATTGTCTGCGCAATGGCCTTCCGGTGGATATGGATGTATATGATGCGGCTGCGTGGAGTGTTGTAGGCCCCCTCAGTGAATGGTCCGTTGCTAATGGTTCTAAACCCATTGCCATACCGGACTTTACGATGGGACGATGGAAAGAAAACAAAGTTCATCAGATTCATCTTGAAACAGGTGGCACTACAAATGTGATTAAAATTTAGATCTAGTAATCAAATAAAATAGAAGTATATCGTGAAAATTGAAAAGTATGCAACTCGCCAAGAGTTAGGGCGTGAAGCGGGAACATTAGGTGCAGAATGGATCAAGGAAGCCATCGCTGAAAAAGGTGAAGCCAACATTATCTTGGCAACGGGACAAAGCCAGTTTGAAACTATCGAGACATTGGTACAGGACAAAAGTATAGATTGGACAAAAGTCAGGATGTTCCATCTCGATGAATACATCGGTTTACCTCTGGAACATAAGGCAAGTTTCCGGAAGTATTTGACGGAACGGTTTATTGATAAAGTGGAGGGCTTGAAAGAAGCTGTGCTCATTAATGGCGAGAATGACCCTGAGGAGGAACGTCAGCGATTGGAGAAAAAAATCAGCCAACATCCTATTGACGTAGCTTTTGTGGGAATAGGTGAAAATGGTCACCTTGCGTTCAACGATCCGCCGGCAGATTTTGATGTAGAGGATGCATATTTAACCGTTAACCTCGATTTGCAATGTCGCCAACAGCAAATGGGTGAGGGTTGGTTTAATGGCATAGATGAGGTTCCTTTGCAGGCCATCTCGATGTCTATCAAACAGATTATGAAATCTAAACGTATTATCTGCGCTGTGCCCGATAGCAGAAAAGCACAGGCTGTTAAGGATTGCTTAACTGGTTCTGTCTCCAACCTGCATCCGGCAAGTATCTTGCAAGAGCATACGCTTTGTGTGTGCTTTTTGGATGAAGGGTCATCCGCTCTTTTGTAGCGAGGAGAAAGTATATAGTCGTCTTTGTTGAAGATAGGAATAGCTAAAGACTATGATCAAAAGGCAGTCAGTTTGAATCTTCGGATAAAATAACTGACTGTCTTATGATTAGTTTTCCCGGCAACAGTATATCTCGGGGCTCATGGTCCTTATTTTTGATATGCTTAATGAGGAGATTGCAGCTTTGTTGTCCAATCTCAAATGCAGGTTCCTCGACAGTGGTTAAGTGAGGTTCGATGACGGTAGCAATAGGATCATTGGTAAAGCCGATGACGGCCGCATCTACTCCCACTTGAATATTATTGGCTTTTAAAGCTTGGATAGCACCTACCGCTTTGCGGTCATTGACGGCAAAAATAGCATCTGGTTTTTCATCCAAAGACAATAGTGTTAGTGTATCGGTATATCCATGCCCCTGCGAAAAGCCCGAAAAAATAATATAATCTTCATTGGATGGTAGATTTGCCGTTTCCAGTGCAGCCAGATAACCTTTCAGCCTTTCTTGTGTAAAATTGAGTTCTTCAGGGCCCGCAATATGAGCAATTTTCCGATATCCTTTTTCGATCAGGTGACTGGTAGCCAGAAACGCCCCATCGAAATCACTCTGCATAACCTTAGATGCATGAATGTGGTGAGGTACCCGGTCAAAGAATACAATGGGGAGGCCTTCCTGCATTAACTCTTCAAAATGGTCTTGTATATCCGAATTAGAAGAAATAGAAATCAATAAGCCGTCTAGACTTGTTGTCGCAATATTTCTCAACAGCGTTTTTTCCCTATCGAGATCGTCATTAGTAACGAAGAGTATGATATTATAGCCTTTATTATAAGCTTCTTCTTGTATACCTGATATAACCGTGGAAAAATAATAATTGGTAATAAAGGGGATAACCACGCCTATATTTTTTGTACTGCCCGATGCCAGTGCTGCCGCATTTTTATTTGGCTTAAAATTGAGCTTCTCTGCTAATTCAGTTACTTTCTTTCGGGTCTCCGGATTGACATCATAAGCATCCCGTAGTGCCCTTGATACGGTCGACACAGAAATGTTCAGCATTTTGGCAATATCCTTAATTCCAAATTGTTGTTTCATGATCTACCTCCATAAACCTAGGTTTGTGTTAAAAAATATTCCCGAATCTAAGCTTTGTTTTTTAATCTTTTAGCATAAAAAATTTATTAGATAAATTTTAAACAGGCTCTAAGTCTTACTTTTTTAGCGTGTCACCGATGGGGATGTCTGTAGGTATCATTTCCAATACAGTTTGTTTGAGTATGGTCATTGCGGTAGTCATCTCGTCAACGGTAAGATGCCCGAACCCTAAACGTATAGCCGTTGTTTTATGATTTTGATAGAGCATATTTTTGGGGATAAAGAGATTATTCTTTTGACACCGTACCGCCAATTGCATGAGCGAGATAGGAATTTTCCATTCGAGCCAAAACGCAAGACCTCCGGCGGGCTTTTCGTAGCTCAGCAGATCAGCGAATTGTTCGTCCAGACATTGGCATAGATGGTCACGACGTTCGCGGTAAATCTTGAGCGATTTTTTGATAAAACGGTGAATATCACCTTCTTCGATCATCTCGCCGAGTACTTGTTCCATGAGTATATCCCCTTGATGATCGATTAAATCTACATATTTTTGCAATTCAGTCGTCAGGTTGACCGGAGCGACGATAAAACCCGCACGAAAATTGGGTGCCAGGGATTTGCCAAAAGTACCGATATACACAACCATACCATGAGTATCTGCACTAGCAATCGGCATAGCAATACCTTTTTCGTATTGGAAATCATAGTCGTAATCATCTTCCACGATCACGAAACCGTGTTCTTCCGCTAGCTTAAGCAGCGCTATTCTTCTTTCGGCACTTAGCGTAACGGTCGTTGGATAATGATGGTGTGGCGTGATATAGACGAGACGGACTTTTTTGGACTTCAGCTTTTCACGAATGGCCTCTGGGTCTATTCCTTCTTCATCAAGGGATATGGTTTCTATACATGCCCCAGCATCTTGAAATATCATGTTAGCCGTAAAATTGCTAAACTCTGCAACGAGGACCGTATCGTTGGGCTTGAGCAGCAGCTTTGCAATCAGATACAGACTCATTTCTGTACCCCGAGTAACCAATATATTATCTCGGGAAATGTGTAATCCTCGTGAATAGTTTAAGTAATTGCTTAATTGTTCCCGGAAATAAGCACTGCCTCCATAGTGGTGATGTTCCATTTTTCTACGCGTACTTTTTCGCTTCATAGAGGCCGAGTATAAGCTCGAGAGTTGATCAAACTGTGTCAACCGTATATCAGGAGCCCCGTCGTTAAACTGATAAGGATGCGATGCATATTCAAAAGGACTGGACAGTATATTGGATACTGTAAAATGAAAACCGGTCTTTTCGGGATATTGAGCGAAGGTTATCGAAGAAGTATGGAGTCGCTGCGTACTATTAGCACGATTGTTAATAACGAAAGTACCCTTATTGGGTAGCGATTCGATCCAACCCTGTGCTTCCAATTCTTGGTATGCCCGTACAATGGTTTGCCGATGTACATTTAGCAATTGGCTCAACGTTCGCGTACCGGGAAGCCTGGTCCCCAGAAGCAAATACCCTCGTTGAATAGCATTAACAAGCTGTTGTGCCAATTGCAAATATATCGCATGGGATTGCTGGCGATCAAATTGAATAAAATTTAGAAATGGAATTTCAGCCGGACTATTCATATTCTTAAAAGTGGACTACTGTAGTGTGCCGGAAAGATACGAGTTTTGCAGAAATTTTAGTTTAAATCATGTCGTAATTTATGTTTAGAAAATTAATTATTGCCAGCGCATTTGCAACTCCCTTAGTTTGTCTAGGGCAGACCACATTACAAGACACAGCACAGCTATCTGAAGTTGTTGTATCGGAAAATCGACTTCAAATTCCGTTTAGCAAGTCTTCCAGAAATATCCAAGTCATTACCAAGCAAGACATACAACAGTTGTCCGCGAAGTCTATAAATGAGGTTTTAGCATTTGTGGGAGGAGTAGACATCCGTCAACGGGGACCTTTTGGCACACAGAGTGATATAGGCATTGATGGAGGGAGTTTTGAACAAACATTGATTTTGTTGAATGGTGTTAAAATATCAGACGCACAGACAGCACACCACTCGATGAATATACCCGTACCCTTGGATGCTGTAGAACGCATAGAAATACTGAGAGGCCCTGCTGCTCGGATTTACGGAATCAATGCCTTGACCGGTGCTATCAATATCATTACGACCAATCAGGAAAGTAATTCTTTTTCTGTTCATACACAGCTAGGTACATCCTTCAAAAACAAAGAGGAAGGGGATGGTAGTGGAATTTATGGCGGAGGAAGCCTGCAGCTTATGGCAAATGTAGGAAATCAGACATTCCAAAATTTACTGACCGTATCCCAAGATCTATCGAACGGCCAACGGTACAATACGGGATCTAAAAACAAAAAGGCATTTTATCAAGCCAATCTGAATCTGGATGAGGCCAATAGTGTGACATGGATGGCCGGAACGATCAACAATACCTTTGGCGCTAACGGTTATTATGCAGCTCCAGGTGATAAGGAAGCACAGGAAGTTGTGAATACCTCGATTGTCAGTATAGGATCTGATCACAAAATTGGCAGCAACTTTATTTTGAGGCCACGTGTGAGTTACCGGTATAATGAGGACGATTACCGTTACTATAGAGATGACCTAAGTAAAGGACGATCTGAGCACAGTACAGATGTATTTTCGGCCGAATTAAACAGTATCCTACATTCCTCTGTAGGCGATTTCGGTCTTGGATTAGAAACCCGTTCGGAAAAAATCGAAAGTACCAATATAGGAAACCATCGCCGGGACAACCATGGTATTTACGCGGAATACAGTACCGAAGCGATCCGTCACGTTTTGTTGAATGTCGGCACATACCTCAACTACAATACAGATTACGGATGGCAGGCATTTCCCGGTTTAGACATCGCATATCTGTTCCATCCTTCCTGGAAATTAGCTTTCAATATTGGCTCCAGCCAGCGTATCCCCTCATTTACAGACCTATATTTGAATCAAGGCGCGAACATCGGAAATCCAGATTTGAAATCCGAAAATGCCTGGCAGTATGAAACCTCAATCGAGTATAAGACCAATAATATCAGATTGCATGGTGGATATTTTTACCGGAATATTGACGAGTATATTGATTGGATCCGAAATAATGAGACCTCTCCTTATCAACCACACAACTTTGGAGAAAATATCATGCAAGGATTCAATTTTAGCGTAGGGCAAGATTTCAAGTTAACCGAACGTAGTGTGTTTAGCTATCAAGGAAGCTACAATTATCTTTCGCCCAAAGATTTGGCTTACGAAGGGGATGTTACGTCAAAATATATTTTGGAGAGTCTAAAGCATCAAGCTATATTGCGATTGGCTTATCAACACGGTTCGTGGAATTTCTCTACAGGAAATAGATGGATAAAGCGTGAATTGGGTAATCCGTATTTCATTATGGATCTTCGGGCGGCGTACCAACATAAAGGTATGCGGGTATACGCAGACCTAACAAATCTCTGGGATCAATCCTATATCGAAACAGCGGCTGTACCTATGCCGGGGAGATGGGTTGCTCTAGGGATCAATTACACGTTGCATATGAATTAACACGACGGGGATGTATCAAAAGTTGCGATAACTTATTTTTGATGCATCCCCTTCATTTCCGCTACCGATATACTTTTGGGCTTTCCAATAGATCTGTAACGCATCCCAAGACCTCAAACTCACTATTCCCATCTTCTAACATCGAAAAAGTCAAATATGCCGCATAAATCTCGCTACTGAAGAGTATATGTTTGTCTTCAACGATTGTATCGATGATTTCGTCTCGAATATCTAAGCCAATATGTTGGAGCTCATTATGAAGATTGGTCGATATTGTCTCGTGACATTCACCGCATGCAAAACCTACAATGATATGTAATACCAAGGTATCAAATACATCTGGCTCTAAGTTTTTAAATTTATGGACATAAAGCTCGTAGTCAAACCGCTGTTTGGCACTAGTGACAATTTTATCCCAAATTAGAAATTCTGTCTTCGTTTGCATAACGCAGGGTTTTTATAATGGTAAGTTAAATATAAGGATAAAAGCCCTTAAGAAAAAGACAAAAAATAGTTTTTTTGAAAATATCCAGATTTTTATGGATATTGTTTACATCATCTGTAGGATGTGGCGGAGAAAAAATGGAACGTTCATATAGCATAAATTGCATATAATCAATGGATATTAAATTGTTGGGGAAGAAGGCGCTCGTTGGAGGGAGTTCTTCCGGTATAGGTAAAGCCATCGCCATACAATTGGCGAAATGTGGCGTAGAGGTCACCTTGATGTCTAGAACAGCAGATAAGTTAAAAAGTACGTTGTTAGAATTGGACACGTCCTATGGTCAAAACCATGGTTATCTCGTTACAGATTTTAATGATTACGTGCGACATAAACAGAACATTGCTAATTTTTTCGCCCATCATACCGTAGATATCTTGATTAATAATACCAATGGTCCCGCAGCAGGTGATATACAGGCTAAACAGGAAGAAGATTATCAGCAGGCCTTTGACTTGTTGTTTCAAAATGCGGTATACACGACTACGTTGGCCTTGCCTCATATGCGCGAGCAAGGCTTTGGACGGATTATTAATGTGTCATCGATGACCGTAAAAGAACCACAGGATAACCTTGTTTTGTCTAATACGATGCGAACAGCATTGGTTTCCTGGAGCAAGTCCTTGTCGAATGCTGTTGCTAAGGATGGCATTACCGTCAACTCCATCCTGACAGGCTACTTTGAAACCGATCGGTTGACCAGCCTAATGAATATGCAGGCCCAAACTGAACACATTTCTTTTGAGCAGGCACGTCAGCAAAAGATGAATGCAGTACCGATACATCGCTTGGGGGAACCCAAAGAATATGGTTATCTGGTTGCATTCCTAGCTTCAGAATATGCATCTTTTTTGACAGGTGCAAGCATTCCTTTAGATGGAGGGATTGCCAAAACAATATTTTAAGAAAATTATACGAACTTTAGGCTACGCAACTTCCTTTATGAATGTCTTTCCCTGGCCATCGAGCACTTTTCCTTGCTTATTTTCCACCTTACGCATAAAAGCAAAAGCGAGGATGGCACCTATCGAAGCCATGACAACCCCAATCAGCGACGGATAGCTATACGAAAAGCCGTAAGCTATCGGAATAGCTCCAAAATAAGCGCCCAGCGAATTGCCGATATTAAAAGCAGCTTGGCCACCTGCAGCGGCGAATGTTTCGGCCCCCTTTGCATTATTAATAAGCATCATCTGTAGGGGCGAACCTATAGTGAAAGCAATCATACCGGTAATAAAAGCCATAGGATAGGCTAATTCGGTGATATGGGCAGTAAAAAATAAAACAGTAAGACAAATCGCCATTGATGAGAAAGCTAATATAGCGGCTTTACTAGGTGAAATGGTGTCTGCTAGCTTTCCACCCAAGATATTACCCACAAACATTCCTGCGCCAATTAAAATCATGACGATAGATACCTTTTCAGGTAATAATCCCGATACTGTAGTCACCAACTTCGATATATAGCTGATCCAAGCAAATAATCCGCCTGTACCGATAGCAATGACTGCAACCATCAACCAAGCATCCCACCGTTTGAAATAGCCTATTTGCCGCTTCACATTCGTGTCTTTGTTAACCGGCAGCTCAGGCATCCAAAAATAGATGGCCAGACAGGTAACCAAACCCAATAAACTGATGATGCCATAGGTCAGTTGCCATGAGTAATGATGGCCGATATAGGTACCTAAAGGGACACCGGCGAGATTGGCAATAGTCATCCCCGTAAACATGACGGATATTCCTTGTGCCTCTTTTCCAGGTTTAGCAAGCTTTGCGGCCACAACCGAACCGATACCGAAAAAGGCACCATGAGGAAGTCCCGCAGCAAAACGTGCCGTGAAGAGCGTCCAATGGCTTGGCGCTATTGTAAACAATCCATTAAAGATGAAGAATAAAAGCATCAAGAAAAATAGTACTTTCTTCGGCGGATAAGTTGACGAAAGAGCAACTAAGGTAGGAGCACCGACCACCACACCTAATGCATAAAGGCCGATGAGATTGCTTGCGGTAGGAATATCAATATGAATGGCTTTAGCGATATCAGGTAGAATTCCCATCATCGTGAACTCTGTCATACCGATCGCTAACCCGCCGAACGCTAAAGCAACCAGCCCTTTATTTATGAACATATTCTATACTATTAAATCGGTGGCAAATATAGAGAAACAAATGTCAATTTGTTGTTAAGAAATCAAGTCAGGCTGTCGCTTGTCAAAACTAGATATTTTAGCATGTGAAAACTAAAATATTTAGTAATACACAATTCCTTTCTGTATGTTTGTATCCATGGATCGGGTCGAAGAAAAACTAAAGATATTAGCCGATGCGGCTAAGTATGACGTTAGCTGTAGCTCTAGTGGGAGCAACCGAAAAAATAAAGGTGGGATCGGGGATGCGTCCTCTTCGGGTATCTGCCATACCTATACGGAAGATGGACGATGTGTTTCTTTATTAAAGATTCTATTGACTAATCATTGCATTTACGATTGTGCCTTTTGTGTAAGTCGACGAAGCAATGATGTAAAACGTGCCGCCTTTACCGTGGAAGAAGTTGTAGATCTGACCATGAATTTCTACCGAAGAAATTATATCGAAGGTTTGTTCTTGAGTTCGGGAATCTTTAAAAATGCTGACTTTACGATGGAGCGCCTACTTTTGATTGTCAAAAAATTGAGAACCGAGCAACGGTACAATGGATATATCCATCTAAAAACTATTCCCGGTGCAAGTGAGGAGTTAATCAAGGAAGCGGGATTGTATGTGGACAGGATGAGTATTAATTTGGAATTGCCAACTGAAGAAGGCTTGAAATTATTAGCTCCGGAGAAAGACCACGCCTCCGTGATGAAGCCTCTGGCCTTTGTCAATGACCAAATAAAACAATTCCGATCAGAAGCTAAAGTGATCAAACATATACCTTCTTTTGTACCCGCCGGACAAAGTACGCAAATGGTTATAGGAGCTACACCGGAGACCGATCTACAAATCATGTCAGTTGCGAAAACCTTTTATCAAGACTATAAGTTAAAAAGAGTGTACTATAGTGGCTACGTGCCGATAAACGAAGCTAACAGTTTATTACCAAGTATAGGTACTACTCCGCCATTACTTCGAGAAAATCGGCTGTATCAGACAGACTGGTTACTGCGATTTTATGATTTCCAATTGGACGAAATCTTAAACGAGGACTATAGACATCTTGATCTGGAAGTTGATCCGAAGTTGAGCTGGGCTCTTCGAAATCCACATTATTTTCCGATAGATATCAACACGGCAGATTATAAGATGATTATCCGTATCCCAGGTATTGGTAGGCAATCCGCACTAAAGATTATAAAAGCTCGAAAATTCGGAAAATTAAGGGAGTATCAACTGAAGAAAATTGGAATAGCCTTTAATCGGGCGAAATATTTTATGACTTGTGCCGATTCAGTCATTTCTCTTGGTATCCCTAGTATGACCACGATAAAAGGCCATATTCTGAGCAAAGGAAATAACAAGTATAAAAGTATCGACCATAGTGGACAATTACTACTTTTCTAGATGTACTATCTATTTGACAATACATATGCTGGTTTGCTCTGTTGTGTTTTTGAAAGTTTCGAGAGAAAGGAATTTGAGGTAATTCCTGTATGGGAGGAGAAATTTCAACAAGATTTTTTTAGGAATAACCGACAGATTATTACTGTACCCGAAAAAGCTACGCGGGTACAGCAAGCTTTATCTCAGCAGCTTGGTAAGCAAGTTACGACAGATTTCTTTAAGATATTTCTTTCAGAAGATGGTCCGGCATGGCGAGCACTAGTGCAGATTATGCAACAGGTATTTCAACATGGGCCGGCAATATGGAATAACTATGGAAATAGGGATGTGCTATACCTAGCTCAGATGCTCAAAAAAGTCAATCGCGAGCGACATCGTATGAAAGCATTTGTGCGCTTTCAAAAAAGTAGAGACAATTTATATTTCGCGATTATCGATCCTGATTTTAATGTATTACCTTTAATCTCCAAATTCTTTCGAGAACGTTATGCCGACCAAAATTGGCTGATCTATGATGCAAAGCGAAAATATGGCCTCCTGTATAATCAACGTCAGGTTGTCGAAGTACAACTTAACGAAGAAGAGGGTAGGGCACTCCGTAATGATACCCTTTCGGTATCGTTTGATGAAATGGATATACGTTTTCAACGCCTATGGAAACTCTACTACACAAGTACAAATATCGAATCACGCCGTAACCTCAAACTGCATTTGCAACATGTTCCAAAAAGATATTGGAAATACTTGACGGAGAAGAAGTAAACCAAGCAAGCTTGGCTCACTCGTTAAACAGAAAAACCCCGCTATTGCGAGGTTTCAGTTTGTTTTGCGGAGAGCGAGGGATTGCTTGCGTCCCAATCTCCCCGCACGCATATCCGCAAGCATCCCTTGTGGGGAGGGCTCAAACCAAAATGAAGCTATTCGTTTCACTTCTTGTTTTTCTGTTTAACAAGTTTCACCCAAGCAAGCTTGGCTCACCCGTTAAACAGAAAAACCCGACTATCGTCGGGCTTCATTTTTGTTGGCGGAGAGCGAGGGATTCGAACCCCCGAACCTGTGACAGTTAACGGTTTTCAAGACCGCCGCATTCGACCACTCTGCCAGCTCTCCGCTGCAAAAGTAGAGATTATCGCATTATTTGCAAAATTTATTTCAAAAATGTAAGCCCACCCTCACAGTGCAACACCTATGTAGTTACTATTTAGCTTTTTACAAACTGTATATCTGCTGAAAACTTCACTTCATCGGATACCATCACTCCGCCTGTTTCCAGCGCAGCATTCCAAGTTAGACCAAAGTCATTACGGTTGATTTTGCCCGTTACGGTGAAACCTACTTTAGCATTTCCCCATGGATCTTTTGCTACCCCTCCCAATTCTGCATCGAAGGTTACGGATTTCGTTACATCTTTGATCGTAAGATCTCCGGTAACCCGGTACTCATCTGAAGATTTCTTCTCCACTGAAGTAGAGCGAAAGCTGATATTGGGATAATCTTCTACGTTAAAAAAATCTGCACTTTTCAAGTGCTGGTCACGTTGTTCACTTTTCGTATCGACGGATGATGCATCGATGGATACCTCTACGGTAGACTGCGAAATATCTTCACTATCGCTATTCAAGTTAATCTGAAAACTACCAAACTGTCCCTTAACAGTTGAGATCATCATGTGTCGCACTTTAAATTCGATTTCACTGTGCGCAGTGTCTAAATTCCAATTTGCCATTTTTTTTTATTTTTTAAGTTTTTAAATTCGTTTCAACATTACAAAGGTAAGGCTCTCACGAGCAACAGAACTTAATCTATATTAAGAAAAGCATATTAGACGAATAAAGTTTTAGATTATTCGTTTGGAAAGCAGTATGTTATTATTTCTTTCGCGCGAATTGCTCTTTTTATTTTGGAATTATGTGCCAAATAAGTACTTTTGCTGCGTTGGAAAATGATGCGCCAATAGCTCAGCTGGATAGAGCAACGGTTTTCTAAACCGTCGGTCTCAGGTTCGAATCCTGATTGGCGTACAAGTAAAGCCGTATTTCGAAAGATTTACGGCTTTTTTAGTGTTAGTCTGTCATCTTCCTCTTTTTGCATTCGCGTAATTTTTATAATTGCTGCTTCCAAAGGGATCTCGTATTAACCGAAAAGGAATTTCCCTATTCAACTTCCAAGCCTTGTATTTCTGTAAATATTTGTGCGTGTGAGAGGAGGCTCTTAGAAACGATAGAAATTCAGAAATGTGTATCTTTACGGTGTATGTCGTTAAAGATAACCAAAGAGAAAATATACGATTCCTGTAATAGCTATGTTCACGAGCGGATGGAAACCGCTTTGCAAGCTATTGCTTCCGTACAGGCTGCGGGCGAAGAGGACACTAAGAGTAGTGCAGGGGATAAGTACGAAACAGGCCGTGAAATGATGAAGCAAGAAATCGAGCGGCATCAGCAGCTGCTGACCCAAGCACAACAGATGGAGCAAGTGTTGACTAAACTCACTCTGCAGCAACATAAAATTGTCGGACCCGGAAGCCTTGTGCAGACGGATGAGGGCTTATTTTATTTGGCCATCGGTATAGGAAGATTAGTCGTGGAAGGAGAGGAGGTGTTCGTACTATCCCCCTCATCACCCGTAGGCAAATTGCTCATTGGCAAAGGTGTAGGCGATAGTTTTTCATTTAACACAAAGACCTACAAGGTGCTAAACATCGGGTAATTCACCTATCATGCTCTCAAGTTTTGTTTAATTATATCCATTTTTTTAAGTTTGTATAAGCCTATTACCAAATAATAATGAACAGAAAAGACTTTATAAAGATTTCCTCCGTTTTTACAGCATCCACTCTCATGCCTTTTTCTCCAATTTTTGCCAACCGAGCAGAAAAAGAGATCAGGGTAGGGTTGATTGGCGCACATGGAATGGGATGGTCCAACTTAAACGCTATTTTAAAACAGCCGAACGTAACCTGTACAGCGCTATGCGATGTAGATGAAAATGTATTGAGCAAGCGTGAAGCTGAATTGTCAGACCGTGGTATCAAGGTGAAAACCTTCGTTTCCTATCACGACATGCTGGCCAGCGATCTAGTAGATGTCGTCATTATCGCTACGCCCGATCACTGGCACTGTTTGCAACTCGTCGATGCCGTCAAAGCTGGAAAACATGTATATGTTGAAAAACCTATCGGAAATTCCGTGAAGGAATGTGAGATCATGGTCAATGCGGTCAAGGGTAGTTCCAGCATTGTTCAGGTTGGACAATGGCAACGTAGCCAACAGCATTTTCGAGATGCCATTGATTTTGTTCATTCGGGGAAGCTCGGGAAGATCCGGACCGTAAAGGCATGGTCCTACGTAGATTGGAAGAAGCCAATCACCCCAAAGCCAGACACAGCCATTCCTGAGGGCGTGCATTATGATTTATGGCTAGGTCCCGCACGAAAGCGACCTTTCAATCCTAATAGGTTTCACTTTGAGTTCCGTTGGTTTTGGGATTACGCAGGCGGTCTGATGACCGACTGGGGTGTACATATGTTGGATTATGCGTTGCTGGGGATGAACGTATCCGATCCCATTTCAATTATGGCTTCAGGAGGCAAGTATGCAGATCCCCAAGGTGCCTCCGAGACACCCGACACAATGAGTGTCGTGTACGAATTTGACGATTTCAGTATACAATGGGAACATGCCATTGGTATTAGTCTAGGACCTTACGGCAGGACGCACGGCGTTGCTTTCATTGGCGATAATGGCACCCTGGTACTAAATAGAGGTGGATGGGAGGTTATTCCCGAGAAAGACAAAATGCAAGCTGTCGCCTTACAAAAACCTAAGGATAAGGGATTGGACGTACATATGGAGAACTTTATAACAGCCATCCGGAAAAAAGATAGCACTCTTATTCATGCACCAATAGAAGCCGGAGCACATATCGCGGTGTTCTCGCAGATGGGGAACATTGCCTACCGTACCGGCAAGAAATTATACTGGGATCGTTCAAAGCGTAAATTTACCGATCGCGAAGCCAATAGCTACCTATCTGCGGATTACCACAATGGCTATAAGTTACCACATATGTAGTCCAAAAGTTAGTCTCTGCACATGCGAAAATCCTTGCTATAGCTTAAATTTCAGACCGACATTGATCCCGGCACTGTTGAAGCTATAGCTCGATTTTGGCATTTCCACGGGTTCGCTAGCAGAGCCGCCGGTAGGGTTGGCATTGTTAACATAGTCAAACTCCTTTTCCTTTACCGCCAAATCCGGAAGTCGGTCAACCCCATTGATAAGTGCCTTAGTCATTTTGCCTTTTTGTGGGCTAAAAGACAATCCTGTAAAGCTAATTTCGGAGAAAATGCACATCTTGTCGTTGATTCCAAAATCCACACCCCCAGCACCTGTAAATCCCAGTGCAAGACCCTTGTCCCGTACAAAAACAACCTCTTCGGTGTTACCGGAGTAAATAGCCTCGTGTTCAGAAGTTATCTTTCCGCCTATTCCTAATACCAACCCCACTTTTGCATAAGGATTTATTTTATTTCCACCACGAGCAACAACCATAGTGGGTCTCAATTGGATCATTTTTGCACTCATATTAAGTGTACCATTACCATCCGTTACAACGGTTGTAAATTTGTTTTTCCCACCCAATAAATAATCAGCACCCAATTCGACACCGATGTTTCCATTGAACATATAACCTACATTGATGCCCGCATTCATGCCCTTACCAAAGGAATAGGGTATAGCCTCAATATTATCGCCGGATCGGTTGACCGTGTACATGGAAACCCCTGACGAAATACCTAAATAATCCAGCCCCCTTGTTCCGGAAATAATCACATTATAGCCACCGTGAGCAGCGATATAAAATCCACCTTCTTTCACAATTTGGGCACTTGCAGTTGATAAAAGGGAAAAGCCTATGACGATTCCAGTTGACATTAGTTTTCTCATGATATTATCTTTGTTAGTAGTTTATGATGTTTATATGCGAAGTGTAAGTATAGCCACTACTTTAGCACAAACTCAACTCTTCTATTTTGAGCTCTACCTTCTGCTGTAGCATTACTACCGACGGGTTTGCTTGGTCCTTTACCCGAAACCGAAATTCTGCTGTTATCGATATTGAAATTCTTGGTGAGGTACATCTTTATTGCTTCCGCCCGCTGTTCGGACAGCTTTTGATTAGAAGCCGCATTTCCAACATTATCGGTATGTCCGATGATTTCTATTTTGATACCCAAATTGTCTTTCAAGGCATCTGCAATTTCTTTGATAACACCATGCGATTCAGGTTTTATCTGTGCCGATCCAGTAGCAAAATAAATTCCAGTGGTGCTATATTTTCCCTCTTTCAACAAGGCACTTCTAGCATCACTACCCCCTTCGGCAATACGTAGATTGCTGATGTAAAAAGCATCTTTGGGTTTGGGTATCAGTGGGGCAGCCCGAAAATGAAAGTTGTTCCGATAGGCGTTGTTATCAAAACCTCTAGGCAAATCGAATATTTTATGCTCGTCCAGATACAAGCGGATACGGCTTCCATTCACGGCGATGCTCGCATGGATCTTTTTGCCCGCCATTTTATCCACCGCCCACTCCCGTGTAGTCTCCCTTCCAGAATACAGGCTCGTGGAATAACCGATGAACTGCTTTACCGATGACGGAATGAGGAAATAAAAAATACTCTTGTGCTGTATGGTGTTTTTTGCTGGATTGCCCACTTCCGAAAAACCGAAAGTAACAGGTGGCCTTTGCCCGGTTACGGGATAGAATAAATCGAATTCGATACTGAAGTTTTGCGGAAGTTTTCCGTTTATCTCCGGAAAACTGATCGTATTGTCCGGTACTTTCAGCCACTTTCCACTTTGGTTTTTAAGGGAGACGACTTCACCACTACCATTGGTATTCCAGCGCACCGGAAAATCACCGATGGGATTCTGTTCAAAGTCATCATAAAACAGGATTTTTTCACCCGGAACAAAATCGAATTTCGAAGCGGCATAATTCCCTGTACTACCTGGCACCTGCGAAGTCGCCGCACCCGAACTTTCTTTGTCACCACTTTTTGTAGTTTCCTTTACCGTTCCTTCTATTTTGTCCAGTCCTTTATCAATTGCCTTATCGGTATTTCGTTCAATACGCTGATTGATTTTCCGTTCTACTTTTTTCTCTAATTTCTTTAAGACTTGTGCATTGCAAAACACCGAACCAACTAACAATGCGCATATTAATAAGGGTAATTTCGTTTCCATAAGATCTCCATATTAGTGTTTTAACCATACGAGAGGAAATAATAAACTGGTATTATTACAGCCATTCATACAGTAAAAGCAAAGGTGGGAGATTGCAAATAGACGGGATAGTAAAAATTCCCCGAAATTATAAAGTAAGCAGTTTGGACATATTCCACCGGCTTAGTTCAAATTTCGTGGGCGAGTAACCACAAAACTGTTTGAATTCGCGAATAAAATGCATCTGGTCAAAATAACCAAACTGGCAGGCAACAGAAGTCCAGTTGATATTTTCGTCGTTGCAGTTAGCGAGGAAACGCATACATTCATTAAACCGGACAATCCGGCTGAACTTCTTAGGACTTAAACCTATTTTTTCATTGAAATGATGTTCCATACGCGTAGCCGACATTCCCAACTGTCCATACAATTGTTGAACAGGCAGACTACCCTGATTTTTCATAATGAATGAAGTAGCAAACTCATAGCGGTTCGTATCAGTATATTTCGTGTCAGCCAACCTATCGAGCAACCAGTTTTCCAATAAACAAATAATTTGCGACACGTCATCTTCCGCATCTTCCAATTGATGATACAACGTTTGGGTATTGGGGAAAATATCCCGTATTTCTATTTTTGAATTTAGCAATTCCTGTTGTGGAATCCCCAGTAGATAATATGCCCCAAAGGGTTTGAAATTCATAAACACAAAATTTGCCGATTTGCAATGATAGCCAGTATGGATATCAAACTGGCCACTAAACCGAAAACATATTTTAATATCCTCCACACCATTAGAAATGTGCTCTTGCTGATTGAGGTTATATATCAAAGCTGAAAAACCATGCGGAAAAAAGTCGATTTTCGTCAAATCATTATTGTTATCCGGTGATAAAAACACATGACCATAGTTCTTAATGTATGGGGCAAGAGCTCCATGTGGTTTATAAAATCGGATAGGCATACTACAAATATAAAAACTATGAGAAAACAAAACTCTTTGCAAAAATCATTCCTATATTAAAGTTTCCATTACAAAACCATCCTCACCACTGTTGAGTTTTACATCTGTCTTATTTCGTATCTTTGTAAAATAAGCAACTATTTTAAGTAAAAAGCCATGAAGATTGTTATTTTAGACGGTTATACCTTAAACCCAGGAGATTTAGATTGGACTCCGATAAAATCCTTAGGCGAAGTCACTGTTTACGATCGCAGTACCGCCGCAGAGGTTGTCAAGCGGGCTGAAGGAGCACCCATCGTGCTGACCAATAAAGTTGAAATCACCCGGGAGATGATGGAGCAATTGCCTGATCTGAAATATATCGGTGTGATGGCTACCGGTTTTAACATCATCGACCTGCCCGCAGCGACCGACCATGGGATTACCGTGACCAATGTGAAAGGATATAGTACACATGCTGTCGCGCAGCACACGTTCGCTTTATTGTTTGCTCTTTTGAACCGTGTCGAGACACACAGTGATCTGGTCCACGCAGGTAAATGGACCGCCAGTAAAGATTTCACCTTCCGGGAAACGCCCTTGCTGGAGGTTGCAGATAAAACGATGGGACTGATCGGGTTAGGAGACATTGGTCAGAAGGTAGCCGACATCGCCAAAGCTTTGGGAATGCGCGTGATTGCCTACCGGAAGAATCCCGAAAAGACCACTGATCCGGACATACAGATGCTCCCGCTGGATGAAGTGTTCAAGCAAAGTGACGTACTGAGCTTGCATATCCCACTTAGCGCCGAAACCGAGCACATCGTCAATAAAGAAAATCTGGAGAAGATGAAAGCGACAGCCTACCTCATAAATACTGCTCGGGGTGCATTGATTAACGAGGCAGACCTAGCCTCCTCGCTGGAAGATCAAGTCATCGCAGGTGCCGGCCTAGACGTACTTAGTTCAGAACCTCCTTCGTCAGACAATCCACTATTGAATGCTAAAAACTGTGTAATCACTCCACATGTCGCCTGGTCACTACAGGAAACGCGGGAGCGCCTGATCCACCTGATCAGTGCAAACATCCAGGCATATCTCCATGGCGAGCCGATCAATAAAGTGAATACCTGATCATGAAAAGCTCCACCGTCTCTCAACTTAAAAAAGAACTCAGCTACCGCTCTTCCGATGAGTTGCTGGCGCTCTGTCTGCGCCTGGCAAAGTTTAAAAAAGAAAACAAGGAATTGCTTACCTATTTGCTGTTCGAAGCGGAGGACGAAAGTGCTTATATAGAAAGCGTCAAGCAAGAAATGGCGGCACAGTTAGCCATGATCAACACCAAAAACTACTACTGGATGCGAAAAAGCATTCGAAAAATATTAAAAGATGTAAAGAAATACATCCGCTATTCCCAAAAAAAAGAAACAGAAGTCGAGCTCCTTCTGGATTTTTGCATGCAGCTCAAAATGCTTTCACCACCCATCCGCAAGGATAAAACCCTACAGAATCTGCTGGATAGACAGCTAGCCTTGGTACGGAAAGCGATTGATACGTTGCACGAAGATCTACAATATGACTTTACCCAACAATTGGAAGAATTGACCGGGTGATCCCTTTACCTTTTCTTATTCTTCATCGTTATTTTGGCTTTTGCCCCAGCGCCAATATTGTAGGTCTTGCTATTGCTTTCTTTCTTTTTATGAAAAGCCCCACCTTGCGATTCGTCCACCTCATTCTTTTCTTTTGGATTATTAGACGGACGATAGATAATAAGATCATCCGGAAGGGGTATAACTGGGATTTTCTTCCCCAAAGATTGTTCTATTTTTTTGACCTCCGGAAGCTCAATGTCTGTCGCAAATGTGATCGCAATAACTTCATCATTTGAAGTTTTTACGATATGTTGCAAGAAATCCGCTCTATTTTCCGGTATTTCAAAATGAAATATAAAAGGAATCGCACTTAAATCAATATCATTCGTTCCTTCATTTGCCACGATCAGTATTCGGCATTCAGAGATCTGCTTAAAATCATTGATATCATCAATACCTGATTCATCGTCATGAAAAAAGGGATGTAATACAGCCACTTCGCCTTTTTTAACGTGTAGACTTTGACCTAGTTTTTGTGCCGTAAGCCGACTATTCACAAATACCACCACTTTATCAAATATCTCATCATCACTCATCAATAGGTTTAGCAAATTGATTTTCGTGGTAAAATTAGGCACTTGATACAACATGAGCTCATGCGTTTCAGCCGTTTCCTCAGCAAGCTCTTCCACCTCAATAACCGTAGCGAAAGGCATAAAGCCATCAATCATCAAATGCAACTTTTGATGTTCTACCGTACTAAAGGCCAAATACTGGACTTTACCACAGCTTTGTGCCAGTTCCCTAACAGTTGTCTGCATTCCCTGCTTCACTATTTCTTCCGCATCATCGATTATGAATGTCTGGATACGATTTAAATTAAGCCCCAATTTTAGATACACCGCACGTGCACGGTTTGGCGTTGCTACGACAATATCTACTCCGCGGACTAACTCTTCGATCTCTTCCTCCATACTTCCGCTTGCTTTAAGCCCTATGATATAGAGATCCTTATTCTTGCTAATGGTTAGAAAGCGATCCACTATTTCGGCAATTCTTTCTTCATTAGGAGCTAAAACTAAGACTTTCGGTGCCTCATCTTGGGTATATTTCAAGCGCATCAATACACCCAGAACATAAGTAGTCGTTTTTCCGGCCCCTTCAGGCGCAATGCCAATAATATTATGTCCACCGATGATTCGAGAGAGGGATTTTAACTGGATTTCCTTTGCCGTAAAATAACCCAAATCTTTCATGGATGCATGAAGACGTTTACTAAGCTTTAATTTCTCTAGAGACACTGCTGAATGATTAAATGAATACGAAGCTACAAAATTAGGTAAAATAAAATTGGTGTTACGCATTCCTGACCATGAAGTTCTATTGTTACAATATTGGCAGTGATTCGGAAATAGAAATGACGTTCTGTACTTTAAATTTACCTTTCGTCTTTATTGGAGTTGTCTTATAGACATCATTGGCCTGATCATACTCGAATACATCCAGATCAAAGGTACCGGAAAGCTGTTTGAATAAATAGCTTTCACTACCATCTCCTTTTATAAACTCTTTGATCTGTATAGAGCCGATCTGTACGTTGACGGGACCACCATGAGTCGCATAGGATGGATTACTATAGATCTCCATCGCTGCGGAACCCGGATATAAGGGTGTGCCGCTCAAATAGTTTCCTACACGGTATTCTCCTACAGGATTGTCCAGCTTGTCCAAAGGCAAATAGATGTTGAGACCAGGAACGATGTAATCTTCGCTAAGGCCATTGTGACCAGCAATCTCGATCAGATAGGAAGGTGATTCCCCATGACTTCTGTCGTCTTCATCAAATACGACAACATCCATTTTATACTCCTGTCCTCCGAATGTAAACTCGAAATAAGACAGATCCGAATCTGAGGGATCTGCATTCTCCTTTTTGCAGGACTGGGTTAGCATAAGGATGAAGATGTAGCTAATTGAAAAGATAAGTTTGTTTTTCATGATTTTACTTTTTTGGTTATTTATATAACAAAAGTATCTTAATCCAAAGCATCTATTACCCCCCTAAAGGGGGGATTTTTAGGAGGAGAGGAGGGCGTTAAGGTGCCTGCTATCAGTAAGCATTTGAAAAACATATCTGATACGGTGGAACTTGAGTAACATTCAGTTATTTCCAAAATGGAAACAACTTCTTTGTTTATTACCTTCAATCATTGGTCAAAAACCCTATCTTTATCCTATAAAACAAACTTTATCCCAATTACACAAACAGGACGAATTAGCTGCACATATAATATTCAAATGAAACAAATTAACTTACTACTACTATTTACCTTATCCTTTATGGCTTTGATGATCTCATGTTCTGACGAGGGGCCTGCACTTCAAAACCCAGATGAGAAAGAACCCGATAATACCGCGACCGATACCGAATATTATATAAGCTATAAGATAGACGGAACTCTAATTTCTATGGTGGATAGTAAAGGGTTGAGGGGCAAGGAAGGAGATTATAACACCTTAACGTTGGAAGGATCGGGTAAGGATGGTGCTCACCCCAAATTTAGATTTTACCATAGTGGAAGTTTTATTGGGATTGTAGGCGGTTTAAACTTCGATGACATTAATTCACAGAATTCATCTTCTTACTATCTAGAGATCACAACCCAAGACGGGGTACTCTATAGTTCGAAAAATGATCCCGAAGGCTGTTACTTAGCTATAACGGCAAAAGTTACCTACACAAAAGACGGAACGGTAGAAGGAAAATTCAATGGATTTGTGTCGTCCGAGGACAGTAAAAGATTAGAAATCACCGATGGGCGTTATAAAGTGAAGTTTGCTAATTGAGTTCTATACAAATTGTAGCTGTTTTTATGGAAGATGTCCAGAATAAGCAATTGGAATATTGATTTAACTACTTTCTAGCGGAATCGTGGGGTACTACAGAGCGGAATATCCAATTAGGTTTATGAATAGACAAATTTCTGAATAGAAGGATATGTTTTATTTAAGTAGCGTAGTGGGAATTACTTCTCTGAAATAGAAAAATTACCCCACCACCATTTTAGCGGAAGCTGTCCAAAGATATTCTGGAATAGGCTCTTCTAATCTCCATGTAATCGCCATGGGCTTTGCACCTTCATATCTAACGAAATGCGCAGGCCCGATGAAAACATAACCTTCCGTAAATCCATCTGCATTTTTTACACTTTCCCGAACAAAAACTAAAATACGTTTACTTGTATCGGCCTGATTGATGTAAGATAATCCCTTGCCACTAGTGGGCGAAGTCTCGTTTTGCGATTCCCAATGAAATAGATCTTCACTTATTGCGTAGTCGTTGTACATTGTGGTCGGGGAGAAGTCCTCCTCTGATTTTTTCAAATTGATAAAGAGTGCTTCCGTATTTAGTTCCTTGTTTAACGCCACACCTTCTCGGTTAGAGCTTTGCTGTTGTAAAGTACTTAGCCGCAGTGCGACCAGGATCTGTTCACGGGTATATCTTGCATGTATTCGCAATGGAAAACTATAGCCCAGATCTGTACAAGGCAGCTCTTCAAAACCGATATGATCGATCTTGACCTCCAGAAAGGCCTTCATTTCATCTACCAATACCTTATTCCGTCCTATGTCTTTTATTGATTCTTCCAAGGACACAATACTCGTCGCTCCCATATAAAAATCATAGTGAAGCATTAGGGCCATGAGGCGGTTCTCTTCCGTTTGTTCTAATTGATTTAAGTTGAAGCTCCGCTCCATTAGATTGAGAATAAAGCGAAAGTAGCTTAGTGATTCTGTAACCATCCATTTTTTTGATAGCATGGCTTTGTATCTTTCTATATTAGTTCCATCGATCGGATGCCCGTGTGCTTCTGCACAGAGCGAGCTGAATAGGTGATTTTTATAAATATGCTTTAGTTCCAGATTGTATATATTCAAAAAGCTTTTTAGCGTCAGCGGAGCAGTTGTATGATTTTGGTAACTCTGTATTCGCGCGATCAGATGCCTTTTGTTTAGTTGGGTCGCTTTCCTGATATTCTCCAATATATATTCCTTAGCCTTTTTCTCCAATACGATAGAAGAGCCTAGAGGTAAGTGAGGAAAGTCTTTTTCAATCTCCGATTGTACTGTCGTATTCGTTTTGCCAATCAGGGCTCTGAACTTATTTTCGAAATCATATTCATCACGGGCGTGGCCGACAAAATCAAGTACGGTGAGCACATCCTTGTCGTCGTGTAGACGAAGACCACGGCCGAGCTGCTGTAAGAAAACAGTTAGACTTTCCGTCGGACGTAAGAACAATACGGTGTCGATTTCCGGAATATCCACGCCCTCATTAACGATATCGACAACAAATAGGTAATTGATTTTTCTTTTCCGAAAAGCTTCCAAAATATCTTGTCGTTTGTGCGAGTTTTCAGACACCAAGTAATCTGCAGAGAGGCCAACATCCTGAAATTTTCTCGACATAAATTTAGCGTGATCTTGACTGATGCAAAACCCAACAGCACAGACATTTTGATAATCTTTGCTGTACTTGACCAGGTTGTGCAAGATGTTACCAACACGTAGATCATTAGAGGTGTAGACGTTCGTCAGCTCACTACTATCGTATTTTCCGTTACGCCAAGCTATCTTGGCATAATCTATCGTGTCCGAGATACCAAAATATTGAAATTGGCATAGAAGCTTATTGTTTAATGCATCCGGTAAGCGAATTTCAGCTGCTATACGATAATTAAAGTCAGGTAAGATGCTCTTCCCGTCCATACGTTCGGGAGTAGCTGTGAGCCCCAAGAATATTTTTGGAGTAAAGTATTGCATTACCAGCTGGTAAGTATCGGCTTTTGCGTGATGTACCTCATCAAAAACAATATAGTCGTAATATTCTGGCGCGCAGAATGCAGAAAAGTCAATGCGGCTCAATGTTTGTATCGTCGCAAAAATGTTTCTTTTATTTGTTGGCTCGTGTCCACCCCCATAGAGCTCTCCAAAATTGTGCTCGCGCAGGACATTTCTAAAAGTTTTCAGAGATTGTTGTAGGATCTCGATACGGTGAGCGACAAAAAGCAGCCGAGCATCAGGGTTTTGTTTTATGTATTTCTTAAAATCAAAAGCCGAAATCATCGTCTTACCAGTTCCCGTAGCTGCGACGACTAAGTTGCGCTGAGAGCCGTGGACGTCGCGCTCTACCTTTAATTTTTCTAATATCTCCGCTTGATAATGGTACGGTTTGACGTCAAAGAATTGAATCACCTCCGATGTATTCCGATCAAATTTGTTCCTATTTAATGCGTTATGGAGTTGTTCATACTTCCCTTCCTCGTACCGTTCGAATTCTGCATTGTTCCAGTAAGATTCAAACGTCTTTTGAAATTTGTCAATGATATGGGGGATTTCGGATGTCGTCACCTTTACATTCCACTCTAGCCCATCCGTGAGAGCAGAACGCGAAAAGTTAGAAGAGCCAATATATCCGGTATGAAAGCCTGTATTACGGTAAAACAGATAGGCTTTGGCATGCAAACGCTCGTTGGACGTATTATAGGATACTTTTATCTGGGTGTTTTTGAGCTTAGAAAGCTCGTCAATAGCTTTTGCGTCAGTAGCACCCATATAGGTCGTCGTGATAACCCGCAGCGTGCCGCCCCGATTAGTAAATTCCTCAAGTGCGTCTTTCAAAATCACAATAGCTTTCCATTTGATAAACGAAACCAGCAAGTCGACACGATCAGCGGAGCGTATTTCTTTTTTTAGTTCACCATCTAGTGATAACCCTACATTTCCACCCGTAAATAGCTCGCTTTGTGTCAAGCGCGATAGTGGTGTGATTTCTTTTAGGTATAGTCGGATGTCTGTATATTCAACATGTAATTGATCTAAGACCCCTTGCAAAATATGGCCTTCAGCATCCAATAGGTCTTCATTGAAGTTATACTGACTGATTTGCTCCGAGAGGTATCGCAGGAGATTATTCGTGATTTCGATTTGCTTTGCAACCAATAGATCTTTTTTATCAACTTTGATTACTTTAAGCGCATTTGCGATGGCTTTATTGAGATGTGCACTGAGATAGAACACAGCCTCAGCTGCGTCCAGATTTTTATCGTCAGCGATAAAATATCGGTTGCCATCTAATTCTGAAAGACGTTTTTTTAATTGTTCCGTAATCAGACTTTCGTATATTCCTAACTCCATATCCGCATTAGTTCATTTACAATTGGTTTGTCCGCCTCGGCCCAGTCATAGTTATTCAGTTCGCTTCTCTCCACCCAAATAGCTTGCGCATGTTCGGCAATAACCAATCCACCGCCAGTCAGCTTAGCTAGGAAAGGGTAGAGGCAAATCGAGAATTCGGGATAGGCATGTGTCACAACGGAAAATTCCTGGCCGACCTCAATTTCCAATCCCAGCTCTTCACGTATCTCTCGTAGTAGACATTCTTCTTTGCTTTCTCTCTCTTCGACTTTACCACC